>JAQDPW010000034.1 GCA_027659245.1 Streptococcaceae bacterium AM104-57
TATAGCGGATTGAACTTAGAATAGTACGTTACAGATTCTAAAACATCTTTAGAAATTAATTTGATTTTCCTAACCTCTTTGTTCACATCTTATTTCAATCCATTATAAAAGAGGGCAACGATGAACAAGGAGCTGCCTACAAAAAGAAAGACGCAAGCATAGAAGGCCTCAATCGCATCCGATAATACTCGCATCTGGCAAAAACTTGTAAAATAATACTCAATTAGCTGAATTAGGTTTGTAACTATAATTTATTAGATTAATACTCTTCGAAAATCAAATTCAAACCTCGTCAACGTCGCCTTGCCGTATATATGTTACTGACTTCGTCAGTTCTATCTACAACCTCAAAGCAGTGCTTTGAGCAACCTGCGGCTAGTTTCCTAGTTTGCTCTTTGATTTTCATTGAGTATAAGACTAATTACTATCCGTTTTTCATACAGGATACTATTCTCGTTTTAAGAAACCTCACCTATTCAACTCACTGACAGCACTCGTTTCTCCACTTAGATTCATAGACTGTCTCCATCTGAAAAATCATTTTCACGCACAAGCACACTCATTTACAGAGAATATAATCACTCGTAATCAATACCCGTCGTTGTCGCGACTAATTATTTCTCCAGTAAGCTGAGTGCTGCTGCATCTGCGATAATGGTCACATCTGGATGGTTTTGCAGGCTACTTGCTGGAAGGCTTTCTGTCACAGGACCTTCAACAGTTCCAGCGATAGCTTCTGCTTTTGATTTCCCATAAGCAAAGAGAAGGATAGACTTAGCATCCAAAATGTTCTTAATACCCATTGAAATAGCTTGTGTTGGAACATCTTCAATCTTATCAAAGAAACGTGCGTTAGCTTCGATAGTAGACTGGTCAAGCTCTACAAGATGTGTTTGGCTATCAAATGGAGTTCCTGGCTCGTTAAATCCAATGTGTCCATTGCGACCAATTCCCAAGATTTGTAGGTCAACTGGATGGTCAGCTAAAATTTGATTGTAGCGTTCCACTTCTGCTTCTGCATTATCCTTATCACCACGTGGCAAGAAGCTTTCTTTGAATGGTTTCTTGTTAAATAGATTTTCTTGCATGAAGTAACGGTATGATTGAGGATTGTCCCCATCAAGACCGACATACTCATCTAAGTTCACACTTGTAAGATTTGAAAAATCAAGATCGCTTTTAACGATTTCTTGGTAAAATTCCAAAGGGCTACTTCCTGTTGCAAGACCCAAGGTTTGCGCACCATTTTCCAACTTTTCTTTCAGGATGTCAAAAGCAACTTTTCCACCTTCAATTGGATTTTCCACTTTAATAACTTTCATTTTATAACCTCCGTTTTCTTTATTTTATTATATGGTATAGACCAATTTTTGTCAAGTGAAAACGGTTTGTTTTTTTGTAAAAAGATATGAATATAGTAAATATTACTTAAAATGTATAGTGGATTGAAATAAGATATGAACAAAGAGGTTAGGAAAGTCAAATTGATTTCTAAAAATGTTTTAGAATTTATAGCGTACTATTCTAGGTTCAATCCACTATATACTGAAAGATATTATAACCGCCAATTTATATACTATAGTAGAATGAAATAAAAACCGAACAAATTGATTGCGTAATTCAAACCAATTTCTAGCAATGTTTTAGAAAAAAATAGTGTACTATTCCAACCTCAAAGGTAAACTGCATCCCAAAAATCAGACAGAAAAACTCTGAATCATCCATACTGTTGCTAAAAAAGATAGTCTTTTAACACATTTGAAAGAACCTGATAACCAGCAACACTTAGGTGTAGACCATCGGTTGTGTAGGTAGGTTTTAATTGTCCAGCTTCATCTAGCAAGCTATCAAATACTGGGACATATTCAACCTGCATATAGGCTGAAGCTAAGTCTTGATAAGCTTGATTCCACATCTTGATTTTCTCATTGGTACGGATATAAACTGTCTGCTGATACTCTGTACCTTCATTAACTGGTAAAATAGAAAGAAGCTTGATTTGGGTAAGCGGAAAATCACGCGCAATTGACTGGATCACTGCTTCGAGGTTATGCAAGGTCTGCTCCAACTCTACTTCCTTACCAATATCATTTGTCCCAATCAAAAGAACAATCTGATCAACAGCACCACCGTAGAGATGGGCGTCCAGATTATCAAGTAAAAGCCCTGTCTGGTAACCCCTGATGCCTCGATTGACCATGATCTTTGAAGGTCCTAGTAGCTCCTGCAAGGGATAATATTCGATGATAGAATCACCAATAAAAATGATATCTGGATCCAATAGGGAGATTTGATTGAGTTCACGATACTTGTTTTGGATTTTTTCTTGCTCTTTTAGGAGCCACGTTTCTAACAACTGCACTGCCATTTCATTCTCCTTTTTCTAGCCAGTCTTCCAAAACCTGATAAACTCCTGCCTGACTATTGGATGGAGCAAAGTCAGTTGCTACTGCTTTGGCCTTGTCGTCGGCATTTTCCATGGCATAGGCAATTCCAGCTAATTGAAGCATTTCTACATCATTTTCACTATCACCAAAAGCCATGATTTGTTCTGGTTTTAAATTCCAGCGTTTGAGCAATTCCTCTAAGCCCCAAGCCTTATGAATCCCAGACTGAAGAATATCGATACAGCCATAACCACTTGAGACAGCCTGAACATGACCATTAAAGAGCTGATTGATTTCCTCTAAAACTGAGTCAGAGCGCTCCTCACCGACTACCAAGCTCATTTTTAACACTCCACCAAAAAGATGAGACTCTAACTCTTCCACAAAATTCATACGCTGATAAAAAAGTTCAATCATCTCTGGAGTCATAAAATTTTCAAGTTGAGTAAAGACGGTGCCTTCTTTTACAAAACCACCATTCATACTGGTCACTACAAACTGATCTTGGCATTCTCGGCCCTTGAAAAATTCTAAAGCCCGATTAACCATGTCATCATCCCAAGTTTGAGCCTGTAAAAGTTGATTGCCTTCAAAAATTCTCGCCCCATTAGCTACAATCAAAACTACTCGCTCTGTCAAATGCCCTAGTAATTGTTTCACACGATGAATCTCATTTCCAGTCGCAATGACAAATCGAATTCCCCTTTCTTCTAGCTGATCAAGAAGCTTCTCCAAACGAGGTAAATCTAATTGACCTTTGGGGTCCAATAAGGTTCCATCCATGTCTGTTGCAATTAATTTTATCGTCATCTCGTCTCCTCTAAGAAATACCACTACCACTTCAAACCTACATGTTCATTCATTTCTTTGTAGGCTATGTCAATTCTTTCCTTGGTTTCCTCATCCAATTTTTCACGATGAGCCCCACCTTCTATAAAATCTTCCAAGATATAGGTTTGATAAAGAAAAAGTGGATAGCCGTCAGGTGAATAGGTCCCTTTTGGAGTACGGTTAACCCAAGTTGGATGAGCCGATGCAGTCTCAATAGTTGTCTTGCCTGCTTTCTTCTTTATGGTTACGTCCATGAGGACTCCACGCTCCGTCCACTTGGCATTTTCCTCATCCTGCATGGTTTCAATTCGCTGATTTGAGAGGAAATTACCCATAGAATAGATGATGAGTTTTTTATCTCCATCTTTTTCAACTGTTTCAGCTGGTTCAACAACGTGAGGATGCCCTCCAAAGATAAGGTCAGCTCCCCAGTCAATCATCTTGTGGTAGAGAATCTTTTGTTCTTCAGTTGGTTCTAATTGATACTCAATTCCCATTTGCGGCATGACAACGGTTATGTCTGCCTCTTTTTCAGCTCGTTCAATTTCAGCCTTCATCTTATCTTCATTTAAGTCGGACAGGTAATTATTGTAATCCTCTTTAGAGATATATTCCTCAATACCATTAAAGCCATAAGAATAGGCAAGGAAAGCAATCTTAATCCCATTTACTTCCTTAATCACTAAAGGCGCCTTGTCACGCGCTTCATGGGTATATACTCCAATTGGAGTTATGCCTGCCTTTTCGATCGCATCCGCTGTAGAGATAACTCCTTCCAACTGAGAATCTAAGATGTGATTGTGGGCCAAGTCAAGCACCTGATAACCAGCATCCTTTATAGCATCCATAACCTCTCCTGGAGCATTAAATAAAGGATAGCCTGCTAGGTAATGGTCCTTACTAATAGTCCCTTCAAAGTCTCCGATGACTAGATCAGCCTTCTTAAACCAAGGTTTGACATAGTCAAAATTTTCATGAAAATCATAGCTCCCATCTTCTTTTAGAGCAGTTCTATAAATCGGAATATGATAGAGGAGATCCCCATTTGCCATGATACGCGCACTTGTTTCTTTCTCAGTATCCTCACTCTTTTCCTGAGCATTGGATTTATGATGTACTACAGTCGAGTCACTACTAGTCAAAGAAATCCCCTGAGCCCCTTCTACTAACAAGGTCGTGACCATGGAGAGAGCTACAAAAGCTAACAAGACCACAATAAAAGTGCGATTGTTCCACTGCTTATAGTTCCTGAAAAACCGAACGGAATGTCTAATAGCTTGTAAAACGGGACCGTTTTTGCTTCTACTACTACGTTGTTCCATAACTTTTCTCCCATGATTTTAAAGTCTATTTTCTTACTCTATTATACCACAGACAAATAGGTATTTCCTTTTATTATATTATTTTTTAGCAACTTCTGTGACTTTCTTTCTCATCTGTTTTGTGTTATCATGTAAAGTAAGAAAAGGAGAGAGAACATGTCTGCTATAGAAAGAATTACCAAAGCTGCTCATTTAATCGATATGAATGATATTATCCGCGAAGGGAACCCAACTCTTCGTGCCGTTGCTGAAGAAGTCAGCTTCCCCTTGAGTGATCAAGATATCATTCTCGGAGAAAAAATGATGCAATTTTTAAAACACTCACAAGACCCTGTTATGGCTGAAAAATTAGGTCTACGTGGTGGAGTTGGTCTTGCAGCACCACAATTAGATATCTCAAAACGCATCATTGCCGTATTGGTACCGAATATCACTGAGGAAGGGGAAACTCCACAAGAAGCCTATGATTTACAGGCTGTCATGTACAATCCTAAAATCGTCTCACACTCAGTCCAAGATGCTGCCTTAGGAGAAGGAGAAGGTTGCTTGTCTGTTGACCGTGCTGTTCCAGGTTATGTTATCCGTCACGCTCGAGTAACTGTCGATTATTTTGATAAAGATGGAGAAAAGCACCGCATCAAACTCAAGGGCTATAACTCAATCGTTGTTCAACATGAAATTGACCACTTAAATGGCGTCATGTTCTATGATCGTATCAATGAAAAAGACCCATTTGAAGTTAAAGATGGTTTGCTCATTCTTGAATAAAGAAAATCCCGTTGCAAGACGGGATTTTGTGTTATAATGAAGATATGAAAACAAACGATATTGTCTATGGCGTTCATGCCGTCACAGAAGCTCTTTTAGCAAATACTGGAAACAAACTCTATCTTCAGGAAGATTTACGAGGAAAGAATGTGGAAAAAGTTAAGGAATTGGCTACTGAAAAGAAAGTATCCATTTCTTGGACTTCCAAAAAATCACTTTCTGAGATGACTGAAGGAGCTGTTCACCAAGGTTTTGTCTTGCGCGTTTCTGAATTTGCCTACACTGAACTTGAGCAACTTCTTGCCAAGACACGCCAGGAAGAAAACCCACTACTACTAATCCTTGATGGTTTAACGGACCCACATAATCTTGGTTCTATCTTGAGAACAGCTGATGCAACCAACGTTTCAGGTGTCATCATTCCCAAACATCGAGCTGTCGGTGTTACTCCTGTCGTAGCAAAAACAGCAACAGGTGCGATTGAACACGTTCCAATCGCTCGCGTGACCAATCTCAGCCAAACCTTGGACAAACTCAAGGATGAAGGTTTCTGGACATTTGGTACTGATATGAACGGGACTCCTTGCCATAAATGGAACACAAGTGGTAAAGTCGCCCTCATTATCGGCAACGAAGGTAAGGGAATTTCAAGCAACATCAAAAAACAAGTGGACGAGATGATTACCATTCCTATGAATGGACACGTACAAAGTCTCAATGCCAGTGTTGCTGCTGCTATCCTCATGTACGAAGTCTTCAGAAATAGACTCTAATAAAAAGTGAGGTTGGGACAAAAGATCCCGACCTCACTTTTTATTAGCAATCAAACTTTGACGCGGTAGCTGATTGAACTTTTTGTTCGTCTTTTAGACTCCAAAAAGCTCCTAATCATCCTCGCAGGGCTGGGACTACGAAATCGAGACTTTGTCTATAGATTTCTGTCCCACCGCCTTTTTAATAATGCTCAGTAATAAATTTATAGGCTTCTTGGCCTGCAATAGCACCATCTCCAACTGCTGTTGTAACTTGGCGAAGGTCTTTCTGACGAACATCTCCAACTGCAAAGACACCTGCAACACTTGTCTTCATGTGGTCATCTGTCACAATCCAACCTGACTCATCTTGGATTTGTAAATCTTTTGTAAAATCGCTAACTGGATCTAAACCAACATAGATAAAGACTCCACCAAAGGCATGTTCACTCACTTGATTTGTTTTAACATTTTCAATGACAACTGACTCCACACGGTTTTCACCCTTGATTTCTTTGACAACAGAATCCCAAATAAATTTGATTTTATCATTAGCAAAGGCGCGGTCTTGCAAGACCTTTTGGGCACGAAGCTCATCACGACGGTGAACGATGGTTACAGTTTTGGCAAACTGAGTTAAGAAGATAGCTTCTTCAACAGCCGAATCTCCACCACCTACAACCAATAAATCTTGGTCACGGAAAAAGGCTCCGTCACAAACCGCACAGTAAGAAACACCTCGACTATTCAGTTCTTCTTCACCTGGAACCCCCAAGAGACGATGCTTAGAACCTGTCGCTACAATAACTGTGCGCGTTTCATAAACTTGGTCGTCTGTGACGACTTTTTTAAATTCTCCATGGTCCTCAACATTTGCAACGAAACCATAGAGATGCTCAACACCCAGATTTTCAAGAGGTTCAAACATTTTTTCAGCTAATTCAGGACCACTGATATTAGCATAACCTGGATAGTTTTCAATGTCAGAAGTATTATTCATCTGACCTCCTGGAAGGCCCCCTTCAATCAAAGCCACTTTGAGATTGCTGCGAGCTGCATACAGGGCTGCAGTCATCCCAGCAGGGCCTGCACCGATAATAATCGTATCGTACATTCTCTTTCCTTCTTTCTTGTTGTAACTATTTTTATTCTAACGAATTAAATCCCATTTTACAACTATTAAGCCTTGAGAACCAACAAAATGCTCATGGTTGCAAATGACAATACTGGAATTGTTAAAACTCCAATCATAATCATATCGTAGAGATGGGCTTGACGTGCTTTAGCAGTTTTGTCAACCCCCGACAGAGCTCTAAGTCCAATCCAGAGTCCCAAAATAATCAAGACCAGTAGAATTGTCAACACTAAACTCTCTAAATACAAAGCAAATAGCTGAACTAACATGCTCTCTCTCATTTCTATTAATTTTAAAGAGCAAACCCAGTTAGCCTAGCTAACTGAGTCTTTCTTATCTTCTATTATATCAAATATAGGTCCGTTTGTAACTAGCAAAGAATTCTTTTGTTCGTTCTTCTTTTGGATGATTGATAATCTCATCTGGTGTTCCAGACTCAATAATCTTTCCTTTATCCAAGAACAAAACCTTATCAGCTACTTGAGAAACAAAGGACATATCGTGACTGACTAAAATCATAGTTTGACCAGATTTGGCAGCATTAGCAATAGATCGTTCTACCTCACCAACTAATTCTGGATCAAGGGCTGAAGTAGGTTCATCCAAAAGTAAGACGTCTGGTTTCATGGCTAGGGCACGCGCTATAGCGACCCGTTGTTTTTGTCCACCTGATAAGTGGCGAGGATAGTGCTGTTCACGATCTGAAAGACCAACCTTAGCCAACTCTTCTTTGGCAATCTTAGTTGCTTCTTCGTTCGATAGTTTTTTAACTACCACCAAGCCTTCTTTAACATTGTCTAGCGCTGTTCTACGCTCAAATAAATTAAACTGTTGGAAAACCATGGATAATTTACGACGAAGTGTCAGGATCTCATCTTGAGTAATTTGAGAAAAATCAACTGAAAAGTCATCGATTTGAATGCTTCCACTATCAGGTGTTTCAAGATAGTTTAGGCTACGGAGAAAGGTGGATTTTCCAGCCCCTGAAGAACCAATCAAGGCAACAACCTCTCCTTTTTGAATATCTAAATTCAGATGATCCAAGACGGTTTGACCTGAAAAGGATTTGCTTAAATTTGAAATCTTAATCATTAGCGAAGGTCTCCTTTCACATCTGTTTCCACATTATCTGGTGCTTCGATTGCCATCTTTTTCTCAATAAAGCGACCAAGATTTTCAATGGCGATATTCACTACCCAATAAACTAGGGCGACCGAGATGAAACGCTCAAAGTAACGATAGTCTGCACCACCCAAAATCTGAGCTTGGGCAAAAACTTCCACAACACCTGCACTAAAGGCTAGGGAAGTTCTCTTGGTCAAGCCAATCAAGGAGTTAATCAAGGTTGGTGTTGCAACCACTGCTGCATTGGGAATAATCACACGACGATAAACTTGCGCACGTGTCATACCGAGACTGCGAGCGGCTTCAATCTCCCCAGGATTGACAGAAAGAATAGCGGCACGGATAGTTTCACTAGCGTAGGCTGCTTCATTAAAGGCGAAGGCGACAATGGCAAATGTTGCTGCTGGAATTGCATTAATGTTTAAAGAGGTTCCCCATTGTTGATTCAGTGCTTTTAGAGCTAGTGGAATCCCGTAATAGGTCAACATCAGTTGAACTAAAATTGGAGTTCCTTTTAAGAAACTAACGAAAAAAGCTTGTAATGGATAAAGAAATCTAACTCTGTTAATTTTCACAATAGCAAAGACTAGTGCTAGCATGATACCGAAAAAAGCACCACATACTGTCAACATCAAGGTTGTGGGTAATTGTTGGACAATTCTTGGAATACCATCAAAAACCGAACGCCAGCTAAAGAGTTTGCCGTCTGGGATATACTGCATCAAGTTTTGGTACCAATCTGATGCTAAAAGTGTTGTAACGTTCATAGAAACATCCTCTCCTGATAATGATTCATTCTATCATACTTCTGCTCTGATTAAAAATATTTGCTACGGGTAAAGACTTTCTGGGTCTAAATACTAGTTTAACACACTTTTAGAGAAGCCAGACATATATTATTTTTATCAAAGAGATAGACAAAACCTAATTCAAACCGAGCTCTTCATAGGCTTTGCGATAGCCAATTTGCTGAATCTGTCCACCTTTAACAAGAATTGGACGTTTGAGTAACATGCCATCACTAGCTAAGAGTTTAGCTGCTTCTTGTTTTGACATGCTTCCGACCTTATCTTTCAAGCCTAGCTCACGATATTTGATACCACTAGTATTGAAAAATTGCTTCAATTCAAATCCCGAAGTTTCGAGCCAGTTTAAAATGACCTTTTCACTCGGAGTCTCTTCAACGATATGAACATCTTTATATTCTAGTCCGAGTTGATCTAATTCTTTCTTAGCTTTTTTTGCAGGTTGTACATTTTGGATATTCGATAAATTCTAACATTTTCTTCTCTTTCTATTCTATATTCTCTTTAAATGTTGCATTTTCATGCTTCAAGAGCCAAGCTTTCTTTTCAACTCCCGAAGCATAGCCTGTCAGGCGATTGCCAGCACCGAGTACGCGGTGACAAGGTACTAGGATTGACCAAGGATTTCGGCCTACAGCTCCTCCGATAGCTTGAGGAGAAGCTACATGCAAGTCCTTAGCTATTTGACCATAAGTAACTGTCTGCCCAAAGGGTATTTCCCGTAGATAAGACCAAACTTTCTTTTCAAATTCACTTCCAATCGGAGCCAGAGGAAGCTCAGATAGGTCTTGAACTTGTCCTGAAAAATAGCTATCCAAATAAGAAGCAACTTGGTTCAAAACTGGATGGCTTGGAACATCAACGATACACCCAGCTTCCAAACCTCTCTCAAAATGTTTCTGACCTTGAAACCAAATGCCAAGCAAGTAGTGGTCATCAGCAACAAGTGAGAGCTCCCCTACGGGAGAAACATAGAGCATTTTTGCATACTTTTTAGGCATTGGATTTTAATTTTTGATAGGCTAGTCGTTCTCCATCTACTGGAACCTTCCCAACCTTTTTAAAGCCAAGCTTTTTAAAGATATGTTGCATAGGCTTATTTTCAGCGTGCGTATCTGAACGAAAATCTAGGTAATCAAACCCTTCAATCAAGCCTTCCAAGAAGGTCTGGGCAACACCTTGGCCTTGGACATCTGCTGCCACAGCAATACGATGAAAAACTAGATACTCTGTCTCTCCTCCTTGCCATTTGCCTTCATAAATAGCTTCATAGGCAGATTCTGGACTCTTAGTTACTGCTGCATAGGCTAAGAGCTCTCCTTCTTCTAAAGCTACATAGGCTTGACCTGAGATGATATCATCAATAATAATATCAGCATTGGGATAACCATTTTGCCACTGAGTGCTACCAGCTTCCGCCAAGCATTTTTTAGCATCCTCAATTACCTGCATAATTGCATCAACTTCATTTGGAAAAGCTAAACGAATTTCCATCTTATCTCCTCTTTTCTGACTAGCTTCTCTCATCATAGCATAATTTAAGGCTTTCTACAAGCAGTTAAAACTTGACTTTTTGTTTCTATTATTTTATAATCTAGTTATCAAAACTAGATAAACAGGAGTTGGAAATGAAATCTACTTTTTCCTACCCAGAATGGGACGAAATTCCAAACATTGATCTCTATTTGGATCAGGTCCTACTTTATGTGAATAAAGTTTGTTCCCCTATTTCTCTTGCTAAAGAGAAAGGTTTAACTGCATCAATGGTGAACAACTATGTGAAGCACGGCTATATCAGTAAACCTGAAAAGAAAAAATACCAACGCAAACAAATCGCCCGATTGATTGCTATCACAACACTCAAGTCTGTTTTTTCAATCCAGGAAATTGCTCAAACCCTAAACACCCTACACACAGAGACTAACTCACAAGAACTTTACAATGCTTTTGTGGACTATATGAATGAAGACCTAGACCCAGCTAATCCAATCATTCAAGCAAGCTGTCAAACGGTCAAACTTTATCATCAAACACTAGCACTAGTCTATACAGAAAATGAAGAGGAGGAAACAAATGAATACTAGTTTTAAACTTAGCAAGCGCCTTAGTTTTGGAGAAGAAATAGCAAACAGTGTCACCCATGCTGTAGGGGCACTTATCATGCTGATTTTGCTCCCTATCTCATCGACTTATAGTTATGAAGCTCATGGATTTTTATCGTCTGTCGGTGTGTCCATCTTCGTCATCAGCCTCTTTCTTATGTTTCTTTCATCGACTATTTATCATTCTATGGCTTATGGTTCCACTCATAAATATGTGTTACGAATTATCGACCATTCCATGATTTATGTTGCCATTGCTGGCTCCTATACTCCTGTTGTTTTGACCTTGATGAATAACTGGTTTGGTTATCTGATTATCGCCATTCAGTGGGGAACAACTATTTTTGGTATTCTTTATAAAATCTTTGCCAAAAAAGTCAATGAAAGATTTAGTCTGATACTCTACCTCATCATGGGTTGGCTAGTTGTGGCTATCCTACCAGCAATTATCAGTCAAACAAATCCAATCTTTTGGACTCTTATGGTATCAGGTGGGCTTTGCTATACAGTTGGTGCTGGTTTTTATGCTAAGAAGAAACCTTACTTCCACATGATCTGGCATCTCTTCATTCTGGCAGCTTCAGCTCTCCAATATATTGCTATTGTTTATTACATGTAAAAAAGAAGTTGGGAAAAATCCCAACCTCTTTTTTTATTTACACATATTCATAAAGTACTGATGCAAACGAAGATCATTTGTCAATTCAGGATGAAAGGAGGTTACCAGCATATTCTTTTCTTGTGCCGCAACGATTTGATGATTCACTACTGCCAGAACATCAACACCCTTACCAACTTCACTAATAATAGGTCCACGGATAAAGGTCATTGGAATTTTACCAACGCCCTTGCAGTCAGCTTCTATATAAAAGCTTCCTAGCTGACGTCCATAGGCATTGCGCTCTACTACTATGTCCATAGTCGCTAGATGGCTTTCCTCTTTAGAAGTGATTTGTTTTGCTAGCAAAATCAAACCAGCACAAGTCCCAAAGACTGGTAAACCATTGAGAATAGCCTCTCTTAGAGGAAGTAGCATCTGCTGGTCACGTAGGAGTTTTCCCATAGCTGTCGACTCACCTCCAGGTAAAATCAAACCTGACAGCTCACTTCGATGCTGCTGAAAGTCTTCTAGATTTCGCAGTTCAACACTTTCAACTCCTAGTTTGGCAAGGACTTTCTCATGCTCTACAAAGGCGCCTTGCAAGGCCAATATTCCAATTTTCATCTATTTTCCTCGCTCAGCCATGAGAATTTGGATTTCATTCTCATTGATACCAACCATGGCTTCTCCTAAATCTTCAGAGATTTGAGCCAGAATTTGAGGATTCTGATAATTGGTAACAGCCTTGACAATTGCTGCTGCACGTTTAACAGGATCACCTGATTTGAAAATCCCTGAACCAACAAAGACACCTTCTGCACCTAGCTGCATCATAAGAGCAGCATCTGCAGGTGTTGCTACACCGCCTGCTGCGAAGTTCACGACTGGTAGTTTTCCATGTTCGTGAACGTATTGAACTAATTCTACAGGTACTTGGAGTTCTTTTGCTGCGACATAGAGTTCATCTTCACGTAGATTTTGAATGCGACGGATTTCTTGATTCATCATACGCATATGACGAACCGCCTGAACGATGTCTCCTGTTCCTGGTTCCCCTTTTGTACGGATCATAGAAGCTCCTTCAGCGATACGACGCAAGGCTTCTCCTAGATCTTTAGCACCACAAACAAAAGGAACTTGAAATTCTTTCTTGTCCACATGGAAGCGGTCGTCAGCTGGTGATAATACTTCACTCTCATCGATATAGTCAATCTCAATAGCTTCTAAAATTTGAGCTTCAACAAAATGCCCGATTCTGACCTTGGCCATTACTGGAATGCTAACCGCTTCTTGGATTTCCTTAATCATCTTTGGATCACTCATGCGGGAAACTCCACCAACTGCACGAATATCAGCTGGGATTCGCTCCAAGGCCATAACAGCTGCCGCACCTGCAGCCTCTGCAATTCTTGCTTGCTCAGGATTTTGAACATCCATGATGACGCCACCTTTAAGCATCTGTGCCAAATTTTTATTTAATTCATAACGATTTTCAGTCATTTTCTCTTCCTCAATAGTTGTATTGGTAGCTACAATTTTATTTTAAGGTAGAAATGACTCAAGTACAAGATAAAAAAAATCGATTTGTCCGGGTACAATTATATCAATCATCAAAAAAGCACCCACATTGGGTACTCTTATTTCTTTAGACTTCCTGCGAAACTAAAATCCTAGTTCACGGTTAATAATGCCAGCAATCAAATTCATTCGTAATCCAAACCGTTTGCGTCGATTTCGATAGGTAATTTCGATAGGTTGTTGAAAATATTTTAAACGTTTTTACTTTGGCAAAAATATTCTCAATCTTGATTCTCTCTTTAGATAGCGCATGGTTATAGGCTTTATCTTCAAGAGTTAGTGGCT
>JAQDPW010000035.1 GCA_027659245.1 Streptococcaceae bacterium AM104-57
TCCAACTACGGAAATGCTCGTTTTTTTTGATAGTTAGAAGTGGGTTTTTGCCCAGCCTCGTATTCTTAATACCAGCCGTTGTTAAGCCAGAAGTTCTTAGCAGCTGCCCATGAACCGTAACGTCCTGCAACGTAAGCATCTGCTACACGTTCTTGGTTTTCAGCTGAGTAGTCACCGTTCAAGTATGAATCTGTCAATTGGTAACGTCCGATGTAACGTCCGTTTGTAGCTGTGTAGCTACCACCTGATTCTTTTTGAGCGATCCATTCTTTAGCTTCTGCTTCAGATCCGCTGACGGTTGAAGTTGATTCTGAAGTTTCTTCTGCTACAGTTACGCTTGCTGCTGGTGCTTCATAAGTTGTTGTTTCAGTAGCTACAGGTGCTGCTACTGGAGCTTCTGCTGTCGCAGCTGAAGTAGTTGAAGTTGCTGGTGCTTCACCATCAATAACCAATACTTGGTCTACATAGATCAAATGAATATCTTTAATCTTATTTTTTTCTGCCAATTTTTCAACAGTTGTATTGTATTTTTCAGCGATTCCTGATAGAGTGTCACCTGATTTTACTGTGTAAGTTGTTGTTTCTTGTGCAAAAGCAAGTGATGGTGCAAGGAAAGCAAGCGCTGCTGCTACTCCTACAAGTCCTGTTTTAATTTTGTTAGTTGTTGATTTCATTTAAAAAGTTTCTCCTTCTTTCTTATATTTCCATCATACCCTACTATTATTACTGTTTCTTGACGTTTTTATGTAGAAATGTTACAAGACTATGTTTTATTTCACTTAAATAGCCTCTTTTTGTTACAAAAGGCTTGATTTTATAGGCTTTATGGGGATTTTAGATATTTTATCATGGAATTGAGCGCTTGCATCTAATCTTTGATATAATAGAGTTAAGAATCTTTTTAAGGGGAAACAGATGCAATCACTTCGTTTTCAATCTGTCTTTGATATCATTGGGCCAGTCATGATTGGCCCATCTAGTAGTCACACGGCAGGAGCTGTTCGTATCGGTAAAATCGTCTCTTCTATCTTTGACGATACTCCTACTGAGGTCGAATTCCAGCTTTTTAATTCTTTTGCAAAAACCTATCGAGGGCACGGAACTGACCTTGCCCTTGTCGCTGGAATCTTAGGAATGGATACAGATGATCCAGAAATCCCTAACAGTTTAGAAATCGCCCACAAGCGTGGCATCAAAATTGTCTGGACTATCCAGAAAGACAGTAACGCCCCTCACCCAAACACTACGAAAATCACTGTTAAGAATGAGCATAAGACCATCAGTGTGACAGGAATTTCAATCGGTGGTGGAAATATCCAGGTAACAGAGCTCAATGGCTTTGCCGTATCCCTCAACATGAACACTCCTACCATCATCATCGTTCATCAGGATGTTCCAGGTATGATCGCTCACGTAACAGAGGCACTTTCACGCTATGGTATCAATATCGCCCAGATGAATGTGACTCGTGAAAAAGCTGGTGAAAAAGCCATTATGATTATCGAAGTCGATAGTCGTAACTGTGAAGAATCTATCGAAGAAATTCGAAAAATCCCTCATCTCCACAATGTCAATTTCTTTAAATAGGAGGAAGCATGTTTTATTCTATCAAAGAATTGGTCGAGCAGGCAGAACTGGACTTTCAGGGAAATGTCGCAGAACTCATGATTACAACAGAGTTTGAATTGACTGGTCGCGAACGTGAAGAAGTCCTCCTTCTCATGGAACGCAATCTGGAAGTCATGAAAGCCTCTGTCCAACTTGGTCTTAATGAAAATAAATCTCGTAGTGGCCTGACAGGTGGAGATGCTGCCAAATTGGATCACTACATCAAAAACGGAAAGACCTTATCAGACTTTACTGTTTTGTCTGCCGCCCGTAACGCCATTGCCGTTAATGAGCACAATGCCAAGATGGGACTGGTCTGTGCAACACCTACTGCTGGTAGTGCAGGCTGCCTTCCAGCCGTTCTCACTGCTGCTATTGAAAAGTTGGATTTAACTCATGAACAACAACTAGACTTTCTCTTTGCTGCTGGTGCTTTCGGACTCGTCATTGCTAACAACGCTTCTATCTCAGGAGCCGAAGGAGGCTGCCAGGCGGAGGTTGGCTCTGCTTCTGCCATGAGTGCCGCTGCCCTGACCTTAGCTGCTGGAGGAAGTCCCTATCAAGCTAGCCAGGCCTTGGCTTTTGTCATTAAAAATATGCTCGGTCTCATTTGTGACCCTGTTGCAGGCTTGGTTGAAGTTCCTTGTGTCAAGCGTAACGCTATGGGAGCAAGCTTTGCCTTCATCGCAGCCGATATGGCTCTGGCTGGAATTGAATCCAAAATTCCAGTTGATGAGGTCATTGACGCCATGTATCAAGTAGGTTCTAGCCTGCCAACTGCCTTTCGTGAAACTGCTGAAGGAGGGCTCGCTGCCACACCTACAGGTCGTCGCCTTCAAAAAGAAATCTTCGGCGAATAACTTATCAAAATAGGAGAAAACATGACCTCTATCACAGCTATCTTTTTCGATCTGGATGGAACCCTTGTTGACAGTTCTATCGGGATTCACAATGCCTTTACTCATACTTTTAAGGAACTGGGGGCGCCTAGTCCTGATGCCAAAACTATTCGTGGTTTTATGGGGCCACCCCTTGAAAGTAGTTTTGCGACCTGCCTGCCTAAAGAACAAATTTCTGAAGCCGTGCAGATATACCGTTCTTACTACAAGGCAAAAGGCATCCATGAAGCTCAGCTCTTCCCTCAGATTATAGAATTGCTTCAAGAACTATCCAAGAATTACCCTCTTTATATCACCACGACAAAAAACACCCCAACCGCTCAGGATATGACTAAAAACTTTGGAATCTATCATTTCTTTGACGGCATCTATGGTTCAAGTCCTCAAGCCCTGCACAAGGCAGATGTCATCCGTCAGGCTCTGGAAACTCATCATCTAGCTCCTGAAACAGTCGTTATTATCGGAGATACCAAGTTTGATATGATTGGTGCCCAAGAAACTGGCATTAAAAAACTAGCGGTAACCTGGGGATTCGGTGAGGAGAAGGACCTCATGGACTATAATCCTGACTGGATTGCTCACCAAACAGAAGATATTTTAAATCATTTACAGAAGAAAGATTAAGCAAAAGACCCCCAAATCTAGCATCCTAGACTTGGGAGTCTTATTTTGTTATGACTAAATGGTATCCACTAAAACAGCTCTGTTGTTTCATTTAATCAAAAGGCAGAGCTTCATCTTGAACGTCTCTTATTTCATCAGTCGTTGCTACTACTTCCTTTGTAGGTAAAGCTAACAAGATTAAAAGGATAACGCCTTCCAGCGAAAGCACAGGAAGAAAGATAAAACCACTTAAGATAGCTAGCAGTGGAATCAATTCGAAAAAAATGAAAGCCCAATGGAGGCCCGCATCACGTAAACGACGAACTTTTAAAGCAAGCCTAGGAATAAATAACACCATAAACAAAATGATATAAAGACTTAAGATAGCTACTCCTAAAATAGGATCTGTTTCTTCGGTATCATTCAAAGCCATTTGAAACCAGAATATATAAAGGGGTAGGAACAAAATACTATTCATCAGCCAAACCCACCAAAAGTCTGAACGTGTTGAACGGCCTGTAAAATCTGCATAGCCTTTAAAGAAATTTTTATATGCCTGAATCATAAGTTACTCCTAATTATTTAGTTGTATATTTTAGTCTATCAGATACTGCTAGAAATCACAAATATTTACATAATAAAACACTCCTCAATCCACAAATGGATATGGGAGTGTTAGTGATTTACCTACTAGTAGGAAGAATGCTAGTCAGCTAAATAGATGGTAAAGTTTGACTATCCTATTTGTTGTCTGGTTCTTCGAAAGGTGAAACTTCCACAACTTCTTCAACTTCAACTTCTTCAGCTTTATTAAGGGTTACTACCTCTACTTCCTTGCTTGGCATAGCTAACAAGACTAGTAAAGCAATTCCTCCAACCATTGGGATAAAGCCAACGAAAATGAGTGCCCAATGGAAACCAGCGTCACGGAGACGACGAACTGTCAACGCAATCCAAGGCAAGAAAAGTGCCAGACCAAAAATCATATAGATAATAGCAAAGCCACCCAAGGCAAGAAAAGCACCCTCGCTTCCTTCGCTAAATATAACATTAAAGTATGCTGAGTAGAGAGGGATAAGAAGTAGTATGTTTGTTAACCAAACCCACCAATACTCTGAACGTGTTGAACGACCTGTAAAATCTACATAACCTTTAAAGAAATTCTTATAAGCGTTAATCATAAGTTACTCCCTAATTTTTTATTTACTATAGTTTATCATATCTGTTCACTAATAACAAGTTTGTTCAAAAAACTCTGAAAGTCTATCCAAATCTAGAAAAAAGATACTATCCCTTCCCTCCTATCAAAAAGAGTTCTAGGGATAATACCTTAGTTTTGTTTTTATTCAACGTGAGTTGTTTCATTTGCAAAAGCGATAATGGCTTGCTTCAATTCATCTCCACTGAGAGTTCGGAACTCTTCAATTTTTTGGTCGATTGCTTCTAGAGGCATGACATTAACCTTACCAACGAAAATCTTATCCATAATCTGGTTATCAACAAGTTCTGTTGATACCAAGAGTTCTTCGTAGAGTTTTTCACCTGGACGGATTCCAACTTCAACGATTGGAATTTCGCTCTCAGTGTGTCCACTTAGAAGCACCATTTTCTTGGCCAAGTCATAAATCTTGACTGGTTTGCCCATATCAAGGATAAAGACTTCTCCATCTTTAGCATAAGCACCAGCATGGATGACCAGACGACTAGCTTCTGGAATGGTCATAAAGTAACGGGTCATGCGGAAGTCTGTCACCGTTACAGGCCCACCTTCAGCAATCTGACGTTCAAAGACTGGAATGACACTACCACGGCTACCAAGAACATTCCCAAAACGAACTGCACAGTAGGTTGATTGGCTACGTTGGTTAAAGCCAGTGACAATCAACTCAGCCACGCGCTTGGTTGCTCCCATAACATTAGGTGGATTAACCGCCTTATCTGTCGAAATCATAACCATCTTAGGCACTTTGGCTTCATCAACAGCCTTAGCAACATTGTAGGTTCCACGGATATTGTTTTTGAAGGCTTCTTTTGGATTGCGCTCCATCATTGGAACGTGCTTGTGGGCAGCCGCATGATAAACAATAGCTGGCTTGTACTGCTCAAAGACTTGCAAGAGACGGTCATAGTCTTGAATATCCGCAATCACAGGTACATAATCAATCCCTTGGAACTTACGAATCAATTCATGATAAACAAGGTAGATTGAGTTTTCCCCATGACCGAGCAAGACGATGCGTTCAGGATTGAAGCGACTAACTTGGCGACAGATTTCAGAACCGATTGAACCTCCAGCACCTGTGACCAAGATCGTCTTACCTGTCAGTTCTGCTCCCAGACGCGATTCGTCAAGACGAATTTCCTGACGGCCCAAAAGGTCTGTGATATCAATTTTTTGGAACCCAGTACCTGTTTGGTGAAGTCCCTGAACAACAGTTTCAACCTTAGGCATCTTGTAACATTTGACACCCAGCTTATTACACATCTGCAAGATACGCTCATATTCTGACGGGTCAAGAGACGGAATCGCAACGATAACTCGCTCGATTTGATGGCGTTTGGCTAATTCAGGCAGATTGTCATAAGAGCCTAAAACAGGGATTCCACCGAGTTTTTGTCCCTTTTTCTTAGCATCCTTATCCAAAATACCAACAAGTTCCAAATCACTGGTTGGGTGTTGGTAGCTGTTCATAAAGAGGGCTCCGCCATCACCAGCACCAATCAAGAAGGTTCGACGGTGTTCTCCATCGCCACTTCCTTTTTTGCGTCTAGAGTAGATTAACTGCCAAGTAATCCGTGGCAATAAAATCAAGAAGGTACTCAACAAGATAAAGAGAATGATGAAACGGATTGAAAAGAGGGGCAAGAAGGCATAACAAAGAAGATAAGACAAGACACTGCTGACACTTACTCCGATGAATATCTTCATAAAGTCTGTGATTTTGCTATAACGACTAATACTAGCATTGAGCCCCCAGAATCCAATCATGATTTGATAGAAAAGGAAGGTCAAGCTTGTATAGATGACATAGTCCACAGGAGCTGGATTGATCAATCCATAAAACAAGATATACGAAACAATGATTGAGGAAATCATGCTGGCAGCATCAAAAATCCCCCAAAAGACTTGTTTTTGTTGTTTATTTAACACTTCAACCAGATCAATTACATAATCTGTCATTTTTTTATTCATGTGAATGGTATCCTCCTACACAGAGAAAATGTTTTCTTAAACATGCTTAAGAAATCTTAATTTAAATACTGAATTTCGTTTTTATAACTTTTTCTCCATTTAAAACCTTTGATTAATCCAACTATTGTACCTATACCGTAAGCAAAATGGATAGAAAACAACATAAAAGGCATTAACAGTAATACTTCATTTTTATGTTTCAATAGGGAAAGTATAGTCAATAATATAACAAATAGGCCATAAATCGCTAATAGAAACATTAAAAACAAGGGAGAAAAAGGTAGTAACATAGCACTTACAAAAATGCTTAACACAAACGCAAAGGGAACATAGTGAAAAATAGATAGACATTTTGGTTTAACATGAGTTGTCAATCCAATCCATAGCCCGTTTGAATACTTTTGGTGGAGCATCTTTTTAAATGTTGGTCGAATATATTGATAAGATAAAACGTTGGGACTAAATCTTATTTTATATCCATGATTTCTGATACGATAATGAAGTTCATTGTCTTCTGTTCTTCCAAGTTGTTCATCGACTAAACCAGCTTGCTCAAAAACTTCTCGACGGTACATGCCATGAAAAATTGAAGAAACATATCTGTCTTGAGAGCTGTTTCGATAATCTGCGATGCTGCTTCCAAACATATTTTCTTCAACGATATGTAAAGCTTCTGACCATTTACCCTCACCTTCAACAAGCGTTGGTCTAGGCCCCCCACAGACATATTCCCCCTGATTGATGATCTCAACATTATTCTTCACAAAATCCTCTGTAACTTTGGAATGCGCATCAATCTTCAAAATAAGGTCTCCATTAGAGTTCTTAATCCCTAAATTAAAACCACTTGCTTGATTCTTTTTAGGGTTATCATACAATCTAATTGACCTAAATTCGGTATCCTCAGAGATAAATCGCTGAATAATATCCGTTGTCTTATCAGTAGACATTGCATTAATAAATAAAATTTCAATATTTTCTTTATTGTATGTCTGTTTTTTTAAATCTTCAATTAAGTCCGGTAAGTACTTCTCTTCATTATAAGCACTAATCACAATAGAGACGATTAAATTATCGATTTGTTGAATCACTTATAGTCTCCTAAATATTTTCTTCCACTATTTTATCACAAATTTTCCGACTTTCCTATTTTTATTTGAATCCCAGAAAAAAACTAGTAAATCTATCCTTCTTTTTTCCCATGATTTCGCTTGACTAAGGAGCGGATTTTCTCACACCATCTTGACATCTATTGGAAAAAGCCTTAAAATAAGCTGTTATCAAAATCAGTTTATTGAGGTTCACATGAAAAAACGATCACTCTTTTTTATTCTAGGAATTATCTTAATCGGAGCGGTCTTAAGAGCTCCTTTTACGGCCTTACCGACTATTTTAGGAGATATTGCTCAAGGTTTAGGAGTTGAGGTCAGCTCACTTGGAGTTTTGACCAGCCTTCCTCTCTTAATGTTTGCTCTTTTCTCCTCTTTTGCGACGCGTTTGGCTCAAAAGATTGGACTTGAGCACCTTTTTACCTATAGTCTCCTTGTCTTGACAATCGGTTCAGTGATTCGTATCTTCAATCTTCCTCTACTCTATCTGGGAACTTTACTCATCGGAGCAAGTATCGCTATTTTTAACGTACTCCTTCCTAGCGCCATTCAGGCCAACTATCCACAAAAGATTAGTCTCCTGACGACGGTTTATGTGACTTCCATGGGAATCGCAACAGCTCTTGCTTCCTATCTCTCTGTTCCCATTACTCAGGCGACATCTTGGAAAGGCTTGATCCTCTGCCTATCCTTGGTCTGCCTACTCACTTTAGCTGTCTGGTTCCCCAATCATCGTCACAACCATTTTCTAGACGGACATGAGAAAAAACAAGAGAAAGAGAATATCTTAAAAAACAAAAATGTCTGGGCCATCATCATTTTTGGTGGACTTCAATCCCTCCTCTTTTATACTAGCATGACTTGGTTGCCAACAATGGCCATCAGTGCAGGGCTAGCTCATACGGACGCTGGTCTTCTGGCTTCTATCTTTTCACTGATTAGCATTCCCTTCTCCATGACCATTCCAAGTTTAACGACGCGTTTGTCCAATCGTCACCGTCAAATCATGTTAACAGTCATCTCTCTGGCTGGTATGTTAGGAATTGCCATGCTTTTATACCCAAGCAGTAATTTCTTTTATTGGTTGGTGGCCCATCTCTTGATTGGTACGGCCTGTAGCGCTCTTTTCCCTTACCTCATGGTTTGCTTCTCTATTAAAACAAGCTCTCCTGAAAAAACGGCTCAATTATCTGGACTTGCCCAGACCGGAGGCTACATTTTGGCAGCTGTCGGCCCAACCTTCTTTGGTTACAGTTTTAACCTTTTCCAATCTTGGGTTCCAGCGGTACTGATTCTTCTAGTAATTGATATCATCATGACAATCGCCCTCTTTATAGTGGACCGTGCTGATAAAATCCTCTAATCTTCTAGTTTTCACTAGAAGATTTTTTATATATAAAAATTTTACACATATTGCTTGACAGGGCTTACAAATAGATGTATGATGTATGTGTAGAATAATTATATATAAAATTTTTACATACTAAAAAAGGAGGTGCCCCATGTATTTTCCAACATCAGCGGCTTTGATTGAATTTCTCATCTTGGCCATCCTAGAACAAGGGGATTCCTATGGTTATGAGATTAGCCAAACCATTAAACTCATTGCCAAAATCAAGGAATCTACCCTCTACCCCATCTTGAAAAAACTGGATACCAACCGCTATCTGACTACATACTCTCGCGAATACCAAGGTCGGATGCGCAAATACTACTCCTTGACAGAAATCGGAGAGGAGCAACTCTTTGTCCTTCGAGAAGAATGGACACTCTACACTGACACTATCAATGGCATCATAGAAGGGAGCATTCGCCATGACAAGAACTGAATATTTGAATCAGCTTGAAGCCTATCTGATGAAGCTTCCTCAATCTGATCGCATTGAAGCCATGGATTACTTCAAAGAACTCTTTGATGATGCGGGTCCAGAAGGTGAGGAGGAGCTTATCGCTAGCCTGGGAAGTCCAAAAGAAGCTGCCCATGATGTCCTGACTACACTTCTTGATAAGAAAATCAACGAAGAAAATTCCAGCAAGAACGACCGCCATATTTTACGTATCGCTCTACTAGCCCTTCTTGCAGCTCCTATCGGAATTCCAGTCGGAATTGCTCTTCTCATGGCTATCATCGGGATTTTTATCGCTGCTGTCAGCGTACTTATAGCCTTCTTTGCTGTATCAGTAGCTGGACTAATCCTAGGAGGCGTTCTCCTATTTGAAAGCTTCTACATTCTGGCTGAATCGACATCTGCTTTTGTGCTGATTTTTGGTGGTGGTTTACTGGCGATCGGAGCTTCATCCCTAGTCTTACTAGCCACTTCTTACGTAACACGTTTCTTTGGATTACTGGTCCTTCGACTCATCCAATGGATTCTTAATAGAGGAAAGAGAGGTGAAAGACATGCGTAAATGGACAAAAGGATTTCTTATCTTTGGTGTTGTTACCAGTATCATTGGTTTTTCCATGATGATCATCGGTATCCAAACAGATGGTGTCAGAAGCCTCCTTGCAATGTCTCAAAATCCAGTATTTGAAAGTCGAATGGAAGAACTCGTTTTTGATCAAGATATCGAAAACCTTAACATCTCACTGAAAGAACATTCGCTCGTCATTACGGAGTCAAACGATGATAAGATTCACCTTCAGTATCACCCGACCATCTCTGAAAAAGAAAATCTTCAACACTCTATCAAAGAGAAAAGTCTTGAAATAACTGATACCAAATCAACTACACGTCGCTCTATAGGTTCTAGTATCGAAGGTATCCTCTTTATCGCAAGCGGAATTTCTAGCCGCAATGATGAAGTTGTTCTCTCATTACCAAGAGGAAAAGACTTAAAAAATCTAACTGCCCAAGTAAACCATCATATCCTTTCAATTGCCAATGCAAAACTCAGCAATGCCAAGATTCTGTCAAATGGCTATCTTCTTCGTATCACTGATAGCGAGATCAAAAATAGCCAACTGACCACAACTGGCATTGTCAATGTATTTGAAACCAGTCTAACAGATAGCCGCATCCAAGCAGATCATGAACATATCTCTGCTGAGGATATTCAAGTACATGGTAAGGTAGAGCTAGAGTCAAAAAAAGATATGATCATCAAGCTAGCTAAAAAAGAACTTGAGAGAATTAATGTAGAACTTTCTTCTGACCATGGTTCCATCTATCATCGTAGTCGGGAAGGATATAATCCAAACGAGGAAAACAAGGAAGATGAAGAGTTCTCTAATCCTTACAAATCAGAAAAAAAAGATACACAAGATTTACTTGTCGCAAAAGCTGGTCAAGACATCAATCTACCAAAAGAGGATGTTCGCTCGCCTTCTTATAGACATCATGAATAAAAAGTTACTAATCAAAAAGGAGGTCTCATCATGACTCAAGAATGGTTCGAAAGTGCTGATTTCGAGAAAACAGCCAACAATGAGAAAAAAGAAAGTCCATCTGATCCAGTCATTCCCGAGGAAGAACTAAAAGAAAAAGAAGAGTTGCCAGTAGTTGAGGAAAACCCTCAAGACAAGCCAGAAGAACAGGATGCTGATCTAGAAAAAGTAGAGGCTGAACAAGAAGCTGAAGAAGAACTGGCAACAAAGACAGACCAAGCAGAAAAACCTGTTAAAGAAGTTTCTCAGACAAGCAAACCTTTAACCAGCAAATCTTTGGAAAGTCCATTTGTCCCAGACCCTCTACCTACAAAAACTGCAATCTTCAAAGAAGAATTGGCTGATTTTTGGGTCTGGTTACAAGGTGCTCTTAAAGAGCCAACAGCTCGTTTTGATACAGATAAAAAAAATAGTTACACCGCCTTTGCCCTCCTAACTATCTTTTCTGCTACGAGTTTCCTCTTTACTGTTTACCACGCCAAGCATACCTACTACGGTCGCATGGCAAGCATCGATGCCAACTTCGTGGAACAATTCCCATCTCTCAATCTCTTTTCTGTCTTCTCTATTTTAGTAGCGACAAGTCTCTTCTTCTTTTCTATCCTCATGGGTGGATTTGTAGTCAAACGCTTTGTCGACCAAGACAGTGATTGGACATTGGAAAGAGCCTTTCAAGAGTATGGCAGGCTCTTCGCCCTTCCTATCCTACTGACAGGCGTCGCTAGCTTCTTTGCCTTCTTTAATGGCCTACGCTTTGCGGCTCTCCTCTGTCTCATTAGTCTGGGTATGGTCCTACTTGGCAACCTCTACATCATCTCAAGACCGAGTAAGGATAGTAAAACTGATCCTTTCTACCGTCTTCTCTTCGCAGTCCTCGTCAACGGAAGCGTCCTAGTTCTCTTTTTCCTAGCAGAAATGGCACTGATTTCTGACTATCTCCGAATCCTAGCTTTTATGTAAGATAAAGAGGTTGGGCAAAAAGTCTCTTCAAAATCAAACCACACAGTGATTCCAGTCTTGAA
>JAQDPW010000036.1 GCA_027659245.1 Streptococcaceae bacterium AM104-57
ATTTGATTGCGGGCATTATTAACCGTGAACTAGGATTTTAGTTTCGCAGGAAGTCTATTAAAAAAATTTAGTTAAAATTCAGAGTAAAAGGAAGTCTTTAGAAACTAATGATTTTATTCTTGAAACATCTAAATATATAAGAAGACGAGTAAGAAAAAATATTTTGAGTATTGAAGAGAGAAAAACTCAGGCAGATGAAATTCGAAAAAAATCTTTAGCAAAATTAAAGCTACAAACTATAAAAAGAAAAAAATCATTAGATTATATCCAAGAAATAGATCCCTCTTATCTGGAACATTATCGCAACAGATTTTTTAAAACACATGATTTACATGAAAGATTAGAAATCATTAGAGAACTTTCGAAGTATGATTCAAAGGAAGTTCATAATTTTTTCTATGCAATAAATGGTCATGTAAGAAATCAATTGCTAAAAAAAGAAGTTCAGTCGTACTTTCAAAGTTTATCTCTACCGTTTAGATTGAGTAGAAAAAAGAAAGGAAAAACAAATTTTATTGATAATGAAATAGTAACAAATAGGAAAGGACCAGAAGAGTTGAAGAAGAGGTTATACATTAATGATTTAGAGAAAGTAAAAAAATTTGATATTTTTCTTTCACATAACTCTCAAGATGAAGATAAAATAATAACCTTTTATAAAAAATTAAATAAAGATGGACAAGTTGTATATATTGATTGGGTTAATGATAAATATGACCTAAAACGTGAGTGGTGTAATACTTCAACGGTGGATATTATCAAAGAGCGTATAAAGCAGTCGGATGTATTTGTTTTGTACTTTTCAAGTAAGACACTTAATTCTCAATGGTGTGCTTGGGAATTGGGATATGCAGATGCTATTGGAAAGAAAATATGTATCTATTTTTCAGAAAAAATTGATAGAACAATTATTTCAAAGTTCTACTTTATTTATCCAAAATTACATTTTTCTGAAAATATTATTGTTAAAAGTCAGGGACAATCAGATATTCTATTTACTGAATGGAAAAAGGATAAAAAACAATAGAAGGATTTAAGATGAAGAAAGAGAGATTTATTAAAAAATTTACGAAGGCTGTTCAAGAAGGAAATGCAGCAGTGTTTGCTGGTGCAGGAACATCAGTAGATGCAGGATTTGTTGACTGGAAAAAACTTGTAGAGCCTTTTGCGGATGAAATTGATTTAGATATTGAAAAAGAAACGGATCTTGTAGAACTGACTCAATATTATATCAATAAAAAAAGAAATAGAGGTTCGGTGAATCAAGAAATAATTAACCAATTTTCTAGTCAATATGCAGAAACAGAAGTTATGAATCTGTTAACACGACTTCCAATTTCTACATATTGGACAACTAATTATGATAAGGTAATTGAAAATGGCTTAAAAAATAATAATCGCAGAGGAGATATAAAAAGGAAGACAGATGATTTAGCAATCAGTATTCGTGATAGTGATGCGATTGTTTATAAGATGCACGGTGATGTAGATTCACCTAATGATGCAGTTATTTCAAAAGATGATTATGAAAGATATAGCGAGAAAAACTCCCTATTTGTAACAGCTTTACGAGGTGACTTAGTTTCCAAAACATTTTTGTTTGTGGGGTTTAGTTTTGAAGACCCTAATTTAGAATCTATTTTGGGAAAGGTAAATATCTTACTAGGAGATAATAAAAGAGAGCATTATTGCATACAAAAACAGGTGTTAGAAAAAGAATTTAAGACTGCGGAAGAATATGCCTATGCTAAAATTAAACAAGACTTAAAAATTAAAGATTTACTTCGCTATGGAATAGATACAGTTCTAGTTGATGATTATTCTGAATTACCAAAATTAATATTAAAAATTGAGGAAGAGTATTTAAAAAATACAATTTTTATTTCAGGCAGTATCTCTGATTATAATGAGAATTGGAGTGAAGAAAAGGTAAATCAATTCTGTTACAATTTATCGCGTTCACTTGTTTCAAAAAATTATAAAATTATATCAGGGTTTGGACTTGGAATAGATAGTAGTGTTATTAATGGAGCTCTTGATGAAATTTATAAAACTAAGTATAGGCATGTCAGTGAGCATCTTGGATTATTTCCTTTCCCACAAAATGACAATGGAAAGAAATCGTTAAAAGAGCGTTGGACAGAGAACCGTGAACAAATGATTAGTGAGTCAGGTGTGTGTATTTTTTTATTTGGTAATAAACTTGTCGATGGTAAAGTCGAAATTGCTTCAGGCATGATGGAAGAATTTCAAATAGCTAAAGCAAAAGAAAAGATAATCATTCCGATTGCTTCTACTGGATTTGCTGCAAAAGAAATTTTTGATGAAATGAAAGAGTCAGGGGACTATTCATATCTAAACGATTATTGGAATGATTTAGAGAACGAAGAAGATGTTATAAAAGTTTTTAATATAATAAATGAAATTATTGAAGGAGTTAGATAATGGCAACAAAAGTATTTATTTCATTTCGTTTTAGTGATGGAAAAGAGATTAAAGATGAACTAGTTGATTTATTTGATGAATCTACTGAGGTAATTAATAGATCAGAAGATGTTGATAGAAGTCAAATGAGTGAGGACACTATTCAGGAATATCTATATGAGAAGTTAAAAGATACATCGGTTACAATTGTATTATTAACTCCAGAGGCCGTTTCTTATAGAAAGAATTGGATTGGAAATTATGATGATTGGCTTTATGATGAACTTAGATACTCCTTGGAAGATAGAAAGAACAACAGAACAAATGGCATAGTAGCAGTATATACAGATGATGCTAAAAATATGATACTAGAAAGTAGTTCACACTATTGTGCACATTGTCAAGAAACTAAATCATGTAGAACTTTGAAATCTTTTGACAATTTAGCACGAAAGAATATGTTGAATATAAAGCAAAGCTATAAGAAAAATCCATGTAATGATCTTTATGACGATAGTCATGACTCTTATATTTCTTTAGTAAGTTTGGAGGAGTTTAAACAGGATCATACTAAATATATTGATAATGCAAAAGATAAAAGAGAACGATTAGATGAGTTCAATATAGCTAAGAGAATGTGATTAAAATTCTTTGCAGATACTTTGAATATTGATAGTGATTCAACCTTTCAAGAGCCACGAGGCTCTTTTTTATTATCTCATTTTTCTGTGATAAAATCTCAAAACTTTTTCTGCTATACTTTTTCAACTTAAAAAATCCAACTAAGATTTTTCTCTGGGGTTTGGGAGCTTGCAATCAGATTTTCATATCGTTTGTTTTTATGAAGCATGAGGTTTGGGTGGAAAGGCGATATGATTTTAGAATTATTGTGGACACAATATCTGAGCTCGCAAAGCCATACAAGATGATAGATACTTCTTAACAAGTTTCTCGTGGGCTAATACGGGGTGGGGAATTGTCTGACAATAGATAAAAGTGACGCAATAGTACGACAAAAAGTGTAGAGCTGTTCGCAAAGAGGTTGATTTAACTGCAGATGAGATAGAAATGATTGAAGTAATGATAAAAAATAAGGAATTTGAACATTTTTCACCCTTTGCTAGAGATAAACTACTGGAGGACGAGTTTAAAATAACTGCTGAATATTTTTCACTTTCTGACAATCTCAAAAATTAGAACAAATTAGCCGTGATGTTCATGGGAGAATCTTGTCGCAGTCAGAACATCAAGTGACTCAAGAGCACATTTCTATTCTTTTATAATGGATTGAACCTAGAATAGTACACTAAGGATTCTAAAACGTTTCTAGAAATTAATTTGACTTTCCTAATCTCTTTGTTCATATCTTATTTCAATCCACTATAACGTGCAAACTGGAGCTGATTAAGGTAGTTGGGAGCTCCATTACTCTTAGCTAAGTATTTCGTGAGAAGTACATGAGTTAGTCACATAGATCATCGTTATAGAAACTATCTCAAGAAAATTTTTATGTCCGATATTGAAGTGAGCCAGCTAAATTGGCATATTGGCTAAAGAGGATGCAAATCTTTTTCTGAATATGCTAGACAAGCCCTACTTGATCTTAATAGGAATTTTATCACCATTGACACAAACGTTTATCAACATTTGATATTTGAGTTGAAGAGAATTGACAACAATATCAAGCAGATTGCCCGAAGTGTGAACCAATCTCAGTTATTTTCAAATGGAGAATTGCAGGACTTGAAAGAAGGAATCGCTGAATTGATAAGAGATGTAGAGAAAGAGTATAGTGTTCAAACTAAAAAGTTGAGGGAGTTTCATGGTCATCACTAAGCGTATTGCTATTCACGGAAAAAGTTATCGCAATACAATCACAAGTATGAACTCAAGCAGCGACCGTATTTTTGATGGAACATTCTAGGAACTTTGAGGGTTTCAAAAAGATTGCTCCACTACTACAAGTGGAGATAGATTTCAGTAACAAGTATGGCATATTTTTCATGATTGACTCAACCATAAAACAGGTAGTGAGTTGGAATGTACTCAATCATAAGCGACCTTATACAGAAGAATTTTTCAAGAATTACTTTGCCAAAAGAAAAATAGAAGAGCTTATGGAATTTCTTTTACCCAATGTTGATAACTTAGAAACTCTGATAAAAAAAGCAAAACTATTTGGATTAAATATCAGTCCTAAGCAAAAGCATGTTTCTTTTCAATTTGCAGGAGTAAAAGTGAAAGAGACAGACCTAGACCAGAAAAACTTATATGATGTAGAGTTTTTCCAAGATTATTTTGAGAAGAGAAAAGATTTGAAAGTTACAGAAGTTAAGGATTTAGTTCAAGTTTATCAAGAAGAGAAATTCTCCAAAGAAAAGCACTCCGAGGAGACGAGAAGTTTTGGGAGTCCTATCCAGTGTTCAGGAGAAACAGAGATACTGTTCATGAATTTGAGATAGAGTTGTCACTTAATCAAATCGAAAAAGTAGTGGATGATGGCATTTACATCAAGTTCAAGGTTTTTATCAGAGAAACTAGCTCCTATTATGTTTATCACAAAGATGACGCCCCAAAAAATGCTATATGAAAGGTAGAACTTTGATTCCCCAATTCAGCTCTGAAAATCAAACAATTCCGTTCCGCAGGAAAACAACTGTGGAGATGATTAAGGAAAAGATTGAGGAAGTGTATACTTTACTTGAGCTGGATACGGAGAAGCAATCTTATATTACAATTAAAGATGAGTTAATTTATGAACTAGCAGCGTCTGAGTTGAGAATCAATGCTTTGCAAGAACGAGCGATAACCTTAAATCAAGTAGCAGAATATTTACTGGCTTCAGTTGAAAACAAGAAAGAAATGAAGTTGAATCTTTCAAAATTGAATATAACTGATAAAATTGGCATTGATGTTGTTGAGAAGGAGTTGAATGAGTTAGGTATACAGATAGCATTAGAGAGCGATAGATATGAGAACATCGTATTTAAAGTGAATACGTTTATCAATCGTTTGAGTAAGGAAATTTCAAAAGAAGAAGGGATAGGTTTTCAAAAATAACTTATCTAGTCATTGTTTATATATAATTTGTATCTTTTGGTTTATTAATTTGTATTTAAAATTTAATCATGTTACAATTGAAATTGAAATCGAATAGAAAAGGAAAATGCAAACGTGGGCACACTATTAGCAACCAGATTAAAAAATAGACGAAAAGAATTAAAAATGTCTCAGCGAGAATTGGCTGAGGGGATATGTAAACAGGGACAGATTAGTCGATTAGAGAATGGAGAATTTACTCCAGGAGCAGACTTTTTATATGCTCTGTCTAAGAAGTTAAAAGTTAGTATGGATTATTTTTTTAATGAGCAAATTGAAGAGGAGATTGACGAGCTATCAGAGTTTAAGAAGTTAGCTCAGACATTTATCACAAATCGAAATTATGAGTCTTTGAAATATATATATGAACTAGAGAGTGTAAAAGTACATCGCTTGTCTCTAGTAGATAAGTTTTATATGGAGTGGATAAAATCTCTTATAGATTTTTATTTCTATGGGCAAAAAGAGGAGGCTGTGGCAAGATTGGAGAAGGTACTGTCTCAGTTAAGTGTACCTGACCTGACCTACCTTCAAGTTTCAAATACTCTATTTAATTTTTATTATGATATTGAAGATTTAGAGAGTTTTAATGAAATTCGAAAAAAGTTAGAGTATCAAGTAAATCAACTCAATTTAAAAACAATCGAAGAATTAAACCTTTCTATTAAATTTAATTATAATGTTTGTCGCTATCTATGGTTGCAGAATAATACTGAAGAAGCTATTACTAAAATCACAGATACGATAAAGCAATGTAAGACGTATAGAACAACATATCTTTTGGCTGATTTGTATGTATTGATGGGAAATGTCAGTAAGAATTTTTCTTCTAAAGTTGCAGTAAAAGAGTACTTTGAAACGGCTTATTTCCTATATAAGCTTGAGGGCAATATGTCAATGGCTCTAAAAATTGAGCATTACATTGCAGATCTAACAGAATAGTAAAGACGATGTTCAATTAAGCATCGTTTTTTTAATCCAAAAAGATACAAATATGTATTTAATAAAAATAAATAAAAAAATATTATCGAAATTCTTGACAGTATTATATTGAAGTGCTAAAATGAGTGCAAGAAAATATTAGGCTTTTTGTCCATAAAACATCTACAGAAACTTACTATAGACTGAGTGAATGTAAAGAGACTTCAGCCTTTGAAGAATTGAGAGGTAAAATTAATGAATGAATTAGAAGTTAGATTTGAACTCAACGATGAGAGAGATTATAATAATGCTATTTCATATTTAGAAAAATCTTATAAATTTAAGAGTGAAAATAAGCAAGTTGATGAATATTTTAAAATAAAAGGAAGAGAATTTGAAAATGATGAGGTAGGTAGCTTTATCTACAGAATTCGTCAAGAAGCTGATAATATAGCATGTGTTTTCACAAGAAAAGATACGATAAAACAAGGAATGTGGAGTGAAAGTGAAATAGAGTTAGCATCTGAAAAATTAGAATTTGTAAGGAATATCTTGCAAGATGGTTTTTCAAATATTTTCACAATAAGTAAACATAGAAAGACTTATCATGATGAATTAGAAAATAAAACGATTAATCTAGATAAGATTGATGGTCTTGGATTTTATCTTGAAATAGAGATTTTAGGAGATTTTTCAAAAGAAGATTATAATAATTTTTATGAGAAAATGTGCGGAGAGTTCTCGTTTTTAAATTCAAAAATAGAAACAAAGGGCTATGTCCAATTAATGAGAGAAAAAAATGGACGTAATTGAAATTATCAAATAGTCTTGTTGGGGTTGTTTACTCAATTACTGGATTTGGAAGTTTGATAGCAGTAACCTTTCTTTCTACTTTTTGAATAAGAAGGATGCCTTTAGGGATAGTGGTAAGTAATACTAAAGCCTCTTTGAGAGGCAAGTGACGAGTCAAGAGCAATAAGGCTTGAACAAAGTGAAAGCCAGCGTCTTTAGGCGCTGGCTGGTAATTTGGGCTTATAGTCCTGGGACAAACCACCCGTTTGACGGGTGGTCATGATTGGATTATTATGAAATAGATGGTACTTGTTATCTTGATTTTAGAGTATCTGGCGAGGATGTATATTTCATTGAGTTAGTAACTATGTATGGTTTAAGTGAAAATAGTGCGGTACCAACTCTTGCAAAGAGGTTTGGAATAAGTCTTACCGATTTAATAAAAAGTGATATTCATCGTGGTTTAACTAGAAAGAAGGGACATTTTGGATATTAACAAGAAAACGTTTTATACAATAACTTTTGGTGAATTTATATCAAATATTGGAGATAGATTTCAGAAAATTGCTTTTCCAATCTTAATTTACCAAGAATTTCATTCGTCTTTTGCAATGGGAGGAATGGTGATTATTGAATTGCTACCTCAATTCTTCTTGGGATTTGTTATGGGCTATTTATTAGATAATTTTAATAAGAAAAAGATACTATTATGGTCTACATTAATACCGGCATTATTATGTAGTGTAATACCGATATTATCTAAATATTCAGTTTCTATATTTTTTTACTATGTTATTGCATTTTTGATACCTTTATTTTCGACACTTTTTCAAACAGGATTTTCAGTAATTACCCCGGCATTATTTGAGAAGGAAGAATTGCAAAAATATAATTCGCAGTTTCAAGGTGTACGAACTATTTCAAAATTAGTTTCTCCAGCTCTGGCGGGGTTATTGATGTTAAAGTTTAATATTAATAGTATTTTTTTTATTAATAGCGCTTCTTTCTTGTTGTTATTTCTTTCAATACTAATTTCATATATTCCAGATCAAGAACACAAGGAGAATGGTAATGATGATATAAAAGAAATTTTTGTAGGTTTTAAAGAGAACTTTACAAATATTAAGTTGAGGATTTCTTTACTCTTTACTATTGTTGTGAATATCGCTATGCTAGGTTTCAATGCAACGATTATTTATTATTTACAGGATCAATTAAAGTTATCAAATAGTCTTGTTGGAATTGTATACTCAATTGCTGGATTTGGTAGTTTGATAGCAGTAACTCTTCTTTCTACTTTTTTGAATAAGAAGGATGCCTTTATCTTGATGAATATATCAATGGCAACCATCCCACTTGTCATTATGGCAAGCGGAATAGTAGAAAATTGGATATTTTTTGGAATTTGTTATTCAATTTTGAGTGGATTAATTACAATAGCTTCTGTTTCGATTACAACAATACAGCAACAAGAAAGTACTGTGTATAATATTGGAAAGATACTTTCTAGTTCTTTTGTAATAGCTACCATTTTTGCACCTTTTGGAGGGATATTGGCCGCTTATTTTAATTGGCTTTTAAACCCGAGATTAAGTCTAGTTATTTTGGGATTACTAAGTAGTTTATTGGTTATTCTTATAAAGAGTTATGAAAAGAAATTAAAGGGAGATAAATAAGATGAATGAAAAATACTTTTTAATTATGAATAATCTAGGTATTAGCCTTTATAAAAGACAATTCTAAGATATAAATTCAAAAAAATATCACAATTATTTGCTAAAAACTATTAACAATAGCTTATTATAACGCTATAATCAATTTATGAGTAGTGTATCCAGGGTTGACGAAATTGGTAAGTGCGCCTATGATACAGGTAGGTTCGACTAAATGTCTATTGGAGGTTCGAGTCCTTCACCCCGCATATAAGATATTTGTGAATTACAATAAAACTTTTATAATGGGTTTTACTGTTTTTTAATTTTATTGAGGTAAATCAAATGAATATTGTAGTTTTATATGGTGGTAGGAGTCCTGAACGGTTAGTTTCGGAAGTTTCTTCAGAACAAGTTGCTGAAGCGCTAACTACTGATAATGTAATAAGACTAAATTTAAATGGTATATATAATTTTGATCATAAAGCCGTAAAGGATTTTTCTAAAATCTATAAGTTGTATAAAGAAGGAAGGAAGGTTATCGGAACTTTATATTGATCAAGAATCGGAAATAACAGATTCAGTTATTGCAATTTGTAAATTAGCAGATATCGTCTTTTTGTCTACACATGGAGGAATTGGTGAAAATGGGAAGTTGCAGGCATTACTAGATATTTGTAATATAAACTATACTGGTAACGGATATCAAAGCAATGCTATAAGTTTAGATAAGAAATTATCAAAGCGACTTGTGAGTACCGTTGGAATTAAGGTACCCTGTGAGTATATGGATGAAAATGAGTTTGTTTTTCCGTTAGTAATAAAACCGAATGATAGTGGTTCAAGTATTGGAGTTAGAATTATTAAAACCAAAGAAGAAATCCAACGGTATGATTTGAAGAATTATAATGTCGAAGAATATATAAATGGAAGGGAGTTTTCTATTGGAGTTATTGGTGAGAAAATTTTAGAACCAATTGAGATTGCGATTGAGGATGGTTTTTATGATTATCAAAAAAAATATACTCCTGGAGTTGCTAAGGAAATTTGTCCTGCTAATATATCTAAAGAGCTAAATAAACGACTGAAAAAGTGTGCTAAAACAGTTCATGATTTAATTGGATTTGAGGTATATTCAAGGACGGATTTCATTGTCGATGACAATGATAAAATTTATTTCATTGAAACCAATAGCATACCTGGTATGACGCCGACTAGTTTGCTACCTAAGGAGGCTGAAGTGGATGGGATAGATTTTAGTAATTTATGTAGGAAAGTAATCGAACTGAGCATAGAAAAGTATCAGTAGTGAGAGGAATATTTTTCGTTAAAAAATAACACTATCATCAGATACAATGTCATTAAGTTAGTAATCTAACTACTTGAATAGGAGGTGTGATTGAGATCCTCAAAGTTATTCTCTATCTCATCTTCTATTTTTTTTGCATGACAAATAAAGCTTTTTTCACCCTATTTTTTGAGATTTATGCTACTCTATAGATGAAATCAACTACCGATTGAGCCTTTATCTTTCTTGGATATTTTCGATTCGGTCGAATAATAGATAAGTGTTTCTTGAGGTAGTTTTTCAACTGGAGGGAAGAAAGGGAACCGTTAAAAAACAAACGGCAGGCATAAGCTGCATCTGAGAAACACACTTTATATCTTTGTTTTTTGCGACTATTGTCGATGGCAACTTGCGAGGTTACCCAACGACAAAAGTTAAAATTTATAAAGCGTGCAAAGATTTCTTGGAGAATCCCTTCCTTCTTTTTGGCATGAAAATTGACCAAGCCAATACTGTATTTGAGATCACGAAAACTAGTCTCTATGCCCCATCTGCTGGCGTAGAGATTTTTTAATTCTTGGACTGAATAGTCTGTATTCGTCACTAAAGTTTCGTATTTTCCTTCTTCCACTTCTAAACGCACCATCCGAAAAGGAAGCTCATAGAGTGCTACAGGATCCTGTTTTCGACTTGTTTCTGGAAGAAAATCAAAAGTAGAATTGTGTGGAATAAAATGATAGTCATTGGGAAAATCACGATAACGTTTTTTGAACTGATTGGTTTGCTTTCGTGATAATGTTAGAGAAAATGTTTGATCAAAACATTCCGTATTTGGCAAGTTGAAGGAGGAATACATAGATTGTTTTCCATCTCGAATGCGGATAAGGTAAAGCCATCCTTTTTCTTGAAAATGAGCCATGAGATTGTAACTTTCATAACCTCTATCCATGATAACCAGAGCCTTCTCGAAAGGGAGAAGCCTCCATCATCTGAATCAGAGCTAAGCGCTCATCTTGTGCATGTTTGTCTTGAATAGAAACATCTCTATAGACTCCAGTCGTCAAGTCGTATAGGGCATTTATGTGTATGAGATTATAGGATTTAATACTAGCCTAAAATCAAAAAACATCTTATAATAGTAGTTATGAAACTTACAAACG
>JAQDPW010000037.1 GCA_027659245.1 Streptococcaceae bacterium AM104-57
TAATAAAAATACCCCAAAAGTTAGATTTTTTCTGTCTAACTTTTGGGGTGCAGTTCACATCTTGCTAAACAAGCTGGAACGCTTATGGAAGCTATTTCGGAGGCACTAACACGCAGCGATTCAGGTACAACTCGAATTTATGTCAATGCTCCTGCCAGAACAAATGCATCGCTTATCCTGCCATTTAGTCACCGCTCAAACTTTAACTTGACATCTAGAAATTCCAATCGTGGATTTAGCATATTTCAAAGTAAGATGAAATTTTCAAGGATGCGACCAGTTATCTTTGTAAAAACATTTAATAAAAGTCACTCGTCCAGAAGGGTACTTGCTTATATTCTTTTAAAGCTAGAGAAAGTTTCCTATTTCCAAATTCAATCTCAAAATAATCGTATAAGTCTTTGCCATAATAAATAATATCTAAATCCACTACTGATAAAATCGGCATCTCCTGATTCTCATAACTAGGGAGAAAACGATGCTCATATAAGGGGATTAAGCGAGGTGCTGATCCTAATATTTTCCTGATTTGTACATTTCTGTCCAACAGTGTAGTCGGCTCGTTCCCCCAAGAGGCATCCCACACCAGTTCATCCAAACTGTTCAAAATTCCATCATAGGGAGCAGCTAGGTTCCGTTTTATATGTTCTATATTTTCAGCTGAGAAATCTCTCCAGTTATAAAAACCTTCTGAAATAGGCAATAATTGTTGATAGACTGCCAACCACTGCTCAGGAAATTCAATTCCATAGATTGTCTCGACTTTTTGTATTTCTTCATCACTTAGACCTGGTTCCAAAGAAATCCCATTCTCGAGCAATAGCATCTTAATCCTATCGATTTTCAAAAGATCTCCAACCATTTCCTCTCCTCCTATTCACTCCCTACTTTATGGAGATTGGAACACATGTCACATCTTAGCTAAATTTAAATGACTTCAAAAAATCAACAAGCCCATCATGTAATTGTATATTCTTATTTAAAACTTCCTTGCTTTCTTTATCAGATAACTCCAAGTTCATGTTACGATAGCCATCCAACAATTCCATCGTCAAAACCAAAGTATCATAACTGACATTAAAGAGCAGTTCTTCTTTAGTTAAATCACTTTGATGGAGATTCATATTTACAGCTTGTTCCTGGATGATTTTTAGTTCTTGGAAAAATAGTGCTTGCTTATCTGTCATGCTTTATCTAGTCTTTCTATTTTTATTATGGGTATATTGAACTTCCTTATCGCACAGGCCTGGAGATTCAAGTTACCAAAATTCTCTCTTTGACAAATGAAGATTGTTCCTGTCATAAGATAAATTTCTTAAATAATTCTGGAATTCCACCTTCTTGTGTAAATAAAGTCTTTACAGCAAAATCATTATCGCAAAAAACGACTTCTTGAAAGACATTATCCATTCTCCACTCGATATCTGTATAGAGAATATCATTATTTTCGACACTAACTATTTCAAACCAACCTATTGTCACTCCATAAAAAATAATCTCTTCCAATATCTGAGTTGAATATCCTTTATTTTTAATAAAAAACGAAAATAAGGTCGAAATAATAGCATCTTCTTCAGCTATTGAGAGTAAGAGTTCTCTTAAATCTTCAAAAGTCATTTTATTTACCTCCAGTCAAAGGAATTCTGCCTTCACTTGTAGATAATCTTGTTTTAAATTGACTCAACTACAAGGTTCATCCTAACACCAAGTCACTATCGCTCAACTACTAACAATCTCCTTTGAGGACTCAAACAAGGTATTGATTTCAAAACTGAGCCCCTATCTAATCAGATATACTTACTGGATAAATGAAATAAGGTACGAATTGCTATCGTTTATCATTAGATATTCTAAAATAGTCATTATACTACTCTTCAAAATTCACCTTTAGCCAAAAAGCTTCTATATCACCCTTCTCATTTAACGCTGCAATACAATCTGGATAAAACTCAACATACTCTACTGAATCTGATAATTTTTCCTTGCCAAAATAAGTATATCCTTTGCTTGGTGAATAATAACTTACCCAACTATCTGATTGCACAAATCGAATACTATCCCCTAAATCTAAATGACATTCATCCAATAATAGAATAATACTCCCTTTATTCGAGTTAGGAATGAGAACATCTCTTTCTTCTGCTTTTAATACCTGAGGAAAAAATCCAAAAATTTGTACGCACGCATTGCTTTCTGAATCAAAGCCAAGTTGGAGTGTGTCAAATAATATGTAGTAATCAGAATTTTTTAGAGGTATTGAATCAAAACTATATTCTTCTGGTCTATAAACTAATCGTCTATAGTTCATATCGTATTCTTTTGTAATTTTAAACATATATAATCGCCTTCTAAAGTTAAAATGGACAATAGGTTTTGTAGCCATATCAACCACTAACTTAAAATTTCTAGCACTTCATCCAGTAGGAGCATCTGAAGTAGCCAACAATCACCCCTTGACCAAGTATTATCTTTTGAATCATCACCAGCGCTCGTAGGTTTAGTTCCCCTAGATTACTATCCTTGATTCCAAATCCTAAAATCCCACTCCACCTGTAATCTGGGTAATGAGTTCTAAATGTTCTTTGATACCAACCTTGTCAATATTGGCTAAATCCCTTTTTCCTCCCAGTACAAGAAGAGGAACAAAGCCAAAGCATTGATTGTAGTCCAAGCTCCCATACTCCTTAACCGCTTCTTCATAAAAAGGAATATCAAAATAGTCCTTTAACAACTCTTCATCCTCTAAATCTTCTAGAAAATAGTACATATCTTCTAAAATAGTGGTGAAATTTTCCTCCTTGTATTCTACAATTCTCAGATAGTCTCTTTCCTCCAGAGTGATAATGTCCCCAAATGCAGTTATAAAAATAGGAATAGATAAATCACCTCTAAAATAGGTCTTTTGTACAAATTCTATATATTCTTCTGGATTGATAATTTTTAGATAACCATCAAGTAAAAATCCCAGTCCATATTGTTTCCACAATTCCACTAATTCATCTGGAACTTTTGGGGCATACTTTTCAATGACTTCTTCTGGCATAGCTGCAAATTTGGTAAATTGTAAGTTCATTTTTTCTCCTAGTGTTCCTTTTAAAGTTTATATAACTCACTATAAGTAAGGTTTTCGCGATTATAGTAGCTAGTTTTATTATAAGTTTACGAAAGGTTTCTTCAAGTCTATATGAATGGCTGTCCATCTCCTTCAAACATTTAAGAGATAATCCTCCTCAGTCCCAGAACTCCTTATCTATACTCATAAAAATAATTTTCCTTTTACTATGTAAAAAAGCTTAGTAGGCTATTATTCATATATACCATGTTTTTCTATATATTCTTGTTCCTCATTATCTTCAGCAACTCTATAGAATGCAAAACCAGTCCACTTATGTTTCATAACCATTTGACGAAATTTATCTGATACATATATCACAGTAAAATTTTTCGAAGCACGAAAAACATCCACTCCTTGACACTTTATAGAGTCTATTCTTTCTCCTTTGGGTTCGAAAAAATAAACATCGTATTTCTCATTATAACGGTATTTACTATGTTTCATATCAAAAGCATCGATTACACAGAGCACATGTAAAACAAAATAATTTGTATTGATGCTTCCAGTAGCCACATCAATTAATTTTACAGGATAAAATTCTAAATTGGGGTATTCTTTTTTTAGTATTTTTACTACATTCTTTCGAAATATAGGCCATGAATCAATATGACCTAAGTAATCACTTTCCTCTGTCATCTCCAATGAATTATAATAAAATTCTACATTTGGCCACGACTCCACTTTCTTTTCAGAATGTATGACTGTATGAAATCTACCTTTAGGATAATTTTCATATTCGATATCATTGATATTATTACTATCCCCATAAATATAGCGTTTCTTTTTTTCAATAACCTTATCGACAAGATTCATATCATATTTTAATTGATAAAACATTAGTCTAAGCCTTTCCAATAATTCGAGTAAAGCTTCTCTATACCGTATCGACTCCATAATAAATTCATCTATCTAAACTCCAGTCAACTCCCCAGCGAGCTCATCTCTCTTGATTCCTAGCCAAGTAACCTTGAAAATGGTTTTTTACTATTGAGTCTTTTTTGAAATGCTACAAATCGTTACAGGACTATAGTGATGTCCATACATTCGATTTATAGTATCACAAATTCTAGAGTTGTTAAGCCTATTTGATAAAGTTTAATAATCATCTACTCATTACAATATCCATAAGCTAGCATTAAAGCTGGACCGAGATTCCCACTTCGATCTCTAGGAATGTGTAAATGAACTGTGCTGTACTTGGTTTCCATTTTTTTGAATAAGTGCCCTTCCAGTATGATAGCCTTCTTTATCCCTAAACATGTAGATAATTCAACCTGAATGAGGTTAGTCACCGCTGGTTCAAGAGAAGAACGGAAACATTCATCAATCTTTTGTTTTTAAACTAGGAAGTTTAGTAGTTCTGTGCTAAGCAGAGTCACAGGAATGAATCTCTTTCTTATAATGTATTGCAACTCTACTATAACGGCTCTATTTCTTTTGTATTTTCACAACTTATTTTACACTACAAATGAATTCGTCCATAGTTTTTAAAGATACTTCAGGATATTGTACTGTATGATTTAATCTATGCTACGATAATTGTGACATGATAGTCCAAAACACATCAAAATCGATTTGTTCAATATTTGAAAGGTCATCCAAACCACCTAAAAATAAAGGTACTTTATAACCAATGCATTGATCATAGGAGGGAGAGGTTCCTCCTTGAGAAATATACTCTTTGTAAAAATCTAAAGCAAATAGCTCATCAGGATATTCTGGAATTTCATTATTCAAAAACTCCTTAATACCTAGTGGAATCTCTAAAATCTCATGACTTCCTGCATCACACATATATATTTTTGAATCACTAGTGTCAGAACTAACAAATATCCTACCTAACCAATCAAAACCTATAACTCGTATATCATCTGATAATTCAGAAAAGCATGATTGTACTAGTCCTTTAAAGTATTCTAAATTATTAGAATCAACAACCCTAAATAACCCACTACCAAAACTTTCCTTAGAATAGTTCATAATAAAATCAAGATAAATATCTTCTGAACGCTTTATGTAGCCTTTATTCTCTGAGCCAAAAAATTCTAAAAATGAATTAAACATGTCTTTTTCTCCTAATCTTCAATTATAAACTTCCCAAATACCGTTCCATCTGGATATTTTTGGAACATAAATTCCTATTCACACTTCTATCAACGGATTTATATTTTAACGATATCATAAATCACTAGTTCAAACAATATAGCAATTGTTTGAATTAGAGTCTGAACCATCAACCTTTTTATTTCCTAACAAAGCAAATGTAGATTTACGATTTACAGGTATTTCAACTATAACTGCTTCAGTAAAAGGTTGGATTTTTGTGTAATGCTTGTGCTCTTTGTTCATCAGTTTAGCCATCTTTAAATTCCAAATTGTTAAACCAGATTCAGCACTTCAAGTCAGCTCCCCACTGATCTCATCTCTTTTGATTTCTACCAAAGTATTACGTTCGCTAATCTTATAATAGCCTATCAAATCTCAATACTCTTCACAGATAACTTCAATGTCCTTATCTGAAATAGTTCGATTAGATTTTAGGATAAATTTTTTAATACTATTTATATCCTCATCTGTCAGATGTTCAACGCGAAATTCAATGATAAAATCGACGATATCGCTATTTCCTGAAATAATAATCATCGCATCTTCAACAACTCTTCCTACAAATATTTGCCTCACATGCAAATATCCAGTAGCTGGACTCGAAAAATACCGCTCCCACTTTATAGCACTTGAATAACTTAGTTCCTGGTCCTTATAATAAAAGTGAGAAGTAATAATCTGCTGACTTACATCTAATAAATTCAATAAGCTATCTATCATGGTTACGTCTGCTACCGCTATTCTCAATTCAACACTTAACATCGTTTCATTCCTATTTATCAAGACTCGGTAATAAATTACACGTTTTTTCTCGTGCTTAGATCAGTTATTATAACCGTTTAGCTACACTTTACTCATTCTACAGTTTCACGGTCCTGCCAAAAGAACTGAGCATCCTTTAAATCAAGATGTTCTATCTGAATATCACGGCAAACAATTGTCATTTGCAGCAATCCTATATCAACCATACACTCCACAAAATCAGGATTATTGTCATACAGTTGCAGTGAAATTTCTTGACCATGGTGATGCAATTCTTCTCTAGTCATGTTTTTAACAGGTTGATCTTTTCTCCACTGAATGTCTAAAGCATCATTGCTATACTCTACTTTTGCGCATACTAAAAACTTAATTTCCCAGTATTTTTCTTTGTTATGATAATCCTCTATGCATACAGAAACTTCATCGCCAAAATAGGATATCTTTAAATCCAGTATCCCCATTTCCCAATAATCTAGTTCTTCAAGCTCTTTTTGCTTAGTAGATAAATCAAATAGCAACAAGATTTTTCTCCTTCCCATTTATCCCCAAATAAATTCCTCATATATTTATAGATGACTATTTTCATAAATGTCGCTAAACTCCCCCAAAGTTCACACTAATATCAAGTCACCATCTATCTTGAAGATTACACTCCTCAATGTATTCTAACCAGGCATCAATGGTGGGGAAAACTTCCCTTTGTTCCCATCCTGAATCAGCAAAGTCATGGATGATATGCACTAGAGTACTATCAACATCTTCAAAACAGGCGATATCATCATTATCACCTCTCCTTGCAAATGGATATAATGTTCGCTCAGGATATCTTGTTTGAAGACCTCGAAATCTTCTCACTGTTTCATCGTCATTCATCAAGTACCATACACCAAAATCAACCCTACCTTCGGAAACTAAATCCTTTAATGATTGTGGATAGGAAAAGAAAGAATGCTTAAATGTAATATCTGACATGAATGTTCCCCCTTGTTACTATTGAAAAAAACAGCAAATACTGGTTACCTTTCTGCCCATCTAGCTAATTTGATACAATAATCTTCGATTAAAGCTTCTGTGTCATACATTTTTAGAATGTTCTCAAAATCTATCGCTGATATTTCAGACACATCAAACTCACCTGTAGCATTTATTGCATCAAAATCACTTGGGTATGGAGCTTCTCCCAACTCCAAGGGTGTCCGAGTATCAAAGTAAGCTACGTGTCCATTATGGTAGATATCTAATCGTTTCGTTTCATAGCGCTCCTCGTCTATTTCAGAATACATTATAATCGGATCACAGTCATTCGTATGATTCCAAATTGTTTTATAATACAACATACAAATCCTCCCTAATTTCCCTACTATCTATCCAGTCTAAATCTTCTTTCTTTAGATACCGCCCATATCATAAGCTAGGCAAGTCTTTCGTTCAATCTACTCAGTGATGACATTATCCACTAAGAAAACTGCAATCCCCCATTTCTATGTGGCATTAGTAACAGTAAACTGTACAAGGTCATCCATAAAATTCAATTTCCCAAGCAGTACTATCGTATATTTCCAATCTTACTTGCAAAGCTTCTGTACCTTTTTCTATCGTTTCAAATTCAACAGGATTTGTAGAGGAAACAACTATTAAATTATTTATATCCTCTATTCCCTTTGAAAATTTTAAAAGTCCATCCCAACTCATCGGATAGCCATATTTTGACTTTAAGACTAAATCTTCAAATTCTGGCATAGGCAGATTATTGGGAGCTTTTCCTACAGCATCACATTCAAAGATATACCAATCTTCATGATTAGATGGTATTTGGGAAAGAATCTCAAAAAAAGTCAGCTTTTGATTATCCTTTAACAATTGTCCACTTATTTTCAACTCGTATTCTCCAAATTTTCTGTGATAAGGTCCATCTACAATTCTCTCATCTGTCACACGGTCCAAAACACAGTTTACTAAGACTTGTTCCGATAGCTACTTTTAAAGCAGGTTTAATGGCTCCCACCTACTAGGCTAGTAAACCAATCATCATAAAATTGTTTCTGTTCTGCGACACTGACACAGTTTAAGTTTGGTTTATCTTGGTCAAAAATCTCATAAACATTGTCTAAACTGGCTTGTTTTCCCATTTCTAAGAAATAGGCTTTTTCTCCCCCAAAATTCATCTGCATCGGAGATGGAAATACACACTTGTCAGCTCCATTACATTGTAGAATCCCGCCTTCTTTCTCCAAATCCAGACGATAGTTCGTAAGCGCCTCGAAGAAAGAGTCGGCTTCATAGCGTTCAAAACCCGAATCTCTATCAATATCAAGAATACATAATTCTTCGCTATCTCTAATAAAAATCTGACACGTTTCTATTCTATTATCATTTTTATAATAAATTGGCAATAAAACTACTCTCATTTCCCACCTCTGCTGATTTTATGTAATAACTTGAATAAGATGATCAACTTTTGGGATAGACTTAATAAACTGCAAGATCATTCCATCTTTCTAATAGGGTCTCACCATCGATTAATGGTGCTGATAAAAGTTCCTTTGGGCTATAAAAAATGTGATAGTCTTCCTTAGAAACCGTAAAATATAACTCCCCTAAGTCTTTCCTTTGACTGATATAAAACTTTCTATCTTGATAATATAGAACAAACTCTTCCCCATAGGATAATAATTTTTTAAAAAAATCATATGACATATCTTCATCTCGTTCCATTATTACTAAATTGACCTCTCCATTGTATCCATTCACCACAAGTGCCAGCTGGAGGAATTCCTTATCTTTTTGGTATTACTTTCAACCTCACTATTAATTGAATACATTTATGACTTATTCCTCCAGAAAAAATCATGTTCTGATCGTTTGATTCTTTCAACAGTAACATCCCTAGAAATGATATTGAACTTGACTAATCCTTCTAAAACTATCTTGGTTTGAAAAAAACTGTCATCGTAATATTCAAGAGATATCTCTTGACAGGTATACAAGTGATTTTGTGTAAAATCTTTGACTTTAAATTTTTTGCGATTTCGAGCATCCGTCTCATAATTCAATGCTGCACAAGCAAGGAAACTGACTTTCCAACATTCCTCTAAATCTACTTTATTCTCATGATAACTTTCTATATATAGATGAACTTCATCACCAAAATATAATATTTGTAAATCTAGAATCCGACCATCCCAATAGTCCGTCTGATTTATCTTATCTTGTTTTTCCCTTATTTCAAATTCTCTCATGTCTATTTCCTTCGCTTATTACAGTAACAACTACCATTCCGATTATGTCATCGCTACCATGGATATGCAGCAGTTTTTTGCCCTATCAAAGTCGTACTCTAGTCTTCGACCTTTGGTGTTCTGATTGATTTCAGTTTGATCTGAATCCTATCGTCAAAAATACTTATAAGTCTTAAAAATTTTGTCACTTTAAAAGCACCATAGATATTCTTAATTGCCAAAGTATCCGAATTCTCAAACTTCAATAGTCACTTAAAATCAATCTTCCTCTCATAATGAAGCAAACAAGGAAACCTACCAAGTAGAGATCTCAACACTTTTTCCACAGAACTTGCAGGTTCAAAGCCACAAACATTATCATAAGACGATAATTTGCTAAACTCTATACGAATACTCTGTAGTTCGAGTAGACAATTCTTTCAATAATATACTGAAAATCTCCCCTGATACAATTCATTCATAAGGGTTGGATGACGACTACCCCAATTTGAATGTTCAAGACGGATAAAGACTGTTAAAAAAAGGAATTCAAAACCCAATTGTCTAATAGATCAATCCAACCTTGAAGGCAAGTGACATCGTAATCCCTCATCAATTTATTTCAACAGAGAATCTCTTATTCTAAGCTATTATAGCATTCTTTCAAGTAAAGTTGTATGGGCTTTTCTAAAATTCATCAAAAAACACCTCGTGGTGTGAACCATGAAGCGTTTCGAAAGGTTGGTGCAGTCGTATTGGTTAACCTTTTGAGGCAAGTAACTTTGTCAGGTTGCAGAACAATTTCGTATAGAAACAAGATCTGAGTGCTCCTCTGTATTAAGTGTAAAATACTTTATAAGTTCAATGGAAGCTATTCATGTTAAGCTAAACAATTTTCATCACCTTAAAGTGCCCCTCTGGATAATTGCCTTGATAGCCAACTGGAATGTAGCCTCCCTCATAAATCAAAAGCAAATCATCATGAAAGGCAGACTCTATCCCAAAATCATCTTGCAGTAATTTATAATTTCTAAGAGTGCTTAAATCAAATAAAATCGAATCTATGCATGTCTGTGGCAAAAAATTTCTCTGTAAGTATTCTTTTAATATAGGGTCAATAGATTTACGAAAGTAGGCTGCATTTTCATTCCAGATTTTTCCTATTCCAGATCTAACCTGACCTTTGTTCTTAAGTAAGAATTCACTACGAAATTCCCAAACAAGCTCTTCCCATTCACTAGATTCTATATATTGCAATCCTTCAGTCCTATCTAATATTTCTATCTTAAAGGGAATTTCCACATTACCTTCTCTAAAACACTCAAGAATATACTTCATATCCATATATTTTTCTTTCATTTTTAAAAAACCTCATTTCTTTTTCGATAATGAACTGCACCCCAAAAGTTAGACAGAAAAAATCTAACTTTTGGGGTATTTTTATTA
>JAQDPW010000038.1:0-532 GCA_027659245.1 Streptococcaceae bacterium AM104-57
ATGGCACCACAGCCGTTATCCCAGCCGATAAGACAGTTAAGAAATCAGCTGATAAAGCTATTAAGGATCCATCAGTAACCCCAGTTGCAGATCCAAGCAACTTGACTGATGCCGAAAAAGCTAAAGTGGCCGACGAAGTTAAGAAATCAAACCCTATAGTAAGTAAGGTAGAAGTTGGCAACGACGGCACAACAACAGTAACTTACCCAGATGGTACAACAGCCGTTATCCCAGCCGATAAGACAGTTAAGAAATCAGCTGATAAAGCTGTTAAGGATCCATCAGTAACCCCAGTTGCAGATCCAAGCAACTTGACTGATGCGGAAAAAGCTAAAGTAACCGACGAAGTTAAGAAATCAAACCCAACCGTGACTGATGTTAAAGTTGGCAAAGATGGCACAACAACAGTAACTTACCCAGATGGTACAACAGCTGTAATCCCAGCCGATAAGACAGTTAAGAAATCAGCTGATAAAGCTGTTAAGGATCCATCAGTAACCCCAGTTGCAGATCCAAGCAACTTGACTGATGC
>JAQDPW010000038.1:542-10507 GCA_027659245.1 Streptococcaceae bacterium AM104-57
AGCTGTTAAGGATCCATCAGTAACCCCAGTTACAGATCCAAGCAACTTGACTGACGCTGAAAAAGCTAAAGTAGTCGACGAAGTTAAGAAATCAAACCCTACAGTAAGTAAGGTAGAAGTTGGTAACGACGGTACAACAACAGTAACTTACCCAGATGGCACCACAGCCGTTATCCCAGCCGATAAGACAGTTAAGAAATCAGCTGATAAAGCTGTTAAGGATCCATCAGTAACACCAGTTGCAGATCCAAGCAACTTGACTGACGCCGAAAAAGCTAAAGTGGCCAACGAAGTTAAGAAATTAAACCCTACAGTAACGGATGTTAAGGTTGAGAAAGATGGCAGAACAACTGTCACTTACCCAGATGGCACCACAGCTGTTATCCCAGCGGATAAGACAGTCAAGAAATCATCTGATAAAGTAGTTACAAATCCATCAGTAACTCCAGTTGTAGATCCAAGCAACTTGACTGATGCTGAAAAAGCTAAGGTAGCCGACAAAGTTAAGAAAGCTAATCCAACAGCAAGCAAGGTAGAAGTAGGAAATGATGGCACAGCAACAGTAACCTTCCCAGATGGTTCAGTAGCAGTCTTGACCCCAGCGAAGACAGTGAAATCAGCTGATTCAAATGGCGTTAAGAACCCATCAGTAACCCCAGTTACAGATCCAAGTAACTTGACTGATGCAGAAAAAGCTAAGGTAGCCGACGAAGTTAAGAAAGCTAACCCAACAGCAACAGATATCAAGGTTAACAATGATGGATCAGTAGTTGTAACCTTTGAAGATGGTTCAGTAGCAGTCATTCCAGCTGAAAAAGCTGTTACAGCTGCTAATCAAGATTCATCTGCTCAAGCACCAGCTAAGAAAGCAGGAGCGAAAGAATTGCCAAATACTGGTACAGAACAATCTAGCGCTTCACTTGCTTTAGCACTTCTTGCAGCAGCGACAGGCGGACTCCTCTTCGCTAAAAAACGTGAGGAAGAAGAGTAAGAAATTACTCAAATAAAGCAAAACTGAGAATCTCAATTCTATGAATTTGCTAGAAAAACCGTAAGAGGAAATTCTTACGGTTTTTTTGATAGATAAAGATTAGGAGAAAGGGAAAATGTCAGTCTTACAGATCTTTGAAACACTAATACTCAATGAAAATCAAAGAGCAAACTAGGAAACTAGCCGCAGGCTGTACTTGAGTACGGCAAGGCGACGTTGACGTGGTTTGAATTTGATTTTCGAAGAGTATAAAAATTCAATTGAATAGCTGTTCAATGTATAGTGGATTGAAATAAGATATGAACAAAGAGGTTAGGAAAGTCAAATTAATTTCTAAAAATGTTTTAGAATCTGTAGCGTACTATTCTAGATTCAATCCACTATATATGCTATTTTTCCCCATAGAAGAAAAGTTAATGTTCCCATATTTCAAGTGTCTTGATGTAACATTATAAACTTGTATAAAGACAGAAAAAACGTTGATATCATCAACGTTTGAAACATAGGAACACCTCACAACTCTTCTTGCCTCTATTATACGACTTTACACAAAGAAAAGCCCTTGGAAACTTGACTTCCAAGGACTTTGTCTTCGTTCTGACGTTGAGATCATCAACGTTTTTTTAATATAATGGAGCCGGTGGGAGTCGAACCCACGTCCAAACACCTGCTAACATATTTGTCTACAACCATAGATTATGTATTGTTTTAACAGTCCCTTGACACATAACTCAAGCCTAGGAACTGCGAGTCTATAAATCTCTTATCAAACTGCTAGACAAAGCCTGATCGTATCTCGCTAATAATAAGACCTGTCATCAGACACGAGCAATCCGAATCGGGTCACGCCTGCTGGTTTTTAGGCAGCTAGAGCGTAAGAAGTGTTATTTTTTGCAGTTATATTTAACTGAGCGTTTACGTCGCCACACGAGTCGCAAAATATGCCTCATAATGCCTGTCGAATCCGTAACGACCCCAAAAGACAATACAACTATTATACCTTATCTATTGGGAAAATGCAAAAGCTGAGTAAAGGTTAGCATTTGCTTTGTTTTTAGGGCTTGTCTGATACTCTAAGGGCTAAATATTCTTGCTGCTTGTAAGAAATAATTGGGAAGGTTTATGGAGAAAGAGATGGTCTGAGCTGTAGAGTATTTGACTTGTTATTTCCGAGAAACCTTGTTGGCTGAGACTTTCTTCAAGTTCAGAAATGATAAAACCGTGTGTCTCTCCATCTGGTAGAGTAAAATCAGTGATAAAGAGTTGTCCACCATGAGTCAAATGTTTCTTGAACATAGACAGACTGTCCTCGAGATTAGGCATATGATGAAGAACTCGACTGACGATAATAAGATCGAACTCTTCTTCAAGTGGTTCAAGTAATAAATCCTGTTGAATCAAGGATAAGTTTGCAAGTTTTTGGCTGTCAATCTTGATACGAGCTTGCTCCAGCATTTTATCCGCAATATCAACCAAGGTCACTGATTTAGCTTGTTTGGCAAGAGGAAGGGCGATAAGGCCAGTTCCACCTCCAAAGTCTAAGACTGATTTGTTCGACAAATCAGGCACTTGTTTTTCTACTTGCTGGCAAACAAGATCGGCCAGAAATTGATTTTTGGGAGAATCAAATGATTCTGCTCGATGATTAAAATGATGTTCCATATTTCTAGTCTAGCATAAAGTATGGCTTTTTTAAATTCCCTAGCTTTATTCTAGTAAAGAAATAAGCAAAAAGATTTCTCTCAAAAGGCGGTGGGACAGAAATCGATAGACAAAGTCTCGATTTCGTCGTCCCAGCCCCGCGAGGATGATTAGGAGCTTTTTGGAGTCTAAAAGACGAACAAAAAGTTCAATCAGCTACCGCGTCAAAGTTTGATTGTTAATAAAAAGTGAGGTCGGGATTTTTTGTCCCAACCTCTTGTTATTCTGCAGCTTGTTGCCAACGTTTTGCTAGAGTCCGTGAAAGGCTTGAAATAGCTAGGTTGAAGCTGAAGTAGATTAGGGCGATCAGGATATATAAGCTGAAAACCTGTTCTGGTTCAAAGTATCGGCCCATGAGGATTTGACTAGCACCAAAAAGCTCTTGGAGGGCGATTACAGAGTATAGAAGACTTGTATCCTTAATCACTGTTACAAATTGAGAGATGATGGCAGGGAGCATCTTGCGGATGGCTTGCGGTAGGATGATGTGATAGAGGATTTGGCGATAGGAGAAACCTTGTGCCATCCCTGCCTCGTATTGCCCCATATCCACTGCGTTAAGACCGCCTCGGATAATTTCAGCAAGGGCTGCTGATGTAAAGAGAGTAAAGGCAGTGATTCCAGCTGGGGTAGATTTCATTTTAAAGACTAAAAAAATAGTGAAAATCCAGAGTAGATTAGGAACATTTCGTACAAATTCAATGTAGATACTAGCAAGGATTCGTAATAGGGTGTTTTTTCCATTACGCATGACAGCAAGGATGGTTCCAATTAGTGTTGAAAGCGTGATAGCAATCAAAGAGATATAGAGGGTTAGACCAAAACCTTTTAAAATAAAGATGAGGTTGTCTATACTGAGAACTTCAAGAATACTTTCCATAAAAACCTCCTAAAGTGAATAAGCTTTTTTGTTAGCTTGCTCCATTTTTCGTCCAAATTGGGCTACAGGGAAGCAGAGGGCAAAGTAGAAGAAGGCGGCGCCTAAAAAGGCAGGGACATAGTTTCCGTTGAGTGCGGACCAAGATTTGGTGACAAACATGAGGTCAACTCCAGAAATGATAGCTACTGTAGAAGTATTTTTAATTAGGTTGACGACTTGGTTGGTCAAGGGAGGGAGAATGATGCGAAAAGCCTGCGGTAAGATAATCAAGCGCATTGCATTTGCATAGGTGAATCCCTGAGAAAGAGCAGCTTCGAGTTGGCCTTTAGGGATAGATTGAATTCCTGATCGAATGACCTCAGCGATATAGGCGCCGTGGTAGAGTCCGACACAAAGAACGGCAGTCCAGTAGATGGGAATCATGATAGTATGGTTACTAATCAGAGGCAAGCCGTAAAATACAATAACGAACTGAACTAGGAGAGGGGTGTTTTGATAAAATTCGACAAAGATACGGGATAAGATCCGTAAACTGCCATGTTTGCTAGTGGATAAGGTACCGAATAGGATGCCCAATAGCATGGCTAGAGCAAAAGAACCTAGAGCGATAGCTATAGTAAAGAGAAATCCGTTAAAAAATTGACTAAAATGTTGAAAATAAGCTGTCCAAGATGATGAATCTATCATGTAGCTACCTCCTTATTCTGCTGAGTGTTTGGAAGGTTTGAGATTGTAGCGATCGTATAAGTCCTGCAAGGTCCCATCCTGACTCCATTTGACAACCAATTGATCTAGATAGTCATTCAGTTGCGTGTTCGATTTTTTGGTTACAATACCATAGTCAGAAGGTTTGAAGCTATCGTCAAGTAGTTCTGTTCTTTTGCTGGTATATCCATAAAGGATAGAACGGTCTACCGAGAAGGCATCAATCCGATGGGCGTGGAGGGAGGTGATTAATTCAGGATAAGATCCGAGTTCGACAAATTTAAAGGCAAGGCCCTTTTTCTTACCCAAGTCACTAATCAGTTTTTGGGTGATGGATCCTTGTGCGACTCCAATGGTTTTTCCGTTCAAATCCTCAATATCTTTAATCTTACCTGATTTATTTACCAAAAATCCACAGGCGTCTGTATAGTAAGGGCTGGTGAAGTTGTAGAGTTTTTTTCGTTCGTCAGTGATTGTGAAGGTGGCGATGTCCATATCCACTTGTTCGTTGTCTAATAGAGGACCTCGCGTTTGGGCAGTAACTGGAACGTAGCGGACCTTGACCTTGAGTTGATCTGCAATCAGTTTAGCTAAATCTGTTTCAATACCTGAGAATTCTCCTGTTTTCGGATTTTTATAGCCAAAATTCGGGACGTCTTGTTTGACGCCGACAACGATTTCTCCCTTTTTTTGGATATCTGCGATACTGGTATCTGCTTGAACTGATGTCACAAATCCAATACTTAAGAGGCTGGTAACTACTGTTGCAAGAAAGAAATTCTTTTTCATAGGCTTCTCCTTATTTGACCTTGTCACTTTCGTGGTTAATAATCTTGCTGAGAAATTGTTGGGCGCGGGGTTCACTTGGGTGGTCAAAAAATGCATCCACATCTGTTGTATCGACCAAGACTTGCCCATCAGCCATAAAGATGATGCGATCAGCTACCTTGCGAGCGAAGCCCATTTCGTGTGTGACGATCATCATATTCATGCCGTCATGGGCTAATTTTTGCATAACAGCAAGGACATCACCGATTGTTTCGGGGTCGAGAGCAGAGGTTGGTTCATCAAAGAGTAGGAGTTCAGGTTTCATAGCTAGGCCTCTAGCGATGGCTACTCGTTGCTTTTGTCCACCTGAAAGGGTAGCTGGATAGGCGTCTTTCTTATCCCACATATTTACAAATTCTAAATATTTTTGCGCAGTTTTTTGAGCCTCTTTGGGATCAATACCCAGTACTTTAATCGGTGCAAGAGTTACATTTTCTAACACAGTCTTATGTGGATAAAGATTAAAATGTTGGAAAACCATACCTACTTCCTTGCGGAGGGGGACCAAATCCTTTTGGTTAGCACCTGCTACTTGGTGTCCGTTTACCAGTAGACTTCCACTATCAATTGCCTCTAGACCATTGATGGTACGGATGAGGGTTGACTTTCCAGAACCAGATGGTCCAAGTAAAACAACAACTTGGCCTTTTTCAAAACGAAGGTTGATATTCTGGAGTGCGTGGTAGTCTCCGTAATACTTTTCAACAGCTTTAAATTCTACTAAAGTCATAATTATTCTCCTTTGTGTTAGATTTTTTAACATAGATTTTACAACAAAAGCGTTTTTCTGTCAAATGATATTACAAAGAAATTAGTAAAACTTTGATAAAAGCAAAGCAGATAGAGAAAAACTGAAAATCATGTTATAATAAAACGATAGAATCGTAAGAAAGAGTGGATGATTTTTTTGATAATTCCTACTTATAATTGGCAATTTGCTCCGCAAGTTGAGGATGCGGATTTTACAAAGATAGCTAAGAAAGCTGGTTTGGGCCCTGAAGTGGCTCGTTTGTTATTTGAACGAGGCATCAAGGATGAGACTAGCCTGAAAAAATTTTTAGAACCTTCTTTGGAGGATTGGCATGATCCCTACCTTCTGCATGATATGGAAAAGGCAGTAGAGCGGATTCGCCATGCTATTGAGCAAGGGGAGTTGATTCTCATTTACGGGGACTACGATGCGGATGGGATGACTTCGGCTTCTATTGTTAAGGAAAGTTTAGAACAGTTGGGTGCTGAGTGCTTGGTCTATCTTCCCAATCGCTTTACAGATGGTTATGGTCCAAATACCAGTGTCTACAAATATTTCATTGAACAACAGGGCGTGTCTTTGATTGTGACGGTGGACAATGGTGTGGCGGGCCATGAGGCTATTGATCTGGCCCAGTCTCTGGGAGTGGACGTTATTGTGACCGACCACCATTCTATGCCTGAAGTTTTACCAGATGCCTATGCTATTATTCATCCTGAACATCCAGGGGCGGACTATCCTTTCAAGCATCTAGCAGGTTGTGGTGTCGCTTTTAAGTTGGCTTGTGCCCTTTTGGAAGAAGTGCAGGTTGAGTTGTTAGACTTGGTTGCTATCGGTACAATTGCCGATATGGTCAGCTTGACGGATGAAAATCGTATCATGGTCCAGTATGGTTTAGAGGTCTTGCGCAATACCCAACGAATGGGTCTTCAGGAAATGTTTGAAATCGCTGGAATTTCTAGTAGCGATGTGACAGAAGAGGCGGTTGGTTTTCAGTTGGCACCTCGTTTAAATGCCCTAGGACGCTTGGATGATCCCAATCCAGCTATTGATTTGTTGACTGGGTTTGGCGATGAGGAAGTACATGAAATCGCCCTTTTGATTCATCAAAAGAATGAAGAACGTAAGGAAATTGTTCAGTCGATTTACGATGAAGCTAAAGGCATGGTGGATCCTGAGAGAAGTGTTCAAGTTTTGGCTAAGGAAGGCTGGAATCCGGGAGTTCTTGGAATTGTAGCTGGGCGCTTGCTTGAAGAACTGGGTCAGACAGTCATTGTGCTAAATATCGAAGATGGACGCGCTAAGGGTAGCGCTCGCAGCATAGAAGCAGTCGATATCTTTGAAGCATTGGATCCGCATCGAGAACTGTTTATCGCCTTTGGTGGTCACGCAGGTGCTGCAGGTATGACCCTTGAAGTGGATAAGTTGGAAGTCTTGTCTGATCTTTTGGAAGCCTATATCCGAGAAAAAGGCGCAGATGCCCAAGGTAAAAACAATCTATTTTTAGACGAAGAACTGGACTTAGAGGTCTTGAGTTTAGAGACGGTGAAAAGTTTTGAACGTCTAGCTCCTTTTGGGATGGATAACCAAAAACCTATCTTTTATATTCGAGATTTTCAAGTTGAGAATGCTCGCGTTATGGGAGCTGGTAATGCTCATCTCAAGCTGAAAATTTCCAAAGGCGAGGCCAGTTTTGAGGTGGTCGCTTTTGGTCAAGGTAAATGGGCGACTGAATTCTCACAAACCAAGCAACTGGAATTGGCAGTGACTCTCTCTGTCAACCAATGGAATGGACAAACAACTTTGCAGTTGATGATGGTTGATGCCCGTGTAGAAGGTGTCCAGCTCTTTAACATCCGTGGCAAGAATGCCCTATTACCAGAAGGGGTACCTGTTTTGGACTTTACACAAGAGTTGCCTGATGTGACTTCTTGTTCAGCTATTGTCATAAAAAATATTCCTGAAGATTTATCCCTTCTTAAGAAAATCTGTCAGGAGCAGGATTTTTCTGCTATTTACTTTAAAAATGATATAGCCAAGGCTTACTACTTGACGGGCTATGGCACAAGAGAGCAGTTTGCAAAATTGTATAAAACTATCTATCAGTTCCCAGAGTTTGACATTCGCTATAAACTCAAGGATTTGGCGGCCTATCTCAAGATTGAGCAAATCTTGTTAGTCAAAATGATTCAGATATTTGAAGAGCTTGGCTTTGTAACCATTGAAAATGGAGTCATGAGGGTGAATAAAGAGGCTGAAAAGCGTGATATAGCTGAGAGTCAGATTTATCAAAAGCTGAAACAAACTGTTAAAGAGCAAGAGGTTATGGCTCTTGGAACAGTTCAGGAAATCTATGATTTTTTGATGGAAAAAAGTGAATAGAGTTAGAAAGAGTTGGTTTGCTGACTCTTTTTATTTGCTCTCAAGTGGAAGTTAGTTGAAGTAGAAAATGGAGAAAGAAGTGGAAAAGAAATTCCTAGTAGAGTATAAGTATCAACAGAAGAAAGAATTTGAAGCTAGTTTACCGATACCAAGGGAGATCTTTTTAGATTTATTTGATCAGGAGTTAGAGTCGTTGACTTGTTATGACGCTTTTCTTTTGAAAAATTATGTTTAAAAGTATTTTGGATAAATCCCTTGGTAAATCAAGTGGAAGTTACTTTGAGAAATTATCTTAAAAAATCAACAAACGATTTAACTTGTCAAAGCAGAGGTTTATTGTTATAATAGGTAGGATGGAGGCGTTATGGCACTTAAAAAAGCAAGTCTAGCCTGTGCGGTTTGTGGTTCTAGAAACTATTCGATTAAGATTAGTGGAAATCCAAAACCAACACGCTTAGAAGTAAATAAATTTTGTAAACACTGTGGCAAGTACACCACACACCGAGAAACGAGATAGGAGAAAACGATGCGTTTTATTAAGGACATTTTTAAACTTCTTAAAGAAACAACTTGGCCGACTCGCAAGGAAAGTTGGTTAGATTTTAAATCTATCATGGAATACACTGCTTTCTTTGTAGTGATGATTTATATTTTTGACCAATTGATTGTTAGCGGATTGATTCGTTTTATTAATATTTTTTAAAATAAGCTAAGAAAAAGATCTAGTCGCTGAAATTCTTCAGTTAGGAAAGGAAAAAACATGGATAGTTTTGATAAAGGATGGTTTGTGCTACAAACTTATTCTGGCTACGAAAATAAAGTAAAAGAAAATCTATTGCAGCGTGCACAAACATACAATATGTTAGAAAATATTCTACGTGTTGAAATTCCTACACAAACAGTGCAAGTGGAAAAAAATGGAAAGAAAAAAGAAATCGAAGAAAATCGCTTTCCAGGGTATGTTCTTGTAGAAATGGTTATGACCGACGAAGCATGGTTTGTTGTGCGTAACACACCAAACGTAACAGGATTTGTAGGCTCACACGGAAATAGATCAAAACCAACTCCACTTTTGGAACAAGAAATTCGCGATATTTTAGTTTCTATGGGTCAAACTGTCCAAGAATTTGATATTGATGTCCAAGTTGGTCAAACTGTTCGTATTATTGACGGTGCTTTCGCTGATTACACAGGTAAGATCACAGAAATTGATAACAATAAAGTTAAGATGATTATCTCAATGTTTGGTAATGATACAGTAGCGGAAGTAAATCTTAATCAGATTGCAGAACTTTAACCAAAAAAATTATCAATATAAAATCACAAACAAAGGAGGCTGGGCAAAAACCCACTTCTAACTATCAAAAAAACGAGCATTTCCGTAGTTGGAGATGCTCGTTTTCTTATGTCATGGTTTATAATGACAATAAGAACAAAACAATTAGAAAGCCATGACAATGTATAAAGATTATAACACAAATCAGTTAAGTTTGGAAGTGAATCTTGCCTACGATATTCCAACAACTCACGAAGCGAGAATGATTAGCCTCTTTGTGGACAGTATTCCTAGTCAAGTTCTATTGGAAGAGACCTCTCACACTGGTATGAGGATTTTTTATTTCACAACTGTCAAAGTCCCGATTTAGAGTTAGTCTTCAAAGACTTCTAAAAAAGTTTAAAAAAGGTGTTGACAAGTAAGAAAAAGTCGGTATAATAGTAAGAGCTGA
>JAQDPW010000039.1 GCA_027659245.1 Streptococcaceae bacterium AM104-57
AATACAGAACTAAATCCTTCGGATAAATTAATTGTCTAACTTTTTGGGGTCAGTACATTTCAACAACTGATATTATGCGTTTTTTGATTTTAAAGACTTTTTGCCCAGACTCTTTTATAGCAGATTGAATCTAGAATAGTACGCTACGGATTCTAAAACATTTTTAAAAATCAATTTGCCTTTCCCAACCTCTTTGTTCACATCTTATTTCAATCCACTATACAACTGCTAAAAATATTTCTAGAAATAAAATTGACTTCCCTAACCTCTTTGTTCATATCTTATTTCAATCCACTATAGTATAGTAGATTGAATTTAGAATAGTACGTTATAGATGTTAAAACATTTCTAAAAATTAATTTGACTTTCCTAATCTCTTTGTTCACATCTTATTTCAATCCACTATACAACTGCTAAAAATATTTCTAGAAATTATAGCAGATTGAATCTAGAACAGTACACCAAGAGTTCTAAAACGTTTCTAGAAATTATAATAGCTTGAATCTAGAATAGTACACTACAACTGCTAAAAATATTTCTAAAAATTAGTTTGCCTTTCCTAATCTCTCTGTTCATATCTTATTTCAAACCACTATATAAGAGTAAGTTATAGTAGATTGAATCTAGAATAGTACACTACAACTGCTAAAAATATTTCTAGAAATTAATTTGACTTTCCTAATCGATTTGTTCACATCTTGTTTCAATCTACTATAAAATGTTGATTCCCACTACCCTTCTCCTATAAAAAGTGGTAAAATGGTTGAAAGAAAGAAGGGATAGAAATGACAACATTATTTTCTAAAATCAAAGAAGTAACAGAACTTTCCGCTATCTCAGGTCATGAAGCACCTGTGCGCGCTTATCTTCGTGAAAAAATTACCCCTCACGTGGATGAAGTAGTGACAGATGGCTTGGGTGGAATCTTTGGTATCAAACATTCAGAAGTTGCGGATGCTCCTCGCGTCTTGGTAGCCTCTCACATGGATGAAGTTGGTTTCATGGTTAGCGAAATCAAGCCTGATGGAACCTTCCGTGTCGTTGAGATTGGCGGTTGGAACCCGATGGTTGTTAGCAGCCAACGATTTAAACTCTTTACGCGTCAAGGACGTGAAATTCCAGTCATCTCAGGTTCAGTACCTCCACATTTGACTCGTGGGACAGGTGGACCAACCATGCCAGCTATTTCAGATATTATCTTTGATGGTGGTTTTGCGGATAAGGTTGAGGCTGAAAGTTTCGGTATTCGTCCAGGAGATACCATCGTTCCAGATAGTAGCGCAATCCTAACAGCCAATGAAAAAAATATCATCTCAAAAGCTTGGGATAACCGTTATGGAGTTCTCATGGTTAGCGAGTTGGCTGAAAACTTGTCAGGTCAAAAACTAGGCAATGAACTTTATCTTGGGGCTAACGTCCAAGAAGAAGTTGGACTTCGTGGTGCCCATACTTCCACAACTAAATTTGACCCAGAAGTATTCCTTGCGGTGGATTGCTCACCAGCAGGTGATGTTTATGGTGGTCAAGGTAAGATTGGTGATGGAACCTTGATTCGTTTCTACGATCCAGGGCACTTGCTTCTCCCAGGAATGAAGGACTTCCTTTTGACAACTGCTGAAGAAGCTGGTATCAAGTATCAATACTACTGTGGAAAAGGTGGAACTGACGCTGGGGCAGCTCATCTGAAAAATGGTGGGGTCCCATCAACAACAATCGGTGTTTGTGCCCGTTATATCCACTCTCACCAAACCCTTTATGCCATGGATGATTTCCTTGAAGCCCAAGCTTTTCTACAAGCCTTGGTGAAAAAATTGGATCGTTCAACTGTAGATTTGATCAAAAACTATTAAACAGAAAAGATGGAGGGAATAGGGATGGAAGAACCAAACCTAGAAACCTTGATACGGGATCTTTACAATCATGCCCGTCAAAACTTGAGTGAAGATCTAGTGACTGCACTCCTAGAAACTGCCAAGCAATTGCCCAGCACCAATGAGCGATTGCTGGCAGTACGACTTTCAGGTTTAGTTACACTCGAACTACTCCAAAATCCCAAAACACCAGCACCAGAGTTAGTCAATCTGGCCAGCTTTATCCAAAAGGAAGAAGCTAGGTACAAGGGCGCAGCTGCCTCTTCCATTATGATTGGAGAGCTATTTATAGTGGATTGAATCTAGAATAGTACACTACAACTGCTAAAAATATTTCTAGAAATTAGTTTGAGTTTCCTAATCTCTCTGTTCATATCTTATTTCAATCCACTATAAAAGAGTCTGGGCAAAAAGTCTTTAAAATCAAAAAGCGCATAATATCAGGTATTGAAAAACCTTGATACTATGCGTTTTATTGTGGGAAGATTTACTTGATTTTCTGCTGAAATTTAGTTTTTGCCCAGCCCCTTTTTTTCGTTTTAAATTTGTTCTGCCAAAACCTTTTCGGCCAGGTTCATAGCGTGGTCTGACACACGAGTATAGTGTGAAATGATATCGATAAAGTTGACACCAGCTTGGGTAGAACATTCACCGTTATTAAGACGTTTGATATGTGTCTTACGAAGGACACGTTCCATCTTGTTGATGTCTTCGTGACGTTTCATAAGGGCTTGAGCTTGTTCAAGATCATTATTTTCAACACTCTCAAGAGCATCTTTGACGAATTCACTAGTTTTAAGATAAATCTCTGCTAGTTCTTCTAAGGCAGCTTTAGAGAATTGAATATTCTTGTGTTGCAAGTAATCGTTAAGGTTGATCAAAGCTTCGGCGTGGTCTCCGATACGTTCCAAGTCTCGTGAAGAGTCAAGGATGTTGGTTAAGACTTCACTCTCTTTTTGGCTTAAAGCTTCACCTGATAAACTAATGAGGTAACGAGTCAATTTTTCATCAATAGTATTGATGGCTTCTTCAGTCTTATGACCCTTTTCTGCAACTTTTTCATTAGAATTGATGATATAGTCGTAAGAGAGGTCAAAGGCTTTTGCAGCGTAGTTCCCCAAGTGTAGAAGTTCTTTTTTAGCATTTCCAAGAGCGATAGATGGCGCTTGTTTGATCAGTTGCTCGTCTAGGTAGAGAGCTTCGTATTTGACAACTTCATCTTCACCAGGGATGAGCTTGGTTACGATGAAGGCAAGGGCTCCGATGAATGGGAACTGGATAATGGTGTTGGTAATGTTGAAGGTTCCGTGGGCAAAGGCAATGGTCATTTCTGGAGACAAATGAAGAGTTGTTTCAAACCATTGAATCAAGGCTGTAAAGGGAACGAGGAAGATGATACAGATAACCGTTCCGATAACGTTGAAAGCCACATGGGCGCCCGCTACACGTTTGGCTGCGATATTAGCTCCAAGTGAAGCGATAATCGCTGTGATAGTAGTTCCGATGTTATCCCCAAAGAGCACGGGTAGGGCTCCCTGAAGGTCAATCAGATTGCTAGCGTAGAGATTTTGCAAAATACCGATGGTCGCTGATGAGGCTTGAATTAGAAGGGTTAAACCAGTTCCGACAAAGACTCCCAGGATTGGATTTTTACTTAGCTCTACCATGTAGTCTTTAAAGACTTGTAAATCCTTGAGGGGCTCCATAGCACCACTCATAAGATTGAGGGCGAAGAAGATACCGCCAACACCAAAGACAATTCGTCCGATGTTATTGATGGTTCTATTTTTTGTGAAGAAGAGACAGACTGCTCCGAGAAAGAGCATAGGTAATGCGTAGTCTCCCAATTTAAAACCGATGATAAAGGATGTGACAGTTGTCCCGATATTGGCCCCCATGACAATCCCGATAGCCTGACGTAGGGTCAAAAGTCCCGCACTAACCAGACCAACCGTAATAACTGTAACCCCTGAACTAGACTGAATCAGGGCAGTCATTCCAATACCTACCAGAATACCAAAGAAAGGATTGCTGGTATATTTGTCAATGTAATATCGAAGACGATCTCCAGCTGCTTGTTGCAAACCGTCCCCCATGGTCTTGATACTATATAAGAATAGTCCCAGACCACCTAAAAAGTGAAATACAATTTCCTGCCAATTAATGGACATTTTCTTTTTCCTCCGAAAAATAATCGCGGAATCTCTCCCATTCTATTTTAAAGGATTAAAAGCAATCTAACAAGTAGTAAATGATTTTTTTTTAAGAAAAACATTTAATTTCACAAATTGCTTTTTTTGTGATAAAATGGAGCCAAGGCAGGAGGCTGTGTCCTAGTCAACTCTGGTCACCCCCTCTGCAAATAAAGTAAAAAGGAGATGCACATCATGCATTGGGAAAAGAGGCAAAAATTTTCCATCCGGAAATTTTCAGTAGGAGCGGCCTCCGTTTTGATCGGTCAGTTTTTTGTCGGTCAAAATCTAGGAGACCAAGTGGTAGCAGCAGATGAAGTTGCCGGTCTGGTAGAGGATAGCAGCCCGGTATCATCAGAGAGTTCCCTGACCGCTGAGAGAGAAGCGGCAAGCGGCGTTGTAAGCGCTAACATCGGGGGGGGGGTACCTCTAGAGCCACAAGTAGCCTAACAGGATTAACTGAAGACAAAGAGGTGCCGTCCGCAGATGCTGAAACGGCTTTTTCTGCTGGTTCAGCAACAACAGACCGTCCAGCGACAAGTACAGAAAATCCTGCGCCTGCTGAAACAGCAAGACCAAGAGCAGAAGTCCCGTCTGTGGACAAGAGTGGCCTAGAGTCAGCTTATACACGCTTGCAAGGTCTGCTCCAGCAAGCGCCTGACCTATCTGACAAAACGGCCGACACTGCAAGTAACTACCGTCAGGCTCGTCAGGAGGCAGAAAGTCAGGCTCAACAGGCTTTAACAGCCTTATCTAGCCAAACAGCAACAGCAGAGGAAGTGGCACAAGTCCAAGCACAACTAGCTGCCAGCAGCAAGAAGCTCGAAGCTAGCATGGCTGGTCTGCAAGTAGCCGCCAAGCCTGTCGCAGAACTATCAGCAACGGTAGAGGAAAAAGCTACCGAGCCAGCACCAGCAGAGAAACTATCGGAAGAACCAAAAGAAAGCACACCCGGTGAAACAGTGACCTCACCAAGGGAGTCAACTGCTAAAGCGGAAGAGTCGGCACCGGCAAGACCAGAAACTAGTCCAGCTACAGATAATGCTAAGCCAGAAACGGCCCTCACTGCTGAAGCAGAAGAAGTGACCTATACGGTCAACTATATCGATCAAGACACCAGAGAAGTCGTCTTGTCAAAAACACGAACCGCCATCATCAAACCAGGAGATGCGTCAGTTGCAGTGAGCGAAAACGGCAAGGAAATCTCTAACGAACCAGCCCTTCATGATTACTGGTATGCTAGAGGAGATAGCCTAGAACGTAGAGCCATCATCTCACGCGGTGGCACAGCTACGATCACCTACGAGATGTCCTTTTACCGCAATGACCAACCAGCAAAGGAAACCGGCAGTCGCCAAGCAAGACTTGACTATACCATCGTCTATACAGACCGCCAAACAGGACTAGAGGTCTGGAGAGAGACAAAGACCCATACACAGGAAACCTATGACCAAAAACTAAAGACAGATGTCCTGGTCAAGCCAGACCTAACCTCCATCCCAGCCCTCAAAAACTATAGCCTTCAAGGTGACAAGAGTCAAGTCCTATCCATAACTGAGGGAAGTCCTAATCTAGTAACCTTCCAGGTGAGTGAGAAATCAAGCAGTACAAGTAGAAAGAGACGTGAATATACTATAAGGGTGAAAGTTGGTCAATATTATGACACCCCCTTGCTTACTGGGGGTGGGGCAAAGGAAGATTTTGATAAGGCAAATGCGGAACCCCTTCCCCCAGGTCTAAAGATTGTGAGAGATTATACTATGCGTCCTGATGGATTTGTCCATGGTGGGGTTTATATACGTGGAACATTTACCAAAATAGGAACTTACGATACAGTATTGTCAACAACTGGATCAACGTATCGATTTGAAGTTTTTGATCCTACAAAATTCAGAACGTCTGATCACATGAGTGGAACCTACGAGATTGGCCAAAAAGTCAAGTTGAGTTACTCCATCGAACGTGACGAGGATAATAAATTTCAGTTGCATGAAACAAATATAAAATGGTATTTAAGGGGAAGTGATGGAAGCTTGCAGCCTGTAGGTGATTCGGTATGGGGCGTCCGTTCTCCAATCGATGACTTGGAAAAATCATATACTTTTAAGTTAGGTCCAGATAACAACGTTGTAAGTAGGGAATATAGCTTGACTGGGACTATTTCTAGTGATGAATTAGGGAGAACCTATATAGGTAAGGTAGACATAGGTGGCAAACAATACCCTGATATTCATATCAAAATAACCGCAGGGGACCTACGTCATTGGCAGGGCAGATTTGCAGATGAGTATCTGGTAAATGAGAATATCGGAGAGGTACGAATTTCGGCGACTCGGACCAAGAAGTCTCCACCATGGGGCTCGCCAAACCTGAAATTTTGGAAGGTAGATACCAAAACAGGGAAAGAAACACCGATAGAAAGGCCTGCTGGCTTGAAGGTCAAGGTGGAAAAAGATGAGTTTAAGTATGCCTATGTGGTGACAGGTGCACCGACCGAGCTAGGTCGCTATCGCTGGCAAGCTACCAGTATACATGGAGGTAAGTATACCAGTACCCAACCGCATCACGGTGGCTACTTCAATGTCGTAGCGCCAGCAGGTGATGTCACTCCAAAGACCTTTACACCAGAAAATATCAGAGAAATTGACGAACATAGCACTGACTTTAGTGGCTATATCACGCCAATACTTGAGCCAGAACTTCCCCTTGTCCCACTTCCTGGTCCTACCCCTGATCCAGGTCCTAAACCGAACCCTACCCCTGGTCCTACCCCTGATCCAGGTCCTAAACCGAACCCTACCCCTGGTCCTGGTCCTACCCCTGATCCAGGTCCTAAACCGACCCCTACCCCTGGTCCAGGCCCTGGTCCTGATCACGGAGGACCAAGTGGCCCATCTCCTGTTGATCCAAGACTAACCAGACCTGCAGTCAAATTACCACCAGTGATTTCTGCCTCTCTGCCTGTTGGCTATGTAGGCCAAGACTATACCGCTGGTGTACTTTTGGCAAATGACCAAGATGGGCAAATCACGAAGTTTGAGATTTTATCTAGCGAACTGCCTGCAACGAATTTGGGACTAGCTCCTAGAGGCGTTGACCAGTACACAGTATCTGGTGTTCCAAGCAAAGCAGGTACCTATTGGATTACCGCAAAAGCAACAGATAACAGCGGTCTATCTACGACAGGGAAATTCTTTGTTCAGATTTTGGATAAAGGTGCGCCAGTGCAACCACCAAGACCAACTCCTCAAAATCTTCCGCCAGTTATCTTAGGCACTTTGAACAACGGTATTGTAGGCCAAGCCTATAAGAGTGAACTAGGTGTTTACGACGTTGACGGCTACATCAAAAATGTGACCATTGTCGATGAAAGCCTACCAAATGGAGTGACCTTATCTTATAATAATTCCCGCATTACCCTAGGCGGTACACCAACAGAAGCAGGAACCTTTAAGGTGAAAGTAAGGGCTACTGATGATAAGGGTGCTACAACGGAAGGAACCTATACCTTTGTTGTCACCGACAAGAAACTATCAGACAACAACTTGCCACCAGAATTTACCGGTGTCTACCCTGATGGTGTGGTGAACACAGAATATAATAACAGCGTTTACGCCAATGACCGTGACGGCTTTGTCGCTAAGGTGGAAGTAATCTCACAAACCTTGCCAGAGGGTCTGACAGCAACTGTCAAAGATCGCCGTGTCATGATCACAGGTACTCCGAAAGTGACTGGAACTGCAACCATCGAATTAAAAGCTACTGATGATAAGGGTGCTGCGACGACACAACGTTATACCTTTGTTGTCCGAGACAGTGGAACGATTACTCCACCAGATGAGATACCGATCAACACGCCTCCACGGATCGTAGGAAATCCAGAGAGTGGTGTAGTTGATATGCCGTACACAACAGTCATAAAAACATCGGATGCTGATGAAGGCGACTATGTGGACACAGTAACAGTTAAAGATAGCACACTAGCTGAGACTAATTTAGAGACAATGATTGTCGGTGACAATGTGTATGTCACAGGGACACCAACTAAAGAAGGAGTCTATAAATTTACAGTAACTGCGACTGATTCGAGAGGTGCGACGACTGAAAAAACTTTCAGTGTCTTGGTTTTTGATAAAACTGTGATTCAGCCAACACCATCCAATCGGCCACCAGTTTTGATAGGTGATTTCAAAGATGACATGGTTGGCAATAACTATGCGGATGCTATCGGTGCCCGTGATTTAGATCCAGACGGGAAAGTCGTTAAGCTTGTTGTGGAAGTGCCCAACAATGGTACAGATGGTGAGAGTCGTACTGTTGAAGCTGGAAAAGTGGTCAATGATGCCATTAAATTGTTGAATCCAGACGGTTCTGACAGTGGTTTGACAGCATACTTAAACCTAGGTGGAGTGTCTGTTAATGGTGTGCCTAAACAGACAGGCAAATATACTCTGCACGTGACAGCAACTGATGATAAAGGCGCGGAAACGAGCAAAGTCTACACCTTTAACATCACAGCCCGCGATGTGTCTCGTATAGCTGCTCATGACGTCTATATTGAAGTGGGTGGGCAGTACGATCCTGTAAGCATGGTGGATATCGCTGAAGATTATGATGGAACAGTGGTCAATACCTCTCGCATAACCAAAGATACTTCAAAAGTCACAGTCGATACTGTTGGAGATTATCCAGTGACCTTTACTTTTGAAAATGGCTTGGGTAAATCTGTCACAACCACGGCTTATGTTCACGTTCGTGCGAAAAACACCCCAGTGCCGGCAATTCCTTCCCATACTAGTCAAAAACCAGATGGTTCAGTTGTGTTTGTCAATCAATATTTACCATTGAAACCTGAGGTGGCAATCACAGGAGTGCTTGCTAAAAACGGCATTACCATAACACACAGGGAAGTGATCTCGCCAATGCCAAACACCGACACCCCTGGGTATACCACACCGGTTGAGGTTCGAACCACCTTTACTTATGTGGATAAAGATGGTAAGAAACAATCAGCGACAGAAGATGTAACAGTTAAGGTATTTGTGGTCGAAAAAGGTGCAAATGGCGCAGATGGTAAGAGCGTCGCAACTAGCAATGGTGATTTAATTGAAACAGATTTGCGGCACCAAACTATTTCGTCAGGTGGTACGATCAAACCTGTGACAGTCACTGTTTTTGATAAAGACACCAAAGTGACCTATGGTTACTTAGACAAAGAGGGTGTGGCTCATGATAATGCCTTGCCAGATGGCTTAAAGGCTACAGAGGTTACAGACCCTGATAGTTCGACGAAAAAATTACTGGTTACAGGTACCTTGTCAGATCCTGGCATTTACTATATTTATGCCAATGCAACTGGTAAAAAGCTAACAGAGGGAGCAGTTGAGACAAGCTATACCGAAAAAGAGTATGCTGTGATTAGTGTTGTTTCCCAAGAAGCAAGCGATAACTCAACAAAACCACTTTCTGTTGAAATCGTTAAAGAACTAGGTGTTACGACTATTAATTTCTACTATGACGAAGATGGCAACGGCACACGCAATGGCACAGAAAAAATCGTTAGTACGGCGACTGTTAGAGATGGCGCAGATGGTAAGCCAATCACGATTACTAATACAGAAACCCTTCAAAATGGTGACATTCGCGTAACCTTCTCAGACGGTCATGAAGTGATCGTACCGAAGGGAGCCAAGGGAGATAAAGGTGAAACTGGTGAAGCCGGAGCCGCAGG
>JAQDPW010000004.1:0-66326 GCA_027659245.1 Streptococcaceae bacterium AM104-57
GATACTGTCCACAAAGAGGCTAATCATTCTCGCTTCGTGAGTTGTTGGAATATCGTAGGAATGATTTACTTACAAACTTAAATGATTTGTGTTATAATCTTTATACATTGTCATGGCTTTCTAATTGTTTTGTTCTTATTTAGCATCTCTAACTACGGAAATGCTCGTTTTTTTTGATAGTTAGAAGTGGGTTTTTGCCCAACCACTTTTTTATTATTTATCACCCTTGTTTCGAATAACGAAGCCTGTTTTCTTTTCACTAGATGTTGTGCGAGGTTTTTTGTTGTCCTTACGGTAACGTTTTTCCTTATCAAAGCGGTCGTTTTTACGACTGCCTTTTTTGAAATCATCCCGACGTTCACCACGACGATTGTCACGACGGCGTTCACGATCACGACGGTCATCTCCACGACGTCCTCCTCGACCACCCTTGCCTTTGCCACCGAAGCCACCACCAGATGGTTTAAATGGTAACGGTTTTTCACGTGCAATCTCAACCTCAGGAAGACTATCTGGGTCTTGAACAGTTAAGCTGAGGATATACATGGCCAATTCTTCTGGGCTAAATTCTGAGGCCAATTGACGAGCATCCTTGCCAAACTTCTCAAAGTTACTACGAATCTCCTCATTCGCAAAATCACGTTCAATTTTCTTAAGAGCTACTTGCTTCTTAGCATGGAAGGCTTCTTCTGCACTTGCAGGTTTAAGACCTTTCATACGTTTCTTAGTCAAGTTCTCAATGATTTGTAGATAACCCATTTCATTAGGTGAAACAAAGGTTATAGACTGACCTGACTTACCTGCACGTCCTGTACGACCAATACGGTGAACATAACTCTCAGGGTCTTGTGGGATATCATAGTTGTAGACATGAGTCACACCTGAAATATCCAAACCACGAGCAGCAACGTCTGTTGCAACGAGGACATCAAGATTGCCATTTTTAAAATCACGAAGGACACGAAGACGTTTGTTTTGGTCCAAATCTCCATGAATCCCTTCTGCACGGAAACCACGGATTTTAAGTCCACGAGTCAATTCATCCACACGACGTTTGGTACGACCAAAAACGATTGACAACTCAGGTTGATCAACATCCATGAGACGAGTCATGGTGTCAAATTTTTCTTGTTCCTTAACGCGGATATAGCACTGGTCTACCAGTTCTGTTGTTAATTCTTTAGCAGCAATCTTCACATGCTCAGGTTCATTCATGAACTGAACACCAATACGTTTGATAGCATCTGGCATAGTCGCTGAAAAGAGCAAGGTTTGACGATTTTCTGGAACACGAGAGATGATGGCTTCGATGTCTTCAAGGAAGCCCATGTTCAGCATTTCATCAGCTTCGTCTAAAATCAAGGTTTCAATATCATGCAATTTCAAGGCCTTGCGTTTAATGAGGTCAAGAAGTCGTCCTGGTGTTCCTACTACGATATGAGCCCCTGATTTAAGAGCCTTGATTTGTTTTTCAATACTTGAACCACCATAGACTGAACGAACTTTTACACCCTTGCTTCTACCAAAGCGGAAAAGCTCTTCTTGGCTTTGAACTGCAAGTTCACGAGTTGGCGCAATCACCAAGGCTTGGATAGTTGCTTCTTCTGTACGAATTTTTTCAAGGGTTGGCAAGCCAAAGGCCGCTGTTTTCCCTGTACCAGTCTGTGCTTGACCGATAACATCTTTTCCCTCAAGAGCCAAAGGAATGGTTTGCTCTTGGATAGGACTTGCTTCTACAAATCCTGCTTTATCAACTTCTGCTAAAAGGTCAGCAGACAAGTTAAATTCATTAAATTTCACGTTTTTCTTCTTTCTAAAGGTGGTGCGAAGCCACCCTATAGCGCTTAGTTTATACTTTTCTTTTCATGACGGTTTTTCATATCTTCTATGAAAGATCGTGTTGCTTCTTTTCCACTAAAGAAAAGTACTGCTTTCTTTGCAACTTATCTAGTATAACACAAGAAATGGTTAAAAGATAGTCAGACCCTCTGATTAAATCATGTAAACGGTTTTTTAGCTTAAGTATTCGTAATATCTTCAATTTGATTAATCAATAACATTCATAAATGACTTACTCTCAAGGCGGAAATCTCTTAAATTTTCCGTAGCGGATTTGTGAAATTATTTTTTTCTTGTGCTAGAATGAAATCAAACAGGAGGATTTAAAAATGTTAACATACGATTTAATTGTCATTGGATTTGGTAAGGCAGGTAAAACTCTGGCTGCTAAGCTGGCTTCTGCTGGAAAAAAAGTAGCTCTTATCGAACGTAACAAGGCTATGTACGGTGGAACTTGTATCAACATCGGTTGTATTCCAACTAAAACCTTGTTAGTTGCTGCAGAAAAGGACTTGTCATTTGACGAGGTCATGGCAACAAAAAATACGATTACGAGTCGCCTTAATGGTAAAAACTATGCTACGATCGCTGGTACTGGAGTTGATATCATTGATGCCGAAGCTCACTTTGTTTCAAACAAGGTCATCGAAATTCAAGCTGGTGATGAAAAACAAGAACTGACTGCTGAAACAATTGTCATCAACACTGGTGCCGTCTCAAACGTATTGCCAATCCCTGGTCTTGCTACAAGCAAGAACGTCTTTGATTCAACTGGTATTCAAAACTTAGATAAATTACCAGAAAAACTTGGAATTCTTGGTGGTGGAAATATCGGTCTTGAATTTGCAGGTCTCTACAACAAACTCGGAAGCAAGGTAACAGTCTTAGATGCAATGGACACATTCTTGCCTCGCGCAGAACCTTCTATTGCTGCTCTTGCTAAACAATACATGGAAGAAGATGGTATTGAATTGCTTCAAAATATCCATACTACTGAAATCAAAAACGATGGTGACCAAGTTCTAGTTGTGACTGAAAATGAAACCTATCGTTTCGATGCCCTTCTCTATGCAACCGGACGTAAACCAAATGTAGAGCCTCTTCAACTTGAAAATACAGATATTGAACTCACTGAACGTGGTGCTATTAAGGTGGATAAACATTGTCAAACAAACGTTCCCGGTGTTTTTGCAGTCGGAGATGTCAACGGTGGACTTCAATTCACTTACATTTCACTAGACGACTTCCGTGTTGTCTTCAGCTACCTTGCCGGAGATGGAAGCTACACACTTGAGGACCGCCTCAATGTGCCAAATACTATGTTCATCACACCAGCACTTTCACAAGTTGGTTTGACTGAAAGTCAAGCTGCTGAATTGAAGCTTCCATACGCTGTTAAGGAAATCCCTGTTGCTGCTATGCCTCGTGGTCATGTAAATGGTGACCTTCGTGGTGCCTTCAAAGCAGTTGTCAACACGGAAACCAAAGAAATTCTCGGGGCAAGCATCTTCTCAGAAGGTTCACAAGAAATCAACAACATCATCACTGTTGCTATGGACAACAAGATTCCTTACACTTACTTCACAAAACAAATCTTCACTCACCCAACCTTGGCTGAGAACTTGAATGACTTGTTTGCGATTTAGTTTTTATCTAAAAGCATTTTATTCAATAAAATGCTTTTATTTTGTTCTCGTTTATGATATTATAATTTTATTAATTCAAAAGGAGGTTTTATGATGCATAAAACACAAAAAATCATTGCTTTAGGTCTATCATGCTTATCCATCCTGTCTCTGGTTGCTTGTAGTAGCGGAGCAAAAAAAGATGATAATTCTTCAAAAGACGCCAAAGTAGAAACATCTTCTAGTAAAAAAGAGACTGATAAAAAAGACAAATTTGCTATTGGTGATAAATTAACTTTTGATAATGTTGCTGAATATACTATTACAGGTGTCGAATGGACTGACGAACGGAATCAATTTGACAAAAGTAATCCAGATAAAGTCTTGAAAGTTACTTATAACGTAACAAATCTTTCAGAAAAAGACTTACCTATCGGCTTGGATATGGAACTTTATGTTGGTGGTAAAAAAATGGATACTTACCCAAATACAAATACCATGGAATCTATTTCAGCAGGTAGATCTATTGAGGGAGCCGTTGCTCACTTTGGTGTTTCTGGTGAAGGTGATTTAGAATTAGAAATAAAACCTGCTCTTGATTTCAAATCAAAAGCAGCAATTGTTGCATTTACCTTAGAATAACTCAAACAGTCCTCCTTGGGCTGTTTTTCTTTTTCTAAAATCTCAAATCTGTCTTTTTCAGCTTTTATGATATAATAGAAACATGAAACTAGAAACTACTTTTGGGCTCCTTGCTGGACGTTCTTCTCACTTTATTTTGAGTCGTCTCGGACGTGGAAGTACGCTCCCTGGGAAACTTGCCCTTCAATTTGATAAAGATATTTTACAGCATTTAGCGAAGAACTACGAGATTGTCGCAGTTACTGGTACCAATGGAAAAACCCTGACAACCGCCCTCACTGTCGGTATTTTAAACGAAGTCTATGGTCAAGTTTTGACCAATCCTAGTGGTGCCAACATGATCACAGGGATTACGACTACTTTCTTAACAGCCAAATCCTCTAAAACAGGTAAAAACATTGCAGTTTTAGAAATCGACGAGGCCAGTCTTTCACGTATCTGTGACTACATCCAGCCTAGCCTTTTCGTCATCACCAATATCTTCCGTGACCAAATGGATCGCTTCGGTGAAATCTATACGACCTATAACATGATTTTGGATGCAATCCGAAAAGTACCAACTGCTACTGTCCTCCTCAATGGTGATAGTCCACTTTTCTACAAGCGCTCTTTCCCAAATCCTGTTCAGTATTTTGGTTTTGACTTGGAAAAAGAACCAGCACAACTGGCTCACTACAATACCGAAGGTATCCTCTGCCCTGAATGTCATAGCATTCTTAAGTACGAGCTCAATACCTATGCCAACTTGGGTGCCTACATCTGTGAAAATTGTGGATGTAAACGCCCTGAGCTGGATTATCGTCTGACTGAACTGGTTGAATTGACCAACAATCGCTCTCGTTTTGTTATCGATGGCCAAGAATACGGTATTCAAATTGGCGGACTCTACAATATCTACAATGCTCTGGCTGCTGTCGCTATTGCCCGCTTCCTCGGAGCTGAGCCACAACTAATCAAGCAAGGATTTGACAAGAGTCGAGCTGTTTTTGGACGACAAGAAACCTTCCATATCGGTGACAAAGAATGCACACTGGTTCTTATTAAAAATCCTGTTGGTGCTACCCAGGCCATCGAAATGATCAAACTAGCTCCTTACCCATTTAGTCTATCTGTTCTCCTCAATGCCAACTATGCGGACGGGATTGATACCAGCTGGATTTGGGATGCTGACTTTGAGCAAATTACTGATATGGACATTCCTGAAATCAATGCGGGTGGAGTTCGTCATTCTGAAATTGCTCGTCGTCTACGTGTTACTGGCTATCCAGCCGATAAAATCACCGAAACAAGTAGTCTGGAACAAGTTCTTAAAACGATTGAAGCCCAAGACTGCAAGCATGCTTATATCCTTGCGACCTATACGGCTATGCTGGAATTTCGAGAATTACTAGCTAATCGTCAGCTTGTTAGAAAGGAGATGAACTAATGGTTTATACTTCACTTTTCTCAAAAGACGGCAACTATCCATACCAGCTAAATATCGCCCACCTCTATGGAAATCTCATGAACACCTACGGGGATAATGGAAACATCCTCATGATCAAGTACGTCGCTGAAAAGCTGGGTGCACATGTAACAGTTGATATCGTTTCGCTTCATGATAATTTCGATGAATATCACTACGATATTGCCTTTTTCGGCGGTGGCCAAGACTTTGAACAGAGCATCATTGCTGGTGATTTGCCTGCTAAAAAAGAAAGCATTGACAACTTTATCCAAAATGATGGGGTTGTTCTTGCTATCTGTGGTGGCTTCCAGCTATTAGGCCAATACTATATTGAAGCTTCTGGAAGACGCATCGAAGGTCTAGGTGTCATGGGACATTACACCCTTAACCAAACCAACAACCGCTTTATCGGTGACATTAAAATTCATAATGAAGAATTCGATGAAACCTACTATGGTTTTGAAAATCATCAAGGCCGTACCTTCCTCTCAGATGACCAAAAACCGCTCGGTCAGGTTGTTTACGGAAATGGAAACAATGAAGAAAAGGTCGGTGAAGGTGTTCACTATAAAAATGTCTTTGGTTCCTACTTCCACGGACCTATCTTATCTCGTAACGCCAACCTAGCCTATCGCTTGGTCACTACTGCTCTTAAGAAAAAATATGGTCAGGACATCGACCTTCCAGCTTATGAGGATATCCTTAGCCAAGAAGTCGTTGAAGAATACAGCGATGTGAAAAGCAAGGCAGAATTCAACTAATCTTTCTATTCCAACATGCTATTAGCTGTTGGAATTTTTTTGTACTCTTTTCCCCTTCTCTCTTGCATTTTCTGCTGTTTTTTGCCAAAATAGAGGGGTAGAAAGAAGGTAGCATATGTCTAAATTACAACAAATCCTAACATATCTTGAATCAGAAAAGCTAGACGTCGCTGTCGTATCTGACCCCGTCACTATCAATTACCTCACTGGCTTTTACAGTGATCCACACGAACGTCAAATGTTCCTTTTTGTCCTTGCAGATCAGGAACCGCTTCTCTTCGTTCCAGCACTTGAGGTTGAACGTGCGACTAGCACTGTCTCTTTCCCAGTAGTTGGCTACGTGGACTCTGAAAATCCTTGGAAGAAAATCCAAAATGCCCTGCCACAGCTTGATTTCAAACGTGTAGCAGTTGAGTTTGACAATCTCATCTTGACTAAATATCATGGCTTGAAAATAGTCTTTGAAACAGCTGAGTTTGAGAACTTGACTCCATTGATCCAACGCATGCGCTTGATTAAATCAGCAGACGAAGTGCAGAAGATGATGGTTGCAGGTGTTTACGCCGACAAGTCTGTTAAAGTTGGTTTTGACAATATCTCTCTTGACAATACGGAAACTGATATCATTGCGCAAATCGACTTCGCTATGAAACGTGAAGGCTATGAAATGAGCTTTGATACTATGGTCTTGACTGGTGATAATGCCGCAAATCCACACGGAATCCCTGGAACTAACAAGGTTGAAAACAATGCCCTTCTCCTCTTTGACCTCGGTGTGATGGTGAATGGTTATGCATCAGATATGACTCGTACAGTCGCTGTTGGTAAACCTGACCAGTTCAAGAAAGATATTTACAACTTGACTCTTGAAGCCCAACAAGCTGCCCTTGACTTTATCAAACCTGGTGTGACAGCTCATGAAGTAGACCGCGCAGCTCGTGAAGTGATTGAAAAAGCTGGCTACGGAGAGTACTTCAACCACCGTCTCGGTCATGGTATCGGTATGGACGTCCACGAATTCCCATCCATCATGGAAGGAAACGACATGGTTATCGAAGAAGGCATGTGCTTCTCAGTTGAGCCTGGTATCTACATTCCTGGTAAAGTCGGTGTCCGTATCGAAGACTGTGGTGTTGTAACCAAAGATGGCTTTGACCTCTTTACAAGTACCAGCAAAGATTTGCTTTATTTTGATTAAAAAGTATATTACAAAAAATAAGATGGAAAAGCTTAACTTTCCATCTTATTTTTTGATTTGATAATAAATTTTATCAGCTATATAACCTTTTCGTTCAACTGCATTTGGAATCGTCTTCCAAAAAGACATACCAGCCTTTTCCATCACACGACCAGAGGCAGGATTTAAACTTGCATAGCAGGCATTAACCTCTTTAAATTCAATCTCATCCAGACAGTATGATAAAACTGCTTTCAAGGCTTCTGTCATGAGTCCTCGTCCCCAGTAGTCCATTCCTAAGATATATCCGATCTCACATCTAGAGTTTTCTTCATCCACACTGACCAGACTAATATCTCCAATTACATAGTCTGGATTTTCTTTGAGACAAATGGCCCATTTGTAATAGTTAGGATTGTCATAGGATGCTACCCAATTGCCAATAGAGTTTCGAGTCTGTTCGACATTCAGGTGTGGATCCCAAGTAACATAGGTTAGATTATCTAGATGAGAAGCCCAATTCTCAAACATGGCTTGAGCATCAGTTTCCACAAATCTCCTCAATATCAAACGTTCTGACTCTATAATTTGTGTACCTAGTGCTTTCATAATCGTAACTCGCTTTCTAATTTCAAGGTAAGAGGGTAAAAACTATACTCACAAACATTGAGAAAATAACAGTTTCCTCTAATTTCATGACGCAGTAGCTGTCTGGCTTGAAATACGCTTTATCAAGCTTTTTCAAACCTAGTCAGCCTTGCGGGGGTGAGACTACGAAATCGAACTCTTCGAGTTACCGACCTGCCTCGTTTCCCTATTTCTAGACTCGGGGTTCAAGGCCCACTGGACCTTCTTCGCTTTTGTATTTTCAGGCTCGGGGAAAAAACTATACTCACAAACATTGAGAAAATAACAGTTCCCTCGAATTTCATGACGCAGTAGCTGTCTGGCTTGAAATACACTTTATCAAGCTTTTTCAAGCCTAGTCAGCCTTGCGGGGGTGAGACAACGAAATCGAACTCTTCGAGTTACCGATTTCTGTCTCACTCCCAAAACTTATCAAACACTGTGATTGGTAAGTGGCGTTTGTGTTGGCCTTTGTACCACCATTTTTCAATGGTTGCTTGGGCTTCTTGGCTGATTTGTTTTCCTTCTAGATAGTCATCAATCTCCGCATAGGTTACACCGAGTGCAACTTCATCTGCCAAGCCAGGTTTCTCTTCCTCTAAATCAGCAATCGGTACTTTTTCATAGAGAGCAGGATCAGCTCCAAGCACCTTCAATAGTTGTTTTCCTTGACGTTTATTGAGGCGATAAAGTGGGAGAATATCTGCACCACCGTCACCAAACTTGGTAAAGAAACCTGTGATATTTTCCGCAGCATGGTCTGTCCCGATAACAGCTCCGCTATGAGCACCTGCAAAGGCATATTGGGCAATCATACGGCTACGAGCCTTGATATTTCCCTTGTTGAAATCGGAAACTGCACTCCCTGTTGCTTCAACAGCTGCAGCCATAGCATCTACAGAATCCTTGATATTAACGACCAAGCTCACATCTGGCTGGATAAAAGCTAGGGCTTTTTGGGCATCTGTTTCATCTGTTTGCACTCCATAAGGCAAACGAACAGCGATAAATTTATAGCTGTCATCACCTGTTTCTGATCGCATTTCTTCCATGGCTAGTTGAGCCAAGCGTCCTGCCAAGGTCGAGTCCTGTCCCCCAGAAATTCCTAAGATAAATGTCTTTAAAAAAGGATGTTTTTTCAAGTATCTTTTCAAAAAGTCAATCGAACGACGGATTTCTTCTTGGGCATCAATGACTGGTTTTACGCCTAGTTGTTGGATAATATCCTCTTGCAAACTCATTCTTCTTCTCCTTCGCCTAGAGCTTCCTTACGCATCTTATCAATCAAGTCCATCTTGTCTTGCCATACATCACGAGCCAAGTCCACAGGATAATGTTGTGGGTTAAGAACACGTTTGTATTCGTCCCAAAGCTTGTCAAATTCCTTACGAGCATAAGCTTGGATTTCAGGCAGACTTGGTAAATCATAGACCAGCTTACCGTCCTTGAAGATGTTCACCAAGAGAGGAACAGCATCAAAATTACGGACAGTTTTCTTGATGTAAGTATAGGTTGGATGGAACATCTTGATTTCAGTCATACTAGTAACATCTACATCATCGTAGGTAATGTAATCACCTTCTGACTTGCCTTTTTCACGACTGGTGATGCGCCAAACTTGTTTCTTACCTGGTGTTGAAACCTTCTCTGCATTGTTTGAAAGTTTGATAGTATTGCGCATCTGACCATTTTCATCTTCAATGGCAACAATCTTATAAACTGCTCCTAGAGCTGGTTGGTCATAGGCTGTAATGAGCTTAGTCCCGACACCCCAGACATCAATCTTAGCTTTTTGCATTTTGAGGTTAAGGATGGTATTTTCATCCAGGTCATTTGATGCATAAATCTTAGCATCAGTAAATCCTGCCTCGTCCAGTTGTTGACGAACTTTTTTAGAAATATAGGCGATATCTCCAGAGTCAATACGAACACCAAGGAAATTAATCTTGTCACCAAGTTCACGCGCAACCTGAATTGCTGCTGGAACACCGATACGAAGAGTATCGTAGGTATCCACTAGGAAGACACAGTTTTTGTGAGTTGAGGCATAAGCCTTGAAAGCCTGATAATCATTGCCATAGACTTGTACCAAGGCGTGAGCATGAGTACCTAGTACAGGAATTCCAAAGAGCTTACCGGCACGGACATTACTGGTTCCATTAGCACCACCAATGACAGCGGCACGAGTTCCCCAGATAGCCGCATCCATCTCTTGCGCACGACGAGTACCGAACTCCATCAAAGGTTCATCTTCAATGACCGAGCGAATACGAGCAGCCTTGGTCGCGATCAAGGTTTGAAAATTAACAATATTTAAAAGAGCTGTTTCAACCAACTGACACTGAGCCAAAGGTCCTTCCACTTGAACGATCGGTTCATTAGCAAATACTAAGTCCCCTTCTTGAGCAGAACGTACCGTCAACTCTAACTTGAGATTACGGAGATATTCCAAGAAGGCACCATGATAACCAAGTGACTCCAAATAAGCTATATCACTATCAGAAAAGCGCAGGTTTTCTAAGTAGTTCACAATTCGTTCCAAACCTGCAAATACAGCATAACCATTTTTAAACGGTTGTTGGCGGAAATAAACTTCAAAAACCGCTTTCTTGTTATGAATCCCTTGGTCAAAGTAAACCTGCATCATGTTAATTTGATACAAATCCGTGTGCAATGTTAAACTGTCATCTGGGTACATATACTGTCCTTCTTCCTTATTTGTAAAAAGATGAAAATGTTTCTTCTTTTCTCATAAATTAGTACTATTATAACACATTTTAATTGGATTGAGAAAAGAGTAACAAGCTTTTAGATTTCCTCAAGCTCATCCATATCTTTTTCATACTTCTTCTGAGCCCATTCTCCATAGCTCTTAAGACCAAGATTGCCAATAAAGACCCATGGAAGATAAATGACATAAGTAAGGATCCAAGCGGACAAGTATTTAAAATTCAAAGGATTGTGCTGGTAAATTTCGATATTGAACTGGTAGTTTTGGAACATCAAGATAGCTGTAATCACTAGAGTTAATAACAGGCATCCTAAAATTGTAAAATGAAAACGACTATAGTAGGTCACACCCAGATTTCGAGATCGGTTGAAAAAATAAAATGTCCCAATAATGATAATGATGAGCATCATACTCGGATTAAAAAGACTTGGCGCTAATACTGCAATTAAGTAAGTTAGGAATAATAATCCTATAGAGATATGAAAAGTTTCTGCACCTGCTTTATTCATCAGTTGTTCTTCTCTTTCGTCTAGTAATTGATAATAATAAAATTTATTTTTCATCTTCTTCCTCCCAAAATAATTGATCTAGCGTTTTCCCTAAGCACCTGCAAATGGATTGGCAAAGTGAAAGCGAAGGATTGTACTTTCCAGCTTCTATCAAACCAATAGTTTGTCTCGTAACGCCCACAACTTCTGCCAAGTCACCTTGTGTCATATCGAGCTCTACTCGAGCTAGTTTTAATTTTAAATTCTTAGCCACTTCTTACCTCCTTCTTAATTTAAAAAGTTGCGCTTCTTTTTTCAACTTTATTATATCATATATTTTACAATATGCAATATATAGATTACATATTGTGCGATTTTTTTAACAAAAGAGAGTGGGACAGAAATCGGTAATTCGTTAGAATTCGATTTCGTCGTCCCCCCTCCGCACAGTTGAGTAGGGCTGTAAAAGCTGATGAAATCAGCGTAGTAGAGCCCACTCAACCACTGCGTCTTGCTCGACAATCCAAAGACAATTGAGAGGCTAGGACTTTTGTCCCAGCCTCTTTCTGTTTATTCAAATCTTTGTAAAATATCTACGACATCGCTTCTGTGTTTTACTTGATAGGCTTTGATGCCTAAACTTTCTGCCATCTTGGTATTATCTTTTACATCATCTAGAAAAATACAATTTACTGGATCCAACTGATATTTATGGAGGATTTCTTCAAACATTTTTGGATCTGGTTTGATGGCCTTGATATCGCAAGAAAGAACGAATCCATCTAAGATTTCATTTAAAGGAGAGAGTTGTTCCTCTAATAATTCATAAAAAACTGGTGATGTATTTGACAAAACAAAAATACGATGGCCTTTTTCCTTTAAACGTACAAGAAGAGGAAAGACTTCCGTGTAAATTTCAATGTAAGAAGGCCAATTCCAGACTACTTCTTGAACCTTTTCTTGATATATGCTTCCAATCATGGAAACAACTTTCAAGACCAAATTCTCTCTGGTCAGGGTTCCGAGATCTAATCTTTCCCAAAGGCCTGACTGAAAGATCGCCTTGTCCAATATCATATAATCCTTCTCTGTTTTTACCACACCTCGTAAAATCTTATCCTTGTTCCATTCTAATAAAACATTTCCCATGTCTAGTATAATATCCATTATCCACCTCTATTGTTAATCGAATAGCAATCTTTACTTCAATCTCTATTTTTATGTTATAAATCTTTTTGATAATAGTGCCTTTGTCCTGTGTAGGGATAGTCTTTTAAAGTAAAGACTTCCTTGTAACCCTGCTTCTGATAAAAGGTTGGCGCTTGAAACTGATAAGTATTGACAAAAACGTAGCGACAGTTTCTCTTTTTAGCTTCACTTTCTGCTTGTTGCAATAGTTGGGAGCCGATTCCTTGTCCTCGCAAATCCTCTTTCACGAACAAATACTCGATTTCTAACCAATTTCCAAAAGTCTCTGCTACTAGGCCAGCCATTAGTTTCCCCTTATCATCTTCGACATAAAGGTTAAGTGGCTCGCTTTCAGCTTTTTCTCTTTTTGATCGATTATAAGAACGAATCAAATCGCCTATTTCTTGCGCTTTCTGAGACTCTGTATTCTCCAATCTAATGTGCATCAAAACCTCCTCAAAGACACTTACGCCTTGATTATATTCCTATTTTGAAGAACTGTCAAACTAAAAAACTCACCAACCGAAGTTGATGAGAGTAAAACTTATTTTCTAAATTTCCATTGGCTATAAATACCAAATGCGACAATCCAGATAGCTGAACCGATTGCTCCTACAAATGTAGAGTCTTGTAAAAAGAGAGTTCCAAATACAAAGATAAAGAAGAGCATGGTCAGAGGATTTAGCAAGCGGTATTGAGGCATGAGATAGCCATTTGCCATAAAATCTTTAGACTTGCGATACTTGAGATGGGCTACCATGATCAAGATGTAGATGGCGATATAAACACCTGACGAAGAAGCTGTAATCAAAGCAAAGGCATCTGATACTCCAGGAAGTACATTGATGAAGGCTGCAAAACCAATCAATACGGCAGAAGCAATGATTGCATTCTGAGGAACGTTGTGACGTGAGAGCGTGTCTGCCTTAATAGCTTTCAAGAAACGATTTGGTGAATCATGGGCAATTTGGTACAAGTGACGACCTGTTGAGTAAAGGGTTGAATTCAAGGCTGACGCTGCTGAAGTCAAGACAACAAAGTTAATCAAGGCCGCCGCCCACTTAAGACCAACAAGTTCAAACACTGTTACAAATGGTGAATCTGCTGCAGAAAGTTCACGCCAAGGAATAATAGACATGATGGCTAAGAGAGCTCCACCGTAGAAAAAGATAATTCGCAAAGGAATTTCCTTAACAGCCTTAGGCAATACTTTTCGAGGATCCTTGGTTTCAGATGTTGTAACACCGATAAACTCAATCATCAAGTAAGCAAAGAAAACCATTTGAAAGGCCATGACAAAGTTCATACCTCCATTTGGGAAAAGGGAGAAATGATCACTGATATTGACAAGGCTTGCTGAACCATAAGGCGTTTCAAAGCCAGTCAAAACTAGAAAAACACCTGTTGCAATCATAGCAAGAATGGCCACAATTTTAATCATAGCAAACCAAAATTCCACCTCACCAAAGATTTTAACAGCAATCAAGTTCACCAAGCCGAGTATTGTCAGAAATACAACCTGAATCAACCAAGATGGCCAAGATGGAAACCAAAATTGAACATAATGGGCAACAGCTGTTATCTCAGCCATCCCGATAAAGACTACTGATAACCAGTAAGACCAAACTGAGAAATAACCCCAGCCCTGTCCAAGATAACGCGTAATAAAGTTGATAAAGGTGTGTTGCTCCGGATCTTGGTACAACATTTCCCCGATAGCGCGCATCATAAGATACATGAAGCCACCCGTAATCATATAGATCAAGACGATTGACGGACCTGTCAAACTAATGGAACGGCCAGCTCCTAGAAACAGTCCTGTTCCAATTGTTCCTGCAATGGCCATAACCTGAACATGGCGATTGGTTAACCCACGTTCCATTTTATTCTTCTTTTTGTGCTTATTTTCTGAATTCATATAGTCTCCTCTAGTTTTTAGAATTAAGAAAAGGAGTGATGGGAAGCGCTTTCCCTATATCTACTCCTTCTTTTCATTCCTATTAAACTGTTTTTTCTACTTTTAAGATTTTAACATCATAGCTTCCTACAGGTGTTTCAATCGTAGCGGTATCACCTGTTTTCTTACCAATCAAGGCTTGCCCAATTGGGCTTTCATTTGATACTTTACCTGCAAAGGCATCTGCACCCGCTGATCCCACGATGATATATACTTCTTCGTCGTCTTCACCAATTTCTTGGATAGTGACTGTTTTCCCGATAGCAACTTCATCTTGAGCAACCGCATCGCTATTGACAATTTCAGCATAACGAATTTTTGTTTCCAAGCTAGAGATTTGTCCTTCAACGAAGGCTTGCTCGTCCTTAGCTGCTTCATACTCACTATTTTCTGACAAGTCACCGTATGAACGCGCAATCTTGATGCGTTCTACAACTTCTGGACGACGAACTAGTTTCAACTCTTCTAATTCTTTTTCGAGTTTTTCCTTTTCTTCAAGGGTCATCGGATATGTTTTTTCTGCCATTTTTCTCAACTTTCTTTTGATTAAATTTAATTTCTTTAGGTAGTAAAGCAAAATTATGTGGTAAACCACATAATTTTACAATGAAGACAAAGTCTTTTTAGAGCTTTCCTTAAATGATTTTAGTCAGTATCGACCTTTTAAAATCTGTGCCTAAACCTAATGATTCTATCACTTCTAGACTCAGGTTCAAATAAGAGGTAAGATTTACTTTCGTAATTTCCGAACGCCTAAAACTTATAGATTTCAGGCGTTTCTAATCATAGCGGAAAGACCGGTGTGACTTGCTATTCCCGTAATCTCTTCTTTTTACGGATTTAATAGCAAATCTTGTTCTAAGAGTTAGTTTGAGCTGCTTGATTGTGTCAGTTTACTGTTTACATGCTCTTCAACGTTTCGATCATGTTCTTCTCGTGTTGTCGCATAGTAAACTTTGCCATCTTGTACATTGGCAACAAAGTATAGGTTTTCACTCTTAGTTTGATTGATACTTGCTTCAATTGCATCCAGACTTGGACTATCCACTGGACCAGGCATTAGGCCAAGGTTTAGATAAACGTTATATGGTGAATTGATTGAGGTATCAATTGCTGCATCGTCTGCCAAGCTAATATTTTGCCCCAGCTTCCCTTCTGCATAGAGAATAGCAATGTTACTTTGAAGTGGCATACCAAGGTTCAAACGATTATAGAAAACTCCAGCGATCAGTTTGCGATCGTCAGTTTTCAATCCTTCTTTTTCCACAAGTGATGCAACAGTTAAGAGTTCATTCACTGTCAAGTTCTTTTCTTTGATTGCAGCATAATGTGTTGATAAGTTTTTATCCATAGCTGCTACCATTTCATCAATCAAGCTTTCAACAGTTGTGCTTTCTTTGATGGCATAAGTTGCTGGGAAAAGGTATCCTTCTAGACGGTAACGAACACCACTTTCCTTCGTTGGTAAACTTTCAAGAAGTGTTGGATACTTAGCAACTAATTGAGAGATGAAGGTTTCATCTTGCACTTTTGCCAAGAAGGCATCAGCAGTCAAAGGTTCTTTAAAGTCTCCTTGAAGCTGACCAACTGTTTGTGCGATTTGATCAAGGGTATAACCTTCAGGGATTGTAAGATTTGCAAGTGCAACCTCTTGAGGTTGAGGAGTTCCTCCCTTTTGCAATTCTTTGATGATATCATCTGTACTCATGCTCTTTTGCAAATTATAGTAACCCGATTTCAAATCTGAGTAGTCTTTATACTTAGCATAGAAGCTAAAGATAAAACCGTGTTTTACTAATCCAGATTTTTCTAATGTATCACCAATTTCATGAAGATTAGCTCCTTCTGGTATCTGAACAGTAATATACTCTTTAGAACTTGCATCAACAGGTTGAAGTGCAGATTCAACATATTGGTAACCAAAGAAACCACCGGCACCTAGTAGAAGCAAGAAAACAAAGAGTGTTACGAAAAGTCCTTTCAAGCGTGATTTTTTCTTTTTCTTAGTTGGCTTAACTGACTCTGTACGACTTCTTCTAGGTAGATCATTTCTTGTATCAACTGAAGCTACCGGCTCTTGAACAGGGGTCTCCTTAGCAAAATCTGTTAGTTTTGGTTGTGGCTTAATAGCCTTTCTAGCCGGATTTGGTTTGGCTTGATTGGTACGATAAGAAACTGGAATCCTTGTCGAATTGGCATTGAACTCTTTCTCTTCTTGAACCGGCTGAGCAGGTACATGAGATTCAACTGGATCTACAGTAGGTACTACTGGTTCTGTAGCTACTGTAGATTCTGCAGGTGTAACTTCTGCTGGAACTACAGCTGGTTCTGCAGGTGTAACTTTTTCTGGAACTGCAGCTGGTTCAACAGGTTCTTCTGATGACAAAGACGGACGTGGTGGAACTGTTGGAGCATTAGCAAACAGTTCATCCACTAGTGAAACTGAATCTTCCATCAAGTCTTCTACAGACGGCTCTTTCACTAGTTCATCTGTCTTTGAAAGATTACTGAAATCAGGGAAAAGATCATCCTTGCCACTCTCGGTAGCGCTAAGCTCTTCTTCTCTTTTCAATCTTTCTAAGTCTCTTAAAATTTGTTCTTTAAAACTTAACTTTTCTTCTTCTCTTGAATTTTCGCTCAAAGGTATTACCTCCTTCTTGATAATCCATAATATTATATCTTAAAAACTAAAGAAAAGCAACCATAGATGCCTTTCTGATGCCTAATTCGTGTTTCCCCAGACCATGTCATACCATTCTTCCCCAGCAAAAGTCGACTTGGATTTTCCTTCATTTACAAAACCATGTTTTTCATAATATCCAATAAGATAGTCATGGCAAGTCAGATTGATTCCCTCACGCTCATGCTCAAGAGCGAGATCTTTTAAAGCGGTCAATAATTTTCGTCCGACACCTAAAGCTTGAGCTTTCTTAGCAATAGATAGACAAGTCACAGAGATATAGCCACCTTTTTGATGACTATAATCTGTAATGTCTTCTGTAAAGGACTGGTCTTGTAAATATCGGTGAGGCATTACTGGTCCCTCAATATATCCTAGTATTTCCCCCTCTTTTTCAGCCACTAAAAAACTAGTCTTAATTTCCTTCAGATGAGCTTCAAAAACAGGGCGAGAAATGGCTTCTTCAATTGAAAAGTTCTCTAGTTCAATTTCAAAGATACGATCTAAATCTGTCAATCTCGCTGGTCTAATAATCATATTTCCTCCTGATAATAGGGATTCTGCCAACGCATGAGAAAGGCAACTTCACTGCTCCTTTCTCCATCTACGATCCCTTGTTCCACAAATCCATTCATTTCAAAGTAGGACAGCAACTCATCCTCACAAAGCAGATAAATACCTGGTCTATTTTGCTGACGGGTAACTTCCTTCATAGCTCCCAACAATAAGGTCCCAAATCCTTGTCCTTGATAGTCTGGATGGATGACAAGATCTAAAATAGTGATAAAATCATTCGTGTCAAGAATTGCTTCTTCAAAATCACTTTGGGTGAACTTCGTGAGTTCGTCACCAATGATATAACCAATGATTTCTTCATTAAGGCTGGCTAGCAGAAACGTACCCGCATGCTTGCGGATACGCTCTTCTATTATTTCTCTATTCAATATTTCTAGGGAGTTTGAAATACTTTCTTGTATCAAGCAAATCTGATTTATATCTGTTTGCTGTGCTTCCCTGATTTTAATTGGAAATTCCATGATTTTCCTTACTGAACATTGCTTGTCAAATTAGACAAGAGACGTTCGAATGAATATTCATATGTTTGGATGTCGCCAGCTCCCATAAAGACATAGACAGCATTGTCATGGTCTAGGAGTGGAGAAACATTTTCAACTGTGATAACTTGATGTTTCTTGTTGATTTTATTGGCAAGGTCTTCTACTTTGACATCACCATGGTCTACCTCACGAGCTGAACCGTAGATTTGTGCTAGGTAAACGGCATCAGCCTGATTCAAGGCTTGGGCAAAATCATCCAACAAGGCGATTGTACGAGTAAAGGTATGCGGTTGGAAGATAGCCACGATTTCCTTGCTTGGGTATTTTTGACGTGCGGCATCAAGAGTTGCAATGATTTCAGTTGGGTGATGCGCAAAGTCATCGATGATAACCGTATCATTGACAATCTTTTCTGTAAAACGACGTTTCACCCCTCCAAAAGTCTTCAAGTGTTCACGAACCAAATCCAAGTCAAATCCTGCTATGTAAAGCAATCCAATAACCGCAGTTGCATTCATGATATTGTGGCGGCCAAAGGTTGGAATGTGGAATTGACCCAATTCTTGACCACGGAAGTGAACTGTAAAGGCTGAACCTGTTGTAGAACGAAGTAAATCGCTGGCTACAAAGTCATTGTTGTCTGCTTCAAAACCGTAATAATAGATTGGGGCATTTGCCGTAATCTTACGCAACTCAGCATCTTCACCATAGACAAACAAACCTTTGGTAATTTGTTTTGCATAGTCGTTGAAGGCATTGAAGACATCTTCCAAGCTTGTGAAGTAGTCCGGGTGGTCAAAGTCAATGTTAGTGATGATAGAATATTCTGGGTGATATGGCATGAAATGGCGCTCATACTCGTCTGATTCAAAGACAAAATACTTGGCATTTTCAGAACCACGACCAGTACCGTCACCAATCAAGAAACTAGTATCTGTAATATGTGACAAAACGTGAGAAAGCATACCTGTTGTTGAAGTCTTACCGTGTGCTCCAGCAACACCCATGCTGATAAAGTCACGCATAAAGCTACCAAGAAACTCATGATAACGTTTATAGCTTAGCCCATTCTTATCTGCATAAGCAATTTCAACGTTATTATCTGGACGGAAGGCATTCCCAGCGATAATCTCCATATCCCCTTGCAAATTCTTTTCATCAAAAGGTAAGATTGTAATTCCTGCTTGCTCTAGTCCACGTTGGGTAAAGTAGTACTTCTCAACATCAGAACCTTGAACTTTATGCCCCATTTGATGCAACATCAAAGCCAAAGCACTCATTCCTGATCCTTTGATTCCGATAAAATGATAAGTTTTTGCCATTTTCTTCCCCTCTATTCACTCATTCTAGTCAAGTTGAGCTCTTGAGCTACTTGACGCTCTTGTTCTTTTTGTTTACTTTTTTTGTTATAAATTTGACTTTTCTTTAAAAAGTCATAATTGTTTTTCTTAGGATGAGACTTTTCGCTATGTGGCACAGGACTATCCACTTGAGAAACTGTTTCTGCCAGAATATAGTGAGTTTGGCTCAAGTTTTGACTGTATTTAGCAAATTCTCCCGGATTTTCCTTTTGGAAAGGTGCGGTTGGCTGATTTGCCTGTCTCACAATACTTGTCTTAATATGACGTCTTGTATGACTCACGTCCTGGGTCAAATACTTGGCTGAACGTTTCTTTTTCAAATCCGCACGCGCTTCTTCACGCGCCAGTTCAGCATAAGATTTTTCTTTTTTCTCAGCCTTCTCTACAAGGGGATGGGCTTCCTCTTGTTTTTTCTCTTTAACAATAGGAGACCAGTCCAAGTAGTTTTTATCCTGGTAGTCCCCCTTGATATTACTGATGAAATCCGACTCATCGTAAAGATTCATAACTGGCATTTCTGTCAACATGACTTCATCATCTGCCACTATTGGAAATCGTTTTTGCTTCATTTTTATTCCCTTTCAATACTCCATTATAGCGTAATGTCTTGATTTTTCAAGTCTAGGCTTATGAAATCCCTAAAATTTCTCGAATTTCAGCCAGACTCAAACTGCCTCGGGACTCTGTTCCATCCAAAACTTCTGAAACCAGATTTTTCTTTTTTTCTTGTAATTCTTGAATTTTTTCTTCTATTGTACCTCGGGTCACCAAGCGATAAACTTCTACAGCTTGCTCTTGCCCCATACGATGGGCACGCCCGATAGCCTGTGATTCAACCGCAGGATTCCACCATAAGTCTACCAGGATAACTGTATCTGCACCAGTAAGATTGAGACCAACCCCACCGGCTTTTAGAGAAATTAAGAATACATCGCGCTCACCTTGATTAAAGGCTTTGGTCATCTCTTGACGATCTTGTGAAGGCGTTGAACCAGTAATTTTAAAGGATGTCAAGCCTAATTCAGGTAATTCTTGCTCAATCCGATCCAACATACCTCTAAATTGTGAAAAGATGAGTACACGATGACCTCCTTCAGCAATCTGAGTCAGCAAGTCTCGTAAACTATCCAGTTTCCCACTTTCTCCTTGGTAATCCTCCATAAAGAGTGCAGGAGTATCACAGATCTGACGAAGACGCATGAGACCCGTTAAAATTTCAACACGATTTCGTTGAAATTCCAAATCGCTTACCTGTCCCAAGTGTTCCTGCATTTGTTGCAGTTGAGCTAGATAAATAGCCTTTTGCTGATCATCAAGTTCATTTTTGTAGACTACTTCAATCAAATCAGGTAGCTCAGTCAACACATCTTCTTTCTTCCGTCGCATGACAAAAGGCTTGATAAATTGAGCCACTCTCTCAGCGGGTAGTTTCATAAAGTCTTTTTTAGTTGGCAAGAGTCCTGGTAAGACAATCTGAAAAATCGACCAAAGCTCTCCTAAGTGGTTTTCAATTGGAGTTCCTGAGAGGGCAAAAATAGATGGAACTACAAACTGTCGCAAACTTTGTGCTATCTTGGTCTGTGCATTTTTCATGACTTGAGCTTCGTCTAAAAAGAGAAAATCAAAAGATAGGTCTTGATAAATCTCACTGTCCTGACGGAAAGTAGCATAGCTTGTGACATAAATCTGATGGTCTTCAGCCAAAATAGACTCTCGATGAGATTTTAAGCCATGCACAACCGCAACATCCAAATCTGGAGCAAACTTTTGAAATTCATCAGCCCAGTTATAGATTAAGCCAGACGGAGCAAGGATTAGAACACTGGTATCTGCTTGAACTTGACTACTTAAAAAGGCAATGGTTTGCAAGGTCTTCCCAAGCCCCATATCATCCGCTAAAATTCCACCAAATCCATAATGATGGAGCATCTGAAGCCACTGAATTCCCCTTTTCTGATAATCCCTTAATTCTGCTTGAATATTCAATTTCTGCATCGGGAATTCTTCTGGATGTGTCAAATCATGGGCCAAATGACGGAATTCTTCCGTAAAAGAAATCTGCTTTTGATCCTTAAATAAATGAGATAAGGTATAAGCTAGAGACTTACGAGCTCGAAACGCCCCATCTTTCAAGTCTTCTATTCCCAGTTCTTTCAAATTCTGACGAATCTGCTTAGTTTGGTCATCAAAGAAGTAGACCTGTTCAGATGAGCTAATATAAAAGTCTTGATTGGCAACTAGGGCTTTCATAGCAAGATCAATCTCTTCTTGGGCAATATCTTTAAAATCAAATTGAATCTCTAATAAATGGCCTTTAGATGAAATCTCTATCTGAGGACTTTGAACTTGATAGAGATCTTGGAGACTCTCCGAAATCCTAAGTTTTCCAAGCGCTTCAAAAGCTGGCAACGTCTCGTGAAAGAAAGCATAGACTGCTTCAGCCTTGAGGCTTTGACGCCAAGAACGAAAATCAGCTTCAAATCCAGCTGATAAAGCTAGTTGAAAAATCTCTTTCTCCAGTTGAATGTCACTAGCAAAGGGAAGATTATCTAGTTCCCTACGATTGCTTACTAGGCAAGTTTCATACTGAAACTGCATATCCAAACGAATAGAACCGTCCTCTTCTCCTTCCATGTAGAAAGAAGGACGGAAAGACTGAATTTGAAGCGCAGCAGGGGCTTTTACCTCTCCTATGTCTTTAAACTGCGACAAAGTCGAAGCTAGGAGATCTCGATCACTGGTATCAAATTGTAAAATCTTTCTACCACTTTTATCGATAGATACTTTTTTTAATTTTTCTATAAGTCTAGCTTGTTCTTTAGACAGAAGATAAAATGTACCTTTAGTAAACAAGACTTGTTCCTTATAAAACGAATTAAGCCCTACCTGTTGAACAATTTCCATCTCAAAATAGTTGGACTTTTCTTCAATTTGAAAGGTAAACAAACCTGCTTGACCATCAAAATCTTGAAATACAAGGTGGTGATAATTCGAAATCTGATGGTCAAATTGAAATGCATCTAAGCCCATCAGCAGACTAACACCCTGCTCAAAAAAAGACAGCGGGAAATAAAGATGACGACCTTGATTCTGGAAAAAGAGGGCATTTTCAACCTCATCTTCTAGAAGCCCCTGAAGGAAATTCAGAACAAATTGACTACTTTCATCAAACTGACGAATATTCAAGGAAGTTTCATATAACTTCCCAATCATATAGGGTTTGCTAGTTTCTAAAACCTTCAGAAAAAGGGGTATATCTCGGATCACATAGAATTTCTGTGTCTGAATAAGACCTACTCTCAAAGTCCAAATAATACGATTAGTCCCTGCTTCAACCTGCCCTTGAGCAGACAACTGATAGATTTCAGAAAGATTCGGAATTTGGACGGATTCTAAAAACTTTCCTCCAAAAGTAACCTGAGTTTCAACTTCTTCTTTCTGTTCGTGCACATTTTCCAGATTTCCTAAGAGTTCCTGGCCAATCGGATCATTTTTCAGGTAATGTTCTAGCGCTGCCAAATGGACACAGAACCCTCTTTTTTGAAAAAAGTCACAAGCACAAAAAACCAGTTCATCATCAAGACTGTAACGAATTTCTTCATCAGCTACACGCGCATAGATACGATGGTCTTGTTCTTTAATGATTTCAATCTGACCAGTTTCGTAGAGTTGAGCCCCCTCCATTCGAAGCTTTCCTGGAATCAATTTAGCCATAGTTTCCCCTTTTCTTTATCTCTTAATTATACCATATTTCTTCCCATGAAAATAGCCTTCCAGGGTACTTTTCCCCTAGAAGGCTAGCTTCTTAAAGATTAGCGAAAGTGATAATGATTCGTTGGCAAACTTCTTCCAAGACGGATGTAGGCATGGCTACATTTAAGCGAGCGTGGAGGGCTCCTTCTTCACCAAAGTCTAAGCCTCTGTTCAGGATAATCTTGGCTTCGTCTCTTAAAAGCTTTCTTAGCTCTTCATCGCTAATATCATATGCTGAAAAATCAAGCCAAATGAGATAGGTCCCTTGAGGTTTCATGACCTTGATTTTGCTTTCTTTGCCAAATACATCCTCTACATAATTGATGTGTTTCTCAATCAGTTCTTTGAGTTCTGTCAACCAATCTTCACCATATCGATAGGCAGCTTCTGTTGCCAAATATCCCAAACCTGAGATTTCATGTTGATTATTAGCCAGCTGGCGCTTTTGGAAAGCAAGTCTCAACTTAGGATTTTCGATAATAGCGTAGGAATTTTTCGTTCCGGCAATGTTAAAGGTCTTGGTAGCACTGCTTAAAATCAGTGAAAATTCTTTAAAATTTTCATTTACCGTGTTGAATGACTGGTGCTTGTTTCCAAACAAGGCTAAGTCTTGGTGAATCTCATCAGACACCAACAAAACTCCATGTTTTTGACAAAGTTGTCCAATCTTCTCTAAGACTTCCTTCTCCCAAACCCGTCCACCAGGATTATGAGGATTACAGAGAATGTAGAGTTTCACATTTTCTTCGACAAAGTCTTTCTCCAATTGATCAAAGTCAATCTCAAAAAGTCCGTCTTTTTCTACTAGAGAGTTGGTGATTAGTCTACGATTATTGAGCTTAATGCTTCGAGCAAAAGGAGGATAAACCGGAGTGTTAATGAGTACTGCTTGGCCTTCCTTGGTAAAGGCTTGAATAGCTGTTGAAATAGCTGGCACTACCCCTTCGATAAAGACTAGGGCATCCTTTTCAAAGCGATAGCCGTGCTGTTTTTCCTCCCAGTTTTGAACGGCTTCAATCAAGCCATCACTAGCATAGGTATAGCCATAGACTAATTGCTCAGCATAGTCATGGACAGTCTGACGAATCTCAGGTAAGACTTCAAAGTCCATATCAGCAATCCAGGCTGGCAATACTTGACGGTCAGACTCTGCTTCTTTCCATTTGTAGGTATGATGTCCAAAACGATTGGGCAAGGTCGTAAAATCATATTTTCCCATAGTCTTATCCTTCCAAAGCTTGACGCAAATCTTCAATCAAATCTCTAGCATCCTCAATACCAATAGACAAGCGCAAAAGGTCATCTGTTAATCCATAAGAATGACGAACCTCTGCAGGAATGTCTGCATGGGTTTGAGTAGTTGGATATGTAATTAGACTTTCTACACCACCCAAACTTTCAGCAAAAGAGAATACTTTCAAAGTATTTAAGATATGAGGAATACGCTTCTCATCAGCTACTTTAAAGGAAATCATCCCCCCACGTCCTGTATACAAGACTTCTTTGACAGCAGGTGATTGTTCTAGGAAGGCTACGATTTCTTGAGCATTAGCTGTTGAGCGCTCCATACGAAGTGACAAGGTTTTAAGTCCACGAATCAATTGATAACTATCAAATGGTGACAAAACAGCCCCTGTCGTGTTGAGATTGTAAAAGAGTTTTTCGTACAAATCAGCATTATCTGTCACAACCACACCAGCTAGAACGTCATTATGTCCTGCAAGGTATTTTGTCGCTGAATGAAGAACAATATCTACCCCGTCTTCAATCGGACGTTGGTAAATCGGGCTATAGAAGGTATTGTCGACGACAACTTTAGCACCCTTAGCATGAGCTAATGTTGACAATTTTTCAATATCAAATTCCAACATCAAAGGGTTGGTTGGTGTTTCGATATAAAGTACATCCACATCCTTTTCTAGCTCAGCAATCAACTCTTCTTCTGTGTTGGCATAGGTAAAGTGGAAACGTCCTTCTTGCTCAACTTGATTGAACCAGCGGAAAGAACCACCGTAAAGGTCACGGACTGCCAAAACCTTACTTCCAACAGGGAAGACACTAAAGGCTAACACAATTGCAGACATACCGGAACTAGTTGCCAAAGCATAGTTGGCAGATTCAATAGCTGCTAAAACTTCCTCTGCCTTGCTACGAGTTGGGTTTTTGGTGCGGGTATAGTCAAATCCAGTTGATTGACCAAATTCTGGGTGCTGATAAGTCGTTGAAAAGTGAATAGGTGTAACCAAAGCACCTGTTGCTTCATCAGACTTAATCCCTGCTTGTGCTAAAATTGTGTTGATGTGAAATGATTTACTCATACAATACCTCCAAATCTACAGTAACTATTGTATCATTTATTTTCAGCAAGTCATTTTCTTCTTTTCAAGAGCTAGTTATAGTTTCAAACTATACAAAAACGATAGCTTCCTGAGAAACTATCGTTTTTCCTGTTGAATAGACTGATTATTTAACGTGTTTTGCTAATTCTTCTTGGGCTTTTTTATTAGATTCTTCTTTTTCTTTCAGCCATTTTTGTCTAGCTTCTTCATACTCAGCCGTTGTGACAACCTTATCTTGCAGTTTAACGTATTTGTATGATTCAACACCCTTGTTACCCGCTTGAGAGAAGGCGGCTGAGAATGGAACTGTTTTTCTCAATGTAGGTGTTCCACCAAGGGAAACGTTTGGAATTGCTAGAGAGCTATCCACCAACCAAGCTTGGGCTTCAGCGTATTTGTCATAACGTTTGGTCAAATCTTGCTCTGCATTGGCTTCTTCCAACATCTTCGTGTAAGTATCCAAACCAACCGCAGTTGCTTTAGCATTGGTTTCACCAGGTTCTAAACCAAGGTTTTGTAATGAACCACCACTTGTTAGACTGAGGGTATCAAGATAGGTTGATGGATCCTGGTAGTCAGGACTCCAACCACCGTTGTAGAGGTCATAGTCCTTTTGAGCAGCTGTATTGGCTAGATAACCAATACTATCCATTTCATCAGTAGTCAACATTTGAATATCAATGACCACATTTTCTGCACCTAGGACAGATTCAATCGATTGTTTGAAAGAACTTGCCTCTAACACACCCTTCTTAAAGGTTTGGTCAACCGGTAAATCCAGGTGAATTGGGAATTGAACACCTTTGGCTTCCAATTCTTTCTTGGCTTGAGCAAAGACTTCTTTGGCCTTATCGGCATTGTAGTAAGCATCTTGGGCATCAGCGAAGTTCATATTTTGCCATACTTGACCGTAATTGACCATCTTAGAAGCTACGACATCACCAAAATCTTTCCCTTCAAGAGTAACGAATGTCGGTGGGACAAGCAAGTTTCTGACAATCTTAGTCGCACCATCTTCCCCTTGAGACTGGGCACCATAAGCAGTACGGTCATAGGCAAAGTTGATGGCTTGACGGAAAGATTTATTCAAGACTGCTTCCTGTTGAGCTGTCTTTTCAGCATCACTTGTTTTTGAAGTATGGTTATAAGATTGTCTATCTAGGTTAAAGTTGAAGTAGAAAGAAGTCGCATTTTGCATACTGTAGATAATATTATCTTTGTTCTTTTCCTTAATCCCTTCGAAGCTCGAACTATTCGGATAGAGTCGGGCGTAACTGTAAACCCCTTCCATGAAGTTACGTGCCAAGGCATCTTGGTCACTTCCATCATAGTAGGTTAACTTCACTTCGTCTACGAATACATTTTTAGCATCCCAATAGTTTGGATTTTTCTTGTATTCAATGACAGATTTAGAGGTAAATGATTTGAGAATAAATGGACCGTTGTACAAAAGATTTGCTGGAGCCACTTTACCAAAGTCATCCCCTTTGGAATTCAAGAAGTCAGCATTGACTGGGAAAAGAATGGTTGCAGTTGTTTTTGAGTTCCAGTAAGGTTCTGGGTGAGTCAAGGTATATTGGACAGTTTGGTCGTCAATAGCCTTCACACCAACTGTTGAAAAGTCTGTTGTTTTTCCGTTGATATAATCATCCAAGCCAGCAACTGAATCTTGTACGAGATAGAGAGCTTCAGATTTTTTATCAGCCGCATATTTCAAACCTGTCACAAAATCTTGTGCTGTAACTGGAGCATACTCTTCACCTTCAGCTGTATACCATTTAGCATCCTTACGAAGTTTATAAGTATATGTCAAACCATCTTGGGAAACTGTCCAATCCTCAGCTAATGAAGGAATATAATTTCCATACTGGTCGTTTTCCATCAAACCATCCACTAAGTTTGTAGCAACATCACCAGTAGTTGCACGATTTTCTAAGAGATAGTTCAGACTCGAAGGATCGCTTGGGTATACATAGTTGTAGACTTTAGAAGAGCTAGTTGAGTTACCACAAGCTCCCAAGAGCAAACCAGCAGTTAAGACGACGCCTGCTAGCGTTAGGTATTTTGCCTTAGACTTTTTCATATTCAGAACCTCCAAATTTAAATATTTGTATCATTATACAGCTATTGTTTTTTTTAGTCAAGCAATTTTATCTAATTTTTACCAAATTATAGAATTTTTTCTACTAATTTTATATTTTATCCTATTTTTTAAATAAAAAAATGAACAATTTAAACTTTTTCGGATAGAAAAGTTCAAATTATTCATTTTATTTATAAATCTTTATGATAGTTTTAAACGTGCCCGTAACTGATCCGCTTTTGTCTGTCCAATAACCTTATCCAAAAGTCGAGTATAGAGAGTCATGAATCCATAGAGGCCTCCACCGATTGTACCAATTAAGGCGACATAGAGGAAACTCCAGAAACGACCTGATGGTTGGAAGACAAAGCCAATCATCCATTGTAAGAAGCCTACTAGGATAAACATAACTAGAGTCAAAATGGTTACTAAAATTGTTCTCTTCAAAATAATTTTTCGACGTGCACCTGTAACCTGACAGATATCACGATACATCAGGACATTCGGGATGATGAGACCGATAGTCGTTGAAATTAGAGGACCATAACTATGGAAAATCGCTATTGATGGTAATTGTAGAACGATTTTGGCAATAGATCCATAGACAAAGTAAAGAACCGCCTTGCGGTTACGAAACATAGCCTGAAGCATAGGGGACAAGACCATGTACAAACCAAGAATGGTTGACTGTAAAACTGCAAAGACAAATAAGCCCATAGCCAAACTATCTGGCTTACCGTAAAAGACTGTATAGAGAGGTTCACCAACCATGACTACTCCAACAGTTGCTGGAAGTAAGAATAAGAAGAGCATGGTGATACTATCTTGCACCAAACGAGCAGCTGCCTGCAAATCACCCTTGACATAGTTCTCTGTCAAGAGAGGTAGCCCAACGCTACCAATCGAAACTCCAACCGAAATCAAAATCATGGTGATTTTATTAGGATTGGCGGAGAAATAAGAAAACATGACAACCAAGTCTTCATTACTGTAGTTGGTAAACCACTTCATACTATTGATAAAGGTCATTTGGTCCAAGATTTGGAAAAGCTGAATAGCCGAACCCGTCAAGATAAACGGAATTGCTTCCTTAATCGTATCAACCAAAAGACTCTTACTGTCAATCTTATCTCGTGTTTCAAAAACTTTTTGGAGCAATCCTTCCTTATAAAGGAAATAAAGCAAGACTGCAAAACTAGCTACCATTCCCACAAAAGCTGCAAAGGTAGATTGGGTAACAGCTGATAGATAATCCTTTGAACCGAGCTTCATGATGATAAAGGTTGCTAAGAGCATCCAAATGACACGGATAACCTGCTCAGCAATTTGACTCATGGCATAGGGCTTAAGATTATTCATCCCTTGGAAAAATCCACGGATAACACTCATAGACGGGAATATCAAGACTGCCCAAGCTAGACTCTGCATAATGGGGATAAGCTCCTTACCGACACCCGAAAGGTCTGCTAACCACAGAGCAAAGAGATACAAGATTAAAGCAAAGACCGCACCAAGTCCTGTCATAAAGCCCAGGAAACTCCGAATCAGAGCAAAACTATGCTCTTCCTCATGCATGGTATTATACTTAGCAACTTGCTTTGCGACTGCAACAGGAATACCTGCTGTCGAAATCAACAAGAACCAGGCGTAGATATTATAACCCATAGTGAAGAGTCCATTGGCCTTGGCGGCATAAGTCCCCATCCAGATATACCAGGGAATGATGTAAATGGCTCCGAGCAGGCGACTGATAAAGTTACTAGCTGTAAGCCAAGCAGTCCCGCGTAACATCTGGGCCTGCTGATGATTGTTTTCGTTAGACATAACTTCCTCATTCATTTTTAATCACTAGGAATTCTTCCTTATCTTCCATTATAAACTTTTCCTTGTTACTTGTAAAATTCAGACTTTCGGTTTACAATAGAAAGTATGATAAAGATTGAAACTATATTAGATATTTTAAAGAAAGATGGTCTCTTCCGTGAGATCATCGACCAAGGACATTACCACTACAACTACAGCGATGTTGTTTTTGACAGCATCAGTTACGATAGCCGAACAACCAAAGAAAATACTCTATTTTTTGCAAAAGGAGCTGCCTTTAAAAAAGAATATCTGTTTTCAGCTATCGCACAAGGGCTTGGTTGGTATGTGGCTGAACAAGACTATGAAGTTGGTATTCCTGTTATTGTTGTTAACAATATCAAAAAGGCCATGAGTTTGATTGCCATGGAATTTTATGGCAACCCTCAGGAGAAACTTAAAATCCTTGCTTTCACTGGCACTAAAGGAAAAACAACAGCGGCTTACTTTGCCTACAACATCTTAAATCAAGAACATCATCCAGCTATGTTATCAACCATGAACACGACTTTGGACGGTAAGACTTTCTTCAAGTCTGCTCTAACAACTCCCGAAAGTATTGATCTCTTTGAGATGATGGCGCAGGCAGTTGACAATGGAAGAACTCACCTTATTATGGAAGTTTCCAGTCAAGCCTACTTGGTGAAACGGGTCTACGGCCTAACTTTCGATGTAGGAGTTTTCCTCAACATTAGTCCTGACCATATTGGTCCTATTGAGCATCCGACCTTTGAAGACTATTTCTATCACAAGCGTCTTTTGATGAAAAATAGCCGAGCAGTTGTCATTAATAGCGATATGGATCACTTCTCTGTTCTGAAAGAACAAGTTGAGAACCAAGACCATGACTTCTACGGTAGCCAGTCAAGTAACCAAATAGAGAACTCCAAAGCCTTTAGCTTCTCAGCTACTGGTAAATTAGCTGGAGACTATGATATTCAGTTGATTGGGCACTTCAACCAAGAAAATGCTGTCGCAGCAGGACTTGCCTGTCTTCGTTTAGGTGCTAGTCTAGGTGATATCAAAAAAGGGATTGCGTCTACTCGCGTCCCTGGACGTATGGAAGTCCTCACTCAAAAAAATGGAGCAAAAGTTTTCATCGACTACGCCCACAACGGTGATAGTCTTAAAAAACTAATCTCAGTTGTTGAAACACATCAAACTGGAAAGATTGCTTTAGTACTTGGTTCAACTGGAAACAAGGGAGAAAGCCGTCGTAAGGACTTTGGACTTCTCCTCGATCAACATCCTGAAATTCAAGTCTTTCTAACAGCTGATGATCCAAACTATGAAGATCCGATGGCCATTGCAGATGAAATCAGTAGCTATATCCATCATCCTGTTGAAAAGATTGCTGACCGTGAACAAGCCATCAAGGCTGCTATGGCTATTACGAGCCAAGCTGAAGATGCCGTCATTATCGCTGGTAAAGGAGCTGACTGCTACCAAATCATTCAGGGTAAAAAAGAAACCTACCCAGGTGATGCTGCCATCGCTGAACGTTATCTATAGTATATTTAAATAAGGCTAGGAAAATTCCTAGCCTTATTTTTTTATAAAGATGAATCTTTCTTTATCAAATTCTACAGCCAACTCATACTTTCCATCTTCATTTTGGACAATATAGCCTAGGACAACCAAACTGTCCACAAAGATATCACGGCGTTTCTGCATAAGCTGGTCTTTTTTGAGAAATTTCAACAAAAAAGTCGTCATGTATTTGAGAGCATATTCAGGATTAACATCTCCCAAAATGTCATAGAGTTCCTGCTGTTTTTCTGTCAAAGGATACTGATGTTTGACCTTGTAGAAATAATTAGACAGGGTCATTTTAGTGCGCGCAAAGTCCGTCTTTTCAACTAAAATAGCAGCATTGGTTTGATTTCGTAATTCCGTCTCAAAACGCTGCTCCAACAAGGCTTGATAGGTCGGACTATCTTCGCTAACAAAAATCTCTTGATCCAGTTCAAGACTATCAAGTGATTCAAGCATAGGAAGATTAAGGTAATAGCGCTTATTTTCCCGTAGAATCAACCCTGCCTTTATATACTCTTCCATGAGTTTATCAACTGTCACTTCTGGAAATTGAGCCTTGATTTCCCGTAGAATCACATCATCATGCTGATCCAGATAGCGAATCAATTCTCCAAAAAATGGCTGTCTCGTCAAACGAGATGGATTAAAAATCTGAATCATGAAGATTCCTTTCTTTACAAACTAAAAGTGGTGATGCTGCTAATTGACTCGGGTTAGTGCCAGGCTGATTCAGAGGTACACTTAATCCTAGTTCTTTATAATACCCTCTCCAGAAATCACTGATTTCCTGCTCCTCATCACCAAATTTCATAGGAATGGTTTCAAAATCGGTAAAATTTTTGCTATATACTGAGAACAATAGAAACCATCCCCATCAGGATAAAAAGAAAAATTATAAGGAGCTCCCAGATGCTGGACTGCTCTTTTCTTTACCTTTTGAATATCTATCTTTGGATAGCTATAGATATCGTAAAGACATTCAGATTCAAGAAATTCTGTTAGTTTTTGACAAACAACACCAGCTTTCCCACTAGCATGATAGACCTTCTCGTCTAAAAAGATGGCCACATGGCTATAGTGACCAGTAGATTCCTGAATAGCCTGTCCTATATCCGAATCATCTTTCACAAAGATTAAATCACCATTTTCTAACATACTTCTCTCCTAGCAAAAAAGGAGTCGAGACTCCTTTTTAACAATGGGTATCCCCATTTTCTTATTACAATTAAGCATTAAAGCTTTCAGTCAATTGAGGCACTACTTGTTTCTTACGTGAAACAGCACCTGAAAGGAAAGCGTGGTTGTTTTCAAGTTTGAAGTTGAAAGCTGCTTCTACCTTGTCCATGTTTGCACCAAGTGCAAGAATTTCTGAGTTTGAGTTGACAATATCTGTAATCATCAAGACAAAGTCAGAGTAGCCGTTAGCTGCATTTGCAGCTTGGATAGCTGCTTCAATTTCAGCTTGGCGTTCCAAGACTTCAGCGATATCAACTGTATTGACTTGAGCCACACGAACGTTGTTTCCGTTCAATTCAAAAGTCTTAGCATCGATGTCAATCAATTCTTCTGCTGATTTGCTTGCCAAGTTGGTACCAGCCTTGAGCATTGCAAGACCGTATTCTTCCAAGTTCACACCAGCCAATTCGGCCAATTCAGGCGCAATCACCTTATCAGATGGGTGTGTTGTTGGAGATTTCAAAAGAAGGGTATCTGAAATCAAACCTGAAAGCATCAAACCTGCAATTTCTTTTGGAACAGCTACGCCATGCTCTTTGAACATGCGGTAAACGATAGATGATGCTGAACCAACTGGTTCCAAGCGCATGTAAAGTGGGCTTGCAGTTTCAAAGTTAGCTACACGGTGGTGGTCTACAACACCATAAACTTCTACTTCAGCGATATCTGATACAGATTGTTGGAATTCATTGTGGTCAGTCAGGATAACTTGCTCTGCACCTTCTGCTTTAGCAGAAGCGATAACACGCGGTGCTTCCACACCAAAATAGTTCAAGACAAAGGCTGTTTCTTCATTTGGAGTTCCAAGGGCAACAGCTTCCGTATCCAAACCGTAAGCTTCTTTTGCAAGGTAGGCAAAGGCTACAGATGACCCGATGGCATCTGAGTCTGGATTTTGGTGACCAAATACTAGAATCTTAGACATGATAATACCTCATTTTGTTTACTCTCTTTATTGTAGCATTTTTTTCTCTTTTTGACAAAAGTAAGAGGAGTCAAAGGACTCCCCGCTACTCTTCAAAATAACTGAGTAAATTTCTATCTTGATTTTCAGATAAAAATTGCTCCTTCTGTGGTCTCTTCTTACGCTTGAGGAGGGCTTCTGCAGACATGGCTTCTTCTTTACTATCGAAACCTTGAGCATAGATGAGTTTTACTGGCAACCGAGCTCGTGTGTACTTGGCTCCCTTACCACTATTGTGTACGGCGATTCTTTTTTTGACATCCGTTGTATAACCAGTATAGTAGGAACCATCCCGACACTCAACCACATACATATAAGCCTTATGATCCATAGTAAATCTCTTGAATTTCTGGAGTATAGGAACCATCATCATTATGAACAATGAGTGGTGGCAGAACCTTAAAACCACTAGTGGAGCCGTCCTTAATAGCCTCGATCAAAAGCATATTGGCTTCCTTCTCCCGTTTAGGGTATACAAATTGCAGCCGCTTTGGAGCCAAATTGTGTTGTTGAAGCGTTTCTAAAATATCTAACAAACGATCAGGACGGTGAACCATGGCTAGACGCCCGTTAGATTTGAGTATACTTTGGGCACTACGACAAATTTCTTTTAGATTAGTCGTAATTTCGTGCCGAGCTAACAAGTAGTGTTCGCTTTCGTTCAAATTAGAATTTGCATCCACCTTAAAATAGGGAGGGTTGCACAAAATCAAATCGACCTTGCTCCCCTGAATGTAGCTAGGCATATTTTTCAAATCATCACAAATAACCTGCATCTGATTTTCTAAGCCATTTAAACGGACTGATCGTTCAGCCATATCTGCCAGGCGTTCTTGGATTTCAACAGACAGAATTTTCGCCTTAGTACGACTACTGGCAAAAAGTCCAACAGCTCCATTACCCGCACAAAAATCCACTATCAAGCCATTTTTAGGAAAACGAGGAAAGCGTGACAAAAGTACACTATCCACCGAATAGCTGAAAACCTCTCTATTTTGAATAATCTTGATATCTGTAGAAAAGAGCTGATTGATTCTCTCTCCTGATTTTAATAATTCTTCTACCATACTTCTATTATAACAAGCTATATTAACATTTCAAGAGAGAAAAAAATCAATTAAGACTTTTTCTTATTTAGATTAGAAATAGCTTCCTTGGTCCAGATAGGCATCATGCGAGCCAAAGGAGCAAAGCCGTATTTGACACGGTCACTTGAAAAACGTCTCCGTCTTGGCAACTGATGTTTCTCTTCTTCCAAAGTCCGAATAGAAAGACTTGCTTTCCCTGTATATTCGTCCAAATCGACAACTTGGACTTGAACTTCTTCACCTATTTTCAGTACATCATAGATATTCTCAATAAATCCTGTACGAATTTCAGAAATATGAATCAAGCCTGTCATACCAGACTCTAGCTCCACAAAGGCTCCATATGACTGAATCCCTGTAATTCGCCCAGTTAGCTTATCACCTATTTTCATCTTAGTCCTCGATTTCAATCGTTTGAATCACGACATCTTCAACTGGCTTGTCCATTGCACCTGTTTCTACACCTGCAATTGCATCCAGAACTTCATAAGAAGCTTCATCCGCAAGTTGACCGAATACAGTATGACGACGGTCTAGGTGAGGAGTTCCACCTTGTTCCGCATAAATTTCTGCAATTGGTTCTGGCCAACCACCACGAGCAATTTCTTTCTTAGAGTATGGCAAGTGTTGATTTTGCACGATAAAGAACTGGCTACCGTTTGTATTTGGTCCAGCATTAGCCATAGAAAGGGCTCCACGGACATTGTAAAGTTCTTCTGAAAACTCGTCCTCAAATGACTCACCATAGATTGATTCGCCACCCATACCAGTTCCAGTTGGATCTCCACCTTGAATCATAAAGTCTTTAATAATGCGGTGGAAAATCACACCATCATAGTAACCGTCTTTTGAAAGAGCAACAAAGTTGGCTACTGTTTTGGGAGCCTGTTCAGGGAAAAGCTTGATACGCAAGTCTCCATGATTTGTTTTAATAGTCGCAATCGGACCTTCTACTGTTTCAATGTCTACTTGTGGCAAATGTAATTCTTTTTCTACCATACCAAATCCTTCTAAGGCATCGAAAATGCCATCTTCTTCTAATGTTTTTGTAATATAATCTGCTTTTTCTTTGATTTTTTCATGAGAATTTCCCATAGCAACACTAATACCTGCATAATCAAAGAGCTCTAAATCGTTAAGTCCGTCCCCAAAAACCATCACGTTCTCAGGTTTAAGACCTAAATGTTCTACAACTTTTGCTACACCAGCTGCTTTTGAACCTGAAATTGGTACAACATCTGACGAATGTTCATGCCAGCGTACCATACGCAAAGTCGATACTAAACTTTCAGGCAAAGCCAGGTCATCTCCCTGATCCTCAAAAGTCCACATCTGATAGATGTCTTCTTTTTCATAAAAATCAGGATCAACATCCAAGTCAGGATAAATTGGATCAATGGCCTCACTAATCAACTCAGTTCTAGTGGAGAGTTTAGCAGTATGACTACCAACTAAACCATATTCAATCTCCACTTCCTTAGTCCAAGCAATATACTCTTCTACCTTATCCTTAGCAATTTTGTTACTATAAATGACATTGCACTTTTTATCCTCAATATAGGCACCATTCAGAGTAACAAAAAAGTCAGGTTTAAGCTCGCGAATCTCTGGCACGACACCGAAAATCCCACGACCAGTCGCAATCCCAGTCAAAATACCTTTTTCACGCAATTGTTTAAAAACAGTTGGAATTGAGGTGGGGATAAAACCAGTCTTTGAGTTTCTCAACGTATCATCAATATCAAAAAAAATAACCTTTATCTTTTTTGCCTTATATCTTAATTTCGCATCCATCACCTTTCCTCCTTCAATTCACTCTTTCCATTATACCATAAAGTAGAGAAATCCCACATCCCCAATAAAATCCTTGTCTCTTATCCGAATTCCTTTACTAGATACAAAACCAAATCATCATTATTTTGGCTAGTTGCATTCATTTCCAAGGGTTGATTTCGATACCAGACACCTGTCCCATCTGGAATGTAGCCCCGTCTGATATACAATCTCTGGGCAGGGCCATAGCCTAAGTGCAAACCTACACCAAGAGTGACCTTACTCGAAACAAACTTGACTCGTTTTTCTGCTTCTTCTAGCAGTTGATTCCCAATCCCTTGATTTCGAAAAGGCTCAAACACATTAAAATCTGATAATTCTGGATAGACTTCTGCAAAAGGACCATGTTTAGCAGAGGGCAAAATGGTAACGTAGCCCGCTACAGCACCATCAATCTCTGCAACTAAGACTTCTCTCTCCCCACTTTCCTGTTCCTGAAAATATCTAGCCAAAATTTCCTCTCTACCAGGCCAACCTTGATTCATAAATCCATGGGATAAGGATTCAATATCAGACTTAATCATATTTCTAATCGTACAATTCATCTTTGACTTACCCACCTTTACTCTTTCTATTACCATTATAGCACGCCAAGGTCAGAAAAAAACTATCTCGTGAAAAAAGACCCAACCGGGTTTTAATTCACTTTCTTGTTTTCAAGCTCGTGAAAAAGAGGGCCACCCGGACCCAAACTCGCTCTCTCATTTCAAAGCTCGTGAGAAGGAGGGCCACTCGGACCTGAAAAAAAGACCCAACCGGGTCTTAATTCGCTTTCTTATTTCCGAGCTCATGAAAAAGAGGTCCAACCGGACCCAAACTCGCTCTCTCATTTCAAAGCTCGTGAAAAAAAAAAAGACCCACCCGGGTCTTAATTCGCTTTCTTGTTTTCAAGCTCATAAAAAAGAGGTCCACTGGACCCCAACTCACTCTCCCTTTTCCATGCTCGTGAAAAAAAAGACCCGTCGGAGTCTTAATTCGCTTTCTTGTTTTCAAGCTCATGAAAAAGAGGGCCACTGGACCCAAACTCGCTCTCTCATTTCAAGGCTCGTGAAAAAAAGACCCAACCGGGTCTGAAAAAGAGGTCCCCCGGACCTCTTTTTTAATCTTCGTTTACGAAAGGCATCAAAGCCATTACGCGAGCGCGTTTGATAGCTGTTGTTACTTTACGTTGGTTTTTAGCTGAAGTTCCTGTTACACGACGAGGAAGGATTTTCCCACGTTCTGAAACGAAACGGCTAAGAAGCTCAGTATCTTTGTAATCAACATATTCAATTTTGTTTGCTGCGATGTAATCAACTTTTTTACGGCGTTTGAATCCGCCACGACGTTGTTGAGCCATGTTTTTTCTCCTTTATAGTATTAATTGTCCATTAGAATGGTAAATCATCATCTGAAATATCCAAAGGATTAGTTGCTCCGAATGGATTTTCATCGCGTGAAAAGTCAGGTACTGATTGAGTAGGTGCTGAATAGTTTGAACTTGGTGCAGAATAAGCTCCACCAGTATGTCCTTCACGCACACTACGGCTTTCCAACATTTGGAAATTCTCAGCTACGACTTCCGTCACGTAGACACGTTGTCCTTGCTGGTTATCGTAACTACGAGTCTGAATACGACCTGTCACCCCGATAAGCGAGCCTTTTTTAGCCCAGTTAGCAAGATTTTCAGCCTGTTGGCGCCACATAACGACATTGATAAAATCAGCCTCACGTTCGCCATTTTGACTCTTAAATGTACGGTTTACTGCAAGAGTAAAAGTCGCAACTGCTACATTTGATGGGGTATAACGCAACTCAGCGTCACGAGTCATACGCCCTACAAGTACAACATTGTTAATCATAATCTACCTTCTTACGCGTCAAGTTTGACGATCATGTGACGAAGAATGTCAGCGTTGATTTTTGAAAGACGGTCAAACTCTTTAAGAGCTGCGTCGTCGTTTGCTTCAACGTTAACGATGTGGTAAAGTCCTTCACGGAAATCTTTGATTTCGTATGCAAGACGACGTTTTTCCCATGTTTTTGATTCAACAACAGTTGCACCGTTGTCAGTCAAGATAGAGTCAAAACGTGCTACCAAAGCGTTTTTCGCTTCTTCTTCAATGTTTGGACGAATGATATAAAGAATTTCGTATTTAGCCATTGATATGTTCCTCCTTTTGGTCTAATGACCCCAAGACATTGCAAGGGGTAAGTGAGGTTTGCTCACAATAAATTATTATACTAGAAAAAAATTTTTTTCGCAAGTGAAAAACTGCTTCTATTTTATTTTTTACAGTTTTTTTGCAGAAGTTTGTGTAATTTCTTCTACCTGAATATTCTCAGATTCAAATTTCTGTTTAAAAGTAGCTAGATCAACCGTTCCCTCAATTTGAACTTCGATAACAATCTTACCATCTTTACGTGGAACATTAACAGTATGAGAGATATTAAGATTTTCCTCAACGATTAAAGAAACAATCTTACCAAGTACCCCAACTTCATTTTCTGTGATAAAACGAACACGGATTCCCTCTTCGCCATAACCAGAAATTTCAAGAAATGCTCTGAATACATCACGGTCAGTAATGACACCATAGACTTGTTCATTATCAATAACTGGCAAGATTCCAATCTTATTTTTCAGCATAAGATAGGTTGCATCTTCCAAACTTGCATAACCGGAGACAGTTACAACATTACGAATCATGACGTCTTTTACTTTTGTTTTATTGAGCAAGTAATTCATCTCAAAGATTGAAAGACTCGTTGCTTTTGACGGACTGGCTTCAGCAATTGTTCCTTCTGTTACTAGACCAACTAATTTATCATTTTCAATAACAGGAAGACGATGCAAACCTTGTTCGCGCATCAAGTCTGCTGCATGTGCTACAGTCGTATCTGGGCTAATATATACGACCTTTCGTGTCATAAAATCTTTAACTGCCATAGGAACTCTCCTTTATGTTTATAGCTTTATTATACACTTTTTACGAAAATCAATCAAACGCTTTCATCTCTTTTTCAAGATTCTGAAAACTCTGAAATACTATAAAAAGAGCCCTATATTAAGGCCCTCAATCTTATGATTATATAATTTGTTTGATAATCTTTCCCGCGAACTAAAACAATCCACTGGATCTGATGATTGCCAAGCAATCTCTATCTGCAACCTAAACTAGTCTCCCAGACTATACGAAGATTACTACGTAATCCTTATCTGCCGACTAAAAAGGTCCCCCGGACTAATGTGGATTGCTTGGCAATCTTTATCTGCAGACTAAAACAATCCACTGGATTGTTTTAGCCACCTAGATATGCTTTTCTGACTTCATCTGATGCTGCGAGCTCTTTACCTGTTCCTGAAAGAACGATTTTACCTGTTTCAAGAACATATCCTCGATCTGCGATGGCTAGTGCTTTATTGGCATTTTGCTCAATTAAGAGAACGGTTGTTCCTTGTTTTTGAATATCTTGGATGATATCAAAAATTTCTTGGATAAAAATTGGTGCAAGCCCCATTGAAGGTTCATCTAAGAGAAGAAGTTTAGGTGTTGACATAAGCGCACGTCCCATAGCAAGCATCTGTTGCTCACCACCAGAAAGGGTAGCTGCATCTTGGTTTTTACGTTCTTCCAAACGCGGGAAACGTGAAAAGACTTTCTTCAAATTTGCTTGATTTTCTTCACGATTTTTCTTAAGGAAGGCTCCCATTTCCAAGTTTTCCATAACTGTCAAACCAGGGAAGACATGTCGTCCTTCTGGTACTTGTGAAAGACCTGATGCCACAATTTTCTGAGCTGGTGTCTTTTGAATTTCTTGTCCTAAAAATTCAATCCGACCAGAACTTGGACGAACAAGGCCTGATAAGGTACGAAGGATGGTTGTTTTACCAGCACCGTTTGCACCGATAAGGGAAACAACTTCTCCTTCATTTACTTCAAAGCTCACATCACGTACAGCTTGAATCATACCATAGTGTACTGAGAGGTTTTCAACTTTTAACATAGACATTAGGCTTCACCTCCAAGATAAGCTTCGATAACACGTTTATTACTCTTGATTTCATCTGGTGTCCCGTGAGCAATCAAACGACCGTACTCAAGAACATAGATACGCTCCGTAACTTCCATAACCAAGTTCATATCATGTTCAATCAGCATAATAGTAATCTTGAATTCATCCTTAATACGACGAATCAACTCAGTTAATTCTGCAGTTTCTTGTGGATTCATACCCGCTGCAGGCTCATCCAAGAAGAGGATTTTAGGTTCTGTAGCAAGAGCACGAACAATCTCTAAGCGACGTTGTTGACCATAGGCTAAATTTTTAGCTAGAGTTTCAGCATCTCCATCCAAGTCAAAGATTTTTAGTAATTCTAAGGCTTTAGCTTTCAATTCTTTTTCATTCTTATAAAAAGCTGGTAAGCGCAAGAAACTTGCAAAAACATGTTGTTTATGATGATTGCTAAATGCAATCAGAACGTTATCCAAAACTGTCAAGTCCTTAAAGAGGCGGATATTTTGGAAGGTACGCCCTAAACCAAGAGATGCGATTTTATAGGGTTGCTTGCCATTTAACAAGTGACCATCCAAGGTTACTGTCCCTTCGCTTGGTTCATAAACACCTGTCAACAAGTTGAAGAGGGTTGTTTTCCCAGCACCATTCGGTCCAATCAAACCAACAAGTTCACCTTCGTTCAATTCGAGAGTGACGTCCCCAACGGCTGTCAGACCGCCAAAATGTTTGGTTAAATTTTTTACTTCAAGCAATGCCATTAGTTTTGTCCCTCCTTCTTACCTTTTTTAAAGAGACGTGATAGGCTCAATTCCCAAGTCCCAAGAAGACCACCTGGTCTGAAGATCATAACAAGTACTAAGGCCAAAGCATAGATAATCATACGAACGCTGGCCACGTCTTGAAGGAGCATGTTCAAGATTCCAAGCACGATTGCAGCAACAATTGCCCCCGTAATGGATCCTAAACCACCAAATACAACGATAATCAATACATTGATAGAGTTGATGAACGTATAATCTTTTGGTACGACTGATCCGATAAATCCTGACTGAAGACTACCAGCGATACTTGCAGTAACAGCACCAAAAACAAAAGCGATGATTTTAATTTTTGTAGTATTCACCCCTACTGACTCAGCAGCAATCTCATCTTCACGAACTGATAAGGTTAAACGTCCGATAGGACTACGAAGGAAATTGAGAGTAGCAATCGTTGTAATCACAGCAAAGAAATATACCATTTGCCAAGTTGTAAAGTTAGGAATCCCCAAAATACCAGCAGCACCGTTTGTAAGGCTTCCACCATTAATAATGAAAATACGAATAATTTCAGCAACCCCTAAAGTTGCAACTGCAAGATAATCCCCTTTCAAACGTAGGGTAGGAATTCCAACTACCAAGGCAACCAAACCAGCAATAATGGCACCGAGCAACATAGCTCCAAAGAATGCACCATAGGTTGGAGATTTTGATCCGATAATGGCTGCTGCATAGGCACCAATAGCCATAAATCCAGCATGTCCAAGTGAAAACTGACCAGAGAACCCAACTATTAGGTTAAGACCTACTGCTAGAATAATGTTGATACCGATTTGTTCAATAATCTGAATATGGAAAAGGTTCAAGACTCCTACAGAAACCAATAGGCTAATCAAACCATATCCAAGCAACAAAAGGAATAACCATAGAATATTAACTTTTAAATTTTCTTTCATTGTTTACACCTTCTCTTTCACATTCTTACCGAGGATACCAGCTGGACGAACAATCAAGATTAAGAGCAAGATTCCATACACGATGGCATCACGGAAATCTGACATTCCGAAGGCGGTAGCAAATGTCTCCAAAAGACCAATAACAAAGCCACCTAGAGCTGCACCAGGGATAATTCCGATACCACCAAGAACGGCAGCCACAAATGATTTAATACCTGGAGTCATTCCCATCAATGGTTCAAGAGAGTTATAGTAAAGCGCAATCAAGACACCCGCTGCACCAGCTAGAGCTGAACCCAATGCAAAGGTGAAACTGATTGTACGGTTTACGTTAATCCCCATCAGCTGAGCAGCATCACTATCTACAGAAACAGCACGCATAGCTTTCCCCATCTTGGTTTTTTGTACGATGAGTTGTAGAAGAACCATCAAAACAAGTGAGACAGTCAAAATCAACAATTGAATATTTGTTAGACTGATTGGTCCCAAGTCATAACGAACTGTTTGGATTGCTTGAGGGAAGGCACGTGTATTGGCGCCTACCAGATAGACCATCCCATACTCCAGTAAGAAGGAAACCCCGATGGCTGTAATCAATACAGAGATACGAGTTGAATGACGTAATGGACGATAAGCAAGAAACTCAATGATAACACCGAGAATTGCCGTTCCGATCATCGATAAGATCAAGGCTACAAAGAAATTTAATTGCAAGGAATTAATCAAGAAATAACCCATGAAAGCACCCATCATATAAATATCACCGTGGGCAAAGTTAATGAGCTTGATAATTCCATAAACCATAGTATAACCTAGGGCTAGCAGTGCATAGACACTCCCCAAGATTAGACCATTGACAAGTTGTTGAAGCATATGGTTCACTCTTTCTAAGTTTTATTTTTTAGGATTTTTATAAAAAAATAATCCTTTCATAAACACCGAAACAGGGAGTGAGTAAAAGCTCATTCCCCATTTCCTGTATCTATAATTATGGTTTTACGACTTCTGCCGCTTCTACTTTACCATTATTCATGGTCATCATGAAGGCTGTTTTCACAGTGTTGTGATCTGCATCAAAGCTTGTTTGACCTGTAACACCTTCAAAGTCTTTTGTTTTAGCAAGGTTATCCTTGATTTCACCTGAGTTTTTAGCACCTTTTGCTGCGTTTGCTACAAGGTGAACTGAGTCATAAGCCAAGGCTGCAAATGTTGAAGGCTCTTCATTGTATTTAGCACGGTATGCATCAAGGAAGGCTTTTGCCTTAGCAGAAACTTCTACAGTAGTTGAGAAGCCTGAGATAAAGTAGATGTTTGATGCTTTTTCAGCAGTTGCTTGTTGTACAAACTCTTCACCGTTAAATCCATCACCACCAATGATTGGTTTATCAATTCCCATACCACGAGCTTGGTTTACAATCTTACCAGCTTCTGTGTAGTAACCTGGCAATACGATTGCATCAAAGTCTTTATCTTTGATTTTTGTCAAAGCTGCTTGGAAGTCAGTGTCACCTGATACAAACGTTTCATCTGCTACAATTTCGCCTGAGAATGAATCACGGAATGATTTTGCAATTCCTTTAGCGTAGTCGCTTGAGTTATCAGTATACAAGACAACTTTCTTAGCGTTCAACTTGTTTGTAACATAGTTAGAAATGATTTTTCCTTGGAAACTATCTTGGAAAGTTCCGATAAAGAGGTAATCTTGACCTTTAGTCAATCCATCTTGAGTCGCACTTGGCGAAATCAATGGAACACCTGCTTTTGTAGCGTTCGCTACCGCAGCTGCAGTTGCACCAGATGTCGCAGGTCCTACGATAGCTGATACTTTAGATTGGGTTACAAGGTTAGTTGTAACTGAAGCTGCCTCAGCTGTTTCAGACTTGTTATCTTTATCAACTACTTCGATTTGTTTTCCATCGATACCGCCTGCGGCATTGATTTCATCAACGGCAAGTTGGGCACCTTTTTGTTCAGATGTTCCGTAGGCAGCTACGGCACCAGTTTCTTCGAAGTTAAATCCGATTTTGATTGTCTTTTCATCTACTGAGTTACCAGCAGCGTTTGACGCTCCAGACTTCACTTCTCCGCAGGCTGCAAGAAGTGCTACACTTGCAAGCGCCACAAACGATAGGGCAAATTTTTTCTTCATCTTTTTGTCTCCTTATTTCTTAAATAAATAGCATGTTAAGAATATACCGAATTATCAGAAAATTGTCAACACATTTATCTAAATTTTTACATGATAACGTTTTCGTTATTTCTGTAGAGACTACCAACAAAGGGAGTTTCCAATTCTTGGATATGACATTGTCTCACTTTTTTGACAAATTTCTCTTTTCCTAAACGGCTAACCAGTTCTTCCACTTCTTCTGTTGGGACATAAAGTTGCAGATAACGGTGTTTTTTAGAGTGGTAACAAATATCACCATAATGATCGAGTTTTTTTGCATCACGATTATAGTATAGGTAGATAATCAGACCAGACCGATTCTCTTTTTGAAACATATTACAACTTCCTTCTAACAATCTTCTTACTATTATATCAAAAAAAGCAAACTCAGTCGAGTTTGCTTCAAAAGATTAATTCAAAGAATTATTAGCCATGATTTCATCAATGAAACCATATTCAAGTGTTTCTTGAGCGCTCATCCAGTAATCACGTTCAGCATCAGCGTGAATTTGCTCAACTGATTTACCAGAATTATCTGCAAGAATTTGTTCCAAAGTCTTACGAGTTTTAAGCAAGTGTTCAGCAGCAATAGCCATATCTGTCTGTTGCGTACCACCACCAGTACCACCCATAGGTTGGTGAATCATGTACTCTGCATTTGGAAGCATGAAGCGTTTGCCCTTAGCACCACTTGATGCGATAATAGTTCCCATTGAGGCAGCCATACCCATAACAATCGTTTGTACGTCTGCTTTGATGAAATTCATAGTATCTACAATTGCCAAACCAGCTGAAACTGATCCACCTGGAGTATTGACATAGAGGTAGATATCTTTAGTGCTGTCTTGAGCATCCAAGAAGAGCAACTGAGCAATAACTGAGTTTGCCATATTGTCTTCAACTGGACCTGTCAGCATGATGATGCGGTCTTTCAAAAGACGAGAGTAGATATCGTAGGAACGTTCCCCACGACTTGTTTGTTCAATTACTACAGGAATCATTGATTTCTCCTTTTGATCTTTTTAATGAGTAGATCACTACTGATAATGAAGCTATTATACCCCATTGGTCAAAAAAGGTCAATTTTTTAATTTGATCAAATCCTAGATTGGATTCTTATTTAGTACCGAACAAGCGGTCACCAGCATCTCCAAGACCTGGAACGATGTATCCATTTTCGTTCAAGCGTTCATCCAAAGCTGCTGTAAAAATTTCAACATCAGGATGTGCTGCATTAAGAGCTTCAACCCCTTCTGGTGCTGCAACTAGGCAGACAAATTTAATGTTTGAAGCGCCACGTTTTTTGAGGGAATCAACAGCAAGGATAGCTGAACCACCTGTCGCAAGCATTGGGTCAACAACAAAGATTTGACGTTGGTCGATATCTTCTGGTAATTTTACCAAGTATTCAACAGGTTGAAGAGTTTCTTCATCACGGTACATACCGATATGTCCAACCTTAGCAGCTGGAACCAAGCTCAAGAGACCGTCAACCATACCGATACCAGCGCGCAAGATTGGTACGATTGCTAATTTTTTACCTGTCAATTGTTTTTGAACGGTTTTAGTAATTGGTGTTTCAATTTCCACATCTTCAAGCGGAAGATCACGAAGCACTTCATAGCCCATCAACATAGCGATTTCATCAACTAATTCACGAAATGCTTTAGTAGAAGTGTCTGTGCGACGCAAGATTGACAATTTATGTTGGATTAGTGGATGATCGATAACTTCAATTTTTCCCATTTTCTGAATTCCTTCTTTCAATTTATTCTTCTTATTATATCAAAAAATGGTTTAAAAATCCTTATAAACCATCTTTTTTTTAATTTTTAAATCAAGTTAGCTTCTTGAAGAGCTGCTTGTACTGTCTCAAGTGGTAAATGGGTCAACTCGGTCCCTTTTTCACGATAGAGATACTGGGCATAGTCGTCCATACGGTACTGGTTAATATAAACGACACGCTCACATCCTACCTGAAGCAATTGCTTGGTGCAGTTGAGACAAGGAAAATGAGTAACGTAGGCTGTAAATCCTTTTGGAACGCCACGTTCGGCCCCTTGTAGTATAGCATTTACCTCTGCATGAAGAGTGCGCACACAGTGGCCCTCAATCACCAAACAGTCATGGTCAATACAATGCTCCGTTCCTGATACAGAACCATTGTATCCTGTTGAAATCACCTTATTATCCTTGACTAAAACAGCTCCCACCTTAGCGCGTTTACAGGTTGAACGATTGGCAATCAATAGAGCTTGAGCAGCAAAATACTCATCCCAAGCCAGTCTTTTTTCTGTCATATCTTCTCTCCTCTTGGTTTATTTTTTGAAAAATGGTAGGCGTAAATCTGCAATTTTTTCAGCAGGAACCTTCATTCCATCCTTGATCCATTTAAGCAAAACTGATACGATGGCAGAACTCCAAAAAGAATGCAGGTAAGAGCTGACTCCTTTTGATTTTCCATAGTATTTTTCTAAAAATTCTTGCATGGCTTGCACAAAGATTTTTTCCAAGTGGTAATCCAAGGCAAGCTGAATAACCTTCGCCTCTTTCTTGGCTTCTCTAAAGAGGCGAACCCAAACCAGATAGAGGTCCGTTTTAACATCGTAATGGCTCAATTGCTCCATAATGTTATGGACGCTTCGTTTAAAGACACTTTCTAAAATCTCTTCTTTGGAGTCATAGTTTCGATAAAAAGCTGCACGGGAGACCCCAGCTCGTTTTACCAATTCGGAAATGCTAATCTTTGTTAATTCCTTTTTCTCCAAAAGTTGCAAGAGAGCTGTTTCGATAGCTTCTCTGGTCAATAAATTGGATTCTTGATTGGATTTTCTGAGATTTTCAAGTGAATTTTCAGAAATTCTTCGTTCGGCCATAACACTTCCTTTCTACTTGTGACGACAGAGCAATGAGACTTTTGTTTTAAGCACTTTCATGATATAATTGTAGAAAAAGACAGAACCTTTGTCAATGTATAAGTGACAAAGATGGAGAATTTCTATGACTTGGAAGATTGTGGCAGATTCTGGTTGTGATTATCGTCAATTACCTACTCCTGCGATTGACACTGAATTTGTAAGTGTTCCTTTAACCATTCAAGTAGCTGATCAAGTCTTTATTGACGATGCTAGTCTTGATATTGACAAAATGATGGAAACCATGTATGCAACTTCTGAAGCTTCAAAATCAGCTTGCCCTAGCCCTGATGATTACTTGCGAGCATTTGAAGGAGCAAACCATATTTTTGTAGTGACCATTACCGGAACTCTTTCTGGTAGTCAAAACAGCGCTCAATTAGCTAAAAATCTCTATCTCGAAGAACATCCTGATACTCAGATTCATGTCATTGATAGTTTATCTGCTGGTGGCGAAGTTGATCTAATCGTTGAGAAAATCAATGATTTGATTGACCAAGGACTTTCTTTTGAAGAAGTGGTTAATGCTATTACTGCTTACCAAGAAAAAACTAAGTTATTGTTCGTTCTCGCTAAGGTTGATAATCTGGTTAAGAATGGTCGCTTGAGTAAGCTGATCGGTACAGTTGTTGGGCTCCTCAATATTCGTATGGTTGGGGAAGCAAGTGAAACTGGAACCTTGGAACTCCTCCAAAAGGCTCGTGGTGCTAAAAAATCTCTTCAAGCTGCCTATGAAGAATTAATTAAAGCTGGCTATGCTGGTGGACGTATCGTCATGGCTCACCGCAGTAATGATAAATTCTGCCAACAGCTCTCTGAACGTGTGCGTGAAACATTCCCACAAGCTGAAATCAAGATTATCCCAACCTCTGGACTCTGCAGTTTTTATGCAGAAGAAGGTGGACTCCTCATGGGATATGAAATTGACTAATAAATCAAACAGGAGATGACTTATCATCTCTTGTTTTTTTATGGTACAATACTTTTATGAAACATTTTGACACTATTGTAATTGGGGGAGGCCCTGCTGGTATGATGGCTACCATTTCAAGTAGCTTTTATGGGCAGAAAACCCTCCTCATTGAAAAAAATCGAAAACTTGGAAAAAAATTAGCGGGTACTGGTGGTGGTCGCTGCAATGTGACCAACAATGGAACTCTAGATGACCTATTAGCTGGCATCCCTGGAAATGGCCGCTTTCTATACAGTGTCTTTTCCCAGTTTGATAACCATGATATCATCAACTTTTTTACTGAAAATGGCGTAAAACTCAAGGTCGAAGACCATGGCCGCGTCTTTCCAGTCAGTGACAAATCTCGGACCATAATCGAGGCTCTGGAGAAGAAAATTTCGGAACTAGGCGGGCAAATTGCCACTCAAACAGAGATTGTTTCTGTTAAAAAAATAGACGACCAGTTTGTCCTTAAGTCCGCAGACCAGACTTTCACTTGTGATAAACTCATCGTCACAACTGGTGGAAAATCCTATCCTTCTACTGGCTCTACTGGTTTTGGTCACGAAATCGCCCGCCATTTCAAACACACTATTACCGAACTCGAAGCTGCTGAAAGCCCATTGTTGACTGATTTCCCGCATAAGGCCTTGCAGGGAATTTCCCTAGACGATGTAACCCTAAGCTATGGTAAGCACGTCATCACTCATGATTTGCTCTTTACCCACTTTGGTTTGTCAGGACCTGCTGCACTACGCATGTCTAGCTTTGTCAAGGGTGGGGAAGTCCTTTCACTAGATGTCTTGCCACAACTTTCAGAAGGTGACTTAGTAGACTTTCTAGAAGAAAACCGTGAGAAATCCTTGAAAAATGCCTTAAAAGCCTTGCTCCCTGAACGCTTGGCAGAATTTTTTGTCCAAGGATATCCTGAAAAAGTCAAACAGCTAACTGAAAGAGAACGCGACCAACTTGTCCAGTCCATCAAGGCACTTAAAATCCCTGTGACTGGAAAGATGTCGCTAGCAAAATCTTTTGTAACTAAAGGGGGGGTTAGTCTCAAGGGAATCAATCCTAAAACGCTGGAAAGTAAGCTAGTACCTGGACTCCACTTTGCTGGTGAGGTACTAGATATCAATGCCCATACGGGGGGATTTAACATCACTTCCGCCCTCTGCACCGGCTGGGTGGCAGGCTCAAACTAGAACTATAAATGATATAGTATCTAAAGATATTGGATAAGAAAGGAGCTATTTTGGAACATATTATTTTACTGAGAGGTGTTACACCGAATGGACAAAATGCTATCCCTAAAATGTCTTATCTGGTAGATATCTTAACAGAGGCTGGTTTCCAACACGTTCGAACTTATATTCAAAGTGGGAATATCATTCTTGAAAGTGACTTATCTCTGGAAGAAATACGAGAACAGGTTCACACTCTAATAAAGGAAAAAATTGTGCTAATTTAAAAATGGTAATCAAGAACAAAAATGATTTTGCAAAAATTGTCCAAGAAAACCCATTTGGAAAACACTATCTTTTTGACCGAATACATGTGATCCTTTTTCAAAATGATATCCAAAGTCTACCATTAGAAAAATTGGATAGTGACTATGGTGAAGAAGAAATTTGTATCGGCAACCATTGTCTTTACCTCTATCTCCCTAGAACTGCAAAACGAAAAAAGCTTAATACCAACTATCTCGAAAAGCTGTTCGGCGTTGATCTGACCATGCGAAAGTTAAACGTGGTAGAAAAATTACTAACAAAATAGGAAAAATAAGATGAACAGAAGAGAATCAGTCGAATTTGTCAATATGTGCATGATTAAAAATGGAGACAAGGTTCTGGTCCAAGACCGAGTTAGTCCTAACTGGCCTGGCATTACTTTTCCTGGCGGCCATGTTGAACGTTGCGAATCCTTTGTCGATGCTGTCATTCGTGAAGTGAAGGAAGAAACTGGTCTGACCATTTCTAAACCCCAGCTCTGTGGTATCAAAGACTGGTATGACGACGAAGATTATCGCTATGTTGTCCTCTTTTACCAAACTGAACACTTTACTGGGGAGCTCCAATCTTCAGACGAAGGAAAAGTCTGGTGGGAGGATTTTGAAAATCTATCTCATCTTAAACTAGCTACTGAGGATATGTCTGATATGCTTCGTGTTTTTCTTGAAGAAGATCTCAGTGAGTTCTTTTACTACAAGGATGGTGAAGACTGGTCTTACCAACTCAAATAACAGTAAATCGGCAGAGGTATCTCCGCCGATTTTTAGCTTGTCTAATCTTCAAGCTAGGTCTGTGTCCTCCAATTAAAATTCTGTTACTGGCTTTTTCAGTTCTAGCTTGGTCTTTGAGTTTTATCGAGTTTGTGTGCCTACATAGTGGGCAATGACATCTGATGTGTACTGAGCTGTTCCAGATCCAAATTTGTCAATATTTTCCTTAAACTCTGGATTATAGACATAGCCTTTTCCGATATGACCAAAGACCTCGATAGAGCAGTCAAATCCATAAGTACGGATGGCTTGCAAAAGCTTGGTTGCTTCCTCTTGGTTTTCAGATGCTGTTATCGGCAGACCAGCTTGTAGATTTTGTGCCATGGCTTGAAAGACTTGATTAAAGGCTGATGCAACCTCATCCTCTCGTCCTTTTTGACGATCAAGGGCTTGATCCATGACTTCTTGGCCATACTTATCTACCGCCTCTTGGTGGTATTTTTGATGGTCTTGATAGCTAAATCCAGTGAATTTTTCCTCAATAGTCATTTTTCTTTCTCCTTTTTGTTCTTGAATGGTTTTTTGTAAGGTTGAAATCAAGGTATCCAGATGTTGCCTCTCCTGGGTTAAATAGTCCAACTGTCTAGTTAAATGTGGTAACAAGTCCGTCTTTTCTTCCTTCAATAGCTCTGCTATTTTTTCTAAAGAAAAACCTAGATACTTGTAATAGAGGATAATCTGTAGTCGTTCTAAATCCTCTTGACTATAGGTCCGATAGCCATTTTCTGACTTTAATGGAACCAAAAGTCCAATCTTGTCATAATGGTAGAGGGTCTTGACGGAGACACCTGAAAGTTGCGCAGCTTCTTTGATATGGTACATGATTTCCTCCTCACATAAATAGTATATACCCTCCCCTTTGAGGAGAGTCAAGTATTTTATCATATTTTTTATAAAAACATGAAAATCGCTTTCTTGACAGACTTGAAAAATCATGATAGGATAATCAAGTCTATCAATCAAAGAATAAGCTCAAAAGAGCAATTGAGAGAAGGCTATTTGACAACTCAAGTAGCCTTTTATTATTTAGAAATAGATTGGAGTTTAACAATGTCTGAAAAATCGCAATGGGGCTCTAAACTGGGCTTTATCCTTGCATCTGCAGGTTCTGCTATTGGTCTTGGGGCCGTTTGGAAGTTCCCTTATATGACCGCTGCCAATGGTGGGGGAGGTTTCTTACTGGTCTTTCTCATCTCAACACTATTGATTGGATTTCCACTTCTCTTGGCTGAATTCGCCCTCGGTCGGAGCGCTGGCGTGTCAGCAATCAAAACCTTTGGAAAATTGGGTGATAACAAGAACTACAACTTTATCGGTTGGATTGGTGCCTTTGCCCTTTTCATCCTCTTATCTTTCTACAGTGTTATCGGGGGATGGGTTTTAGTTTATCTAGGTATCGCTATTGCTAAAGCCTTCCAATTTGGGATTAGCAGCGATTATGCCCAACTCTTTACAGACATCATTTCAAATCCTTGGATTGCCCTTGGGTCTCAAGCTCTTTTTATCTTCCTCAACATCTTTATTGTATCTAAGGGAGTTCAAAAAGGGATTGAAAGAGCATCTAAGGTCATGATGCCCTTGTTATTTATCATCTTTGTCATTATTATCGGGCGCTCTCTCAGATTGCCAAATGCCATGGAAGGCGTTCTCTACTTCCTCAAACCAGACTTTTCAAAACTGACAAGTGCTGGTCTCCTCTATGCTCTAGGACAGTCATTCTTTGCTTTGTCCCTCGGTGTTACTGCCATGTTGACCTATGCTTCTTACCTAGATAAGAAAACCAATCTGGTCCAATCAGGTATGTCTATCGTTGCCATGAACATTTCTGTATCGATCATGGCGGGTCTAGCCATTTTCCCTGCTATGTCAGCCTTCAACATACAATCTGAAGGTGGTCCGAGTCTCCTCTTTATCGTCTTGCCCCAACTCTTTGACAAGATGCCTTTTGGAAGTATTTTCTATATTCTCTTTCTCTTGCTCTTCCTCTTTGCGACGGTCACTTCTTCTGTCGTTATGCTGGAAATTAATGTTGGAAATATCACTGACCAAGATAACGAAAAACGTAATAAATGGAGTCTTATTTTAGGTATCTTGACCTTTATCTTTGGTATCCCTTCGGCCCTATCTTACGGTGTCATGGCGGATGTCCATATCTTTGGAAAGACCTTCTTTGACGCTATGGATTTCTTGGTTTCCAACCTTCTCATGCCTTTTGGTGCTCTCTGCTTGTCTCTTTTTACAGGCTATATTTTCAAGAAGGCACTGGCAATGGAGGAACTTCATCTTGATGAAACACCTTGGAAACAAGGACTTTTCCAAGTCTGGCTCTTCCTTCTTCGTTTCATCATCCCAATTATCATCATCGTGGTCTTTATCGCCCAATTTATGTAAATAGAAAAAAGGAGAGTGGGACAGAAATCGGTAATTCGTTAGAATTCGATTTCGTCGTCCCACCTCCGCACAGTTGAGAAGGGCTGTAAAAGCTGATGAAATCAGCGTAGTAGAGCCCACTCAGCCACTGCGTCTTGCTCGACAATCCAAAGACAACTGAGAGGCTAGGACTTTTGTCCCAGCCTCTTTTCTTTTTATGGATGGCTAACAATCAATTCTAGACCTTGACCTTTCAAAGTCCATGCTTCAACATCGCTTGGCAAGATAAAGTGGCTGCCTTTTTGGATTGGATAGTTTTTTCCGTCAACAGTCAGCTGACCTTGACCAGCTAAGACACTGAATAAGCTGTAGTCAGATGTCTTTTCGAAGTCAACTTTTCCAGTAATTTCCCACTTGTAAACTGCGAAGAATTCATTGGATACAAGGAGAGTTGAACGCAAATCATCTGCTTTAACAGTCACAGGACGGCTATTTGCAGGCTCACCAATATTCAAAACATCGATTGATTTTTCAAGATGAAGTTCACGCAAGTTGCTATTATCATCCTTGCGGTCAAAGTCATAGACACGGTAGGTTGTATCACTAGACTGTTGCGTTTCAAGGATCAAGATTCCCGCACCGATAGCGTGCATGGTCCCACTCGGTACGTAGTAGAAATCTCCAGCCTTAACAGGAACCTTTGTCAGCAAGGCATCCCAGTTTTTATCTTCAATTTGCTGACGGAGTTCTTCTTTTGACTTAGCATTGTGACCGTAAATAATCTCTGAACCTTCATCTGCAGCAATGATATACCAGCACTCTGTTTTTCCAAGTTCGCCTTCATGCTCTAATCCATAAGCATCGTCTGGGTGGACTTGGACACTGAGCCAGTCGTTGGCATCGAGGATTTTGGTCAACAGTGGAAATACAGGTTCTAGACGATTACCAAACAATTCACGGTGCTCTGCATACAAAGTAGCAAGATCTGTTCCCTCGTAGCGACCATTGGCAACTTTAGAGACACCATTTGGATGGGCTGAGATAGCCCAATATTCTCCGATTTTTTCACTTGGAATGTCGTAACCAAACTCATCACGTAGCTTGGTACCACCCCAGATTTTTTCTTGCATAACTGATTGTAAAAATAATGGTTCTGACATCATATTCTCCTGTCTGATTTTTCTCCCCTCATTATAGCAAAAAGCTAGGTCTAATTGCAATGTCATTAAGTTAAGAAATTCAGATACAATTCTGTATTTGGGTTTCTTTTTTAATGTGATAAACTATAGTTAAGGAGGCATTTCCCATGATAAAACAGATAAAAGCCCACTTGAATAAGAGTATTCAGAGTATCCTTGGTCAAAAAGTTGAGTTCGTCAAACAAGATGAACAAGCCTTTACTCGTAAAAGAAGTTTATCACTAGAAACTATGATTCGTACCATTCTGGGAATGGGCGGGAAATCACTGTCAAAAGAATTACTAGATGCCAGACTGAGGGTTTCAAATTCAGCCTTTGTTCAAAGACGCTATCAGATAAAATCTGAAGCTTTCTATGCCCTATTTAAAGAATTTACAGCACCTATTCCACTTAATACTGATTTTCCAATATTCGCTGCAGATGGGAGTGATATCTGTATTCCTCGAAATCCCATGGATACAGAAACCTCTATCCAAACCCAAACGGATGTTAAATCCTATAATCTCATACACATAAATGCCCTATACGACTTGACGGCTGGAGTGTATAGAGATGTTTTTATTCAAGACAAACATGCGCAAGATGAGCGCTTAGCTCTGATTCAGATGATGAAGGCTTCTCCCTTTCGAGAAAGCTCTTGTTATCATGGATAGAGGCTATGAAAGTTACAATCTCATGGCTCATTTTCAAGAAAAAGGATGGCTTTATATCATCCGTATTCGAGATGGAAAACAATCCATGTGTTCCTCCTTCAACTTTCCAAATACGGAGTGTTTTGATCAAAAATTTTCTCTCAAATTATCACGAAAGCAAACCAAGCAGTTCAAAAAACTTTATCGCGACTATCCCAATGACTATCATTTTATTCCACATACTTCTACTTTTGATTTTCTTAACAAAGTATAGACGTCTACTATCTTCTTAAAAGTAGCAGTACTTATTTTTAAGTCTAAGATTTCAATAATCCTGAGTATCTAAAATATCTTAATTTTCACTGCTCTCCTTGCAATAAAAAGTTTTACTATATTATTTATTATCTTGCAGAAAAAATATTAGTAAATTAATAGTTTGTAGTTAAGTTTTTTTATTTCCTACAAATCCATCAACTAAGTAAAACATCAACGATTATATAAACTATTGATAATATAATCAAAATTTTGCTAACTATCTTACTCTCATCATTCTTAGATAGCTTTGATATTTTGTAAGTAAGCAAATAAGACAGTAAATTAATAGCGATAATAATACTATATTTAAGAATCATAATCTTACAAATTCGAGTTATTCAGTATCCATAATCTCAAATTGTTCCATCATTTTTGTATTCATGATAAATACTCCTTGTTTATTTTTAATTTTTGTCCTGTTGCAACTTTGACAAGTTTAGTATATCACTGTTTATTAATTTTTTCATCCAAATCTTGAATGGTCATCGAAACGTCTTGAATTGTTAAAAAATTTAAAAAGCAAGCATTAAAAACATACTTGCCCTTTCACTCTTGTCTATAGGTAAATTCTAGCCATATGTTATTACAAACAAATAATATCATTGCACCTGTTTACCATCTATTTTTATTTGTGAATTTTTTGTTTCACTTTAATCATTATAGAAGCCATAAAAAATGCGACAGCTAGCCGGATCAGTTGGTAACTTTCTTCCTCTCCTGTTTTCGGTAATAATTTTTCATTCGAAGTAATAGATTGGCTTACATAATCAGGCCCCTTAACATCGGTTAAAGGAGTTTTATTTTCTTGAGCAGCATCAAAAATAGGTTTGAAAGTTTCCAATTGATTCTTATTGTCTAACATTGCTAAATCGCCAGATTGAGTAGTTTTAGCTTTAGAAGTTGAGTTTGTACTCTCCACTTTCCCACTATTTTCACTATTAGAATTGGGACTATCATTGGATATTTTCATTTCGGTTCTTTTTTCATCACTCATACCTTTGCTGTCACTTACAACTTTATCACTAATACTCATACTGTCACTTCTAGTATTCTCATCACGGACACTTTCTGTTACTGTATCCTCAGAAGATGCTACTGTTTCCGTTTGCTTAGGTGAGTTTCTCGAATACATATAATCATAAACATGTTGTGCAGTTGCTCCGCCACCAACCCATCCAGATATCGGATGTCCATTTCTTAAATACAAAATTGTTGGTGTTCCTGGAATACCGACTTTTTTAAATAGAAACTCTCTCGCTTCCCCATCAAAATCCTTACCATCCAAATCATAATATTCTAACTTCTTTTCAATCAAGTTATTAAATTCTTTCAATTCAGGAGAAAATTGACGACAATGAGAGCATGTTTTTCTACCAAAATATATAGTATGTTCCAATTGATCCTCTGTAAAAGATTGACGAACGGCTTCAATATCTACCTTTTTAAAGTCCGCAACATTCTGTTCATACTCTTCGGGAGTTACAACGGAAGGTTTATGCTCCACCTTTTCCTTAGTCGATGGCAAATCTGGTACCACAAGAGAACTATCATTAGCCTTGATAGAGGAAGAAGTAGTCTGTTCTTCTGCATATACAACACCTGTAGTAATAGATGCAAATACAAGTGGTACAAGTAATAGCGATTTTATCTTTTGTTTCTTCATAAGAATACTCCTTTACATTTGTTAGCTTTATCTTACCTTATTTAAGATTACAAATTCATCTAAATCTTAAATGGTCATCAAAACATCTTGAATGGCAAAAACTTCATTGAAAAAGGTAAGTATTTCAAAAACACCTACCTTTTTAATGAAGTTTTTTGTCCTGTTGCAACCATGACAAGTTTAGTATAACACTGTTTTAATTTTTTCACTCAAATTCAGAGTCACAATAAAAATATTAGAAATACATAAACTATAATTAACATATCACCTATACTATATCCTAGTATCCATATCTAATATTAGATAATTCTCTTAATTTTTTTATCTGATTAGACTGAATTTCAGATAAATGTAGCGCATTTTCAATTAATACATTTGAAATTTCAATGTTCATTCGACTAAGGGTATAAGGAATCGATATACTTCCTTTCTTTAATTCACATTCGTAAGAAATCAATATATCTTTCAAAGGGAGGAGTTGAGAATCACATTTTATATTTTGAATAAGTTCTTCTAATATGATGATAGCTTCACGGCGTCTTTCAACCCCACCAGAAAACCACTTTAACCCTCTCATTATAGAGGTCCACCCGAATTCCAACCTGCATTCCCACCTGAAAATCCATTAACAATAGAATTAGTAAGAATTTTATTTATAGCTTCAGGCCAGTTTACCCAGCAACCTTTAGAGTTATCACAATATAAACCATTACCGTAATATATTGTTTTTCCTCCTACTTTACTCGCAAGCATCTCAGTATCCATAATCTCAAATTGTTCCATCATTTTTAGATTCATGACAAATACTCCTTTTTTATTTTTAATCTTTGTCCTGTTGCAACTTTGACAAGTTTAGTATATCACTGTTTATTATATTTTTTCATCCAAATCTTGAATTGTCATCGAAACATCTTGAATTACAAAAACTTCATTAAAAGAGGTAAGCATTTCGAAAACACTTACCCTTTTATACTTCATTAACCTCTACTTTTTATAATACTTCAAGCCCCAAACGAGCAGAAGCGTGATAATAAAGCATAGAATAGCTCCAATATAGGCGATTAGTTGTTGATAGGATTCTACTGCTGTGATACCTCTATACAAACAGATGATAGTCATAAAACATGTCAATCCTACGAACATTAGTTGATTGGCTCTAGGACTTACCAAATCATCATCTTCAAATTTTTTCACTCTCATTTCCCTAGTGAGATAAACAACAGCCAAAATAGAAATCAAGTTGATAGCCACTAAAATCAATTGGCAAACTAAGGAAAAATTTAAAAATTGACGAGAGAGAAATAGATAAGTAGAGATTAGCAAAGGCAACTGACCTAGAAACAATCTCGTTAGAAATACGTTGCGTTTTTTAGCAAATATTTTTTTCAATGCTATCTCCTTATATTATATATTTAGTGCAGTTAGCTACTGCCAAAGCCCAAGTGGTACACTTGGAATAAGCCACTGGGATTAGGTCATTTCCTCTAATCGCTGGACAATTTCTGAGAGGCTATAACCACAGCTTTTTGTTTCAATTGCTAATGAGTTTGATACCGCATAGACATCTTATCTCGTGTAAGGTAAGTTCGTGGATAACCAAATGGACTTAAATACTATATCTGGAGATACTCCTATGCTTTATGTAGGCATTGATGCCGCTAATAATAAACACGATGTTACAGCCTTGAATGTTCAAGGAAAAACTGTTCTCAAACACCTCACTTTTTCAAATACCAGAGCTGGCTTTGAACTCTTAGATCAGTCTCTTCGACAGCTCAATCAATACTGTCTCCTGTTACCAGTCAGGTTAGATTGTTTTAGCAGGAAAAATGGTCAAACAGGTGCCCCTCATCTGCGTTGGGCCCCCAGATAAGCTTCCAAAGCAAGTAATCATTTTTTACCTGCTTTTAAAGACTATCCTAAGACTAAGTTAGAGTAAGGAAAATATTACAATGTGGCTATCATTCATTTAGCTAAAAACTTATCAGAACCCTGTTTTATCTCCTCAAAAACAAGCTACCCTTTGACGAACAAAAAGTGATCTAACTTCTGAATTTGACACAAGATAACCTTTGAAAAAAATGAACTTTTTCAAGAGCTTTTTACCGTGCTCTAAAATCATCAGCTTTGAAACAAGAAATATTTTAGAAAAAAACTATTGACTTTTCTTATAGTTTGTCTTTCATAGACTAACAGGTCAAGGCACCGCCAATTCCACCTAGTACAGCACCAATTGCACCTGTTCCTATAGCGTATGGCCCAAGTAGAAATGTTGAGCCATAAGTTGTAGCATAACCTTCCATCGCACCGTATGCAACCCCCGCTGCACAGCTAATTGTTCTTCCCCAATCAATATCCCCACCTTCAACGCAAGCAAGCATTTCAGTATCCATAATCTCAAATTGTGACATCATTTTTGTATTCATGACAATTACTCCTTTTTATTTTTAATTTTTGTCCTGTTGCAACTTTGACAAGTATAGTATATCACTGTTTATTATATTTTTTCATCCAAATCTTGAATTGTCATCGAAACGTCTTAAATTAGCTTTTTATTTCAATCCACCTCTAAATTTTTAAAGAAAGATAGTTTCTAATCACTTTTTTACCATTCAGGAAGTTTCAATGACTATTCAAGATTTTATAAAGCACGAAATTGTTTTTATGTCATAATAGACCTATCCACTATATGAAAGGGATTGCCAATGACTTCTTATAAACGTACATTTGTTCCTCAAATAGATGCTAGAGACTGTGGTGTTGCTGTCTTAGCCTCGATTGCTAAATTCTATGGTTCAGATTTTTCTCTAGCTCACTTGAGAGAACTTGCAAAGACCAATAAAGAAGGGACGACTGCTCTTGGCATTGTAAAAGCCGCTGATGAAATAGGCTTTGAAACAAGACCTGTTCAAGCAGATAAAACGCTCTTTGACATGAGTGATGTCCCCTATCCATTTATCGTTCACGTTAACAAAGAAGGAAAACTCCAACATTACTATGTTGTCTATCAAACAAAGAAAGACTATCTGATTATTGGTGATCCTGACCCTTCTGTAAAAATCACCAAAATGTCAAAAGAACGCTTTTTCTCTGAATGGACTGGAGTAGCTATTTTTCTAGCTCCCAAACCCAGCTATCAACCCCATAAAGATAAAAAGAATGGTCTACTAAGCTTCCTTCCTCTGATTTTCAAACAAAAATCTCTCATTGCTTACATTGTTCTCTCAAGCTTATTGGTCACTATTATCAATATAGGTGGTTCTTATTATCTCCAAGGAATCTTGGATGAATACATCCCAAATCAGATGAAATCAACTTTAGGAATCATCTCAGTTGGTCTAGTTATCACTTATATCCTCCAACAAGTCATGGGCTTCTCCAGAGATTATCTCCTAACCGTTCTGAGCCAGAGATTAAGCATTGATGTGATTTTATCCTATATTCGCCATATTTTTGAACTTCCTATGTCTTTCTTTGCGACACGTCGTACAGGGGAAATCATTTCACGGTTCACAGATGCCAACTCTATTATAGATGCCTTGGCTTCTACCATTCTCTCTCTTTTTCTTGATATTTCCATTCTGATTCTTGTAGGAGGTGTCTTACTGGCACAAAACTCTAATCTCTTCCTTCTTTCTCTTATTTCCGTTCCTATATACATGTTCATCATCTTTTCTTTTATGAAGCCTTTTGAAAAAATGAACCATGATGTCATGCAAAGTAATTCTATGGTTAGTTCTGCCATTATCGAAGATATCAACGGGATTGAAACTATCAAGTCACTCACAAGTGAAGAAAAACGCTACCAAAATATCGACAGTGAATTTGTAGATTATCTAGAAAAATCCTTTAAACTCAGTAAATATTCTATTTTACAAACTAATTTAAAACAAGGAACAAAGTTAGTTCTTAATATACTTATCCTATGGTTTGGCGCTCAATTAGTCATGTCTAGTAAGATTTCTATCGGTCAGCTGATTACATTTAACACACTTCTTTCTTACTTTACTACTCCAATGGAAAATATTATCAATCTCCAAACCAAACTTCAATCTGCGAAGGTCGCTAATAACCGCTTGAACGAGGTCTATTTAGTCGAATCTGAGTTTCAAGTCCAAGAAACTCCTGTTCATTCAAATTTTTTGATGGGTGATATTGAATTTGATGATCTTTCTTATAAGTATGGTTTTGGACGAGATACCTTAACGGATATTAATCTAACGATTAAACAAGGAGATAAGGTAAGCCTGGTTGGAGTTAGTGGTTCTGGTAAAACAACTCTAGCCAAATTGATTGTTAATTTCTTTGAACCCTACAAAGGACATATTTCCATCAATCATCAGGATATTAAAAACATTGATAAAAAAGTCTTGCGCCGTCATATTAATTACCTACCTCAACAAGCCTATATCTTTAATGGCTCTATCTTGGAAAACTTAACTTTGGGCGGTAATCATATGATTAGCCAAGAAGATATTCTAAGAGCTTGTGAATTAGCTGAAATCCGTCAAGATATTGAAAGAATGCCTATGGGCTATCAAACTCAGCTCTCTGATGGAGCTGGCTTATCTGGAGGACAGAAGCAGCGAATTGCCCTCGCTCGTGCTCTTTTAACTAAATCTCCTGTTTTAATACTAGATGAAGCTACTAGCGGTCTTGATGTCTTGACTGAGAAAAAAGTTATAGATAATCTTATGTCCCTAACTGATAAAACCATTCTCTTTGTAGCCCATCGTCTCAGTATAGCCGAACGAACCAACCGTGTCATTGTTCTTGACCAGGGGAAAATCATTGAAGTTGGTAGTCACCAAGAGTTAATGCAGGCGCAAGGTTTCTACCATCATCTATTCAATAAATAAGGAGAATGTCATGAATCCTAATCTATTTAGAAGCGTCGAGTTTTATCAGAGACGTTACCATAATTATGCGACAGTATTAATCATACCACTTTCATTACTGTTTACTTTCATCGTGATTTTCTCCCTTGTTGCCACAAAAGAGATTACTGTTACATCGCAAGGAGAAGTCACTCCTACAAGTGTCATTGCATCCATTCAGTCAACCAGTGATAATCCTATCCTTGCTAATCATTTAGTGGCAAATCAAGTAGTTGAAAAAGGTGACTTACTTATCAAATACTCTGAAACAATGGAAGAGAGCCAGAAAACTGCCTTAGAAACTCAATTACAAAGACTTGAGAAGCAAAAAGAAGGACTTGGAATTTTGAAACAAAGCTTAGAAAAAGCGACTGATCTTTTTTCTGGCGAGGATGAGTTTGGCTACCATAATACCTTTATGAATTTTACTAAACAAGCTCATGATATTGAACTAGGTATCACAAAGACTAACACCGAAGTTTCAAATCAAGCTAATCTTGCCAATAGCAGTTCATCAGCCATCGAACAAGAAATTACAAAAGTTCAACAACAAATTGGAGAATATCAAGAGTTGAGAGATGCTATCATAAATAACAGAGCACGCTTACCAACTGGCAATCCGCACCAGTCAATTTTGAATCGTTATCTTGTAGCCTCACAAGGACAAACACAAGGAACTGCAGAGGAGCCATTTTTATCTCAAATTAATCAAAGTATTGCAGGTCTGGAATCATCTATCGCAAGCCTCAAAATTCAGCAAGCTGGGATTGGAAGTGTAGCAACTTATGATAATAGTTTAGAAACTAAAATTGAAGTACTTCGTACTCAATTTTTACAAACAACCTCACAGCAACAACTAACCGTGGAGAATCAATTAACAGAATTAAAAGTACAACTAGATCAAGCGACACAGCGCTTGGAAAACAATACCTTAACCGCTCCAAGTAAAGGTATCGTTCATCTGAACAGCGAATTTGAAGGTAAAAATAGAATTCCAACTGGTACAGAAATTGCTCAAATATTTCCTGTCATCACAGATACAAGAGAAGTACTAATCACTTACTACGTATCTTCTAACTATCTACCTCTACTAGATAAAGGACAAACTGTAAGATTAAAGCTTGAGAAGATTGGAAATCACGGCATTACCATCATCGGCCAACTTCAGACAATTGATCAAACTCCTACCAGAACAGAGCAAGGCAATCTCTTTAAATTAACCGCTCTTGCAAAACTATCTAATGAGGATAGCAAACTCATCCAATATGGCTTACAAGGTCGCGTCACTAGTGTAACTGCAAAGAAAACATATTTTGATTATTTCAAAGATAAAACTTTAACACATTCTGATTAATTTTCAGATAACACTCTATAACTATTTAATATCTTATAAAACAGGAGAATTATAACATGGATAAAAATCAAAACTTTACTTCATTCCAAGAACTAACAACTACTGAACTCAACCAGATTACAGGTGGAGGATGGTGGGAAGATTTCTTATATAAAGTTAATAGATATTCTCATAACATCACACAAGGACTTCATCAGCCAATACAACTATAAAAAAATAAGACCGAGAAAAAATCACTCTCGGTCTTATTTTCATCATTCTGTATGTATCATAGTAAGTACCTGACGAAAGACTTGATCTTGACAGGTGGTATTGAGACTGACATTGGGATAACTTTCCACAATCTTCATGACGGTATAGAGACCAACACCTCGGCCCTCCCCTTTAGAACTAACTCCAAAAGAGAAGATTTCAGAAATATCTATCCCCTCTTCTTTGATGGAGTTTTCAATGATGAAGGTCTCCTGTGCTCCATTTTTTATAAAGGCGATTGAAACATGAGGTTGACTAGCCTCTGCGCTGGCTTCAATAGCATTGTCACAAAGGATAGACACAATAGTCAGAAAATCAAGCAGGCTCATCCCCTCAACTTGAATCTCCTCAGGTACTTCGACATTAAAGACAATATCCTTTTCTCTGGCTTTTATAAATTTTCCTGCTAAGAGACTTTTGAGGGCACGATCACGAATATTCACCAATCTGCCCAGGTCATATTTATTGTCCTGCAATTTTTTACTAGAATCCTTTAAGACGGAGTCGTAGACCTCTTTTATCTGTCCCATATCCTCCTCTTCAATACCTAGGCGTAAGCTGGTCAAGAGGTTGGTATAATCATGACGAAAGCTCCGAACCTCCTTATAAAGCTCCTCTATATGCAGACTATACCGCTCCATATCTCTGTAGCGCAAGGTCTGCTCTTGGTTCAGTTTTTTCTGAAGTTTTTCCTTCAAATAGGTATCCAGCTTCTTGATAACCCCCATAAAAAAGAGCAAGTAAAACACTAGGATCAGATGGCGAACAGTCGTTGATTGAATACTTTGTTCATATTCAAAAAAAGACAGACTTTCCATGACTAGATAGTAGGCCCCCATTATCCAGTTAATCTTAGTCAGGGACTTTTGAAAACCTTTATCTAGAATCTCCTTTCTCAAGCTAGTGAAATCATAGTCCAACCATTTCAAAAAGGCTAGAGAAATGAAGAAATTGAAAATTATTATACACAACCAAATCAAAGAGTAATCATCATGTACTTGCCCTTGTCCCAAAAATGGAAGCACAAAATAAGAAATACCTCTATAAAAGAGATTCACCAATATCATTGGAAAGAGACCATAAAAGAAAAGGAGTTTTTTAGGAAACCCTCTTAACAATAAGAAAGACAAGCCTATGCCATACAAGGGTTCCGTAAAATAAGATAGGTAATCATTTCCTACTATATAGCTAATTGTTACAAAAACAACTGCCAAAAGTATCTTAAAAAGAAAGGCCTTAAAAACTCGCTCCAAAGTGAGAGCAATTCCATCTACCTTAAAAAATATAAACAACTCCAATCCAGATACCAAAAATGTATAAACTATTTTCCAAACTAATTCCATTCCACCACCTCACTTAGTGTAAGTTATTGATAGCCTCAGACACTTCCCTGACCTTATAACGCGCGATCAGACAGCTTCCACCATTGGGAAAGAAAAGGAGTTTCTCTTTCTTATCCAGACGAACTACGTTAGTTGGATTGATTAGAAAAGAGCGATGGCACTGCAAAAGACGAGGCTCCTGCTTGAGAACCTCCTCTAAACTCGCCGTAAATTCCAGCCTGTCTGTCTTGGTATAGAGAATAACACGATGGGGTCTTGGGGATGTTTCGAGATAGTAAACCTCTTTAAAGGGATACTGGAATTGGGCAAATTTTGATTTAAAGTAAAAGCAATCTTCCGCTAGACTTTTACTGTCTTGACTATTGGCATAGAGAAGGGCTGTCTCGATTCGAGATTCAAACTCCTCTGCCGAAAGGGCCTTATCAATGTAGTCCAAAGCTGACACTTGGTAGCGAAAGGACAGGGGCATAAACTCTGAGTGTGTCGTCACAAAGACGATTAGAGCATAAGGATCCCGATCCCGAATCTTTCTAGCCACTTCTAGTCCCTTCATCTCTTCATTTCGAATCTCAATGTCCAAAAAGAAAAGCTGATGCGCACCCTTCTCATGCACCTCTGCCAGTAGTTGGTCTGGCTTGCCAAAGACCTCAAAAGAGCTGGGAGTGATATGATGTTCTTTCAAAAGTTTTTCAATCGTCGTTTCAATCCTAGCTTGTTGGGAAAAATCATCTTCTAAAACAAATATTCTCATCTTCTTACTCTCCTTCTTTCAACCATTTTTGGCGAATTTCTCTATAGCGACGTCTGGCATACTGAACAGCATATCGACCTTCTTCTCCAAGAAAGAGGGTCTTTGATTGGATATCTATTGATTTTAGCCGTTCAAGGTTGACCAGACAATTTCGATGACATCTCGTTAAGGTTTCCCCATATTGTTTCTCAAGATTGCTTAAATTTTGAAACAAATCAAAGCTAGCGTCTTCTGTAACAATCTGCACGGTATGGGCTTTACTTGGATGCGTTTGGATATAGTAGATATCCTTTATGTTTAATTTGAAAATTTCTTTCTCTTTTTGGATGATGATATAGTTCATGGATAAAACCTCCTGAAGAGAGGATACCATAAGTCTAGCAACTAATTTTCACCAAATCCTAAACGGTTCTCAAAAATTCTTAAAATGTTGAATTTTTTACTAAATAACCATGATAACCTTACAACTATTTTATCATAAAATCTCGCTATTACCATTCAAGAAATTTCAATGACAATTAAAGATTTGTAGATAAAAAAAGAGTAAAAAGTGATAGGCTATGATTAGAAAGACAAAGGCTTAAAACAACTTTAAAACCATCACAAAGGAGGAATTCTTATGACGGATACAGACCCAATCAAAAGAGCTCAGGCGCTGATAACTGAGTTAAACAAAGCTTACCAAGTCTGCAAACAGGCAACAGCTGACGATGTCCGCTTTCAGGAGCAACTGGACAATATCCTCCGCTTTCTCTCTAAAGCTGAGACAGTGGATAATCGATTCTTGATTAAGCTGGAAAAATTTTACCAGACTTCCAGTCTTCTCATGGGCCTCAGTGCCCTCAATCCAGATGCCCCTACTCGCGCCGCTTGGAGAGCCTATGACCGCTTCCACTTTGACCAAGTCAAGACCAAGTTGAGTCTCTACGGGCCAACCCTTATCTTGTAATAGTCTTCAAAAATATTTTCAAACCATGTTAGCCTTAAAAATGGGATTTGAGTAACCTGCGACTAGCTTCTGGTTTGCTCCTTGGTATTCATTGAGGTTACGTAAATAAAAATGGCGGTAGGACAGAAATCGATAGACAAAGTCTCGATTTCGTAGTCCCAGCCCCGCGAGAATGATTAGGAGCTTTTTGGAGTCTAAAAGACGAACAAAAAGTTCAATCAGCCACCGCGTCAAAGTTTGATTGCTAATAAAAAGTGAGGTCGGGATCTTTTGTCCCAACCTCATTTTTTTCTAATCTTATAAGATTTAATCCTGCA
>JAQDPW010000004.1:66336-90438 GCA_027659245.1 Streptococcaceae bacterium AM104-57
TTTTTTTCTAATCTTATAAGATTTAATCCTGCATCTGGCGTTTCACCTGATAAGGGAGATACAAGATTTGCAAGACTAGTCCAGCTCCAAGGAGGGCTAAAAGGGCTAGTTTTTCTTGGAGGGTAATCAACCCAACTACCAGCTGAACCAATAAAACAAAACTAGTCAATCCTCGGACAACTGCCTGTAACCCTTTTTCCTTTTGTCCCTTGTCTAGTGGGAAAAGTTGGGTCAAATATTGGTAATCAAAGGCATGATAGAGGGCCAGCAACTGAAAGAGCAAAAGGTAATTAAATAGAACCACTACTGCTGTCGCTATCCAAGCTTGCTCGATAAAGATCAAAGCCAGCAAGGATAGGAAAAGGAGACGAAGGCTGAGGGCAAAGAGGTCTCCATTTCGCAGATAAGAACGAAGATAGAGGTTCTGCCAGATCTTGCTCGGCACCTTCTGAACTGCTTTTAGGATAAAATCTAGATAAGCTCGTCTCTTGACGCTGTTTGAAATCCCCTTGACTTGGGTAAAGAGGGCAAAGAAACGAAGTAAAAACTGCTTGCGTTTACTTTCTTGGGCAATCACATAGTCCCAGTCCAGATGATTTGCACTAAAAAACTTGCCAGCCTTTTTCTGAAAAAGGAAATATTTTCCGACTCCCAAAAGAAGAACATAAACACCAAAAACTCCTAAGCCTAAGCCCATGGCTAAAAATAGAGGGGCAAAAAGAAGCAAAAAGAGAGTCTGTACACTGACCCAAAAGATGAAGGAAAGTAGACTTTGCTTCTGGATATGTTCTCTCACTTCTTCTTCAGCTACTAAGAGAAAGAGCTTATCAGGAGCTTCCACATAAGTCGCTATCCCTCCCCAAAGCATGAGTAAAACAGAGACAATCCCAATTAAACCTAGGATTGGTATGTGATTCTCAGGAAAATGCTGGAGCAGTTGACTATACTGATAGGCTAGAAAACCTACTAAGACCAGTAAAAACAAGACAAAGTGGTCATTGAGCACATAGCGCAGATAACCAAGACACTCCTTACGAAAAGCCTGCTTTCGCTTTAGAAACAAGTCTTTCATCTGTCCTCCTCTTTGGTCAAAGCCAAATAGATATCATTGAGACTTGCTTGAGGCATAGCAAAAGCTTGTCTCAGCTCTTCAAGATCCCCTTTAGCCCTCACTTGGCCTTTGTGAAGAATGACAAAAGAGTCACACATTTTTTCAGCAGAGTCAAGAACGTGGGTACTCATGAGGATAGACTTGCCTTTTTTCTTTTCAAGATCCAAAAGCTGGATCAAGTCAGAAATTGCCAAGGGATCAAGACCAAGGAAGGGTTCATCGACGATAAAGAGACTAGGATCCACGACAAAAGCACAGATAATCATGACCTTCTGTTTCATCCCTTTTGAAAAATGAACTGGAAACCAATCTAGCTTCTGATCCAAACGGAACATTTTTAAAAGCGGTTCTACACGTTCAAAAGCTAGATTTTGCTCAATACCATAGGCCATGGCAACCGTCTCGATATGTTCTCTGAGAGTCAATTCCTCGTACAAACTAGGAGTTTCAGGAATATAACCAATCTGCTGACGATATTCACGAGGATTAGCACCCAAGGTTAGCCCGTCGATGTTTATTTCTCCACTATAAGGTGTCAACAAACCGATAATTTCATTGATGGTCGTCGATTTCCCAGCACCATTGAGCCCAATCAAACCGACCAACTGTCCACTCTCGACTGTAAAGGACACATCTTTCAAGACAGGAACATGAACATAGCCCCCCGTCAGGTTTTTAATTTCTAACATATTTTCTCCAAATCTGGTATAATGTAGCTATATTATATCAAAATTCAATACACTAGAGGTGGTTTTTATGTCAGATTGTATTTTTTGTAAAATTATCACAGGGGAGATTCCCGCATCAAAGGTTTACGAAGATGATCAAGTTCTTGCCTTCCTTGATATCTCACAAGTAACACCTGGTCACACCTTGGTCGTACCAAAAGAACACTACCGCAATCTTTTAGAAATGGATGCTACAAGTGCTAGCCAACTTTTCGCCCAAGTACCAAAGATCGCTCAAAAAGTCATGAAAGCTACCAAAGCTGAAGGTATGAATATCATCGCCAACTGTGAAGAAGTTGCTGGACAAACGGTTTTCCATACCCATGTCCACCTTGTTCCTCGCTATTGTGCAGGTGACGACCTAAAAATTGACTTTATCGCACATGAACCAGACTTCGACAAACTTGCTCAAGTCGCTGAAACAATCAAAAACGCTTAAGGAGTCACTATGAAACTATCAAATTTACTACTTTTTGCAGGCTCTGCAGTCGGTTCATACCTCCTCGTTAAAAATCGCCAAGCCATCACTGAAGAAGTTCTAGATACTACTGATCGTGTTGAAGCCATTAAGGATGACTTGGATATCATCCAAGATAGCCTGCAAATTATCAACCAACAAAAAGAACTCATCAAGGAATATCAAAAAGATTTGACCTATAAGTTTAAAGTCCTGGAAAAAGATGTTCAAACGAGACTTAGTGTGATAAAAGAATTACAAGAAACTGAAGATAAGTAAAAAGAGCCCTCGGGCTCTTTTTTTATGCTTTATTCTCCTTCAAAGGCATCCTTAATATGGTCAAAGAAGCCTTTTTTCTTTGGATTGACTTTTAGATCACCTGCAGCTGCGAATTCTTTCAAGGCTGCTTTTTGTCGTTCGTTCAAGCCTGTTGGAGTCACGACATTGACAGTAACGTATTGGTCACCAAGGGCACCACCACGAAGGCTCGGCGCACCTTTACCACGTAGGCGGAATCGTTTACCAGTCTGAGTTCCTTCTGGAATGACTAATTCTACATCACCATGAACTGTAGGGATGTCTACCGTATCACCAAGTGCTGCTTGAACAAAATTGAGGTTCAAATTGTAGAAGATAGTGGTTCCTTCACGTTCAAACTTATCACTAGCTTCAACTGAAACCACCACGTACAAGTCACCATAAGGGCCTCCATTAAAACCGGCTTCACCTTGGCCAGCTAGGCGGATTTGTTGACCTGTTTCCACACCAGCAGGGATTTTTACGTGTACGCTATGGGCTTGTTTTTCATGACCAGTTCCATGACAGGTTGTACATGGATCTTTGATTTCTTGACCACGGCCATGACAGACATCACAGGTTACTTGGCGACGCATCATACCAAGAGGTGTCTGGGTATCAACATTGATCACACCTGAACCATGACAGCGTCCACAAGTAACTGGACTTGTTCCAGGTTTAGCACCAGACCCATTACAAGTACGACAGCTTGCTTCACGATTGTATTTGACTTCCTTTTCTGTACCAAAAATAGCTTCTTCAAAAGTCAAATGAACGCGATACTGGAGGTCGTCACCTTGACGAGGGGCATTTGGATTACGTGATGCACCGCCACCACCAAAGAAGCTTGAGAAGATATCTTCAAATCCGCCAAAACCACCTGCTCCATCGAAGCCACCGAAACCGCCAGCACCACCAAAACCACCATTGGCACCAGCAGCACCATATTGGTCATAGGCAGCACGTTTCTGTTCATCGCTCAAAGTTTCATAAGCTTCTTGAACTTCCTTGTACTTGTCCTCAGCTCCAGGATCCTTGTTGATATCTGGATGATATTTCTTAGATAATTTCCGATAGGCTCTCTTGATCTCATCTTGAGATGCATTTTTCGAAACGCCCAAACGGTCGTAAAATTCAGTATTGTTCATACAAGATACTAAGAGCGGACAGAAAGCGACTGAAATTTAGGAAACCGACAAGAAATCCTGATTTCTTAGGCGGTTTATCTAATTTCCAAGCTTTCCGCTCGGGTTCAATTCCCCGAACACTCTTTGTTCCTTTCTTTCAGATTAAGTAAGAAATTCTGGAACCCGTGTTCAATTTCCTGAACACACTTGTTCCTTTCTATTGATGTTGTGAATTAAACCACGATGTAGGTCGGGTTCAATTCCTTTCTTTCATATTGAGTAAGAAACTTTAGAACTCGTGTTCAATTCCCCGAACGCTCTTTGTTCCTTTCTATAATTTATAAGTAAATCTTTAGAGGGTGTTTTCTATACTTCGCTTCACTTGATCAAACTCTTGGTCCGATAGAGTAAATATCAAATCCTCTTCTGCGTACTCATTCTGTTCTTTAAAATAGTTGCCCGTATTTTCTGACAACCCTAAACTTAGAATCACTTTCCTTGCAAACTCTTGATGTGCGAATCCTATAGCCGTAATGATCTGTTTATCTTGCACAACCACTTTCGGTTGGAAATTCTCACGAGGAAGAAATTCAAAATAGTCAAAGAAGTTTTGCCAAATTCCACCTGTAAATTTCGTGTCCTTCAACAAGCCTGCTTTGGCTAATAAAAGAGGGGCTGAGGAAATGGCTGCAATTAAGACATCTTGCTCACCAAGCTCCCTCAAAAACGATATCAATTTTTCATCCTGTAGAGCAGGTCCAATGTTAACCATTCCTGGCAAAATCACACAAGAATACTCTTCTATACAGATTTGATCCAATGTTTTGGTCGGTTGACAGGGTAAGCCATCCTCAGATATAACTATCGAATGTTCTGAAGCCACATAATCAATTGTTACGCCAAAAGATAAAGCTAAAGTACTTGTTAAAGTGGTTATCTCATAAAGAGAAAAATTAGGATAAATGATACAAAGTACTTTTTTCATACGCAACATCCTCTATTTTACCGAAAAACAGAGGCTGGGTTGCAACCTCTGGATTTCTTCTTATCATTACGACGTTTAAAAACAAAGTTGATTATACTATGTTTTTGAACTAGTAAGGCTGAATTGAGTTTCGGATTAAAGGAATCCTAAAATCTCGGAACCTTTCTTTATTTTAGGAGGTTCCGCTAAAACAATCCACTGGACTATTTTATTTCTCAGTAAACTCTCCGTCTACGACGTCATCGCCTGCGTTTCCTGTTGCTTGTGCGCCTTCTGCTCCTGCTTGAGCTTGTTGCGCTGCTGCGGCTTGTTCGTAGAGTTTCACAGCAAGTCCTTGAGCTTTTTCGTTCAATGCTTCAAGTTTTGCTTTCATATCGTCCAAGTTGTTGTCTTCTTGAGCTTTTTTAAGGTCATCAAGGGCAGCTTGGGCAGCGTCACGTTCTGCGTCGAATCCTTTGCCTTCAGTTTCCTTGATAGTCTTTTCAGTCGCAAAGATTGCTTGGTCTACTTCGTTACGAAGGTCAACTTCTTCTTTACGTTTCTTATCTGCTTCAGCGTTAGCTTCTGCATCTTTCATCATGCGGTCGATTTCTTCGTCTGTCAAACCTGAGTTAGATTGGATAACAATTGTTTGTTCTTTTTGAGTTCCAAGATCTTTAGCCTTAACAGATACGATACCGTTCTTGTCGATGTCAAATGTTACTTCGATTTGTGGGATACCACGAGGTGCAGCTGGGATATCTGTCAATTGGAAACGTCCAAGAGTCTTGTTATCTGCTGCCATTGGGCGTTCACCTTGAAGAACGTGGATATCAACGGCTGGTTGGTTGTCTGCTGCAGTTGAGAATACTTGTGATTTAGATGTTGGAATAGTTGTGTTACGGTCGATGAGTTTTGTGAAGACTCCACCCATTGTTTCGATACCAAGTGACAATGGAGTTACGTCAAGAAGGACAACGTCTTTGACATCACCAGTGATGACACCACCTTGGATGGCAGCACCCATGGCAACAACTTCATCAGGGTTTACTGACTTGTTTGGTTCTTTACCAGTTTCAGCCTTAACAGCTTCAACAACGGCAGGAATACGAGTTGAACCACCAACAAGGATGACTTCGTCGATATCTGACAAACTCAAACCTGCATCTGAAAGAGCTTGACGAACTGGAACTTTTGTACGTTCTACAAGGTCACGAGTCAAATCGTCAAATTTCGCACGAGTCAAGGTCATTTCCAAGTGAAGAGGTCCAGCTTCACCAGCAGTGATGAATGGCAAGCTGATTTGTGTTGAAGTGACACCAGAAAGGTCTTTCTTAGCTTTTTCAGCCGCGTCTTTCAAACGTTGAAGGGCCATCTTGTCTGTTGACAAATCGATGCCGTTTTCTTTCTTGAATTCTGCTACCAAGTGGTCGATGATTTTTTGGTCAAAGTCGTCACCACCGAGTTTGTTATCCCCTGCAGTTGCCAATACGTCGAAGACACCGTCACCCAATTCAAGGATAGATACGTCAAATGTACCACCACCAAGGTCGAATACCAAGATTTTTTCTTCTTTGTCAGTCTTGTCCAAACCGTAAGCAAGGGCTGCTGCAGTTGGTTCGTTGACGATACGTTCTACTTCAAGACCAGCAATTTTACCAGCGTCTTTAGTTGCTTGACGTTGAGCATCATTGAAGTATGCAGGAACTGTGATAACAGCCTTCGTTACTTTTTCACCAAGGTATTCTTCAGCGTAACCTTTCAAGTATTGAAGGATCATCGCTGAGATTTCTTGTGGAGTATATTCTTTACCATTAGCAGAAACTTTTTCAGAAGTACCCATCTTAGATTTGATAGAGATAACTGTATCTGGATTTGTTACTGCTTGACGTTTTGCAGCGTCACCAACGATGATTTCACCGTTTTTGAATGACACAACAGATGGAGTTGTGCGATTTCCTTCTGGGTTTGCGATGATTTTGCTTTCAGTTCCTTCAAGAACTGCTACTGCTGAGTTTGTTGTACCTAAGTCAATACCGATAATTTTAGACATGTGTTTTTCTCCTTAAATTTATCTTCTTTTTTTCTTTTTGATACTCTTCTTAAGTGGCGACGCCGTCAGAGCTTGACTTCGTCAATCTCTTTGACTAAACTTTGAGCCTAAGGTCTCAAAGTTTGCGCAAATAGCGCCACGGCGAAGAGTATCGTCTTTGGTTCGCTTCGCTCACTATTGCAAAGCCAAACATATTTTATCTTTCTTCATAGTTTATTGTCGTTTCGGACAAGGTTTTATTTTTTAGGTGTCAATGTAATAACAATCACCACTTTATCCCACTCCAAAATTTTCTGTTTCAAAGTTCTATTTGGATAAGTTTTATGATTAATTTCATAAATACTACCACCTTTTAGAATGATTTCATCCCATTGTTCAAGCCCTTCAAAATATTCCAGCCTTTTTTTCTCAGTTCGTTCAAACTTAAAAACTGTTTTCTGACTTTGATAATTCCAATTGTTTTTTGAAGCACGTTTTCTAGTCGTAAAAAGATTTTTTAAGAGCCCCCAAAAAAGACGTAAAACTGGGTAAACAATCAATAACCATAATAACACTACTGCTATTAGCACTATTACTGTTACTGGACCATATTCCTTTACCAATTGGATTAATAAATTTATTATTTGTTCCATCTATCCCTCTCTAATTATACACTACCACCATTGCCGGTCTTAGGATGCGGTCATGGAGTTTGTAGCCTTTTTGGAAGACTTGTGCGATGGTATCTGCCGGATGTTCGTCATCTGCCGGGACTGTTTGAATGGCCATATGATAGTTATGGTCAAATTCTCCGTCAGCTGGAATTTCTTCAATCCCTTCTTCTTTCAGGGCGTGAATCAAACTTTCTTGGACCATTTCCAAGCCCTTCTTCACATCATCTGTCAATCCTTCAACGGCAAGGGCACGTTCGAGGTTATCCAGTGATGGCAAGATTGCTTTTGCCAAATCTTGGCTGCGATAGCGTTGCAAGAGTTGACGTTCTTCATTGGCACGGCGCTGAATGTTTTGCATTTCTGCATGAGCTCGAAGATATTTGTTTTCAAATTCTTCGGCACGTTCATTTGCCAAGTCCAATTCAGACTTCTCAGGAGTTGTTTCTTCAGTTGTTTCCACAACTTCCTCTTCTTGAACTTCTTCTAGTTCTTCATTTTTTATATCTTGGGCCATTTTCGCCTCCTTTAATGATTTCAATCTTAATTCACTTCGTAATGATTACTGCTGAGGTAGCGGTAAAAATCTGTCAACTTCATGGTCAAAACACGATTGACTACATTGACTTGGTTGATTAGTTGCTGATAATCCAGATTGACTGGACCGATAATCGCTAAAATGCCAACTCCCCGATAAGGAATGAGGAACTTGCTACTAATCACCGCTAGGTCTGCTAGACAGGACTCTTGGCTGTCCGCAACACGGACATTTTGCATCTGATTTTCATGCAGACCCTCACGAATCTCCAAGGCCACCTTTTGCGGTTGGTCAAAGAACTGATAGGCTGCTAGATTAGCAAAATTCAAGAGATTGACCTTGCCCGCCACCACAATGTTTTCGTTGAACATTTCCTTAAAGATATGTTCAAAGAGATCAATCACATTATCCGTCGTTGTAAAGTAACGCTGGATAATCTGCGGAATCTCCGTTCGAATCTTGTAGTGAATATCTAGAACGGTGTGACCGAGGAAACGTTCCTGAATGATTGCCTTCAGTTTCAGCAAATCTTCCTGCAAGAAGTTCCTTGGAATCAGAAACTGACTGGTAACCGTTCGAGACTCGTCTAAGGTGAATACCGCCAAGGCTGTATGTTGCCCTAAAATCACGATATCAAAGGCTGTCAACCGTTGCCTGCTCGGCTCAACGTCCAGTGCCACTACCGTACAGCCACTCAAGTCTGTTAGTAGATTAGCAGCCTCTTGCAGAATATCCTCCAATTTGAAGAATTCCTGATCAAAGGCTTTGACAATCTCATAAACTTGATTCTCAGCTAAACGGTCGAAGGATAAGGAGTGTTTGACATAGTATTGAAATCCAGCCACACTCGGCATCCGACCACTGGAAGTATGTGCCTTTTCAAGCAAACCTTGCTTTTCTAAAGCCGCCATGTCATTACGAATGGTTGCACTGCTAGAGTTAATAGACTCTTGCAAGGCTTTGGATCCAACAGGTTCGTGCGTTTTGGTAAAGATGTCAATAATCAGATTTAAAATATTCTGCTGACGTTCTGTAACCATCTCGCTACTCCTCTCTGATAGATCGTTTTAGCACTCGATAGTTTCAAGTGCTAACTTATGATTCTATTATACACCCTTAAAAGAGAATGTCAAGACAAAAACTCAAAAAATTAGCACTCTTTTATCAAGAGTGCTAAAAATCGGTCTGAGGACCTAGAAACCAATGTCAATCAACCAGATATTTTCGTCTAAGTCTGTAAAAACTATAGATTAGGTAAGCAATCATGAGGGCATAAAGGGCAAAAATAAGGAAGAAAGATTGAGAGAGACTTTCACGAAACAAGCTCATACAAATAACTAGACCGCCAGAGATAGAAACTGTAGATGTACGAAGTCTAGATTTCACATCAGCCCATCGAAGACGATTGTCCATGAAAGATTGATCATTTAAATCTACATCACAAGTTGCTTTTCGAAACACAGAATAAGAACAATTTTCCACAAATTCCCATCCTCTATCCTTAATACTTTGTAAATCTACCTCATTTTTTCTAAGGTAGCTAGTATTCCACACACGGTAAACCACATCATCTGGTCGGCATTGTTCAAAATAGAAAAAGCCAAAACGATTCGATTTAAATTTCCAACCTTTCAAATGCATCTCATGCAAATAATCTTCAACCTTATCCAAATCAAAAATGGTAAACATTCGAAATTGTACTTTGCTATTCATTGTCTAACCTCCAAAATGGTTTTATTTATCAGATAATTCTTTCCACTTTTGAAACAATCTCCAAAAAATATAAGAAATCTGAATCGTGAAAACTATCAATAAAGTACAGTCTATGATAACAATCAAAAACATTCCCCCACTGAAATAACTTCTTCCACTGAGTAACTTTGAGAAAATCGGTAGTAGCGCTGAAAAGAGAAGCAAAATAGGAAGCATCCGCATTGTTAAAATCTTCTTGACCATTGCTAACTTCCCGGCCGCATCATTATAAATTTCAAACTCGACATCCGACTCAACTCCAGAATAAAGCTTTCTAAAGTAGGAAAAACCATTAAAGTCTGTAATATGTTCCCACCCACAATCTTTAAATAGTTGTAAATAGGAAGCTCTTTCTGATTTTTTCATAGGATAAAAGTCCAACTGATAAACCACCTGCTCCGGTTGGCACTTTTCAAAAGTATACTTAACCGCAACTACTAAGTTAGAGTAACTTACTTCCTTAAGTTTCCAGCCTTGAGCATGCATTTCTCTGAGATAGAGAGCCTCTCTATCATAATCCGCAATGGTAGCAATTCTATAAACAACTTTCTTTTCCATCAAAGCTCCTCCCGACTATTTCTGTAGAGTCGTTCAATACGTCGGACTTCAATTTCTAAGACTTTGCGGCCCAAGTCAGTAATCTGATAGATTTTGCGTTTTTCCTCTTCTCGGACAAAGAAAATCAAACCATCTTTTTCCATTTTTGACAGGGTTCCATACATGGTCCCAGGACTAATGGAAACCTGTGAATCTGTCATCTCTTTAACTTTTTGGGTAATACCATAGCCATGGTTCTCCTTTTGCAGACAGAACAGAATATAAAAACCCGTTTCAGTCATAGGCAGATAGACCCGTCTAATCTTATCTGTTAATTCCATTTAACCAGACCTCCTATTTAGTTTGATATATCGCACTTCGTTATATAAAATATATCACACCTCGATATAAAAGACAAGAAAAAAAGATCGTCCTCATGGACAATCTTTCTGAGTTATCATTAGTAAAGATCTAGGTAATTGTCAATTTCCCATTGTGAAACGAAGGTTGCGTAGCTTGCCCACTCGATTCGTTTAGCTTCAAGGAAGCTAGTGTAGATGTGCTCACCAAGTGCCGCCTTAACGACTTCGTCTTCGGTCAAAGCTTTCAAAGCGTTGTGAAGAGTTGATGGAAGATCTGTGATCCCAGCTTCTTTACGCTCTTCAGCAGTCATGATGTAGATATTTTCTTCAATTGGTGCCGGTGCTTCGATTTTGTTTTCGATACCGTTCAAACCGACTTCCAAAAGGACAGCCATAGCGATATATGGGTTAGCCATTGGGTCAACTGAGCGCAATTCAAGTCGAGTTCCCATACCACGTGAAGCAGGTACGCGGACAAGTGGTGAACGGTTACGACCTGCCCAAGCGATGTAAACAGGGGCTTCGTATCCTGGAACCAAACGTTTGTATGAGTTAACGGTTGGGTTCATGATAGCTGTATAGTTGTAGGCATGTTTGATCAAACCACCAAGGAAGTAGTAAGCAGTTTCTGACAATTGCATTCCTTTTGGATCATTTGGATCAAAGAAGGCATTGTTTCCTTCAGCATCGAACAAAGACATATTGCAGTGCATACCTGAACCAGCGATACCAAATTTTGGTTTAGCCATAAAGGTTGCATAGAGACCATGTTTACGCGCAATTGTTTTTACAACGAGTTTAAAGATTTGAATCTTATCACAAGCACGAAGAACTTCATCGTACTTAAAGTCAATCTCATGTTGACCTACAGCAACCTCGTGGTGACTAGCTTCTACTTCAAATCCCATCTTGGTCAAGACATTCACAATCTCACGACGAGTGTTATCGGCAAGGTCTGTAGGCGCCAAATCAAAGTAACCACCCTTGTCATTTACCTCAAGGGTTGGGTCTCCATTTTCATCCAGCTTAAATAGGAAGAATTCTGGCTCTGGTCCAAGGTTGAAAGATTTGAATCCAACTTCTTCCATGTGACGAAGAGCGCGTTTAAGGTTCCCACGAGGATCTCCAGCAAATGGCTCTCCTTCTGTTGTGTAGACATCACAGATCAATCCTGCGACACTACCGTTCTCATCTCCCCAAGGGAAGACAGTCCATGTGTCCAGGTCAGGGTACAGGTACATATCTGATTCATTGATACGAACAAACCCTTCAATAGAAGATCCATCAAACATAGCCTTGTTTGACAAGACCTTGTCTAGTTGTTCATCTGTAGCAGGAATTTCGACGTTTTTCATTGTCCCCAAAATATCTGAAAACATGAGACGAATAAAGGTTACATTTTTTTCCTTAACTTCACGACGAATATCTGCAGCTGTGATTGGCATGGTTTTTCTCCTTATATATGACGACTAGCGGTTGCCTAACCGCGACCAAAAGGTGATTGTTGAGAAGCAAAGCGACTTTGTTGGAGAACTTCATTCCGAAGTGCTCTACGTACTTCAGTTTGACTCACTGGTTTTTTAGACTTCGCCTCACGTTCAGCATATTTTTTCTTAATGGCAGCAATGTTAAGACCTTCAGAGATATAATCTTTAATCTCAAGCAATCGATCCATATCATTCAAAGAATACATCCGGCGATTACCTTCGTTGCGGTCAGGCTTAATCAATTCCTGGTCTTCATAGTAACGAATTTGGCGTGCCGAAAGATCGGTCAGTTTCATAACACTACCAATAGGAAAAACTGCCATATTGCGACGAAATTCTTTTTCCTTCATGTACACTTCCTTCTTTCTGTCTATTATAGTCTAAAAAACTTCAATCGTCAATCAACAATGTTATATCTTGTGACATTATTTTGTTTTTTTCAGTAAAATGCTCCGCAAACGATCAATATCGTAATTTACAAGAATTGCTACAAAAACACCCATAAATGTTTCAAAAACTCGGGCAAATACGTACAAAACGGTCTCACCAGTTGGAATTGATAAGGTAATAATCAACATAGCAGCAACTCCCCCGATAACACCTGCTTTATTGTTCATAGCAACATTTGTCATAATGGTTAACATGGTGCAAATCGGAACAATAAGGAGGGTTACCCAGAAGGCGCCGTGAAAAAGATTATTTAAAAGGAAGAAAATCAGGGCATAAAAACCACCGATACTATTTCCGAGAATACGAGAAGTACCAAAATGGACACTCTTATCAAAATCTTCTCTTAAACTAAAAACTGCAGTCAAGGCCCCAATCTGCAGTCCTTTCCAACCAAAAAAACCAAAAATCATGAGGACCAAAAAAACAGCGATTCCTGTCTTGAAAGTTCGCATCCCTAACTTAAACTTGGATTTATCAAATCTATACTTTTTAAAATAACTCATCATTTCAACTTTCTATTTCCATTTTACCATAAATTTACCTATTTTTGAGAAGGGGATGCAATAAACTACCACAAATAGAAAAAGAGAAGGAACTTAATCCTTCTCTATCTGATGATTCCACACTCTCTTTTTAGAACAAATATATGAAAGCCAAAGTCAAGAGACTAGCGAGCAAGCCCACTCCCCAGAAAAAGAAGTCGACCTTCCACTCACTCCAAGCTTGGCCTTTCCCAGAAAAGCCCCCCAACTCAAAATGATGGTGAACTGGTGTCATACGGAAGATACGTTTTCCTCCAGTCAACTTAAAGTAGGTGACTTGCATCATAACAGATGTTGTTTCAAAAACATACACCAGACCAATCAAAAGCAGCGTCCATTCTTGATTCAGTGCCATGGAAATGGCCGCTAACATTCCTCCAAGAGCTAGGCTACCTACATCTCCCATGAAAACTTTAGCAGGCTTGTGGTTAAAGACAAAGAAGCCAAGAAGACCACCAATCATAGCTACAATCACTAGTAAGATATCGAGCTGATTTTGCACATAGGCAATCATTCCATAGGCAGATAGGCTAATCACCACCGAAATACTTGCCAAGCCATCGATTCCATCAGTCAGGTTAACTGCATTTGAAAAACCGACCAACCAAAAGAGGGCAAAGAAAATATACAGAACACCTAAATGCAAGGGATAACCAAATACATTTAAGATATCTCCTCCTCTTTCATAGAAGAAATAGAAGATAACTCCTCCGACCAACTGAAGCAAGAGCTTCTGTTTAGGATTAAGTCCTTCATTGATTTTGCGGAAAACCTTGAGGAAATCGTCCAAGAAACCGACCAAACCATATAAGACCAGGATAAAGAGGATCATTCCGACATTATTGGTTAATTGATTAGTCACGAGAGCAAGAACCAGACTAACTAAAACTCCTGCTAGGAGAAAGACGAGTCCCCCCATTGTTGGTGTCCCGGCTTTTGCTTGGTGTTGTTTGACATCTTCATGCATCTGTTGACCGGTAATCTGTGCTTTATGGTAAAAACGGATAAAGGCTGGAATTCCTATGACTGTTAGAATAAAGGCAATCACTCCAGCAAAGATAGAAATAAGCATTCTAATCTCCTAATGTTATTTTTATTTTCTGTAAATCTTTTAAAGCTGTATTGGCACGAACACTTTGCTTTTTAACAGTTTCTCCTGTACCTTCAAACTCAACTTGGATATTCAGCCATTTGGCAAAGGTTTCAACATTTTTCTTAGACCATCCATATAAGTCAGGCATCTCTTCTACCTTATCTGAAAGGAGTAAGATTTGCTGATTGGCGTCTAGATTGGTTCCTTCTGCTACAGAGCTTTCTTTGATTTTTGTTCCTGAACCGATAACAATTGGTTGTACAAGGTTACGACGGAGTTCCTCAGCTAGATCTCCAGGGCTATAATCCTTCATTTCTGGCATGGAATAACTAGTTGTAGATGTTACCTGATCCAAGCTTTTAGCTGTTGATTGAAGATTGAGTGTATCTTTCATGGCCGAAGCTCTTTCCAAGATAGGGTTTGCGAATTCTCCTAACGGAATCCCAGAATAATGTTCCGGTTGTTGAACGGTCACATAGAGGATAAAATCTGGATTTTCTGCGGGATGCATAGAGACAACTGAGAAGATATAGTTTGTTTCCCCTCGCAGGTAGCCTCCATTTTTCTCATCTGCAATCTGAGCTGTTCCTGATTTCAGGGCAACATTTTGTCCTGGAACATTGATTGTTCCCTTACCAGTACTGTGATTGTACATCGTACCATAGGTAGGATCTGTACCTACCATAACCATATGATCTCTAGTCAAACTAGCCGCTTCTTTAGAAACAGGATTCCCTACAACCTCCCTCTGCGATTTACGAACAGTCTGATCATTTGGATCATAGAGGGCACTAATAAACTTCGGCTCTAGCATGACCCCATCATTAGCGATTGCTGTAAAGGCACGAAGCATCTGGGTCTGAGTAACAGAAATCCCTTGACCAAAAGAACTCATGGCAATATTAACGATATTGTCTTCAGGCAATTGTCCGGCATATTCATCACTCATCCCAAAACGAGTAGGAACACCAAATTTGAAACGACTGAGATAGTCTAACCAAGTGGCATCCCCCATTTTTTGCTGGAGCAAGGTCATACCGACATTACTCGAGTGAGAAAAACCTTGTGAGAAGGTCATCATACTTCCTGATGACAAGCCATCATTCACATCCCAGTCCTTAATAGTTGCATCTGCTATTTTTAATTCGCTACTATTAAAGTATTCTCCACCAGGGAAGGTGTTGTTATCTATAGCTGCTGCTAAGGTCATGACCTTCATGGCTGAACCTGGTTCATAGTTACTTTGGTAAAGGATATCACGCCAGACAAAGTCCTCTGTAATCCCTTCTTTGGTATCAGCATCAAAGGTCGGTCTTTGAGTCGTGGCCAGAATTTCTCCTGTCTTGGCGCTAACCAAGGTCGCAGTCATGTACTTGCCTTTCACTTTTTCCTGGAAGGCATCCATTTGGCTTTCCATAAAGGATTGCAAAGGACTAGATATTGTCGTGTAGACATCTTTTCCATCTACGGTTTGTTGAGTGACTTGTTCCGTACCTGGAACGATATTCCCCAAACGATCCTTTTCATAGGTAATAATACCATCTGTCCCTGCTAACAAGCTATTCAAGGAGCTTTCAATACCAGATGTTCCAATAAGGCTCTTCGAACCATCTTCATTTTCATGGAGCTGGGCTAGACCAATGAAGGATGAAGCAAATTTCCCATTTGGATAACTTCGATTGGGGCTTGTGGTAAAATCCACTCCCTCAACCTTAGCAGCTTCTAAATCCTTTTTTATGGACATCATATTTGCGTAGGTAATCCCATTTCCTTTAGTACCAAAGGAAACCTGTTTGAGATTGGGTTGAGAGAGTTGATCTTTGACGTAGGTCTCCTCCATATCCAAGTACTTATGGAAAATTTCGGCTACCTTATTGTACTGAGATTCCTCAACATATAGAATATCTCCATTCGCAGACTTATAATCCTTATCAATGACCGCATAAACATTATAGGAGGTTGCATCTTCTGCAATCGGAGTTCCATTACGATCATAAATGGTTCCCCTCTTAGCAGGGACTGTTCGAGTTGTTTGATGAACCTTATAAGCTTCTTTGACCAGGTCAACACCAAACTTCTTTCCCGTACCAATAATCACCGCAAAGTTAACCAAAAAAACAGCAAAGAGAATGACAGCCAAGAGACTAAGGCTTTTTCCAACTCGTCTGCGGTTTTCTAGAGGAGTTCTGCGATTCTTAATGGCAAAGTGTACTATTTTTTCTTTCCATGTTTTCATATATTACTCCGCCGATCGGATATTTCCATTGTTTAATTGCAAGTCTTGCGAATCCGCGACACCCACCAGACGTTCTGAGCGAATCAATTCATTGACTTCTTGCTTAGCGTCGTCCAGCTCCGTCTTTTTCTCCTCAATCTGTCTGTTGACAGTTGTCAAATCACTTTGAACTTGCAGGAGCTTGGTTTGCATATAGATCACACTGATGGCTAAGACAAGAGCTGTAATGGCAATCGAAAGGTAAAAGGCCTTCTCAACACGTGAAAATCTCTTGATACGAGCTTGCAGTAATTGGCTCGTTGTTTCTCTTTTTTCTACCATTTTATCCCCTTACTTATGAATTTTTCGAGCTACTCGTAACTTGGCTGAGTGGGAACGATTATTGGCCTCCAACTCCTCCTTGCTTGGTAGAATCGGTTTGCGAGAGACTAATTCCATCTTGGGCTTAAGATCATCTGGGATGAATGGCAAGCCTTTTGGCACCTCCACTGTTGAAGCCTCTTTGAACAATTGCTTGGTCAAACGATCTTCCAGCGAATGAAAGGTAATGACTGAGATTCTTCCGTCCACTGCTAGTAATTCCATAGCTTGTTGGATAGACTCATCTGCAGCCCCAAGTTCATCATTGACTTCAATACGGATAGCTTGGAAAATCTGTTTAGCGGGATGACCTTTTTTCTTGAGTTCCTTGGCAGGCTTGGCGCACTTGATAATCTCTGCTAATTCAGTCGTTGTCTCAATCGGTTTCAACTTACGCGCCTGTTCAATCTTCCGAGCAATCTGTTTGGAAAACTTATCTTCTCCATATTTGAAAAAGATTCGTACCAAGTCATGATAGTCATAATGATTGACAACCTCATAAGCTGTCAAACTAGCTTCTTGGTTCATCCGCATATCCAGCGGCGCATCTTTTTTATAGGAAAAACCACGCTCACGCTGATCCAACTGCGGGCTCGAAACACCTAAGTCATAACAAATGCCATCAATTTCTTCTACACCCGCTTCCTGCAAACGTGCTTGCAAATGACGGAAGTTGTCCTTGATGAAGGTAACCATTCCTTTTTCTATATAAGGCGCCAGACGTTTTTGGGCATTGTCAATGGCATTCTGATCCTGGTCAAAGGCATAGAGATGCCCCTTTTCACTTAATTTACTTAATAAATACTCGCTATGGCCTGCTCCACCCAAGGTTGCATCAACGTAAATGCCATCAGGCTTCACATCTAGCATATCAATGGTCTCATGGAGCATAACCGTTACATGATGAAATTCTTTATTCATATCTTATCTATTTTACCACAATTCTGACTAGCTTGCACTCGCTAAAGCAAAAACCTTTCCTTGCTATTTTATCCCTTGTAGTCAGCAGACGACTCAGCAACCTGAGCTAGTTCTACACGCTCTTGGGGATTCAAGTGTTGATGAACAGCCTCTGCCACTGCTCTTGGTATACCAACTTCCACAATTTCATCCACACTGGCTTCCTTGATTTTTGCCAGAGATTTGAAATATTTCATCAAATTCTGCTTGCGTTTGGGACCCAAGCCCTCAATTCCATCCAATTGAGAGGAGAAAGAATTTTTAGAGCGAAGTTGACGGTGGAATGTAATGGCAAAGCGATGGACCTCATCTTGGATTCGTTGCAGGAGGAAAAATTCTTGAGAATTCCGAGACAGCTCTACCACCTCAAGTGGATCTCCAAAGAGTAATTCGTGGGTTTGGTGCTTATCATTTTTTTGCAGCCCTGCGATAGGAATATCTAAGCCTAACTCTTCTTGAATAACCTGCTTAGCGATGTTTACCTGACCTTGTCCTCCATCAATAACGATTAAGTCAGGCGGTGTCAAACCATCTCGTTGGACTCGGCCATAACGTCTGCGAATAACCTCTCGCATACTTGCGTAGTCATCTGGCCCAACAACTGTTTTTATCTTGTACTTGCGGTAATCCTTCTTGCTCGGTTTGCCGTTGACAAAAACTACCATGGCAGAAACTGGACTAGTCCCCATGATATTGGAGTTATCAAAGGACTCGATGCGGACTGGGGTTGGAATTTGTAGAAGTCGTCCCAGATTTTCAATAGCCCCTTGTGTCTTTTCAACTGATTTCTCTAACAGATTAAACTTCTGTTCTAGACTAACACGCGCATTTTTGATGGCCAGATTAACCAGTTGTTTTTTCTCCCCACGTTGGGGTTTGAGAACCTTGGTATCCACCAAAGCCTTGACGGCTTCTTCATCAATATCCTGAGGAATCAAAATCTCATTGGGAACCAGATGAGATTTTTCCTGATAAAATTGTCCCACATAGGTCAAGAAATCCTCATCTGGATCATTGTAGTAAGGAAAGAGATTGACATCGCGTTCAATCAACTTGCCCTGACGGACAAAGAAAACCTGAACACACATCCAACCCTTATCTACATAATAGCCAAAGACATCCCGGTTTTGGAGATCCTTGGCCATAACACGCTGCTTGGTTCGAAGGGTTCCAATGGCCTGAATCAGATCTCGATATTCAGCCGCACGTTCAAATTCCATACTCTGAGCTGCCACATTCATCTTTTCCTTGAGGTCATCGATGATTTTGTCATCCTGACCCTTTAGAAAATCAGAGACTTCTTGAGCCATGGCTTTAAAATAAGCCTCGTCTTTCTTACAGATGGTGTGAGCCACGCACTGGCCAATATGGTAATAAAAACAGACCTTTGATGGTGGATTGGTACACTTACGAAATGGGAAAATCCTATCCAGAAGTCTCTTGATTTCATTGGCTGCCCCCACATCCGGATAAGGACCAAAATAGAGACCCCCGTCCTTCTTGACCTGACGGGTAATAATCAAGCGAGGATAACGCTCATTGGTAATTTTAATAAAAGGATAAGACTTGTCATCCTTGAGCATAATATTGTACTTGGGCTTGTTTTCCTTGATCAGGTTAATCTCTAAAAGAAGCGCCTCAATATTAGACTCCGTGACAATAAACTCAAAATCTACAATCTCAGACACCAAGGCTTCTGTCTTGGTATCATGACTTCCGCGGAAGTATGACCTCACGCGATTACGTAGATTTTTGGCCTTTCCTACATAGATAATCGTACCGTTTTTATCTTTGTGAATGTAACAACCAGGGCTGGTCGGCAAGAGCTCTAGTTTTGATTTAATCAAGTTATTCATAGTTCCATTATAGCAAAAAGCCCCCTTCATTGCTTACATCAAGGAGCTCTATTTTCCGTTTGAAAATCACTTATTCTCCAGTTCCATAGAGCTCCTGAACTGCTTCTATATCTTGTGCCTGAATACCGTAAAAGGAACCAGCCGGTTGCATGACTGACACTTCATTAGTATGTTCCAAGCCAATGGCATGTCCTAGCTCATGCTCTGCTGTATGCAAGATGCGATCATAGGTATAGCCATAGTTTGGATTAGATAGATAATAATGATTCAAACGAACTGTTACTGAAGTAAATTGTTTGGTCAGGAGATTTGTCTGACTCTCCGCCTCACCAGCAACAGAAGTGGAACCATCATTCATTTCAGTAGCAAGAATATCAGCCTGATTAGGATCTGTCACAACTACAAAATTAAAAGCACCAGTCTGATTCCAATTGGTAATAGCCTCAACGTAAGCCTTTTGAAAGGTTGCATCCATTTGAGGATCAATATAAATTGTCGCCTGTGCTTGGGGCCATTTTACTCCTGAATCTTGATGATGATCGGTCTGAGACAAGCCTTGTAACTTACCAGTTTCTTGCCATTGATGCCAACCTGCTTGACCAACTTGAACAAGTTGCCCCGCTTGATTGAAGACACCAGATAAATCTCCCGTCACATACCAGAGAATCCCTAATGCAATGAGAATTAAGACTACAAGAGTCCACACAAGGCGCCAGAACATGCGCCAAATTCCTAGTAACAATCGACATAGAACACGTATAATCCAGAACATGATTTCCCGCCTTTCTAAAAAAATAAGAATCCACCTTTAAACCATGGATTCCCATTCTAAAGATAGATTCTTTATTCTACTGAATCAAACTGAAAGAAAGCTAAAACTAGCTCAATCTCTCTTCCAAAACAAAATCAATCGGCAGTGTAGCCAAAAACCGTTCCAATTGTTTTTCCCAATAATACCATTCATGAGTTCCTGCACTATGGCTATAGGTCACATCAAAACCAAGCCTTTTGAGGTTCTTCACCGCTAGGTTATTGGCAGCATACAAGAAATCTTGCTCGCCACACCAAACCCAAAGCTTGGTCTTCTTGTCTGACTTTTTTGCAAGGGTTTCAAGTGAATAAGGACTAGTTTCCCAGTTATCAAACTTGCCAAAAACTCCTCGCCAGTAAGCAAGCGTTCCAAGATTTTGACTTTCTGGAGAAAACTTCTCGAAGCTAAGGGCTCCAGAAAGACTAGCGGCATGTGAGAAACGATTGGTCGACAGTGCCAACTTGAAGGAACCGTAACCCCCCATTGATAAACCAGCGATAAAAGTCTTTTCACGCTTGCTGGTCATATTAGGGAAGAAACGTTTGAGCACTTTAGGCAGTTCTTCTGCTAAAGCTGTATAGTAGTTATAGCCATACTGAGTATCTGTGTACCAGCCATTACTTGTATTTGGCAGGACAACAATCAGATTGGTCCCACGTAGCAAGCGCTCTACATTGGTTCGTTTGAGCCAACTGTTGTGATTCCCCGACATCCCATGAAGGAGATAAAGAACAGGAATATCTGTAGAATCTGGCTCCTCAACCCGAGACGCATCCGGGTAGAGAACATTCACTCCCCACTCCATATCTAAAACTTCTGAGTAATACTCAATCTTCATTACTGCCATAACTTGCTCCTTATTCATTTAAGATAAGAAAAAGCCGAAATTCGACTTTTTCTCCTTCTATCCGATACTTATTTTGCTTCCATAACAACTGGTAAAATAGCCGGGCGGCGTTTTGTTTGATCAAAGAGGAATTTAGACAAATTGTCACGAACCTTACCTTTGAGGTCTGCCCAGTCAAATTCTTCTCCTTGAAGATATTCTTCAACCGTTTGGTTAATCAACTCTGAACTTTCACGCAGAATATCTCGACTCTTCTTGAGATAGACAAATCCACGCGTATGCACTCGAGCTTTGGCGATAATTTTCTTCTCACGACGGTTGACAGTAATCGCAACAATGAAAATTCCATCCTCTGACAAAACCTTACGGTCACGAAGAACGACATTGCCGACATCTCCGATGGCATTCCCATCAATCAAGACATCTCCTGCAGTAACGGCACCAGATGGGACAAAATCTCCATGCTCATAGGACATGGTTGTGCCCTTTTTAGGGATGAAAATCCGTTCTGGCAACATGCCAACTGCCATCGCAGCTCTGGCATGGGCATCCAACTCACGATATTCACCTTGGATTGGGAAGAGATATTTAGGTTGCAAGAGATTGATCATCAATTGAAGATCACGCGCATTCCCATGTCCAGACACTCGCAAACTTTGGGTAATGGGTTTAACCACACCTCCAGCTTGGTAGATCATATTTTCCACACGTGCCATCACTGCTTCCTTGGCGATTGATGGCGTTGTAACGATATAAACTAGGTCACCTTCTTTGATTTCAACATAACGGTGACGACCAATAGACATCTTGCGTAGGCCGTTAATGGGTTCCCCCATACGTCCAGTTTCAAGGATAATCAACTCATGATCTTCAAAACGCGACATATCTTTTGGTTTAATCAAAAGATTTTCACTTGCTAAAGACAATTTTTTCAAGCGAATCGCTGTACGGACGATATTTTCAATATCGAATCCTGTCAAGACAACACGGCGCCCAGTCTCTGCAGCTGCATCAAATACCTGCTGAATACGAGAAAGATTACTTGCAACCGCAGCGACGATGATACGTCCTTCCCAGTCAGAGATAGTTTGCGTGATTTCTACACCAACTTCATTTTCACTGGCTACTTGGATATTGCTGTCCGCATTGGCTGAATCACTAAGCAAAGCCAAGACCCCTTCACGACCAATCTCTGCCAATCGACCGAAGTCAGTTGCATAGGATTCACTAGCCGTTTGGTCAAACTTGAAATCTCCTGTGTAAACAACATTTCCTTCAGACGTTTTTAAGACCACACCCAAACTTTCTGGGATAGAGTGGGTTGTACGGAAGAAGGACACAACCGTTCCACCAAAATCAATCTCTGTATTTTCATCAATCACATGGAAATCATCAAATTTCTTGACACTGTCATTTCCCTTAACAAATAGTTTAGCCAGTTCGATAGTCAACTCTGAGCCAAATACAGGAACCTTAGCTTCTGCCAAGAGATATGGAAGGGCTCCAATCGCATCCGCATGCCCGTGTGTTAGGAAGACCCCAGCAATACGATCGCTATTTTCAAACAGATAGTCCATATTTGGAATAACGACATCGACACCCAACTGTTCATTTTCAGGATATTTCAAACCTGCGTCTAATACAAAAATCGAGTCGTTAATTTCTGCGATGTACATGTTCTTACCATTTTCACGCACACCTCCAAGTGTTGTTAATTTAATAGTATTCATTTTTCCTCCGAATAGTCACTTCAACTGTTTGTAGAGCTTTAAATGCTCTCTTTTTCTGAAAGTCCAATTCACTTTCAGCCGAATCTTTTCCATTCATTATACCATTTTTTTACTAATTTTCAAAATGAATCTCACAGATAATGGAGGAGAGTTTGCTGGTAAAAAAACAGGAATGACCTACACCCTAAATGTTAGATTTTTCTTGGCTGCTGGTCAGCATTATACGGCTTTAAAAATGAATGAGCACTTATACCCTTTCTACTTCAGCAAATCAAAAACAAGTGAACGGCATGTTAGCAAAGGCTTTTCAAATTGACCAATTCGAGCATACTATCTCTCATAGCTACCAAGGACGGTAATAGCACCATGATTTTTGTCATCAATTTTTTAATAACAAGGATTGTCATAAATGAAAAGAACACGATGATGCCCTTCTTTAGTATTTGGAAATGGGATCTTGTTCCTTAAAGCTAGTCGTCTTTTTTTAAAGTGACCTTAATCTGCTTTAAAGCTGCCCATACTGAAGGAACAGCACACTCAAAATGTGCCGCAATTTCCCGTAAAAAAGCATCTGGATAAGCCTCTACAAAGGACTTCAATTCCTCTAAAGGAATCTTCCGCCTTTTGGCGACTCGCTTTTTCCGCTCTAAGTGCCCTTGTCCACGTCTTTCTTTTCCCACGTGAAGAGAGTTCTGACGCCAACATCAAAAACTTTAGCTGCCTCGACATGGCTGTGTCCTTCTTTGATGGAATCTAATGCTCCTTGTTTAAAATCTGTACTATATGCCAGAGCTTTATTATAACATGTATTTTATAAACTAATCGACTATAGTAGCCGCAGTGTACTGCTCTAAATTCAATTCACTATATATAGTTGATTGAAACAAGATATGAACAAAGAGGTTAGGAAATTCAAATTAATTTCTAAAAACGTTTTAGAATCCTTAGCGTACTATTCTAGGTTCAATCCACTATATAAGTAAACAAAACGAGGAACCCATCTCACACTTGGATAGATTCCTCATTTTTTATTTTAGTTAAGCTGTAGAGCTTACTTTTCAGTGGGTTTAAGACTTAGTTCTCTCTTTTATTTGACTATTCGTAGCCAAATATGCTGAGTACAGAAGTTTGTTCCTAGAGTCAACACCGAGCTC
>JAQDPW010000040.1 GCA_027659245.1 Streptococcaceae bacterium AM104-57
GTTAGGAAAGTCAAATTAATTTCTAAAAATGTTTTAGAATCCGTAGCGTACTATTCTAGGTTCAATCAACTATACCAAGAAGAAATTATGCGAGTGTATCTGTGTCAGTTGAGGAAGGTTACTCTTTTGATTTTACTAGAGGAGTAGCTTATACTTATTTTCCAAATATAGAGAAGTTGTTAGAACAATTATAAAATAATTGAAAATGTGATATAATAAAAGAAAGTGAAAGGGGAATGAATCATGATTAAAGAATTTGGTGTTACAAATCTAGAAGTCACAAAAGAAGATATTTTTAAAAATCCCAATAGTCCTATTTTACGTATGTATGATGATGAAGAGTTGATTGGAACTTTTAATATTCTTACAGGTGAAGTCTTAGAGGACTTGGACTTGGCTGATTATGATATTCGTTTTGCTCAAAAACAAATTGAATTGAATCGTGATAACTACCTTGAAACGTGGAAGGACTACGTGGGGTTGTTACATGCCTAAGTATTCTTTTTTGAAGTATGGTATTGAGATTCGTCCGAATGAACATAATCACAAAGGGCAAAGGGCGCATATTCATATCTATATTCATGGCGAAGAAGTTGGTTCAATGTTTTTGACTGGAGAGCTTCGAGATGGTAAATTAAAATCAAAAGATATGAAGATTGTAAGGCAGTATGTCTTAGAAAATGCAGATGAACTTCAAGCTTTATGGGATGAATATCAAAAAAGTGCGTATTAAGAAAATAAATTCAAGCCAGAAATGGCTTGTTTTTTTGTTTAAGGAGTAGTAAATGAAAGAGTCGAAACAAGTATTTATACTCTTCGAAAATCAAATTAAAACCACGTCAGCGTCCCCTTGCCGTACTCAAGTACAGCCTGCGGCTAGCTTCCTAGTTTGCTCTTTGATTTTCATTGAGTATTTAATATTGAAGTTACAATTCCTTCTAATATGGTTCTGATCAGTCGTTCCGAGTATCTAGATTTAAACCAGAAAGAAGAAATTGGTCAATGGTGGACTATTGATAAGGTTGAGGAATTATTGTCTATTAGTAAAACAAAATTGGTAAATGATATTTTATTGAATCCAACAACCAAAAATGAATTAGATATTGAGAAAAATAAAGAGGGATTTGTATTATATCCAAAAAGTAAGGGTTCACCTTATAGATTTTTAGCGAGAAAAACAAGAGAATATTTTGATAAAAATTATCAAAAAATATTATTAATGTTATAAGAGAATGGGGATAATTGCCATTCGGAAAGGAGTTAATGTGGCAAGTTATAGACAACGTGGGAAAAATAAACTTTGGGATTATAGAATATTTGATAAGAAAGGGAAAGTTCTAGCAACAAATTCAGGTTTTAAGACAAAACGTGAGGCTATGAACGAAGCGCAGGAAAAAGAGAGGAAATTATTTCAATCAAACTATACAATAAGATTTGATAGTAAGGCTACACTGTATGAGTTGTGGCAGGATTGGTATGATTTAGTGATTCTTCCATCAGAAAAGGCAAGTTCCACGATAGAAACGTACTATGCAAGAGGTCAAGCGATAGAAAAAATATTCTCAGATATACCAGCAATGAGTATAAATCATCAAGAATATCAATCACGATTAAATGAATATGGGAAAAAGGTGACTGCTGATCACTTGCGAAGAATAAATGCAGATATAAGATCAACAATAAAATTTAGTAAACGAGGTGGCTTGCAGATAACCGATATTACAGAAGATGTGAAAATATTTGGTTCAGAATCTGGCGATGTAGATGATAAATATATGCATAGTATTTCAGAATATAAGAAATTGTTGTCTCATTTGAAAGGCAAATTCAATTATAGAGAATCAGTAATACCATATCTATTATACTTCTTGTTTAAAACAGGATTTAGGGTGGGAGAAGGTATGGCTGTCTGCTGGTCTGATATAGATTTTGAAAATAAGTCAATTCGAACATATAGGCGATTTGTAGGGGATCGGCAAGAATTTGTACCTCCTAAAACAAAAACATCTATAAGAGAAATTCCGATTGATGATGATTTGTTTCTTGTTTTGAAAACATTACAAATTGAACAAGAAAAGATATTATTTGATCGTGAAGAATTAAAGAAACATGATTTAGTATTCTATGATAGAAGGTATAAAATACCTACAAATTCAGGATTGAATAAAAGTTTGAGAGCTTGTTTATCAGAACTTGAAATTGGGAATCAGGAAATGACAGCGACAGCAGGAAGGCATACCTACGGTTCTTACCTTCTAGCTAAGGGAATTGATATTTGGGTTGTTGCAAGATTATTAGGGCATAAAGATATCCAACAGATTATTAAAACTTATGGTCATGTATTGCAAGAAGTAATTGATAAGGAGTATGAATTGATTAGAAAATTTATGCTGGATAATGAATAAAAAGAAAGCAAAAATTTTGACTAAATATTGACCAATCCTATTCAAAATGTTATTAGAATAGGATTTCTAAGCATATTTTATATTCCTGCCGGGGGCAGTAATTAGACACCAAAAACCGCTCAGCTGAGCGGTTTTCGTCTATTCTTTCCTTCTACAGTACCCATGTGCGAATGGCATGGGCAACGCCAGATTCATCATTAGATTTAGTGATGTATTTGGCGATTTTTTTGATTTCTGGATTTCCATTTTCCATGACAACGGGGTTACCAACAACTTCAAGCATGGCACGGTCATTTTCTTCGTCACCGATAGCCATGGTTTGATCTTTGGTCAATCCTAGTTTTTCAGCTAAGTGAGTGATAGCTGAGCCCTTGTCTACATTCTTTTTAAGGAGCTCAAGATAGAAAGGAGCAGATTTGTTGATGGAGTAGCGCTCATAAAATTCTGCTGGTATCTTTTCGATAGCGGCATCGAGAATTTCTGGTTCGTCGATAAACATACATTTGACGATTTCCTTGTCAGCCATTTCTTCAGGTGTACGGTAGAAAATTGGCATGCTGACAAGGGTTGATTCGTGAACGGTATATTTTCCGATATTGCGATTGGTAGTATAGATGCCGTCCTTGGTAATAGCGTGCATATGGACGCCAAGTTTGCGGCTGAGGAATTCCATATCTAGATAATCCTCATAAGTTAAGGATTCGCTGATAATTTCATGTCCTGTAGCAGTTTCTTGAACAAGGGCACCGTTGAAGGTCACTACATAGTCACCCTCATCTCTTAATTTCAAGTCATCTAAAAGTTTGGCAACTCCTGCGATAGGGCGACCAGTTGCAATCATAACTTTGACACCAGCTTGTTTGGCATCTTGAATAGCGACAAATACCTCAGGAGTGATTTCCTTTTGACTGTTGACAAGGGTTCCATCGATATCGACGGCGATTAGTTTAATACTCATATAGTTCCTCTTTTAGTTATTATTTGGTTTAAAATGATCGTTTTCAATCAAGTGTAAAAATTGCTGGGTGATGCTTGCGAAGATGCTGTTTTGGTCCAACATTTCTTTTGGGAAATAGAAACGATTATCTCCGTGGCGACTGCCAGCAAGGGATTTAACAATAGGAGAAAGGCTAGAGAGTTCAGCTAGTTCTCCATTTTTCTGTAAAATCTCAATCTGTGTTCGTGGGTTTTGAGATTCAGGGCGGTAGATATCATAAGGGAGGTCAAAGTTCTTATGGATAGCTGTGTAATAGTCAGTGTCAAAGCCGATGTCTTCAACCAGTTTTCTCATAGATGCAAGCTGTTCTTGATCTTCTTGTGAAAAGGTGATAGATTTAAAAACCTTGCGATTGACAAAGCGTTGCGACAAGTCTGCGAGAATCTTGTCAGAACTGGTCATCCATAGTTGGAAATAGGTATTCATAACTCCGTCATCCAAAGATAGATAGTCAGCTAAGCTAACATTTTTTTCGAAAAATGGCAGTAGATGTGGGGATGTAAGTGTAAAGAAGTCCTTGTTTCCTGGATAAAGTTCTTTAGCACGTTTCAAAAGATTTTGAAGAAGGACTTCCATAGCTCGTGTGGCTGGGTGGAAATAAACCTGCATATACATTTGATAGCGACTAAGAACATAGTCTTCGATGGCATGCATCCCGTTTCGTTGGAAAGCAATTCCGTTTTCGATAGGGCGAATAACTCGTAAGATACGTGTTAGGTCAAATTCCCCATAAGAAGCCCCTGTAAAATAGGAATCACGTAAGAGATAGTCCATGCGGTCTGCATCGATTTGACTTGAAATCAATTGAACCACCTGCTTATTTGGATAAGTATGGTCTATAACACTAGCTACCTTTTCAGGGAAATCTGGAGCTACCTGTAAAAGAACCTGGTGAATCTCTGTTTCGGGGCTTTGGATAATTTCCTGCGTAATAGCCTCATGATCGGTATCAAAGAGATTTTCAAAGGTATGCGAGTAGGCACCGTGTCCTAAGTCATGAAGGAGGGCTGCAGTCATGGTTAGGAGGGACTCGGAAGGATCCCATTCTTTAGGATACTTTTCCTCAAAAATCTCGGTGATTCGACGTGCAATCTCGTAAACACCTAGACAGTGAGAGAAACGACTATGTTCTCCACCATGAAAGGTATAACTGGATGTTCCGAGCTGCTTGATACGACGAAGCCGTTGAAATTCTTTGGTATTGATTAAGTCGTAAATGACTTGATTGTTAACGTGGATATAGTTGTGAACAGGGTCACGAAATACTTTTTCATTCATAAAACCATTATAGCAAAAAGCTACAGTTTTTGGTAAAATAGTAGGATAAGAGTGAAGAAAGAGGACTTGAAGTGAAGATTCGAATGAGAAATACCATCCAATTTGATGAACAATTGGAAGTGATCGACCAACTTTATGACGTTGAGTTACGTGAGAAAGGTGATTTTTCCTATCTCCTTTTTTACAATGAAGAGAAGGAAAAAGTGGTACTCAAGTTTAATGATACAGAGTTGGTGATGTCTCGATTTTCCAACCCTAAGACCATCATGCGTTTTCTGAAGGAAACTGATAGTTTAGCCTATATTCCTACACCAATGGGGATACAGGAGTTTATCATCCAAACAAGCCATTATCAAGTTGAACAACAAAAGATTGAACTAGCCTATCAACTACAAAACAAAGAAGGAAATCCATTTGCGGACTATCGCTTAGAAATTACCTGGGGATAAAAAGTCGGTGGAGGAGAGATTAGTAGATAATGTTTCGATTTCCTAGTTCCAAATCAACTAGCAGGTCAAATTTTTTTTGCTAAAAAAATGAGGTTGGGATTTTTATCCCAGCCTCTATTTGATATATAGTTCTTGATTTTTCAAAACAATTTCACGTACACTTGCTAATTTCTTAAGTTTTTTAAGATCTTCTGGATGTGTAACGAGGGTAATAACATATCCCTCCTTACCCATACGACCTGTACGCCCAGCACGGTGAGTATAGGTTTCAATATCTCTAGGGACGTCAAAGTTAATCACGCATTCCAAGCTATCAATGTCGATACCACGAGCTAGAAGGTCTGTTGCAAGAAGTAATGTTAGCTGATTATCTTTGAATTTTTCTAAGATAACTTTTCTAAATTTGACGTTGACATCGCTAGCTAGTGAAACAGCTAAAACATCACGATACTGCAATTTTTCCTCGGCACTTCCAAGGTCTGACAAGCTATTGAAGAATACCAGTCCGCGGAAGTCCTTGACATGTGCCAGTTTTCTAAGCATATCTACTCGATGACGTTGGTCTACTTGCATGTAGAAGTGTTGAATGTTGTCCAACTTTTGGTCTGATAGGTCAATGATGCGCGTGTTAGGCGCAATCTTATCTTGGTCAAACTTGGTAGTGGCACTCATGTAGATGAGCTGGTGGTCACGAGGTGCGTAGTGAGTAATCTTTTCTATAAAGTGAATCTGAGAATCATCTAACAGCTGGTCAAACTCATCAAGAATAATCGTTTCCACATTCATCATCTTGATTTTCTTCAATTTAATCAGTTCAAAGATACGACCAGGAGTTCCGATCAAAATTTCTGGGCCTTTTTTTAGTCGTTCAATTTGACGTTTCTGACTCGAACCAGAAAGGAAGAGCTGAGCAGTCAAGCCAATAGCTTCCCCCCAGGTTTTAGTTACCTCAAAAATCTGACCAGCCAGTTCAGTATTTGGTGCTAAAATCAATAGTTGTTGCGCTTTTTTCTTTTGGAGACGAAGAAGACTTGGTAGGAGGTAAGCTAAAGTTTTACCTGTACCAGTTGGACTGACTCCAAGAAGGGTTTGGCCGTCTAAAATCGGATCAAAAAGCTGAATTTGAATAGGTGTGAATTCTTGAAAGCCGAGTTGGTCAATCAATTCTTGCCATTCGGTAGGTAGTTTAGTTGTCATTTTTCTGCCTCAAATCTAATGCCAGAAGTCTGGCGCATGGTGTAGAGTAGCTTATGGATGTGTGTTGCATCATCCAACCAAGCTTGGTAAAGTTCTAGGTTTGGCTGTTTGATCATGTTAGCAAAAGCAGCGACCTCCTCAGTCATGGTATGAGGTGCCTGCTGAATAGGTAGATGTGTTTCATTACCTTGATGATCTGTAAAAATAGCTGATCGAACATGTTCAATAGTGTTGAGTGTCAAGGTTCCATCTGTTGTATATATTTCACAAGGCAGATTAGAAGTAATGTTTTTACCAGCTTTGATATGGACTTGATAACCGGGATAAGATAAGATACCATCTCCGTTTAGATCAATAGTGCTGTCAAGTTGTTGAGCTTGATAGGTTGCATCGAGTGCTTTTCCAAATAAGCGAACCGCTGCATAGATTGGGTAAATACCTAAGTCCATGAGAGCCCCACCAGCAAAACGGTCTGAAAAGACATTCGGAGTGTTTCCAGAAAGAAGGTCTGGCATCTTAGAAGAATACTTGGCATAGTTAAAATCTGCCCCTAAAACTTGCTTGTCTGCAAGAAAGTCTTTAATTGTCGCAAAAGCATCTTCGTGATAGTTTCTTGCTGCTTCAAAGATAAAACGGTGATGCTCCTGAGCTATTTGAATTAACTCTTGCCATTCTTGTGGTTGAGTCACCGCTGGTTTTTCAAGGATAACATGCTTGCCAGTAGATAAAGCGGCCTTGGCTTGAGTAAAGTGTAGAGAATTTGGACTTGCGATATAGACAACATCAAATTCAGACTGGAAGAAATCCTCTAAATTATCAAATAGACTAACATTTGTATAGGAACTAGCAAATTGCTGGGCAGTCGTAAGCTTTCTTGAATAAACAGCTACCAACTGGAATTCCTGACTAGTATGAGCAGCTTCTATAAAGTGGTGACTGATTGCACCAGTACCGATAATACCAAGTTTTAGCATGAAATCTCCTTTTCTACAAGTAATGACTGCTTTCATTATATCACAGATAGACTAAACTAGCTAAAGGGAGACAAATCTTTTATTTGACACTTCGAAAAATTAAGAGAAAATGGTACAATAGTTTTAGTAGAATTAGGAGTGTAGTATGAGATTATTACCAATGAGAAAAATTTCTCGTCATTCAAAAAGATTGGCGCTTTTTTTGACTTTTTGTGCGGGTTATGTAGATGCCTATACCTTTATCATACGTGGGAATACTCTAGTTGCAGGTCAAACGGGGAATGTGGTTTTTTTATCAGTTGGAATCGTTCAACACAATGTAGCAGATGCTGAAGTGAAAATATTGACCCTTTTGTCCTTCATGTTGGGAGTATTTCTCCTAACTATTTACAAGGAAAAATTGAAAATTTTAAAAAAACCAATTCTATCCCTTGTTCCTTTGGGAGTTTTATCCTTGATTATCGGATTTGTACCTTTAACAGTCGATAATCACTTTATAGTTCCGCCGCTTGCATTTTGTATGGGATTAGTAACGACTGCTTTTGGAGAAGTTTCAGGAATTGCCTATAACAATGCTTTTATGACGGGAAATATTAAACGAACTATGTTGGCTTTCGGGGACTATGTTCGAACCAAACATACCCCTTTTTTGCGAGAAGGTCTAATCTTTGTTAGTTTGCTATCGAGTTTTGTTCTTGGAGTTGTTTTCTCAGCTTATCTGAGTATTTTTTATGAAGAAAAAACAATTTTAGGGGTTCCACTCATGATGAGTATTTTTTATCTAAGCATGCTTTTTGCTGCTTGGAGGAAAAAAGTCGGAGAAAAAGCTTAATTTTGATGATAAATGCTTGTCAAAAAAAAGGAATCATGCTATACTTGTAGAGTTGACTATGCACAGTCCTGTGCAACCGCACGAACATCGTTGCTTGATTTTCAAGTGTAAGTGGTTCGTCCCACGATGCTAGGCGAGTCTTCACAAAAATACGGGGAAACCCAAAAAATCATAGGAGGTGCATAATGAGCACATACGCAATTATCAAAACTGGCGGAAAACAAGTTAAAGTTGAAGTTGGTCAAGCAGTTTACGTTGAAAAATTGAACGTTGAAGCTGGTCAAGAAGTTACTTTTAACGAAGTTGTTCTTGTTGGTGGTGAAAACACTGTTGTCGGAACTCCACTTGTTGCTGGAGCTACTGTAGTTGGAACTGTTGAAAAACAAGGAAAACAAAAGAAAGTTGTTACTTACAAGTACAAACCTAAAAAAGGTAGCCACCGTAAACAAGGTCACCGTCAACCATACACTAAAGTTGTCATCAACGCAATCAACGCTTAATTTTAAGGAGAACACATGATACAAGCAGTCTTTGAGAGAGCCGAAGATGGCGAGCTGAGGAGTGCGGAGATTACTGGACACGCCAAAATTGGCGAAAACGGCTTTGACGTCGTGTGTGCATCGGTTTCTACGCTTGCCACTAACTTTGTCAATTCTATTGAGAAATTTGCAGGCTATGAACCAATCTTACAATTAAACGAAGATGAAGATGGTTATCTAATGGTGGAAATTCCTAAAGATATCCCTTCACATCAGAGAGAAATGACTCAGTTATTCTTTGAATCATTTTTCTTAGGAATGGCAAACTTATCGGAGGACTCTTCTGAGTTCGTCCAAACCAGAGTTATCACAGAAAACTAACACGGAGGAAAACATTATGTTAAAAATGACTCTTACTAACATGCAACTTTTCGCCCACAAAAAAGGTGGAGGTTCTACATCAAACGGACGTGATTCACAAGCGAAACGTCTTGGAGCTAAAGCAGCTGACGGACAAACTGTAACAGGTGGATCTATCCTTTACCGTCAACGTGGTACACACATCTATCCAGGTGTAAACGTTGGACGTGGTGGAGACGATACTTTATTCGCTAAAGTTGAGGGCGTAGTACGCTTTGAACGTAAAGGTCGCGATAAAAAACAAGTTTCTGTTTACCCAATCGCAAAATAAAAAGGTCCAGTGAACCTTTTTATCCCGAGCCTTGAAATGTAAGGGCGAGGAAGCTAGAAGTAGCATTAAATAAGGCTTTCCGAGATTTCGGAGAGCCTATTTTTTTGTTTTGATACCCATTTTGGTACCCAGAATGATTTTTATGTAAAATTTTTGTATAATATCATCGGTTTAATTTCTTATTTTATAAAAGTTGAATACTATTGCATATACTTATTAAGCCTGTCTTTCTTTACCTAATCGCAAACAAAAAATGTGCAGTAAAAACTTTGTTGCAAGCCTTAAAATTACAGGCTAGGAAGATTTTTACTAGCTTTGATAAGTATGATAATTCTAACTGATATAAACAAAGTTATCGTCTTTACTATCAAGATAGTTGATAAATACTTGATTTCATCGCTTTTGTATCCAAAATGAATAGAAAAAAAGAGCGCACAAAATCCCC
>JAQDPW010000041.1 GCA_027659245.1 Streptococcaceae bacterium AM104-57
CGCATATATTGACGAAACAGGAATCGACCGCTACCTCTATCGTCCTTATGCACGGGCTCTTAGAGGGGAGAAAGTCTATGAAAAGATTAATGGACGGCGTTTTGAGCGGACTTCAATTGTTGCAGGACAAGTAGATGGAGAGTTTATAGCTCCTATGATTTACAAGGAAAGTATAACGAGCGACTTCTTTTTGAAGTGGTTCAAAACGCAGCTCTTGCCTGCTTTGAAGACACCTCATGTCATTGTCATGGACAATGCTAGTTTTCATCCCAAGAACATCTTGGATGAACTTTGCGTCAAAGATAAACACTTTTTCTTACCTCTACCACCTTATTCACCAGATTTGAATCCCATTGAGCAAGCTTGGGCTATCTTGAAAAAGAAAGTGACAGATTTATTGAGGGAAGTTCCAAATATCTTTGAATGTTTAGAGCGCTTTTTTAAAACTAAATGACTATAATCTATAATAGATTCTACTTTCAAAAATATTTAGCAGTTTCAAACCACCTGAAACTACTTTCTCATTATCTGGGTCACATAAAGAAAAGCCTGTAGTTCATTCGAAACTACAGAGCTTTTTTTCAATTTTTAGTGACCAAGATAGGTAAAGGGGATCTCACTACCACACAACCAATTGTAAACTTGATCATTGACATGAACATTCATTGCCTCATGAGCGTATTCAGGCATGATACGATAACTCTTTTCACAAGTCAAACGATTGTAGATAGCAAACTGAGTGATTGGATAGCAAACATCGTCATCAAGCCCAGTAATCATTCGAACTTCCCCCTTAATGCGATGGGCAAGATTTTTTACATCGATATAGGCGAGCGTCTCCATAATCTGCTCTTCTGTCTCATGGAATGGATCATGGAACTTAAAATAACGAAAGAGTTCATCATAGGCTTCGCTGGTATTTCCAATCTCTAGCACTCGTCTAAAGTCTGATAAGAATGGATAAATAGCAACTGTACGCTTGATACGTGAATTTAGCCCCGCAGCCACTAGAGCTAGTGCCCCTCCTTGAGAAGCTCCATAGCTTGCTAATTGCCCCTCATCCACTTGTGGAAAACTAGCGACAATTTCAACCAATTGATAAATATCAAGATAAACATCCTTATAGAAGAGTTGCTCTTTTCCTTCTACAGCTCCACGGATGATTTGGCCCTTAACCGTATTTCCCAGCGGAGAGCGCCAGCCATCTTGTGAGTATCCAGATTGTCCACGAACATCCATCGATACGACACCATAACCAGCTACTGTAAAGGCTAGCATATCTGTCCAATCCCAGCAACGTCCCATATAGCCATGGAAGTGGAAAACGACAGGTACTTCCTTTTCTGATTTTGGTAAGACTATACGCGCATAAACAAGGCCATCACGGGTACCTTTAAAGCTTAACTCATAACACTTCACATTGGGAATATGAAAATCACGTTCCTCTAGTTGGTAATCTGGAAAGACCGAAACCTTTTCAATCTCACCATCCCAAAAATCATCAAAATCATGAGGAACTTCATCCCTTCCTTTGTATGTTTTCATTTCTTCTACTAATGCTGGATTTCTCATAAAACCCTCCTTAATTTTGTAACCGTTACCATAACTCTAGCACATATAGGTAGGCTTTGCAAGATGGATTTTTAAATAGAAAGTGATTTTAATTTTGAAGATTCATAAAAGCTTATCTGAAAGTAGTTTTATCCATTCCATTCTGCATAGATTCAATACACTTTCAAAGAAAACAGCTCCTTTGATCTCTCATCCAAGAGTCATTGAAGACTAGTCTTATACTCTTCGAAAATCTCTTCAAACTACGTCAGCTTTATCTGCAACCTCAAAGCCGTGCTTTGAGCAACCTGCGGCTAGCTTCCTAGTTTGCTCTTTGATTTTCATTGAGTATTAGCATGTTTTCGGGTATATAGTTGTCTATCTTTAAACTAATGTTCTTTTACAAAAATAAAAAAGTTTCATAATCTTAATAGAATTGTTCTACCAAGATTACAAAACTCTTTCTTATTTCAAATCTTTTTTATAGCGTTCTAACTCTGCTTGGTTTGCCCAAACATAGTGACCTGGACGAATTTCTACCATAGAAGGTTTATCAGTTTCATAGTCATGTTGATCTGGATCATAGACTTTCAAAACTTTTTTACGTTCCAAGATTGGGTCTGGAATAGGAACAGCTGATAGAAGTGCTTGTGTATATGGATGAACTGGATTGTTAAACAATTCTTCAGTCTCAGCCACTTCAACAATGACACCCTTATAAATTACCGCGATACGATCAGAGATGAAACGAACTACTGACAAATCGTGGGCGATAAAAAGATAAGTCAAGCCTAATTCCTTTTGGAATTTCTTGAGCAAGTTCAAAACTTGGGCACGTACTGAAACGTCCAAGGCTGAAATCGGCTCATCCGCAATAACGAAGTCAGGTTGCATAACCAAGGCACGGGCAATCCCGATACGTTGACGTTGTCCACCTGAAAACTCATGTGGGTAACGTGTCAAATGTTCAGCCAAAAGTCCCACTTCACGAATAATATTTTGAACTTTTTCTTTTCTTTCTTCTTCATCTTTAAATAAATGGTGGTTATAAAGACCTTCAGAAATGATATAGTCAACCGTTGCACGTTCATTCAAACTTGCAGCAGGGTCTTGGAAAATCATCTGAATTCGACGGATTAACTCCGAAGCTTGTTCACGTGATTTCTTCCCGTTAATTTTTTGCCCTTCAAAAATGATGTCCCCTTTGCTGGTGTCATTAAGACCGATAATAGCACGACCAATCGTTGTCTTACCACTTCCAGACTCACCAACAAGTGAGAATGTTTCTCCTTTGTTGATAAAGAAGTTCGCATTTTTAACAGCGACAAACTTTTTGCTTCCTTCACCGAAGGAAATCTCTACGTCTTTAAGTTCTACTAATTTTTCAGACATTTCCTTCCTCCTAGTCCTCAAGATGTGTAAAGCCCATCTTTTCACGAATCTTGTCGTGTAAATCTGCAATCACCGATGGTTTTTCAACTTTGGGAGCTTGTTCATGAAGCAACCATGTCTTAGCCCAATGAGTATCAGATACTGCAAACTGAGGTGCTTTTTCCTCGAAGTCAATCTTCATAGCATAATCTGAACGAAGAGCAAAAGCATCTCCCTTCAATTCAGTATAAAGCGATGGAGGTGTTCCAGGGATTGAGTACAATTCACCTTTGTCATCAGCCAACTGTGGTAGACTTGACAAAAGACTCCATGTGTATGGGTGACGTGGGTCATAGAAGATTTCTTCAACAGTACCATACTCAACGATTTCACCAGCATACATAACTGCTACTTTATCAGCGATACTTGCTACGACACCTAGGTCGTGGGTGATAAAGATTGTTGTAAAGTGGTATTCGTGTTGAAGTGACTTCAACAAATCAATAATCTGTGCCTGAATAGTCACGTCAAGAGCTGTTGTTGGCTCATCACAGATAAGAATGTCTGGACGACAAGCAAGAGCAATCGCGATAACGATACGTTGACGCATTCCCCCAGAATATTGGAAAGGATACTCGTCAAAACGTTTCTCAGAATCAGGGATACCAACTTTGTTCATGTAGTCGATAGCCATTTCTTTAGCTTCTTGAGCAGTCTTGCCTTGGTGTTTAACAATAACTTCTGTGATTTGACTTCCGATTGTCTTGATTGGGTCTAGACTGGTCATCGGATCTTGGAAGATAGTTGCAATCTTCGCACCACGAATACTTTCCCATTCTTTATGAGAAGATAAGGCTGTCAAATCTTGTCCACGGTAATTAATACTACCTTGTGCAATACGACCATTTTCTTCCAACATTCCTGTGAATGTTTTTGTCAAAACTGATTTACCTGAACCTGACTCCCCAACTAAAGCGAGAACCTCTCCCTCGATCAGATCGATGGAGACGCCTCGAATAGCTGTCAAAATTTTGTCACGAACATCAAATTCCACGACAATATCTTGAGCAGTCAAAATTACATTTTTTTCTTTTGTCATTTCTACTCCTATCTATGTGTACGTGGATCACTAGCATCCGCTAGGTTTTGACCTACTACGAAAAGGGACAAGGATACCAAGACCAAAGTTGTCAATGGAATCCAGAAGAGGTATGCATTGGTTGTTACGTTCTGAGAATAATCTGAAATCAAACGTCCCAAACTTGGTACTGTGATTGGCAAGCCAAGCCCAAAGAATGAAAGGAAAGCTTCATATGAGATAAAAGATGGAAGCATTTGCGACGTACTCGTAACAATAACAGATACCAGTTGGGGCATAATGTTTTTCATAATAATTTTGTAACTTGGTGTTCCCAAGGTACGTGAAGCAAGGTTGTACTCTAAATCACGGTAACGTAACATTTGGATACGAATTGAATAGGCAACACCAATCCAAGTGGTTACACTCATGGCAAAGATCAAATTCCAGAAACCTGCACCGATAGAGTAAGTCAAAACAATAACGATCAAAAGCGATGGGATATTGTTGATAACGTTGTAGACTTCCATCATGATACGGTCAACTGATTTTGAGATCCCCCAAATTCCACCAATGATAACACCGATAAAAAGGTTGACAAAGGTCGCAATGACAGAAATCAAGATAGAGTTACGAGCTCCAAACCAGACACCATCAAAGAGAGATTTACCATTACTGTCTGTTCCGAACCAATGCTCAGCATTTGGTTTAATGTAACGAGCGCTAAAATCATTTACCTTACTTACATCATTGAAGTCAAAATCAGAGAACATTGGATAAATGAAACTCATCAAAACAACTGCAATCAAAATACCTAGCATGATTACTGTTGATTTCTTCTTCAAAAACTGTCTAAAGACAGAACCCCAGTATGAGTAGGCAGGAGCATCAATTGCTTCAGAGGCATAATCATCACGTTTTACAAACTGAAATTTTTCGTTACTAATTGTAGACATTATTTGCCTCCTTTCTCTGTCAATTTAATACGTGGGTCAATAATGGTCATCCAAATATCTCCAATAAGGTTTGAGAAGATTGAAACACAAGTGAAGATAAAGACAAGACCAACTACCATATTATTGTTTGAAGCTTTTACAGAGTCGATCAACATTTTACCCATACCTGGGAAGGCGAAGACTGTTTCAGTAAGAGTTGCTCCACCAATAACACCAATGATAGAACCTGGGATACCAGAAACGAGTGGTACCATAGCATTTTTAAAGATGTGCTTATCAGAAATTTCTTTCTCAGACAAACCTTTAGCACGAGCAAAACGAACGAAATCTTGTGATTGCAAGTCAATCATATAACGGCGAATCCAAATTGCCATAGTAGGTGCTCCTAGCAAGCCCAGAATCACTGCTGGAAGGACATAAGAACGCCAATCACCAGCACCCAAGATTGGGAATGAATCTGGGAAGCCGATAGAAGAACCAATCAAACGAATAATATAGACTAGGGCAATCGTTGGAAGAGCCAACAAGAAAGTTAGAGTCCCTGTAGAGAAACTATCGATCCAAGTGTTTTTGAAACGAGCCATTGCTGAACCAAGAGGAATCGCAATCGCATATGAAATCGCAAGACCGATCAAACCAGTAATAGCAGAACTTGCAATCATAGATGGGTACTGATAGTTGCTTTCAGTAGCTGTATATGGATCATCTTTACCGTAGTTGGCTACTTCACGAGCATCAGCTTGACTCGGAGATTTATAAGTTCTTGAGTAAATGTTTACTGATGATGTTTTCTTACCAGTTGGGAATTGAACTTCAGAAGTCTTCGTTTGTCCTTGTCCTTGTGTAATAACTTGAAGAACAGGAGTATTGGCATAAGTTGGATAAGAATCTCCTAGATTCAAGTTGACAAAGTTTTGGTGAACAAATGGGAACTGACTATTGAAGTACAAGAGGTATTTATGTTTAGTACCTGAACCCACAAGAGACCAACCGATCGCAGGGTCATTCTCAAAGCGCAAATAACGCTCTAAGTTAGGATTCTCAGGGTCTTGAATCTTGTTTGTATGGTCAATATCAAGCAAGTTTGCATAGAATTTGAACACACGCTCAAAAATAGGAATTTCACGTGTAGCGTAGAATTGTCCACTCTCTGTAAACTCACCTAGAGTCCAACCATTACCCAGTTGTTGGATATATTTTTCATAGATTGCTTTATTTGTATCATTTGCATCTACTGTAACAGAAGAGTCAATGCTACTAGCTTTTTCCTGCAACTCTTTCGTATCGTAATATTCGATATAACCCATACGTTCAAAGACGGTATTTTCATAGTTATCACGTTTATCAGCTGTCGTTGCAATTTTATTGTAGTTAGTATCTTGTTTGAAGATCAACTTCCGTGGAACCATCGTATAGATGATTGTGTAAATCAAGGTCGTTACTAAGAAAATAGAAACCAACGACCGCAAGATACGCATAAAAACATATTTTTTCATATTATTTCCTTTAAAATCCCAAAAGAACCTTCTCCTTTAGGAGAGAAAGTTCTGATGAGCATTATTTATTTCACATGACTCGCTAATTCTTTTTGAGCTTTTTCGTTTGATTCAGCTTTTTCTTTGAGCCATTTTTCACGAGCTTCTTTGTACTCTTTGGTTGTTACAGTGTTAGCTTGCAATTGAAGATATTTGAAGTAAACATCTGAGCCTTTATCACCTGATTGAGTATAAGATTCTGAGAATGGTACTACGCGTGAAATAACTGGAGCAGCACCAGTAGACGACATAGCTGGAAGGAAGAGTGAGCTATCTGTCAACCAAGCTTGAGCTGCTGCATATTTCTCATAACGTTTGTTAAGGTCACTTGTTTCACTAGCTGCATCATCAACTAATTTGTCATAGTCTTTTAGGCCAACTTGAGTAACTGCTGGGTTTGATGGATTATCATAGCCCATGTAGGTCTTAGTTGTTTCACTATTAGTTGATTTCAAGATATCAAGGTAAGTCGATGGATCATCATAGTCTGGATTCCATCCAACAGCACCTGAAAGGTCCCAATCTTCTGCTGCCGCACTAGCAGCGTAGTATGTGATATTGTGTAATTCATCCGTAGTGATTTGTTGGATATCGATAACTACATTGTCTGTGCCCAAAGCCGTCTCAACAGATTGTTTGAATGACTGAATACGCGCAATGTAGTTCTTAGCAGTTTGGTCAACTGGAATATCCAAGTGGATTGGGAATTTTACGCCATCTGCTTCAAGGTCTTTTTTAGCTTTAGCTAATTCTGCTTTCGCTTTGTCTGCATTGTAAAGTCCATCTTGAGCATCTGCAAAGTTTACATCTTTCCATTCATCACCATAAGAAACGACCTTCTCAGTAACTAAGTCGCCAAATGTTTTTTCACCTGCAGAAACGAAGTCTGGTTTTACAAAAAGGTTACGAACAGCAAGTGCTGCTCCATCCTTACCATTTAGCTGAGCTGAATAGGCAGTACGATCAAAAGCAAAGTTCAAAGCTTGACGGAAGTCCTTGTTAAGAAGAGCTTTCTTAGTAGATGTTTTTTCTTCGTCAGTTGTTTTTGATGTGTACTTATAGCTTTGACGATCAATGTTAATACCTAAACCAGCAACACCAGATCCCTGCGGATTATAGTAGATATTGTCTTTATATGTTTCTGCTACCTTAGAATAGTTTGAGCTAGTAGGGAAGAGACGGGCATAACTGTATGCACCATTTGTAAAGTTACGCTCAAGTGACTCTTGGTCTGAACCATCATAATAAGAAAGTGTTACAGTATCGATGTGAACATTATCTTTATCCCAATACTGTTCATTCTTCGCAAACTCGATAGAAGACTTAGCTGTCAATCCTTTAAGCAAGAACGGACCATTGTAAAGCAATGATGTTGGATCTGTCGCCTTACCAAAGTCTTTTCCTTTTGATTTTTCAAACTCTGCGTTCAAAGGCCAGAAAATTCCGTAAGACAATTTAGAGTTCCAGTATGGTTCTGGTTGGTTCAATGTATATTGAAGAGTGTAATCATCAACTGCTTTAACACCTACTGCAGAGAAATCTGTATTGTTTCCTGACAAGTAGTCAGCCAATCCTTTAACAGAATTTTGTGCTAGGTAAAGAGCGGCTGATTTATTGTCGGCTGCGTGTTTCAAACCTGTAACAAAGTCATTTGCAGTTACTTCTGCATATTCTTCACCATCAGATGTGAGCCATTTTACACCTTTACGAATCTTATAAGTGTATGTCAATCCATCTTGAGATACTGACCAATCTTCAGCAACTGCAGGAGTAAGGTTTCCATACTTGTCATTTGTAAAGAGTCCGTCGATACCATTTGAAGTGGCAACTTTTGTACTTTGTTTCCCAGAGATAAGGTAGTCCAATGTTTCTGGGTCAGCAGTATAAATATAACCATAGGCTTTTGGCGCTTCAGCATTTGATGATTTTGAAGAGCCACAAGCTGCGAGAACGCCTGTTGCGAGTAGGGCAACCCCTGCTACCGCAAAAATCCGACCTTTTTTCATGTTTAGTTAACTCCTCTATTAAAATTAATGAGATACTGTTAATTATACCACACTCCCTTTCAAAAGTAAACGAATTTTCAGAATATTTTGTCGCATGCCTTTTGAAATCAGGAAAGCAGGATAACTTACATTTTCAGAAAAGAAACTATTGACGAGATTTAATTTAAAAGGTATAATAATAATAAAAGTTAAGGCGGTATAGCCAAGTGGTAAGGCACGGCTCTGCAAAAGCTTGATCGTCGGTTCAAATCCGTCTACCGCCTCTATATTATCATGAGGCTGGGCAAAAACCCACTTCTAACTATCAAAAAAACGAGCATTTTGTACTGACCCCAAAAAGTTAGACAATTAATTTATCCGAAGGATTTAGTTCTGTATTGC
>JAQDPW010000042.1 GCA_027659245.1 Streptococcaceae bacterium AM104-57
TTTAAAGTCCACTGTCAGCAGACAATGGACAAGGTTGCTTTTTGAAAATAATTGAGTATGAAATGTGACAACTTAGACATTCTATCTCATAGGAAGATAGGAACTCACAAATGAAAAGTTAGTATACTTCTCTCATCCTTCCTGTATCCACATCGTAAACCGCACCTGAAATAACAACATCATCTGGGATTAGAGGAGATTCCTGTAGCAATCTCATATCCTCACGAACACTTTCATCAATGTCTTGAAAAGGCAAAAAGTCCTTGTCAGAAACATCCACTCCTAGTTCTTTTTTCAAATACTCCTGAAAAGGACCATTTTCAAATGTCTGTGCACCACAGTCTGTATGATGGAGCACCACAATTTCCCTTGTTCCCATTTGTTGCTGGGAAATCACAAGCGAGCGAATCATATCATCTGTCACTCGACCACCCGCATTCCGCAAAATATGAGCATCTCCCAGAGCCAACCCAAGAGCTGGCGCAACGTGTAAACGCGAGTCCATACAAGTTACGATTGCAACCTTGGTCTTTGGTTTGATTGATAAATGAAGATCTCCATGCAGTTCTACATAGGCTTGATTGGCTTTTAAAAAATTTTCAAAATAGGACATGACAACTCACTTTCTAGTCTACCAGATAATTTGAACACCAAATTATTTATCTCCTATCTTACCATCTTTTCTTTGTCTTGTCAGTTGTCAACCTTCATATACAAAAACTGGGACAGAGACATCCAGCTTCTAGCTTGGGCTTCTGTCCTAGTTTTATGTTTATGATCCTTTTTGGATATACTTATTGAGTGAACCTGCAAAGCTCTGAAGATTGAGACTTTGTACATAGACTTCACCAGTACCTCGGAAGGTGTTAACCACTCCTTCACCCGTACCAATAGACTGCCAGAAGCCATTTTCTAAGTGGATGTTATAGTCCAAAGACTGGCTCCAAGCCACCACATGGGCATTGTCAATGGTTATTTCTTGGTTTTGTAGCTCAATTTTCTTAATAGAGCCAAAAGCATTGGCCAAAAGAGTTCCCTGACCTTGGGTAGTCATCACAAAGAGGCCGCCTTGCCCTCCGAACAGGGCTTTACCAATAGACTGACTCTCCATAGTATAGGAAGCTGTACCATCAAGAGCTAGAAAGGCCCCATCATTCAGTCGGTATTGTTTTTCACCTAGTTCAAGAGCAATTACTTGCCCAGGAGTATCTGGTGCTAGAGCAAGATTCCCGTTATCAGACTCTGCTACAGCTTGAGTAATGAAGGTGCTTTCACCAGAAACCATTGAACGTCCTACAGCTTTAACAAAACGTCCCAAACCTGAACCGCTAGCATTGAGCTTGGTATTGAGACTTACGTTAGGCGTGTGGTAAACCATACTACCTCGCTGGATATAGACGGTTTCTCCTTGATTGAGTGACAACTCTACCAAAGGAAATTGCATTTGACTATCCATAGAAAATTTCATCAGAAATTCCTCCTTGTTTTTAATAAATGTTAACAATAAAATATTTTGCAATCTAAAACTGAGTAAGACTATTAGGCAAATACTTTTTTCAAGACTTCTCCGATAGTTGTTACTCCGATCACCTGAATTTCCTTAGGTGGCTTTATACCTGTTAGGGAATTTTTTGGTACATAGATTTTTGTAAATCCAAGCTTCGCAGCTTCATTGATGCGTTGCTCGATACGATTTACGCGCCGAATCTCACCCGTCAAGCCCAACTCTCCTACAAAACATTCCTGAGGATTAGTTGGCTTGTCCTTGTAACTCGAAGCAATGGCAACTGCAACTGCCAAGTCAATAGCAGGCTCATCCAATTTTACACCACCAGCAGATTTGAGATAAGCATCCTGATTTTGGAGAAGCAATCCTGCCCGTTTCTCCAAAACAGCCATAATCAAGCTAGCACGATTGAAGTCAAGTCCTGTCGTAGTACGCTTGGCATTTCCAAACATGGTCGGTGTCACCAAGGCCTGCACTTCTGCAAGAATAGGACGCGTCCCTTCCATGGTCACAACGATTGACGAACCAGTCGCTCCATCTAAACGCTCTTCTAAGAAAACTTGACTCGGATTGAGGACCTCAACCAAGCCACCTGACTGCATCTCAAAAATCCCAATCTCATTTGTTGAACCAAAACGGTTTTTGACCGCTCTCAGAATACGGAAGGTATGGTGACGCTCCCCTTCAAAGTAAAGTACCGTATCCACCATATGCTCCAACATACGCGGACCTGCCAAGGTTCCTTCCTTGGTCACATGGCCGACGATAAAGATGGCAATGTTATTAGTTTTGGCCAGCTGCATAAGTTCAGCTGTCACCTCACGTACCTGAGAAACAGACCCCTGCACCCCTGAAATCTCAGGAGACATAATGGTCTGGATAGAGTCAATAATGAGGAAGTCTGGCTGGATGCGCTCCACCTCTGCTCGAACACTCTGCATATTGGTCTCGGCATAGAGATAAAACTCGCTATCAATATCTCCCAAGCGCTCTGCTCGTAGCTTAATCTGCTGGGCAGACTCCTCCCCACTGACATAGAGAGCAGTTCCCACTTGAGACAGCTGGGTTGAAACTTGTAGGAGAAGGGTTGATTTCCCAATTCCAGGATCCCCACCTATGAGTACGAGACTTCCTGGTACCACTCCACCTCCAAGTACACGGTTGAATTCCTCCATCTCCGTCTTGGTTCGATTGACGTTTATAGAAGTCACCTCAGCCAGTTTCATGGGCTTGGTTTTCTCACCTGTCAAGGACACACGCGCATTCTTGACCTCGGCAACCTCAACCTCCTCAACAAAAGAAGACCAAGACCCACAGTTTGGACAGCGCCCTAAATACTTGGGGGAATTATATTCACAATTTTGACACACAAATGTCGCCTTTTTCTTTGCGATAATAAACCTCTTTCTATATCTCTATCTCACATTCAATCACTTGGCAAAAATCAATCTTCTCGTCTGGTACAAATTGGCGCATGAGCATTCCGTGAGTTACAATGATAATAGTTTTATAATTTTTATATTTTTCCAAAGCACTTAAAAAACGATGACGCATCTCTAGATCAGTTTCATAGCGATAAGGAGAATCTTCAGATAAACCTCCTTGATGTTTTAGATAATATTCATGAGCTACCAATACACTAGTTAAATCAGAGTTAGTACCATCTAAGTCTGGACGCCACTCATGAAAAAACGGCTCCACAAATAAGTCCAATCCTGTTTCAACCGCTATATAATGGGCTGTTTCTAAAGCCCTCGTCACAGACGATGAAATAATAATCTCTGCCTTTCCAAAACATGCAGTTTTAGCAATTTCTTTTGCCAGACTGCGACCTTTTCCTGTCAATGGTGCTAAATCACGACCAAAACCACTATAGAGTCGCGGATTTTCAAGTTTATCAAGCATACTATAATCTGGCTCCCCGTGACGTACAAAGATAATCTTCATTCTAGTGCCCGGTCGATCCAAATCCACCAGTCCGCACGCCGTCTGCCGCATCTCCATCTGCAATTAAGAAAGGAGCAAAGACAGCCTGGACAACACGTTCTCCAACTTCAAGAACAACTTCTTGATCTGTAATATTCTTCATCTGAGCAAAAATATGCCCTTCATTCCCAGGATTGCCATAATAATCCCCATCAATGACCCCAACCGAGTTAATCAAGACCAAACCCTTCTTACGAGGGTTTGAAGAACGGTCATAAAGGTAAAGAACCTCAGTCGGTTGCATATAAGCCTTAACTCCTGTCGGAACCAAGACAATCTCTCCTGGCGCAATAACTGTACGCACAGCAACCTTTAAGTCGTAACCAGCCGCATGCGCTGTCTCACGCTTTGGTAGCAAACTCTCATCTGTAAAAGTAGAAACCAATTCAAAACCACGAATTTTCATATTCTTCTCTTTTCTATCATCATTTATTCTAGGCTATTTTATCTTATTTATTCGAAAAAAGCACGAAAAAAGAGCACACAATTCAAATCGCTTAGGGCTGCTGGATTCCTCCCCTGACCCGCTTCACGCAGAACTGTTGCTCCACTATTTATTATATCACATTCCTATTCATTTTAAAAGCAAAATTATTTTTTCCGTCTATTTCTAAAAAAGTCCTGCATAATAGCTGCGCATTCATCTTCCAAAATTCCCGTTTCAACCTCCACACGATGATTGAGACGCTCATCTGTCAAGATATCGTACAAACTCCCAGCAGCGCCAAATTTCTGGTTTTTAGCCCCATAGACCACGTTTGGAATACGGGCGAGTCCAATCGCCCCACTACACATGACACAAGGCTCAATGGTCACAAAAAGCGTACAATCCAGCAAGCGCCAGCTCTCCTCACTCAGGTTCGTATTCTCTATGGCCATAATCTCCGCATGCATAACCGCTCGCTGCAGTTCCTCACGCGCATTATGCCCACGGCCAATGATTTCTCCGTCCTTGACAATCACACAACCAATTGGAATTTCATCGTGTTCAAGAGCAATCTCAGCCTCCTTCAGGGCCTCTCTCATAAATGCTTCTTTTTCTTCAACTGTATAATCCATAACGTCTCTCTTTTCCTGCTTATTATCTTTTAAAATCTCTTCCAAATATATCAGAGGTCCCTTAGCATTAATGTAATACTAACACCTGCAACTTCAAAATAATATTTTTATCGATTCATAACTAATTTACTAGTTTACTCTTTAATTTTCAATGACTATCATCAATCTCATCATTATACCATGTTTCACAACATAAAAAAAGCCACCGAATGCGGTGACTCTATAGGGAGATTATTATGAAAAAGAAAAGTTTAGGATATTTGTTACAACAAGTTAGGAGGTCTTCTTGTAACTGTCTATAGTATACCCGACCTATCTTAAACAAATCTTAAAAATCTCTTAGGACCAAACACTTTCTAAAATATTTGTTTGTTCACGACCAGGACCTACTGAGAAAGTAGAAATACGAACGCCAACCAATTCGCTAACACGACGAACATAGTTACGTGCATTTTCAGGAAGATCTTCCAAAGTACGTACTCCAGTGATATCTTCTGACCAACCAGGTAATTCTTCATAAATAGGTTTACAACGTTTCAATTGTTCAAGACTAGCTGGATAGTAGTCAATACGTTGACCATCCAGATCATAAGCTACACAGATTTTAACTGTATCCAAACCACTCAAAACATCGATAGAGTTCAAAGAAAGATTCGTAATTCCAGAAACACGGCGACTATGACGCATCACAACTGAGTCAAACCAACCTACACGACGTGGACGACCTGTAGTTGTACCATACTCATGACCTACTTCACGAATGCGTTCTCCCACTTCATCAAACAACTCAGTTGGGAATGGACCATCACCAACACGACTTGTATAAGCTTTACATACACCTACAACCTTGTCAATCTTGCTTGGACCAACACCTGAACCGATCGTCACACCACCAGCAACAGGGTTTGATGACGTAACAAATGGATAAGTACCTTGGTCGATATCTAGCATAACACCTTGTGCACCTTCAAAAAGCACACGTTTACCATTATCAAGCGCATCATTCAAGATAACAGATGTGTCTGTCACATACTTCTTGATTTGTTGACCATATTCGTAATACTCTTCAAAAATATCATCGAAAGCAATCGCTTTACTGTCATACAATTTTTCAAAAAGACGATTCTTTTCAGCAAGGTTACGTTCTAAACGCTCACGGAAAATATCTTTATCCAAAAGATCTGCGATACGAATCCCAACACGAGCAGCCTTGTCCATATAAGCTGGACCAATTCCTTTAATTGTAGTACCAATCTTATTGTCACCCTTAGCTTCTTCTTGCAAGCGATCCAACTCGATATGATAAGGCAAAATAACATGCGCACGATCAGAAATACGCAAATTATCAGTTGTTACACCTTCCTCATGAAGATAGCTCAACTCTTTTACAAGAGATTTAGGATTTACAACCATACCGTTCCCAATAACAGAGATTTTTTCAGGAAAGAAAATCCCAGATGGAATCAAGTGCAACTTAAATTTCTTACCATCAATCACAATCGTGTGCCCTGCATTATCACCACCTTGGTAACGCGCAATCACTTCTGCATTCGCTGAAAGGAAGTCTGTAATCTTCCCTTTACCTTCATCACCCCATTGGGTACCTACAACAACAACTGAAGTCATAATCTTGTCTGAGCCCTCAGGCTCTTCCTTTCTCACATACATGGCAGGAATCTCACCTGCAATTATATCTTACAATTTATTATAATAAAGATTCTCTATTTTTTCAAGACCAAAGACCAGAAACATTAGGGAATTAGAGAAAATTAGAAAATTAATATTAAAAAAATATTGTAAATTTATATTTTGAAAAGAAAAAACTATAAAATCGTTCGGAAATATGGAAATTATAAATTATCTCCCAACATAGTCACTTGAAATCAATAACTGTTCAATATACAAACGGTAGCAAGCTCTATAGTGGTAAGAAAATAAAGGATGCATAATATCAAGCTTGTACCGAACTAAATAATAGAGTAAAAATCGAAGATGAAAAACTTCCCATTCTAAATCATTATCTACTAAATAACTATATTCCTTTTCAATAACATCATAAAAATCAAGATATTGTTCATAAATCTGTTCAATCATTTTATTTGACTCCATTTCTATTGATAAAATGAGTATAACAAAAAAATAGAAGAAAATGGGAAGCTTCTTCTATCATGTATCACTATGAATAGCCAAATAAAAAATAGACAAAGAAAACTCACAGATCAGGTGCACAATACTACATTTCAAAAAGAAAAAACTATAATGATAACACAACAAAATCAAATAGGAATTTATAGTCAATTGAAACAAGAATAAGACAAAAGAGCCTCGAAAAAAGTATTGCAACTTGGCAATACCTTTTTGAGGTGCTTTTTGATATGAGCCCATGTTTTCTCAATAGGATTGTACTCAGGTGAGTAGGGAGGAAGTGGTAAAAGTTTATGCCCAAATTCTTCACATAAGAGCTCTAGCTCACCCATTCTATGGAATCTTGCATTATCCATAATAATAACTGATTGTTTGTTTAAGGTTGGTAAGAGAAACTTCTGAAACCAAGCTTCAAAAAAGTCGCTCGTCATCGTCTCTTCGTAAGTCATTGGAGCGATTAACTCACCATTTGTTAGCCCTGCAACCAAAGAAATCCTCTGATATCTTCTTCCAGATATTTTACCTCTTATTAACTGACCTTTTAATGAGCGACCATATTCTCGATAAAAATAAGTATCGAATCCTGTTTCATCAATATAAACAGGTGCTAGATGCTTTAAACTATTAAATTTTTTAAGAAATAAAGCTACTTTTTCTGGGTCTTGTTCATAGTAGGTGTGATTCTTTTTTTTCGAGTGTACCCCATAGCTTTGAGAGCATAGTGGATAGTAGTTGGATGACAGCCAAATTCAGAAGCTATTTCAGTCAAATAAGCGTCTGGATTGTCAGTAAGATAGTTTTTAAGTCTATCTCTATCAACCTTTCTTGGTTTTCTTCCTTTTACTTGATGGTTTAGCTCTCCTGTTTTTTCTTTTAGCTTTAACCAGCAATAAATAGTATTACGTGAGATTTGGAAAACGTGTGATGCTTCTGTTATACTACCTGTTCGCTCACAATAAGCGAGAACTTTTTTACGAAAATCTATTGAATATGCCATAAGAAGATTATACCACATTATGTACTGTTTTAGGTTCATTTTACTATAAATAGAGCTTTTGACTGCTTGATGGAATGGCAAACTCTGTCACATCTGTGTAGCACTTTTCCATTGGTTTAGAGACTTCAAATTTACGTTGAATGAGGTTATCTGCTTTCTTGCCAACGTCTCCTTTATGAGAAGAATACTTGCGTTTCTGCCGAATTTTAGCTTGTAAATTGAGCACTTTCATCAAGCGTTGAACTCTTTTATGATTGACCAAAAAAACACGATTTCTTAATTCTAAATGAATCCGACGATAACCATAATTTCCCTTGTGTTCGGTAAAAATGGATTGAATTTCAGCTTTAAGCTCTTGGTCCTTATCTGGTTTGTTTAGCTGTTTCACGTGATAGTAGTAGGTCGAACGAGCGAGTTTAATAGCTTTTAGAAGAATATCTAACGAAAAATCAGCGATTAATTCTCGAACAATTTCCGTCTTTCTTCTTTCTCTTTTTCCTGCTTCAATCGGAATTCTCTCAACTTTTTTAGAATGGCATTCTCCGCTCTTAGGTATTGTAGCTCTTCTTGTAGACGCTCTAACTCTGTCAATTCCTCAGGCTTTTTCTTTGGCTTACGTCCCATTTTAGATGGTCTCCCTCTTGTTTTCTCAACAATAGTATACCCATTTTTCTTGTATTGTGCCAGCCAATTTGAAAGCATTCCTTGGTTTGGGAGAGCATAATCAAGGCTGACACTTCTAAGTGAACGACCTTCAAGCAAGACTTTATCAATCATTTCTTGTTTTAGTTCTGGAGAATAATAACAATTCTTACCTTTCTTGACTATTTTTATCCCGTAACGTTCAATCAATCTCATCATGTATCTTAGCCCAGAAACATCTACATCAAATCTTTTTGAAAGCTCCTTGAAGCTATGACCTTGCTTCCTAAGTTCATAGCTCTGAACTTTATCCTCATAAGTTAATTTCATAATCATGACCACCCGTCAAACGGGTGGTTTGTACCAGGGCTATAAGCCCAGATAACTAGCCAGCGCCTAAAGACGCTGCCTTTCACTTTGTTCAAGCCTTATTGCTCTTGACTCGTCACTTGCCTCTTAAAGAAGCTTTAGTATTACTTACCACTATCCCTAAAGGGATCTTCATATTCTTTTACACTCAACTTATCTAAAGCAATATC
>JAQDPW010000043.1 GCA_027659245.1 Streptococcaceae bacterium AM104-57
GCTCCTATGATTTACAAGGAAAGTATGACGAGCGACTTCTTTGTGAAGTGGTTCAAAACGCAACTCCTGCCTGCTTTGAAGACACCTCATGTCATTGTCATGGACAATGCTAGTTTTCATCCCAAGATTTTCTTACCTCTACCACCGTATTCACCAGATTTGAATCCCATCGAGCAAGCTTGGGCTGTCTTGAAAAAGAAAGTGACAGATTTATTAAGGGAAGTCCCCAATATCTTTGAATCATTAGAGTGCTTTTTTGAAACTAAATAACTATATCAAGTATTTTAAAACTCGATAACTATGCGCTTTATCCTATTTACTTTCGCTTAGCAAAATCTACAAATCGAAACTTCTCAAGTTTGTGTCGGCTTTCGGTGAACTGAAATTGGCGTCCGTCTTGGAGATAGACTTTTGACTTAATGGAAACAACATAGGGATCTTTACCAATATCCATGAGAATCTTATCTCTATCGTTACTATGATCAATAGTAATTTCCTTTTGAGCATAGTCGATGATTAACTTCAAATCATTTTCAATATAGGAGTAGATAGACTGTTCGGCAATTTCTCTGGTTAGCTTAGGGATGAGCTCCATATCTAGATAGTCAATGTCCAGTACGGATACCAGATCATCTACAACTCGTTGACGAACGACCTTCCAAACCATCCGAAATTCTGGAAAGCCAGTTAATTGGGAAGTCTTTTTATCAATGATAATTTTATCTAGGCTCACGACATTCGTTTTTGAGCGAAGTTCTAGGGTCTGAACTAGTTCTTGGTAGCTCCTTAAGTTAGACACTGGGAAATTCACAGTTTCTTCATGAATTGCTTTTTCTATTCGTTTGAATAATTGTTGATATTTTTTCACATTTCTTCCTTTGAAAAAATCGATTGATGAGCCCTACAAGACTTTCTTGTATTTATTTTACCATACAAGTAGCCAAAATATACAGAAAAAATCCATTATTTTCAGCAAACAACTTGCAGACAAGCTTGATATCGATTACAATTTTATTATCAAGTCAAGGAAGTCTTGACAAAAATAAGGAGATTCAAATGGGAAAATTTGAACAAGAAGCTAAAGACTTGTTACAAGCAATCGGAGGCAAAGATATAGTGGTTTGAAATAAGATATGAACAGAGAGATTAGGAAAATCAAACTAATTTCTAGAAATATTTTTAGCAGTTGTAGTGTACTGTTCTAGATTCAATCCGCTATAATATTACGGCAGTAACCCACTGTGCAACACGGATGCGGTTTGTTCTAGGAGATAATCAGAAAGCTGATATCAAGGCTATCGAATCCATCTCAGCAGTTAAGGGGACTTTTACAAACGCTGGTCAATTCCAGGTAATCATCGGAAATGATGTGCCCATTTTTTATAATGATTTTACAGCTGTTTCTGGGATCGAAGGAGTTTCTAAAGAAGCGGCTAAGTCAGCTGCTAAGAGTAATCAAAATCCAGTTCAACGTGTGATGACAACTCTGGCTGAAATCTTTACACCGATCATTCCAGCCTTGATTGTTGGGGGATTGATCCTCGGTTTCCGTAATGTTCTTGAAGGCGTGCATTGGGAATGGCTAGGGCAGAAAATCGTTGATGGAGTAGCACAAGTCAGCCAAGATGGTCAGCCTATCTACAACACAATCACCGATGTGTCACCATTCTGGTCAGGAGTCAATCATTTCTATGGAAACGAAGCTGAAGTGGAGATTCCAGCAGAATACCAAACAGGGCGCGTGCTCTTGTCAAATTATGAGAATGTGGAACTTGCTGAAAAAGTAATTCTTAAACCATACCAAACGCTAGCGATTTATGTAAATTAAGATCAAGAAAGAGCCTTCTTCTAAGGAATAGAAGAGCTCTTTTTTGGCTAGAATCCATTTCTATGAAAGCGTAACTCAAACTAGTCAGGCGAGGGACTTTATGGTATAATATAGAAGATTCAAAAAGAAACAGGAGAAATGTTATGAACCTTATTTTAGCAATTGTATTGATTCTTTTAGCTTTTCTAGGAGGAGCTCTTGGAGGTATGTACTTGGTGCGCAAGCAAATCGAAAAAGAATTTGCGGATAACCCACGTTTGAATGCAGAAGCAGTTCGTACTCTGTTGAGTGCAAATGGTCAAAAGCCAAGCGAAGCTAAAGTACAACAAGTTTACCACCAAATCATTCGCCAACAAAAAGCAGCCCTTGCTAACAATAAAAAGAAATAAATAGGAAAAGTCTGGGATGAAAGTTCCAGACTTCTCACTATATTGGACTTAATATTTAAGGATAAGACTTTTTCCTTGCATTCTATTGATATTTGATTATGATTAAGAGGGAGACAGTTGGAAATATGCCAGTCTGTCAGCACTTTCACTAAGAGATGTAATCATAATGAACTATCAATCAGAAAAAGTACTAGAAAGAAGACTGTATGGATAATCGACCAATTGGTTTTTTGGATTCGGGTGTCGGGGGCTTGACGGTTGTGCGCGAGCTCATGCGCCAGCTTCCCCATGAAGAAATCGTCTATATTGGAGATTCGGCACGGGCGCCTTACGGGCCCCGTCCTGCTGAGCAAATTCGTGAATATACTTGGCAGTTGGTCAACTTTCTCTTGACCAAGGATGTCAAAATGATTGTCATTGCTTGCAATACGGCAACGGCAGTCGTCTGGGAAGAAATCAAGGCTCAACTAGACATTCCTGTCTTGGGTGTGATTTTGCCAGGAGCTTCGGCAGCCATTAAGTCTAGCCAAGGTGGGAAAATCGGGGTCATTGGAACTCCAATGACGGTAAAATCAGATATTTATCGCCAAAAGATTCATGACTTAGATCCAGATTTGCAGGTGGAGAGTTTGGCTTGTCCCAAATTTGCCCCCTTGGTCGAGTCTGGTGCCTTATCAACCAGTGTAACTAAGAAAGTGGTTTATGAAACCCTGCGTCCCTTGGTTGGAAAGGTGGATAGCCTGATTTTGGGGTGTACCCATTATCCGCTTCTTCGTCCCATCATCCAAAATGTGATGGGACCAGATGTAAAACTCATTGATAGTGGAGCCGAGTGCGTGCGGGATATCTCAGTCTTGCTCAATTATTTTGAAATCAATCGTAGCCGTGATGCAGGCCCGCTACAACACCGTTTTTACACAACAGCAAATAGTCAGAGTTTTGCCCAGATTGGTGCAGAATGGCTGGAAAAAGAGATTCATGTGGAGCATGTAACATTATGACAAATAAAATTTATGAATACAAGGACGACCAGGACTGGTATGTCGGGTCCTACAGTGTTTTTGGTGGCATTCGGACTTTGACGGATGATGAGTTAAGCTTTCCTCTGTTCCAATTCGCCAAAATATTTGGAGTTGATGAGCGAGGCTTTCCACTTTCAGTCACCGTTTTACGCTACGGTTCTGCCTATCGTTTATTGTCATTTGTGGTAGATATACTTAACCAAGAAATGGGACGAAATCTGGAAGTCATTCAACGTCAAGGGGCTTTGCTCTTAGTTGAAAATGGGCAACTCTTGTATGTGGAATTGCCTAAAGAAGGGGTCAATGTCCAAGATTTCTTTGAGACTAACAAGGTCAGAGAAACCCTGTTGATTGCGACTCGTAACGAAGGTAAGACCAAGGAATTTCGAGCTATTTTTGACAAACTTGGTTATGATGTGGAGAACCTTAATGACTATCCTGACCTGCCTGAAGTAGCAGAAACAGGTATGACCTTTGAAGAAAATGCCCGCCTTAAGGCAGAAACTATTTCTAAATTAACAGGCAAGATGGTTTTAGCTGATGACTCTGGTCTTAAAGTCGATGTCCTCGGTGGATTACCAGGTGTCTGGTCAGCTCGATTTGCAGGAGTAGGGGCTACCGACCAAGAAAATAATGCTAAACTCTTGCACGAATTAGCCATGGTCTTTGAACTCAAGGACCGTTCGGCACAATTCCACACCACCCTGGTCGTAGCTAGCCCAGGTAAGGAAAGCTTGGTGGTCGAAGCTGATTGGCCAGGCTACATTAACTTTGAACCTAAGGGTGAAAATGGTTTTGGCTATGATCCTCTTTTCCTAGTAGGAGAAACAGGCAAGTCATCAGCTGAATTAACCCTTGAAGAAAAAAATAGTCAATCCCACCGTGCCTTAGCCGTTAAGAAACTTTTGGAGGTATTTCCATCATGGCAAAGCAAACCATCATTGTAATGAGTGACTCCCACGGAGATAGCTTGATTGTAGAAGAAATCCGTGACCGCTATCTTGGGAAAGTTGATGCCATTTTTCACGATGGTGACTCGGAACTTCGCCCAGACTCACCACTCTGGGAAGGAATCCAAGTAGTCAGAGGAAACATGGACTTTTATTCAGATTATCCAGAACGCTTGGTGACTCAACTAGGCTCTACCAAGATCATCCAGACCCATGGACATTTGTTTGATATTAACTTTAATTTCCAGAAACTAGATTTCTGGGCTCAGGAAGAAGATGCAGATATCTGTCTTTATGGGCACTTGCATGTTCCAAACGCTTGGATGGAAGGAAAGACCCTCTTTCTAAACCCTGGTTCTATCAGTCAGCCACGTGGGACTATCAGAGAATGCCTCTATGCCCGTGTAGAGATTGATGATAGCTACTTTAAAGTGGACTTTTTGACACGTAACCATGAGGTCTATCCAGGCTTATCCAAGGAGTTTGCTCGATGATTGCCAAGGAGTTTGAACAGTTTTTACTGGAGCAAGAGGAAACCTTTTTGACACCTGCTGAAAATTTGGCTGTACTCATTGATAGCCACAATGCAGATCATGCAATTCTCCTCCTTAGCCAGATGACCTATACCAGAGTGCCAGTAGTGACTGATGAGAAAGAATTTGTCGGGACCATTGGACTTAGAGACATTCTGGCCTACCAGATGGAGCAGGGCTTGAGTCAGGAAGCTATGGCAGATACGGATATCGTACATATGACCAAAAAGGATGTAGCAGTTGTGGAGCCAGACTATCGCCTCACGGATGTTTTGCATAAGTTAGTAGATGAGTCCTTCTTACCAGTTGTGGATGCAGAGGGGATTTTCCAAGGGATTATCACACGGAAATCAATCCTTAAGGCTGTCAATGCCCTCTTGCATGACTTTAGTAAGGAATATGAGATTCGAAGCAAATGAGAGAATGGATAATCGCATTTTTAGATGAAAAACAAGGCTTGTCCAGTAATTCCAAGCAGTCTTACAAGTATGATTTAGAGCAATTTTTAGATATGATAGGAGAGCAAATTTCTGAGACTAATCTCAAGATTTATCAAGCTCAACTGTCAAGTTTGAAGATTAGTGCTCAAAAACGTAAAGTTTCTGCTTGTAACCAGTTTCTCTACTTTCTCTATCAAAAAGGGGAACTCAAGACCTTTTATCGCATAGAATTGCTTAAACAGGCCGAGCAGCAACAAGCAAAACCTGAGCTTTTGGACCTAGAATCCTTTTGGCAGGAAAGCGACTTTCCAGAGGGACGCTTACTGGCGCTCCTCATCTTGGAAATGGGACTCTTGCCAAGCGAGATTTTAACTCTAAAGGTTGCGGATATCAATCTGGATTTTCAAGTTTTGAGAATCAAGAAGGCTTCCCAACAAAGAATCTTGAGCCTTCCCACAAACTTGCTTGGGGAGTTAGAACCCTTGATGGGGCAGACCTACCTCTTTGAAAAAACTGGTAAGCCATACTCTCGTCAATGGGCCTTTCGTCAGTTAGAAGCCTTTCTAAAGGAAAAAGGTTTTTCAGACTTATCCGCTCAAGGATTGAGAGAACAGTTTATACTTAGACAAATTGAAGAGAAGGTTGACTTGTATGAAATCGCCAAAAAATTGGGATTAAAGACAGTCATGACCTTAGAAAAATACAGATAATGGATATTAAATTAAAAGATTTTGAAGGGCCTCTAGATCTTCTATTACACTTGGTTTCCAAGTACCAGATGGATATCTATGATGTGCCTATTACAGAGGTTATTGAGCAGTATCTAGCCTACATATCAACCTTACAAGCTATGCGTTTGGAAGTGGCAGGTGAATATATGGTGATGGCTAGTCAACTCATGCTGATCAAGAGTCGCAAGCTCTTGCCAAAGGTTGCAGAAGTGACAGATTTAGAAGATGATCTTGAACAGGACCTCCTTTCTCAGATTGAAGAATACCGCAAGTTTAAACTTTTGGGAGAGCAGTTGGAAGTCAAGCACCAAGAACGAGCTCAATATTACTCAAAAGCTCCGACAGAGTTGATATACGAGGATGCAGAACTTGTGCACGATAAGACAACAATCGACCTTTTCTTAGCCTTTTCAACTTTGTTAGCTAAGAAAAAAGAAGAATTCTCGCAAAGTCACACAACCATTTTACGAGATGAGTACAAGATTGAGGATATGATGGTCATCGTTCGAGAAGCCTTGGTTGAAGGTCAACAACTATGCTTGCAGGATTTGTTTAAAGAAACCAAGGATTTACAAGAGGTCATCACGCTCTTTTTAGCGACCTTGGAGTTGATGAAAACCCAAGAAATTTTCTTGATCCAGGAAGAGAGTTTCGGAGACATCTATCTCATGAAAAAGAAAGAAGAAAATCAAGTAGAACAAATTCAGGCTTGATAGAGAGGAAATATGAGTACTTTAGCAGAAATAGAAGCACTCCTGTTTGTGTCAGGTGAAGATGGGATTAGGGCTCGTCAGTTGGCAGAACTCTTATCGCTACCTCCAACAGGTATTCAGCAGAGTCTAGAAAAATTAGCCAAAAAGTATGAACAAGACCAGGATTCTAGTCTGGCCCTGATTGAGACAGGTGGTGCCTACAGATTGGTGACCAAGCCTCAATTCGCAGCTATTTTGCAAGAATATTCTAAGGCGCCCATCAACCAGAGTCTATCTCGAGCTGCGCTAGAAACCTTGTCCATCATTGCCTACAAGCAGCCTATCACACGGATAGAAATCGATGCCATCCGTGGTGTCAATTCTAGCGGAGCTCTAGCTAAGTTGCAGGCTTTTGATCTGATAAAGGAAGACGGGAAAAAAGAGGTACTTGGACGCCCTAATCTCTATGTAACTACGGATTATTTCCTAGATTACATGGGTATTAATCATTTGGAAGAATTACCAGTGATTGATGAGCTTGACATTCAAGCCCAAGAAAGCCAATTATTTGGTGAAAGGATAGAAGAAGATGAGAATCAATAAATATATTGCCCACGCAGGAGTGGCCAGTAGGAGAAAAGCAGAGGAGTTGATCAAGCAAGGCTTGGTGACGGTCAATGGCCAAGTGGTGCGTGAACTAGCAACGACCATCAAGTCAGGCGACAAGGTCGAAGTGGAAGGTCAACCTATCTACAACGAAGAAAAGGTCTACTATCTGCTCAATAAACCTCGCGGTGTCATTTCCAGTGTGACAGATGACAAGGGTCGCAAGACGGTTGTCGACCTCTTGCCTAATGTCAAAGAGCGCATCTACCCTGTGGGACGTTTGGACTGGGATACATCAGGAGTCTTGATTTTGACCAATGATGGTGACTTTACAGATGAGATGATTCACCCACGTAATGAGATTGACAAGGTCTATGTGGCGCGTGTTAAAGGTGTGGCTAACAAGGAAAATCTTCGTCCTTTGACTCGTGGAGTTGAGATTGAAGGCAAGAAGACCAAGCCGGCTGTTTATGAGATTCTTAAAGTAGATCCAGTTAAAAACCGTTCAGTTGTACAGTTGACAATCCATGAGGGACGCAATCACCAGGTTAAAAAGATGTTTGAAGCTGTTGGTCTCCAAGTAGATAAACTTTCTCGAACTCGTTTTGGTCATCTAGACTTGACAGGTCTCCGTCCAGGAGAATCACGTCTTCTCAATAAAAAAGAAATCAGCCAACTACACACCATGGCTGTAACCAAGAAATAATGAAACGAATTTTAATAGCGCCTGTGCGCTTTTACCAACGTTTTATCTCCCCAACCTTTCCACCCTCTTGCAGATTTGAGCCCACTTGTTCAAATTACATGATTGAGGCTATTGAAAAACATGGCCTCAAGGGAGTCCTTATGGGACTGGCTAGGATATTACGTTGCCATCCTTGGTCTAAAACGGGTAAAGATCCAGTGCCAGACCACTTTTCATTAAAAAGAAATACCAAGTAAAAAGAGGCTGGGCAAAAACTAAATTTCAGCAGAAAATCAAGTAAATCTTCCCACAATAAAACGC
>JAQDPW010000044.1 GCA_027659245.1 Streptococcaceae bacterium AM104-57
ACTTGATTCATAATTCATAGTTTTATTGTATCATATTTTGTTTCGCAGGAAGTCTAATATAAAACTTTTCGGACAAAATATTTCCCAAATTGTGTGTTTTTTAGTAAAATAACGATAAAATCCAAAGATTTGCAAACAATTTTTAAAAATCCCCAAAAATATGTTATAATATGAAAAAAGCCCTGATAATTGTTTTTATCTTTTTTTATTTATAATACATTATATTTTCAAGGAGTATTTTCTATGAGAGAACTATTATCTCACAAAGAACAGAGACAATTAAAAATTCTAGAATACTTATTTGAGAACCAAGAATGGATTCATATTGACACCTTGGCTGATATTCTAGATTTGAATGGACGCATCATCAAAAGCGATATCAAAGAAATGCGCGAGCAACTTTCTTGTTTTGATATTCTATCATCAACCGCTGGTATCAGACTGACGAACGAACACAATTTTGGTATTGAGCGAATTTATAGACACGTTTTGCAAGAGTCTGTTAATTTTCAGGTACTCAGAGCTTTCTTCCTATTAGAAGAACCATTTACTTTCGAGCACCTAGTTCAAACGCTTGACATTTCTCTTCCCTCACTTCGTAAGAAGGTTGCTGAAATCAATCATATTCTACAGTCAAAATATAAATTCAAGCTCAAGGTGACGCCTATTTCGATTATTGGAGACGAAAGAGACATTCGCTTCTTTTTTGCCCAGTATTTCCATGAAGCCTATGGTTTCTTCAAATGGCCATTTCATCTGTCTTCTGAAGATGTAGAGGAATTTGTGACTTTTTTTGTCAAGGTAACAGACTATCCTATCACCTACCAAAATCTGTTTCAGCTGAAGACACAAATTGCAGTCAATCTCCATCGAACAAAGATTTTACCGAGACCTAAAGGGGAAATCGAGTCTGACTCTCTTCGTCCTATTTTTAGTCAACTTTCAAACTTCCAGCAGGAATTGCAATCTCTTGGTGATCATCTTGGAATCACACTCGATTTTACAACTATTGACCAAATTTTCAGCTCCTATACTCAAGAGGGGATTTTCTTCACGGTAGAGGATTTCCTAGAGGCGCGGAAAGACAATGAGAAAGTCGATCACTCCTATCACTCAGCTCGAGATGTCCTAGACAATCTTACCCGACAGTTTGATGTCCACTTTTCAAATACCGATCAATTGATTTGGCACTTGCATAACACTGCATTTCTAGAACGTCAAGAAATCAACTCAGAATCTATCATTTCTCATAATAAATCTTATGTACTGAATAAAATCAAAAACTTCTTCCCAGATTTTTATGAAGCAGCTAGTTTTGAAATGATGCGCTATAAGTCTAGCTTGAGACAAAAGGAGCAACTTCACGCTGTTGTTCATCTAGTCTACACTCTTTTTACCCACGCAACTGATCTATTTGAACAACTCCTAAAGCACCAAACTAAGGTTCGTGTTCTTGTTTTGAGCGAGTTTGACTTTGCCCATCCTCAGGCTTTGATTTCACTTTATCAATTTTACACCTCTAAAAACATCCACTTTGAAACATGGGATAAAGCAACACTCAATGTTGATGAAATCATGGAAGCGGGTTACGATGCCATCATTACAGACTTTGATGTTGAAGGATTGGTTCATCCGAAACTCATGAACGTAGGCCGCATGGCTAATCTACAAGTCGTCAATGAACTCAATACTCTTTCCATTGGTAAACTTTAAAAAAGCCTCTGTTTTATGACCAAGTAAGCAGACTACAACAGATACAAACGCATAATATCAGGCATCTTAAAAACTTGATATTATGCGTTTTTGCTTTCAAAAGTGTAGGGGAATGAAATATAGTGGATTGAACTTAGAGTAGTACACTATGGATTCTAAAACATTGTTAGAAATTATAGTGGATTGAATCTAGAACAGTACACTACAACTGCTAAAAATATTTCTAGAAATTAATTTGACTTTCCTAATTTCTTTATTCTTATCTTATTTTAATCCTTTGTAGTGGATTGAATACAAAACAGTACACCACAAATTCTAAAAAATTACTAGAAATTGACTTAAGTTCTCTAGTAAATTTGTTGAGATTTTATTTCATTGAACAATGTGTCTGGGACAAAAGTCCTAGCCTCTCAATTGTCTTTGGATTGTCGAGCAAGACGCAGTGGTTGAGTGGGCTCTACTACGCTGATTTCATCAGCTTTTACAGCCCTACTCAACTGTGCGGAGGTGGGACGACGAAATCGAATTCTAACGAATTACCGATTTCTGTCCCACTCTCTAAAAACTTTTTCCTTGATTTGCTAGAATATAGCAAGATCTACTGATGAGCTGGTCAATGTCAATGTTTTTACTCAGGCTAGGATATTTCTTCAGTAGACTATCAACAAAAAGGGGCTTTGATTTTAATGGAGGATGATTTTTCACATAGTCTGATTTCTCATCTATAAAATTCAAGAAAACGATTGCATAAACTGTTACTCCGTGCTATACTAATATAGAAATAAATGATAGGAGAGTGTCTATGAAAAACACGTCATCTCAACCAGATAAAAAAATGGTTTACAGTATCCGTTCTCTGAAAAACGGAACTGGCTCTGTCCTTATTGGAGCAAGCTTTATCCTCCTTGCCCTAACAGCACCTTCTGTATCTGCAGCTGAAACTAGTCTTGGCACACAAAAAAATGTAAGCGCTATTAGTGCGAACCCAGCTACTACAGAAACCAGCCAAGCTGAGGAAAAAACGCCTATTTTGGACCACAAAGATGCAAATGCTTCCCTCGAGTCTAAAACATCTGAACCAGTAGCAGTTTCTGAAACAACTACAACTGAAGCTACTCCAAACCTTCCAAACAATAAAGACGATAAAACAGAAGTATCAAGTCTAGCCGCTGAGAAAGCTTCGCCAGCAGACACTGTATCTGAAACACCAATTGAAGACAACTACTTCCGTATCCATGTCAAAAAACTTCCTCAAGAAAACCAAGATTCACAAGGACTTTGGACTTGGGACGATGTTGAAAAACCATCTGAGAACTGGCCAAATGGCGCCCAGTCCTTCAAGGATGCCAAGAAAGACGACTACGGCTACTACCTAGATGTCAAACTCAGAAACGAACAAGCCAAGAAAATCAGCTTCCTCATCAACAACACAAAAGGGGACAACCTTACTGGAGACCGTTCGGTAGAGCGTCTCTCACCAAAAATGAATGAAGCCTGGCTAGATGAAAGCTATAAAGTACACAACTATCAACCTCAACCAGCAGGAACTATTCGTGTCAACTATTTCCGCACCGATGGCAACTATGACAAGAAATCCCTCTGGTACTGGGGAGATGTGAAGACTCCAAGCAATGGTGAATGGCCTGACGGTACAGACTTTACTGCAAGTGGAAAATACGGACGCTACATCGATATTCCGCTCAATGAAGCCGCAAGAGAATTTGGATTTTTACTATTAGATGAAAGTAAGAAAGGCGATGATGTGAAAATCAGAAAAGAAGATTATAAATTTACTGACCTGAAAAACCATAGTCAAATTTTCCTTAAGGATGATGACGAAACCATCTACACCAACCCTTACTATGTACACGACATCCGTATGACTGGTGCCCAACATGTAGCTAAATCTCGTATTGAAAGCAGTTTCTCTACCTTGGTTGGGGCTAAAAAAGAAGACATCCTTAAACATTCCAACATCACTGACCACCAAGGGAATAAAGTAGCTATCTCCGATGTTACAATCGATGAAGCAGGTAAGAAGGTAACCTACATCGGTGATTTTTCTGACACTCAAAACCCTTACACCGTTGCCTATGATTCAGACCGTTTTACAACTCGTTCTAGCTGGCGTCTCAAAGACGAGACTTACAGTTACGACGGCCCACTCGGTGCAAATCTTAAAGAAGATGGTAAACGTGTTGATCTGACTCTTTGGTCTCCAAGTGCCGATAAGGTTTCAGTTGTCGTCTACGATAAGAAAGATCCTGAAAAAGTGGTCGGAACCGTCGCTCTTGAAAAAGGAGAAAAAGGAACTTGGAAACAGACCCTGGATGAGAACTCAGGACTTGGTATTAACAACTATACTGGCTACTACTACCACTACCAAATCGAGCGCCAAGGCAAGACTGTTCTCGCACTAGATCCTTATGCTAAATCTCTGGCAGCTTGGAACAGCGATCTAGCCAAAACAGATGCTGCCCATAAAGTTGCTAAAGCTGCTTTTGTAGACCCAGCAAAACTAGGGCCGCAAGACTTGACTTATGGTAAGATTCGCAACTTCAAATCTCGTGAAGATGCTGTTATCTACGAGGCTCACGTTCGTGACTTCACTTCAGATCCTGCCATCGCAAAAGATTTGACTAAGCCATTTGGTACTTTTGAAGCCTTTATCGAAAAACTAGACTACCTCAAAGACTTGGGCGTGACCCATATCCAGCTCCTTCCAGTCTTGTCTTACTATTTTGTCAATGAATTGAAAAACCATGAACGCTTGTCTGACTATGCTTCAAGCAACAGCAACTACAACTGGGGATATGACCCTCAAAACTACTTCTCCTTGACTGGTATGTACTCAAGCAATCCTAAGGATCCAGAAAAACGTATCGCAGAATTTAAGAACCTTGTCAACGAAATCCATAAACGTGGCATGGGTGCTATCTTAGACGTAGTTTACAACCATACTGCCAATGTCGATATCTTTGAAGACCTTGAGCCAAACTACTACCACTTCATGGATGCAGACGGAACACCTCGTACTAGCTTTGGTGGTGGTCGTCTAGGAACAACCCACTACATGTCTAAACGCGTCATGGTAGACTCTATCAAGTATCTAGTTGAAACCTATAAAGTAGATGGTTTCCGTTTCGATATGATGGGAGATCATGATGCAGCTTCTGTCGAAGAAGCTTACAAGGCTGCACGCGCCCTCAATCCAAATCTTATCATGTTAGGTGAAGGTTGGAGAACCTATGCTGGTGATGAAAATACGCCTACTAAAGCTGCTGACCAAGATTGGATGAAACATACCGATACTGTCGCTGTCTTTTCAGATGACATCCGTAACAACCTCAAGTCAGGTTATCCAAACGAAGGTCAACCTGCCTTTATCACAGGTGGCAAACGTGATATCAATACCATCTTTAAAAACCTCATTGCTCAGCCAACCAACTTTGAAGCGGACAACCCAGGAGATGTTATTCAGTATATTGCAGCCCATGATAACTTGACACTCTTTGACATCATTGCCCAGTCTATCAAAAAAGACCCAAGCAAGGCTAAAAACTATGCGGAAATCCATCGTCGCTTACGACTTGGAAACCTCATGGTCTTGACAGCTCAAGGAACACCATTTATCCACTCTGGTCAGGAATATGGACGTACCAAACAATTCTTGGATCCAGCCTACAAAACTCCAGTTTCAGAGGATAAGGTCCCAAATAAATCTCACTTGCTTCGTGATAAGGACGGTAATCCATTTGACTATCCTTACTTCATCCATGACTCTTACGACTCTAGCGATGCTGTCAACAAGTTTGACTGGACCAAGGCAACAGATGGTAAAGCTTTCCCTGAAAATGTCAAGAGCCGTGACTATATGAAAGGTTTGATTGCTCTGCGTCAATCAACAGATGCCTTCCGACTCAAGAGTCTTCAGGATATCAAGGAACGTGTCCGCCTCATTACTGTCCCTGGACAAAATGGTGTTGAAAAAGAAGACGTGGTCATCGGCTACCAAATTACTGCTCCAAATGGAGATGTCTACGCAGTCTTTGTCAATGCAGATGAAAAGGCTCGTGAATTTGCTCTAGGATCTGAATTTGCCCACCTCAGAAATGCTGAAGTTTTGGCAGATGAAAACCAAGCAGGAGTAGTAGGAATTACCAACCCGAAAGGACTTGAATGGACTGAAAAAGGCTTGAAATTGAACGCTCTCACTGCTGTGGTTCTCCGCTTGTCTCAAGGTGGTGCCATCGTTGCCCCAGCTGTGGAAGAAAAGCCAGAGTTTGATCTTTCTAGCTTGGAAACCGACCAAAGTCAAGCCCAAAACCTAGCTGCAAAACCTAAAACTCAAGAAACTGTTGTAGAGACTCTGTCTCAAAAAGTCCTGCCAAACACAGGTACTGAAAAACAATCTACTCTTGTTCTTGCAGGAATTGGTCTCCTCACTTTCCTAGGACTTGGTAGCCTCCTCAAGTCAAGAAAGGAACAATAAAATCAAGGATTCTATAAATCCAGCAACTTGATAGAAAGACATGTAAAAAGAGGCTGGGATAAAAGTCTTTAAAATCAGAAAAACGCATATTATTGAACTGCACCCCAAAAGTTAGACAGAAAAAATCTAACTTTTGGGGTATTTTTAT
>JAQDPW010000045.1 GCA_027659245.1 Streptococcaceae bacterium AM104-57
AGCTAAGCGACTTCCATATCTCACAGGGGGCAACCCCCAACTACTTCCGGCGTTCTAGGGCTTAACTGCTGTGTTCGGCATGGGTACAGGTGTATCTCCTAGGCTATCGTCACTTAACTTTGAGTCATACATACTCAAAATTGAATATCTTTCAAATTTCACTTAAAAATTAATCACGCTTCGTATTCTCAGTTACTTTGGATAAGTCCTCGAGCTATTAGTATTAGTCCGCTACATGTGTCGCCACACTTCCACTTCTAACCTATCTACCTGATCATCTCTCAGGGCTCTTACTGATATATAATCATGGGAAATCTCATCTTGAGGTGGGTTTCACACTTAGATGCTTTCAGCGTTTATCCCTTCCCTACATAGCTACCCAGCGATGCCTTTGGCAAGACAACTGGTACACCAGCGGTAAGTCCACTCTGGTCCTCTCGTACTAGGAGCAGATCCTCTCAAATTTCCTACGCCCGCGACGGATAGGGACCGAACTGTCTCACGACGTTCTGAACCCAGCTCGCGTGCCGCTTTAATGGGCGAACAGCCCAACCCTTGGGACCGACTACAGCCCCAGGATGCGACGAGCCGACATCGAGGTGCCAAACCTCCCCGTCGATGTGAACTCTTGGGGGAGATAAGCCTGTTATCCCCAGGGTAGCTTTTATCCGTTGAGCGATGGCCCTTCCATACGGAACCACCGGATCACTAAGCCCGACTTTCGTCCCTGCTCGAGTTGTAGCTCTCGCAGTCAAGCTCCCTTATACCTTTACACTCTGCGAATGATTTCCAACCATTCTGAGGGAACCTTTGGGCGCCTCCGTTACCTTTTAGGAGGCGACCGCCCCAGTCAAACTGCCCGTCAGACACTGTCTCCGATAGGGATCACCTATCCGGGTTAGAGTGGCCATAACACAAGGGTAGTATCCCAACAGCGTCTCCTTCGAAACTGGCGTCCCGATCTCGTAGACTCCTACCTATCCTGTACATGTGGTACAGACACTCAATATCAAACTGCAGTAAAGCTCCATGGGGTCTTTCCGTCCTGTCGCGGGTAACCTGCATCTTCACAGGTACTAAAATTTCACCGAGTCTCTCGTTGAGACAGTGCCCAAATCATTACGCCTTTCGTGCGGGTCGGAACTTACCCGACAAGGAATTTCGCTACCTTAGGACCGTTATAGTTACGGCCGCCGTTTACTGGGGCTTCAATTCATACCTTCGCTTGCGCTAAGCACTCCTCTTAACCTTCCAGCACCGGGCAGGCGTCACCCCCTATACATCATCTTACGATTTAGCAGAGAGCTGTGTTTTTGATAAACAGTTGCTTGGGCCTATTCACTGCGGCTGACATATGTCAGCACCCCTTCTCCCGAAGTTACGGGGTCATTTTGCCGAGTTCCTTAACGAGAGTTCTCTCGATCACCTGAGGCTACTCGCCTCGACTACCTGTGTCGGTTTGCGGTACGGGTAGAGTATGTTTAAACGCTAGAAGCTTTTCTTGGCAGTGTGACGTCACCAACTTCGCTACTAAACTTCGCTCCCCATCACAGCTCAATGTTATAGAACTAAGCATTTAACTCAGTTCACACCTCACTGCTTAGACGTGCTCTTCCATTCGCACGCTTTAGTTAGCCTACTGCGTCCCTCCATCACTACATACTCTAGTACAGGAATATCAACCTGTTGTCCATCGGATACACCTTTCGGTCTCTCCTTAGGTCCCGACTAACCCAGGGCGGACGAGCCTTCCCCTGGAAACCTTAGTCTTACGGTGGACAGGATTCTCACCTGTCTTTCGCTACTCATACCGGCATTCTCACTTCTATGCGTTCCAGCACTCCTCACGGTACACCTTCTTCACACATAGAACGCTCTCCTACCATACCTATAAAGGTATCCACAGCTTCGGTAAATTGTTTTAGCCCCGGTACATTTTCGGCGCAGGGTCACTCGACTAGTGAGCTATTACGCACTCTTTGAATGAATAGCTGCTTCTAAGCTAACATCCTAGTTGTCTGTGCAACCCCACATCCTTTTCCACTTAACAATTATTTTGGGACCTTAGCTGGTGGTCTGGGCTGTTTCCCTTTCGACTACGGATCTTAGCACTCGCAGTCTGACTGCCGACCATAATTCTTTGGCATTCGGAGTTTATCTGAGATTGGTAATCCGGGATGGACCCCTCACCCAAACAGTGCTCTACCTCCAAGAATCTCTAATGTCGACGCTAGCCCTAAAGCTATTTCGGAGAGAACCAGCTATCTCCAAGTTCGTTTGGAATTTCTCCGCTACCCACAAGTCATCCAAGCACTTTTCAACGTGCCCTGGTTCGGTCCTCCAGTGCGTCTTACCGCACCTTCAACCTGCTCATGGGTAGGTCACATGGTTTCGGGTCTACGACATAATACTAAAGCGCCCTATTCAGACTCGGTTTCCCTACGGCTCCGTCTCTTCAACTTAACCTCGCATCATATCGTAACTCGCCGGTTCATTCTACAAAAGGCACGCTCTCACCCATTAACGGGCTCGAACTTGTTGTAGGCACACGGTTTCAGGTTCTATTTCACTCCCCTCCCGGGGTGCTTTTCACCTTTCCCTCACGGTACTGGTTCACTATCGGTCACTAGGGAGTATTTAGGGTTGGGAGATGGTCCTCCCAGATTCCGACGGGATTTCGCGTGTCCCGCCGTACTCAGGATACTGCTAGGTACAAAGACTATTTTAAATACGAGGCTGTTACTCTCTTTGGCTGATCTTCCCAGACCATTCTTCTATAATCTTTGAGTCCACATTGCAGTCCTACAACCCCGAAGAGTAAACTCTTCGGTTTGCCCTCCTGCCGTTTCGCTCGCCGCTACTAAGGCAATCGCTTTTGCTTTCTCTTCCTGCAGCTACTTAGATGTTTCAGTTCACTGCGTCTTCCTCCTCATATCCTTAACAGATATGGGTAACAGGTAGTACCTGTTGGGTTCCCCCATTCGGAAATCCCTGGATCATCGCTTACTTACAGCTACCCAAGGCATATCGTCGTTTGTCACGTCCTTCTTCGGCTCCTAGTGCCAAGGCATCCACCGTGCGCCCTTATTAACTTAACCTTATTTTTTGACCTTTCAGTCATAAACTCTTATTAATACTACAGCGTTTTCGGTTTATTTTCTTGTTACTATTTGATATAGATATTCAATTTTCAATGTGCATTACTTGGTGATCTCTCACCAATGGAGCCTAGCGGGATCGAACCGCTGACCTCCTGCGTGCAAAGCAGGCGCTCTCCCAGCTGAGCTAAGGCCCCACAAGACCTCTCAAGACTAAACAAGACCAATGTGCATTCCTTATCCTTAGAAAGGAGGTGATCCAGCCGCACCTTCCGATACGGCTACCTTGTTACGACTTCACCCCAATCATCTATCCCACCTTAGGCGGCTGGCTCCTAAAAGGTTACCTCACCGACTTCGGGTGTTACAAACTCTCGTGGTGTGACGGGCGGTGTGTACAAGGCCCGGGAACGTATTCACCGCGGCGTGCTGATCCGCGATTACTAGCGATTCCGACTTCATGTAGGCGAGTTGCAGCCTACAATCCGAACTGAGACTGGCTTTAAGAGATTAGCTTGCCGTCACCGGCTTGCGACTCGTTGTACCAGCCATTGTAGCACGTGTGTAGCCCAGGTCATAAGGGGCATGATGATTTGACGTCATCCCCACCTTCCTCCGGTTTATTACCGGCAGTCTCGCTAGAGTGCCCAACTGAATGATGGCAACTAACAATAGGGGTTGCGCTCGTTGCGGGACTTAACCCAACATCTCACGACACGAGCTGACGACAACCATGCACCACCTGTCACCTCTGTCCCGAAGGAAAACTCTATCTCTAGAGCGATCAGAGGGATGTCAAGACCTGGTAAGGTTCTTCGCGTTGCTTCGAATTAAACCACATGCTCCACCGCTTGTGCGGGCCCCCGTCAATTCCTTTGAGTTTCAACCTTGCGGTCGTACTCCCCAGGCGGAGTGCTTAATGCGTTAGCTGCGGCACTAAACCCCGGAAAGGGTCTAACACCTAGCACTCATCGTTTACGGCGTGGACTACCAGGGTATCTAATCCTGTTTGCTCCCCACGCTTTCGAGCCTCAGCGTCAGTTACAAGCCAGAGAGCCGCTTTCGCCACCGGTGTTCCTCCATATATCTACGCATTTCACCGCTACACATGGAATTCCACTCTCCCCTCTTGCACTCAAGTTAAACAGTTTCCAAAGCGTACTATGGTTAAGCCACAGCCTTTAACTTCAGACTTATCTAACCGCCTGCGCTCGCTTTACGCCCAATAAATCCGGACAACGCTCGGGACCTACGTATTACCGCGGCTGCTGGCACGTAGTTAGCCGTCCCTTTCTGGTAAGATACCGTCACAGTGTGAACTTTCCACTCTCACACTCGTTCTTCTCTTACAACAGAGCTTTACGATCCGAAAACCTTCTTCACTCACGCGGCGTTGCTCGGTCAGACTTCCGTCCATTGCCGAAGATTCCCTACTGCTGCCTCCCGTAGGAGTCTGGGCCGTGTCTCAGTCCCAGTGTGGCCGATCACCCTCTCAGGTCGGCTATGTATCGTTGCCTTGGTGAGCCGTTACCTCACCAACTAGCTAATACAACGCAGGTCCATCTGGTAGTGGTGCAATTGCACCTTTTAATTGACTATCATGCAATAATCAATTTTATGCGGTATTAGCTATCGTTTCCAATAGTTATCCCCCGCTACCAGGCAGGTTACCTACGCGTTACTCACCCGTTCGCAACTCATCCGGAGAAGCAAGCTCCTCCTTCAGCGTTCTACTTGCATGTATTAGGCACGCCGCCAGCGTTCGTCCTGAGCCAGGATCAAACTCTCATTAAAAGTTTGAGTTCTCACTCATTTCTGTCACTGACAGATTTATTGTTTTTTTCATTGTTCAGTACTACAACAGTTGTTGTAGTGCCCTGCACATTGGTTCGTCTTGTTCAGTTTTCAAAGGTCTTTGTCACTCATTCTCTCAAGCGACAACTATATCAGTATATCACAGACACATTTCCTTGTCAACACTTTTTTGAAACTTTTTTTATTTTTTTCATCCAGTGTTCCATCTGTAACATACCATAGTCCGTACGGGATTCGAACCCGTGTTACCGCCGT
>JAQDPW010000046.1 GCA_027659245.1 Streptococcaceae bacterium AM104-57
AATACAGAACTAAATCCTTCGGATAAATTAATTGTCTAACTTTTTGGGGTCAGTACATATAAACCTTGGTATTATGCGTTTTATTATAGAAAGAGTACTGGATTTTCTCTTATACTCTTCGAAAATCAAATTCAAACCACGTCAGCTTCGCCTTGCCGTACTCAAGTACAGCCTGCGGCTCGCTTCCTAGTTTGCTCTTTGATTTTCATTGAGTATTAAATGTGAGTTTTTGCCTCGTCTTATTTTTATCTTTAATCTTGTGTTGAAGGTAAAAACAAACTTTGCTAATCCACAGCCTGTGGATAACTATTTCCAAAAGTTAGTATAAAAGCACAGATGTTTTGAGAATTGGTTATCTTCAAAATCGAGTGTGAAAGTACTTTGATAGAGGGTTAATGCTTGTTTTAAAAGTATATGTTTTAAAGCCTTATTCTTATAAAGAGTTGAGAGAGCATTATTGAAAAAAATATTTTCCCACAAGTTATCCACAATTTGTGGATAACTTGTGAAATATTGCTATTAATTATGCTTTGGTAACCAGCTGAGGGTAAAGTTGAGATTTTGGGCATCTAGCAAATCCTGGTGACCAATACTCTGAACTTCTTTTCCGTCAAGATGACAGTCTTGTACAAAGTGGAAGTGTTCATGATTTTGTTGTGTGCGAATATCCAACCACTGGTCTTTTTCTGCAAGATTGACACGAAGGTGATCAAAGAGTGGAATCCCAAGGTCGTAAGACGCTTTTCCTGGACAGGTTGGATAAAGTCCGAGAGCAGACCAGACATACCAGGCGGAGAGACTACCATTATCCTCATCGCCTGGATAGGCATCCCAGCTAGCTCGGAAGGTTTTTTGACGGAGAGTCTTGATTAAGAGACTGGTATATTGAGGATAATTACTGTAGCGGAACAGGTAAGGGATGTGGAAACTTGGTTGGTTTGAAATGGCTAGTTGACTAAATGGCGCTGTTGCCATCTCGCTCATCTCATGAATCTCATATCCATAGCCCGTCGTTTCAAAGAGTGGGAGACTTTGACAAGCTTTCAAAAGATAGTTGCTAAAGGCTTCTTTTCCACCCATTAGTTGGCTAAGTCCAGAAATATCGTGTAAGACACCGAGACTGGCTTGAATAGCTGAACACTCAGCGTAGTTACGACCCCAACTATAGGGAGAAAAGTCAGGACGGAAGTTCCCATCTACATCACGCGCCCTCATGTAACCTGTCTCAGAGTCAAATAGATTCTGATAGTTTTTAGAATATTGAGCATAGGCTTGTGCCAGCTCTTCTTGATCTAATTTTGCTGCGCAGATAGAGATGCAAAAATCACTGTAAGCATAGTCCAGTGTATGACTGACACTTTCATGGAAATCCGTGGATAGGTATCCTAGCTTTTGGTATTGGGCCAGGCCGTGTCGTCCATTGATAGCTTTTGGATCTGCCTTGGTCGCAGTTTTGATCATGGCTTTGAGAAATTCTTCCTCAAGCTCAGGTGCCATGTTTTTGCAGGCGCTATCTGCAATAAGACCATCAATCAAAGTCCCAGGCATCATTCCTCTTTCATCAGGGGCCAGCCACTTTGGGAGATACCCGGTATCTCTATAGCTATTGAGGAAGCCTTCAAGGAACTGACGATAGTATTCTGGAATAATCAAGGCAAAGAGTGGTAATGAAGTGCGGAAGGTATCCCAGAAACCATTATTGGTAAAGAGAAGACCTGGTTTAATTGTTCCTGAAGCGAGGTTTATATGAATCTCTTCTCCCTGTTCACTCACCTCATAAAAGGTTTGCGGGAAGAGAAAGAGTCTATAAAGGCAGTGATCAAAAAATGTTCGGTCTACAGGGCCGGTTTCCACGATATCAAAACGACCTAGAAGGTTTTCCCAACTTTCTTTGGCCTCTGTTTTCGTTTCTTCAAAGTCTTTCCTAGGCAGGTTAAAGAGGGCCTGTTCTTTAGAAATAAAAGAAGTAGCTAGTTGAACTAGAGCTTCTGCTCCAGCCAAGTCGATACGCCAGTCTTGTCCCACTTGATTGATAGATAGAATATCCGTAGAGAATGCGAGAGCAGTAAACATGACGAGGGGACTTTTGTTGGTTTCGGTTTCACCTTCTTGTCTCAGGGCCAGAGTTCGCTTATCGACTTGTTCAACTGTCAGTTCATCTGCTGCGTGAAGATAGAGGGAGAGGGCTTTTCCTTGTATCTGTCTTAGTTGAATAGAAGCACCATAGCAAGTAGGACTTAACTGGGTTTCAATCTGGTAACGCTCAGAAAAAATTCTGAGATAATGGGGATTGAAAATGGCACGCTCCAAGTTATAGGAAGACTGACGATGGAAGAGCGTGTCACCGCTGATTTCTCCTGTAACAGGAGTCAGTAGTAACCAAGAATAATCGCCAATCCAAGGGCTAGGCTGATGGGTTAGTCGAATACCCTGAAAGATAGGAAGATGAGGGTCAAAAAACCATGATCCTTCCTGGTCACTAGTCTGGGGGACAAAGTAATTCATCCCAAAAGGCACTCCAGTGTATGGTAGTGTATTGCCTCGTGAAAATGCGTGCTTGCTAGCTGTGCCAAAGCGGGTATCAATGATTTCAAGTATCGGTTTCATAGTGGTTTCCTTCAGTAGTTTTCTACATTATATCAGAAAAAGGATACTTTTAGAAAATGACTTCAAAATATAACAATTTTGTAGAATAATGACTAACATTTGTGTATATATTTTCTGGACTAAAAGCTATATACTGAAAATGAAAATCTGTTTGAAAGAGGCAAAATAGTTTATGGTTTATTCAAAAGAAATCGTCAGAGAGTGGCTAGATGAGGTAGCGGAGAGAGCCAAGGAACATCCTGAATGGGTGGATGTCTTTGAGCGTTGCTATACAGACACTTTAGACAATACAGTTGAGATCTTAGAAGACGGCTCAACTTTTGTACTAACTGGGGATATCCCAGCTATGTGGCTTCGGGACTCGACTGCTCAGCTTAGACCATACCTTCATGTGGCTAAAAGAGATTCCCTCTTGCGTCAGACCATTGCAGGTTTGGTTAAACGTCAGATGACTTTGATTCTCAAAGATCCCTATGCCAACTCTTTCAATATTGAGGAGAACTGGAAGGGTCATCACGAGACAGACCATACAGACCTCAATGGCTGGATTTGGGAACGTAAGTATGAAGTAGATTCGCTTTGCTACCCATTGCAGTTGGCTTACCTCCTTTGGAAAGAAACTGGTGAGACGAGCCAGTTTGATGAGACTTTTGTTACAGCGACCAAGGACATTCTTCATCTTTGGACGGTGGAGCAAGACCACAAGAACTCACCATACCGTTTTGTTCGTGATACCGACCGTAAGGAAGACACCTTGGTTAATGATGGTTTTGGACCTGACTTTGCCGTGACAGGAATGACCTGGTCAGCCTTTCGTCCAAGTGATGACTGCTGTCAGTATAGCTACTTGATTCCATCAAATATGTTTGCGGTGGTTATTTTGGGATATGTCCAAGAAATCTTTGCAGAATTGAAGCTAGCTGATAGTGAAAGCATCATTGCAGATGCAAAACGCCTGCAAGCTGAGATCCAAGAAGGGATCGAAAATTACGCCTACACGACTAACAGCAAGGGCGAGAAGATCTATGCCTTTGAAGTGGATGGTCTAGGAAATGCTAGCATCATGGATGACCCTAACGTGCCAAGCTTGTTAGCTGCTCCCTATCTTGGTTACTGCGATGTCAATGACGAAGTGTATCAAGCAACTCGTCGCACCATTCTCAGCCCTGAAAATCCCTACTTCTACCAAGGAGAATACGCTAGCGGTCTAGGAAGTTCTCATACCTTCTATCGTTATATCTGGCCGATTGCCCTATCAATTCAAGGCTTAACAGCTACAGATAAAGCTGAGAAAAAATACTTGCTAGACCAGCTAGTTGCATGTGATGGCGGAACAGGTGTTATGCACGAAAGCTTCCACGTAGATGATCCGACTCTCTACTCTCGTGAATGGTTCTCATGGGCCAACATGATGTTCTGTGAGTTGGTCTTGGACTACTTGGATATTCGATAATGAGCCTTAGCTCGATAGATTCTTGTACAGAATCACAAATATTTTTAAATTTAAGTTAGAATGAGGTTTTACTTCATGGAAAATGTTGTTGTACATATTATTTCTCACAGTCACTGGGATCGTGAGTGGTATCTACCTTTTGAAAGTCACCGTATGCAATTGGTAGAACTTTTTGACAATCTCTTTGATCTTTTTGAAAATGACCCTGAGTTCAAGAGTTTCCACTTAGATGAGGTTGGGCAAAAAGTCTCTTCAAAATCAAACCACACAGTGATTCCAGTCTTGAATAT
>JAQDPW010000047.1 GCA_027659245.1 Streptococcaceae bacterium AM104-57
ATTTGATTGCGGGCATTATTAACCGTGAACTAGGATTTTAGTTTCGCAGGAAGTCTATTTAAAAAAACAAGCATATCAATTGACTATCTATCCTAGATGCTTTATAATAGAGGTGTATGTAAGAGACATGCAGTTATTTTAAAAAAGGAGATAATGCCATGTATTTTAATCGTAAAAATGCAGCTCAAAAGAACTGGCGAATGATCAAAAAAGGAAAACATTTCTTGTTTGGTTGCTCGCTTGTCTTTGCGGTCGGAGCTAGCTTAGCTACTCAAACGGTCCATGCAGAAACAGCATCGGAATCTACAGTTGAGAGTGGCTCAAAAGCTGAAGAGCCTAAGCCTGGATATGGTGGAGAAACGGGGACTTATAAAGCGCCCGCTACTGTAGCAACTCAACCAGTAGCAGTTAAAGATGCAGTTGTAGCAGAGAAACCAACAGTCAAAGTGGTTAACAAAGAAGCTTTGACCCAGTTGATTGAAGAAGTGAAAGGCTTGGACAAGACAGGAAAAACAGAAGATTCTCTTTCTCGTTTAAACACAGCGCTTGAACAGGCTCAAAAGGTTTTGACAAATGCAGAAGCTAGTCAAGATCAAGTAGATGCAGCGGTTGCTAGTCTCAAAGAAGAAAAAGCAACAACAGTTGCAGCAGAGGAAAATGCAGAAGTCACAGAAGATAAAGCTGTACCAACAGACGAAACAACAGAAACTTCAGCCACTCAACCTAAGTCAAGAAGCCGTCGATCAGTAGGACAAGAACGTGATCAAGATCGCTCTGCAGAAGGGAAAGACATCAATTTCGAATACCGGAGTCGTAAAAAAATTGAGGATGGAGATCCAACTCAACGTGCCAAGATTGAGTACAGACAGCTGGGAGACTATGAGGTAGCCGATGGAAAAACAGTGGCTACAGACCCAGAGGGTAAAGGCCGTCCAGTCTTGGAGTGGACGGTAACCTTTAACGAGGCTCAGTACGATCTGATGGGAGGATACTACTACTTTACAATCCCTAAAAATGTATCTGAACCTTATAAAGTTGTGACAGAATATAACAACGGCGCTTACAGCCCCCGCGATGGCTGGGTGGATGGAAATGTTACATCAGGTGGTTCGCCGTCTGCAGAAGGTCAGCAGTTTATCGATGCTGGAAGTAAGCTTAACTGGCGTGTTGGAAATACTGTTGGGAATATCAATTCGGTACCCGGTCTTAGTGGTGTTATGGATCAAACCGAAAAGGTTTATGTCCTTGGTTTTGCTAACAACACTAAGGCACGCAAGGTTACTATTAAGTACCGTACTGTGGTTACAGACCCTTCACAGGCCATTTCTTATATTGCAGGTGTTGACTCTAAAACAGGAGCACCAAGAAATAACTGGTATGGTCTCACAGGTAAGTACGACAAGCACTTGGTAAGTCAGGTTGATGCACCAAAGGTGACTCCAAACTTGACCAACACCTCTGTCAACGTTCCTATTCAAACTGTAGCTTCAACTTCAAGCACTCTTTCAGGAACAGGGGTTCCAGGTGCAACTATCAAGCTTTATATCGATGGTAAAGAGCAAAACATCGGCAATGTCACTGTTGATAATAGTGGAAACTGGACAACAGGGGAACTTCCAACAGCTCTTAACAACAACCAAGGTGATGGTACAACTATCAAACCGCGTCAAACAGTAGAGGTAAGCCAAGTAGTTAACGGTGAAGAAAGTAACCGCCGTACTGTACCAGTATCTGTCGGTGTGACTACCGTTGAACCTTCAAGCTTGACTACTAATCAAGCTGCAGTTGTAGCAGGACAAAAAGAGGTTACTCTTAAAGTTCCTCATGATGCAGGAATTGCCTACTTCCGCTATACAAATACTGCAGGAGAGACTGTTGAGATTCCAGTCAAACGTGACAACGCCTCATCTGCATGGACATCACAAAAATCAGATAAGGCAACTGTCAAAAAAGTTGAGAACGGTAAGTTCCAAGATACGATCTTCCTTACAATGGCTGACAAGATTGCAGGTACAGAAGTAGCAGCTATCTCAAACGTAGTAGAGGGTGGCTTCTCAAGTGTAGCTGACTGGCAACCACGTGGAGTAGAAAACCAAGCTCCAACTATTGCATCAGCTGTTGAAGGAAACCAAAAAACTGTTGCTCAAGGTGCTCAACTTGACCTTGCATCTCTTGTGACCGTAGCAGATAAAGAAGATGATAAACAAGCAACCCTAGGTGATAAGGTCCACGCTGAAGTTGTTTCAGTAAATGGAAACACTGCAACCAAGACAGTTGATACAAATACCCCAGGCACTTACACAGTTAAGTATAAAGCTGTTGATAGCCAAGGTAAAAAGTCAGACGAGATTGAAGTTACTGTAGTTGTAAATCCTGCACGTCAAAACGAGGCACCAACAGTAGAGATTCCGTACTCAGATCCAACTCCAAACAAAAAAGAAGTTTATCTATATACTGGTGAAGATGCAGACGTTGATATCACATTTAAAGACGATTCTGGAAAAATTAAATCAGCTTCACTTAAAAAAGGTGGAAATATTGCCTTAAATAATATTGATGGTAATCCAGATAAACAAGATAATGAATATGGATATACTGTAACAGCAATTAATTCTGAAACAGCGACGCCTGCGAAAATTAAAGTAACAGGACAAGTTTCTGGCATAGCGGCAGAAAAATTACCGAAAACAGAAAACGATTCTTTAGATCTTGTAACGCGTTTTGCCACTGCAACTGATACTGATGGAGCAGAGATTTCTAATCATGCAACAAAAGATAAAAATAATGCAGGAGAAATAGTTGGTTCTTACTTAACTGACCCAGGTGCAGTAACTTTCGTATTAAAAGCACAAACTAAGAAATATGATATTAAAACTCCAGCATCGGCTGATAAAGTAACCGTATCAGATGCTAACAACGTTACTGATAAAGAGTTTAAAGAAATTAAAGCTAAAGTTAAACTTGAATATTCTCAAAACAATCCAGATGCACGTTTAGCTGATAAAAAAGGTACAGAAGTAGAAAACCAAACTGAGCGTATTGAAAGTATTACTAGAGAAGGAAAGAACGTTGTTGTAACCTATAAAGATGGTTCTAAAGATACAAAAGCATTAGCAGATTTTGTAAACGTAGCTCCAAAAGTTGAACTTCCATACTCAAATGAAGCTAATAAACAAATCTATGTTTATACAGGTGAAAACACTGATTTAACTTTCAAAGGTACGGATGAAAAAGAAATTAAAGATCTTTACCTACGTGGACCTGGAGATGTTTCATGGAATAACGCGAATCAATATGGATTTACAACAGGAGAAGTTAAAAATGGTGCAGCGACTGAAGGAGGTTCAGTATCTGAAGATAAAAGAACTGCTACTATCAAGATGACTGGTGTTACAAACCTTAAAGCTGGTCAAGAGTGGACAAGTTTCGTCGTTTCTAAAGACAACGATGGCAAACTTTCAAACACTGATTATAGAGCGAAAGACGTAGATCCTAACGCTAAAGAAAAACCAGGATATGTTCGATTTGTAGTTAAAAATCAAACATCTAAATACGATATAGCAACTCCAACTGAAAAAGTTGAAGTAGCTGATCCAGCTAACGTAACAAAAGATGATTTAGCTAAAATCGAGAAAAAACTGAAACTTGAGTACTCTAATAACAATGATGATGCAAACTTTGCAGGCAAAAAAGGTAAAACTGTAGATGCTGAAGATGCTAAGACTAAGATTAAATCAGTAACAAAAGATAACGCTGGAAATCTTGTAGTAACATATACAGACGGTTCTACAGATACAAAACCATTATCAGAATTTGTAACTAAAGCTAAACCAAGCAAACCAGAAATTACAACAGACCTAACAGGTAAAGCCGGCACTAAGACACCAGTTGTAGTGAGTGCAGAACCAGGTACTAAGGTTGAATTGTTCGACAAAGATGGTAA
>JAQDPW010000048.1 GCA_027659245.1 Streptococcaceae bacterium AM104-57
CCAGGACAAAAAGATGGTACCATCCGTGTGACTTATCCAGATAAGAGCTTTGACGATGTTCCTGTTAAAGTCAATGTGACAGACAACCGCAAGGACAGCGACAAGTACACACCGGTAGGCAAACCAGTGAACACAACACTCGGTAAGGTTCCAGAGGCTAAGAGTGGAATAGCCAACCCTCAAGATATGCCGAATGGAACCACTTATACATGGACTAAGACACCAGATCTTACAACCCCAGGACAAAAAGATGGTACCATCCGTGTGACTTATCCAGATAAGAGCTTTGACGATGTACCAGTTAAGGTCAATGTGACAGACAACCGCAAGGACAGTGACAAGTACACACCGGTAGGCAAACCAGTGAACACAACACTCGGCAAGGTTCCAGACGCTAAGAGTGGCATTTCTAATCCAGAAACTCTCCCAAATGGCACAAGCTATGGTTGGTCTAAAGTACCAGATGTAGCAACTTCAGGACAAAAAGATGGTACTATCCGTGTGACTTATCCAGATAAGAGCTTTGATGACGTTCCGGTTAAGGTCAATGTGACAGACAACCGCAAGGACAGCGACAAGTACACACCGGTAGGCAAACCAGTTAACACAACACTCGGCAAGGTTCCAGACGCTAAGAGTGGAATTTCTAATCCAGAAACTCTCCCAAATGGTACAAGCTATGGTTGGTCTAAAGTACCAGATGTAGCAACTCCAGGTCAAAAAGATGGCACCATCCGTGTGACTTATCCAGATAAGAGCTTCGATGACGTTCCTGTTAAAGTCAATGTGACTAACACTGGCACCGGAACGAATACCGGTACCGGCACCAATACAGGCTCAGGTACCAATACTGGTACCGGAACTAACACCGGTTCAGGAACGAACACTGGTTCCGGCACTAACACCGGTACCGGCACCAACACAGGTAGCGGCACCAACACAGGTAGTGGCACAAACACCGGCTCAGGAACGAATACAGGTAGCGGCACCAACACAGGTAGCGGCAGCAACACTAGCACAGGAACTAATACAGGTAGCGGCACCAATACAGGTAGCGGAACAAATACAGGTTCCGGCACTAACACCGGTTCAGGCACTAACACCGGTTCAGGAACCAACACAGGTTCAGGAACGAATACAGGTAGCGGCAGCAACACCGGCTCAGGTACAAATACTGGCAGCGGCACTAACACCGGCTCAGGTACCAACACCGGCAGTGGCACCAACACAGGTTCAGGAACGAATACAGGTAGCGGCAGCAACACCGGCTCAGGAACCAATACCGGTTCAGGAACGAATACTGGCACCGGCACGAACACCGGCACCAATACTGGCACCGAAACAAATACTGGTACCGGTACAAACACCGGCACCGGAACAAATACCGGTTCAGGAAGCAACACCGGCACCGGAACAAATACCGGTACAGGTACAAATACCGGTAGCGGCAGCAACACTGGTTCAGGAACCAACACTGGCACAGGCAGCAATACCGGTACAGGAACTAATACCGGTTCAGGTACAAATACTGGCACAGGAACTAACACTGGCACAGGTATAAATACTGGCACCGGCACCAATACTGGCTCAGGAACCAACACTGGCACAGGAACTAATACTGGCTCAGGTACAAATACCGGCACCGGAACAAATACCGGTTCAGGAACCAACAGTGGCACCGGCACCAATACTGGCACCGGAACTAATACTGGTACCAGTACAAACACCGGCACCGGAACAAATACCGGTTCAGGAAGCAACACCGGCACCGGAACAAACACCGGCACCGGAACAAATACTGGTACCGGCAGCAACACCGGCACCGGAACCGGAACAAATACCGGTACCGGCAGCAACACCGGTTCAGGTACAAATACCGGTTCAGGAACTAACACCGGTTCAGGAACTAACACCGGTTCAGGAACAAATACCGGTTCAGGTACAAACGGCGGCACCGGCAGCAATACTGGCTCAGGTACAAACAGTGGTACCGGCAGCAATACTGGTACCGGAACTAATACCGGCACCGGCAGCAATACTGGTACCGGAACTAATACCGGCACCGGCAGCAATACCGGCACAGGAACTAACACCGGTTCAGGAACAAATACTGGCACCGGAACCAACACCGGTAGTGGCAGCAATACCGGCACCGGAACCAACACTGGCACCGGAACCAATACCGGCACCGGCAGCAATACTGGCACCGGCAGCAACACCGGTTCAGGAACCAATACCGGTAGCGGAACCAACACTGGCATCGGCACCAATACAGGTAGCGGCACCAACACCGGTAGTGGAACGAATACCGGTTCCGGCAGCAACACCGGAACAGGAACCAATACTGGCACCGGAACTAACACCGGTAGTGGAACCAACACCGGTAGCGGCAGCAACACTGGTACAGGAACCAATACCGGCTCAGGAACAAATACCGGCTCAGGTACCAACACAGGTTCCGGCACTAACACCGGTTCCGGCAGCAACACCGGCAGCGGCACCAATACAGGTAGCGGCACTAACACCGGCACCGGCACTAACACCGGTTCCGGCACCAACACAGGCAGTGGCAGCAATACTGGTTCAGGAACCAATACCGGTTCAGGAACGAATACAGGTAGCGGCAGCAATACCGGTAGCGGCAGCAATACCGGTTCCGGCACCAACACCGGTTCAGGAACAAATACAGGCACCGGCACTAACACCGGTAGTGGAACCAATACAGGTAGCGGAACGAATACAGGTTCAGGAACCAACACAGGCTCAGGTACAAATACTGGTAGCGGCAGCAACACCGGCACAGGAACAAATACCGGTACAGGAACCAACACTGGTTCAGGTACAAATACGGGTACCGGCACCAACACAGGCTCAGGCACTAACACCGGTAGTGGCACTAACACCGGTAGCGGCACCAACACCGGCACCGGCAGCAACACCGGTTCAGGAACCAATACTGGAACAGGAACTTTAATTACATCTGAACATAGTCATAAGCCAGGCGTTGCTCCTGTAAGCAACAAAGATACTGTTGTTAGTGGAATAGGTGTTCCTGGCGCAACAGTAACAGTAACTTTACCAAACGGCATCATTAAACAAACGCCTGTGGGAACAGACGGAAAATGGGAAATTCCTTTAGATAAGCCACTTAAAGCAGGTGACATGGTTTCAGTAACTCAAGCTGAAAAAGGGAAGAAAACATCAGATCCTCTTGTAGTGCTCGTAACAGATGTCCTATCTCCAAAAGCACCAGTAGTGACTCCGGTTAAACCAGGTGATACAAGTGTAAGCGGAAAAGCTGAACCAGGTAGCACTGTAACAGTCACTCAGCCAAACGGAAAAGATATCAAGACCCCAGTTGACAAAGATGGCAACTGGAAAGTCCCAGTAACACCGTTGAAACCAGGTGATAAACTAGTTGTTACGACAACCGACCCGTCAGGCAACATCAGCAAACCAACAGTTGTTGTAGTTCCAGGTAGAGTCTCTCCAGAAGCACCAGTAGTGAATCCAGTAAAACCAGGTGATACAAGTGTAAGCGGAAAAGCTGAACCAGGTAGCACTGTAACAGTCACTCAGCCAAACGGAAAAGATATCAAGACCCCAGTTGACAAAGATGGCAACTGGAAAGTCCCAGTAACACCGTTGAAACCAGGTGATAAACTAGTTGTTACAACAACCGACCCGTCAGGCAACATCAGCAAACCAACCATTGTTGTAGTTCCAGGTAGAGTGTCTCCAGAATCACCAGTAGTGAATCCAGTAAAACCGGGAGACACTATTGTAAGCGGAAA
>JAQDPW010000049.1 GCA_027659245.1 Streptococcaceae bacterium AM104-57
TTGCTGCCGGTGCCAGTATTTGTACCTGAGCCTGTGTTGGTGCCGCTGCCGGTGTTGGTTCCTGTGCCAGTGTTGCTGCCGCTACCTGTGTTGGTTCCTGATCCGGTATTGGTGCCTGATCCGGTGTTAGTTCCGGTGCCACTGTTTGTACCTGAACCGGTGTTCGTTCCGCTACCTGTATTCGTTCCGGAACCGGTGTTAGTGCCGCTACCTGTGTTGGTTCCTGTGCCAGTGTTGCTGCCGCTACCTGTATTCGTACCGGAACCGGTATTCGTTCCGCTACCTGTATTTGTTCCTGAACCAGTGTTGGTTCCTGAACCGGTGTTAGTGCCGCTACCAGTATTGGTGCCTGTACCGGTGTTAGTACCGGTGTTAGTGCCGGTGCCACTGTTTGTACCTGAACCGGTATTAGTTCCGGTGCCTGTGTTGCTGCCGGTGCCTGTATTCGTTCCACTACCTGTGTTAGTGCCGGAACCGGTATTGGTGCCGGTGCCGGTGTTGCTACCGCTGCCGGTGTTTGTACCTGAACCGGTGTTAGTTCCTGTTCCGGTGTTAGTGCCTGTTCCGGTGTTGCTGCCGGTACCGGTGTTGGTTCCTGAACCAGTGTTGGTGCCGCTACCTGTATTCGTTCCTGTACCGGTGTTAGTTCCGGTGCCTGTATTTGTACCTGAACCAGTATTGGTTCCGCTACCTGTATTCGTTCCTGAGCCTGTGTTGCTGCCGGTGCCAGTATTTGTACCTGAGCCTGTGTTAGTGCCGGTGCCGGTGTTGCTGCCTGAACCTGTGTTAGTGCCGGTGCCGGTGTTAGTGCCGGAACCGGTGTTAGTGCCGCTACCGGTATTGGTTCCGGAACCGGTGTTGGTGCCGGTGCCAGTATTAGTTCCTGAACCAGTGTTGGTTCCGCTACCTGTATTCGTTCCGGAACCGGTGTTGGTTCCTGAACCGGTGTTCGTACCGCTACCTGTGTTGGTACCTGAGCCGGTATTGGTTCCTGAACCAGTGTTGCTGCCACTACCGGTATTGGTTCCTGAACCGGTGTTAGTGCCGGTGCCAGTATTCATTCCTGAACCGGTGTTTGTTCCACTACCTGTGTTGCTGCCAGTGCCAGTATTGGTACCGGTGTTAGTGTTGCTGCCGGTGCCAGTATTTGTACCTGTTCCAGTGTTGGTTCCTGAACCAGTGTTGCTGCCGCTACCGGTATTCGTTCCTGAACCGGTGTTGGTGCCACTGCCTGTGTTGCTGCCTGAACCTGTATTCGTGCCGGAACCGGTGTTGCTGCCTGAGCCAGTGTTGGTTCCTGAACCAGTATTTGTACCTGAACCAGTGTTCGTGCCACTACCTGTGTTAGTGCCGCTACCGGTATTCGTACCGCTACCTGTGTTGCTGCCGCTACCGGTGTTGGTGCCTGAACCGGTGTTGCTGCCGGTGCCAGTGTTGCTGCCGGTGCCAGTATTGGTTCCTGTGCCGGTATTTGTTTCTGAACCAGTGTTGGTTCCTGAACCGGTATTTGTTCCTGAACCGGTATTTGTTCCTGAACCGGTATTAGTTCCTGAACCGGTATTAGTTCCTGTGCCAGTATTGGTTCCGGTGCCAGTGTTGGTGCCGCTACCTGTATTCGTTCCTGAACCGGTGTTGCTGCCGCTACCTGTGTTGGTACCTGAACCGGTGTTGCTGCCGGTGCCAGTATTTGTACCTGTGCCTGTGTTAGTGCCGCTACCGGTGTTCGTGCCGCTACCTGTATTGGTGCCGCTACCTGTGTTCGTACCGCTACCTGTGTTCGTACCGCTACCTGTGTTGGTGCCGCCACCTGTATTCGTTCCTGTACCGGTGTTGGTTCCTGAGCCTGTGTTGGTGCCGGAACCGGTGTTCGTGCCTGTACCGGTATTGGTTCCTGAACCAGTGTTGCTGCCGGTGCCGGTGTTGGTGCCGCTACCGGTGTTCGTGCCTGTACCGGTATTGGTTCCTGAGCCGGTATTGGTGCCGGAACCGGTGTTCGTGCCGCTACCTGTGTTGGTGCCACTACCTGTGTTGGTACCTGTACCGGTATTGGTTCCTGTGCCTGTGTTGCTGCCGGTGCCGGTATTGGTTCCTGTGCCTGTGTTGCTGCCGCTACCTGTGTTGGTGCCACTGCCGGTGTTGGTGCCACTACCTGTATTGCTGCCGGAACCGGTGTTGGTGCCGCTACCTGTGTTGGTGCCACTACCTGTGTTGGTGCCGGAACCTGTATTGGTTCCTGAACCTGTGTTAGTGCCGGTGCCTGTATTCGTTCCTGAACCAGTGTTGCTGCCGGAACCGGTGTTAGTACCTGAGCCAGTATTCGTTCCTGAACCGGTATTAGTTCCACTACCTGTGTTGCTGCCGGTGCCTGTGTTAGTGCCGGAACCGGTGTTGCTGCCACTACCTGTGTTGGTTCCTGAACCGGTGTTGCTACCTGAGCCGGTATTGCTGCCGGAACCGGTATTCGTTCCTGAACCTGTATTTGTTCCTGTACCGGTGTTAGTTCCGCTACCTGTGTTAGTGCCAGAACCGGTGTTGCTGCCGCTACCTGTATTGGTTCCGGAACCGGTATTGGTTCCTGAACCGGTGTTGCTGCCGCTACCTGTGTTGGTTCCTGAACCAGTGTTAGTGCCACTGCCTGTGTTGCTGCCGCTACCTGTATTTGTTCCTGTTCCGGTGTTAGTGCCTGAACCGGTGTTGGTGCCGCTACCTGTATTCGTTCCTGAACCGGTGTTAGTGCCGGAACCGGTATTGGTACCTGAACCGGTGTTAGTGCCTGTACCAGTATTGCTGCCGCTACCTGTGTTGGTACCTGAGCCGGTATTGGTTCCTGTGCCAGTGTTGCTGCCGCTACCTGTGTTCGTGCCGCTACCGGTATTGGTTCCTGAACCGGTGTTGGTGCCGCTACCTGTATTCGTTCCTGTTCCAGTGTTGTTGCCGGTGCCACTGCCAGTATTTGTACCTGAACCGGTGTTCGTGCCGCTACCTGTGTTGCTGCCGGTGCCAGTATTCGTTCCTGTACCGGTGTTCGTGCCGCTACCTGTATTCGTGCCGCTACCTGTATTCGTGCCGCTACCTGTGTTGGTACCTGAGCCGGTATTAGTTCCTGAACCGGTGTTCGTGCCGCTACCTGTGTTAGTTCCACTACCGGTGTTGCTGCCGGTACCAGTGTTCGTACCGCTACCTGTGTTAGTTCCGGTACCTGTATTGGTACCTGAGCCTGTATTGGTTCCTGTGCCGGTATTGCTGCCGCTACCTGTGTTGGTACCTGAGCCGGTATTGGTTCCTGAGCCGGTGTTGGTGCCGGAACCGGTGTTCGTTCCTGAACCGGTGTTGCTGCCGCTACCGGTGTTAGTTCCGGTACCTGATCCAGTATTGCTGCCGGTGCCGGTGTTAGATCTAGGAACAACAATTGCTGTCACAGTTGGACTTGGTTTACGGCCCAATAATTCCTGAACGGCCGAAACTTTATCTCTTTCCTTTAAAACAACTGGTGATATAAAAGACCAAGAACCAGTTTGACTAACTTCTGTAGATACAGAATCACCATTTGGGAATGTTACTGTTACTATAGC
>JAQDPW010000005.1:0-41720 GCA_027659245.1 Streptococcaceae bacterium AM104-57
CTTCGTTTGTAAGTTTCATAACTACTATTATAAGATGTTTTTTGATTTTAGTCTAGTATGAAATTGAGTTTTTGCCCAACCACTTTTTATGGTGGAATCTTAATTTTTATAAAGCCAAACTTTTTACAGTGGATTGAACTTAGAGTAGTACACTATGGATTCTAAAACATTTCTAGAAATTAGTTTGACTTTCCTAATCTCTCTGTTCATATCTTATTTCAATCCACTATACTTCAATGCAGGGATTAAACCAATAATCAACATGCTAAACTAAAGTCTCAGGAAGGGTATCAAAAGGCCAGACTTTTTGTCCGGCCTCTTTTTTGTTATTTAACATGATTTGCAAGGTCTTCTTGCGCTTTTTTATTAGATTCTTCTTTTTCTTTCTTCCATTTATCTTGAGCTTTTTGATATTCATCAGCAGTTACTGGCTTATCTTGAAGTTCAAGGTATTTGTACAAGAGGGCTTCACTTGTTCCCTTGTTACCTGAGTAAGCAAATGGAAGTGTGAATGGCACCATCTTAGACAACATTGGACGTCCAGTTTTAGAAGTTGTTGGAATAATCAATGCACTATCTGTCAACCAAGCTTGGGCAGCAGCATATTTATCATAACGTTTTGAAATGTCAGTGTCTTCATTTCCAGCTTCAACAACCATCTTTTCGTAATCTTCTAAACCAACTTGTTTAGCAGCTGCATTGTTTGTGCCTGAATCAAATCCTAGGTAAGTCTTAGTATTTTCACCTACTGATGATTTGATGATATCAAGGTATGTAGATGGGTCGATGTAGTCTGGAGACCAACCAACGTTATCTGAAAGGTCCCAATCTTCACCGGCAGCCGTTTCAGCAAAGTAAGTAACATTGAGGACTTCATCTTTTTGAAGTTGTTGAATGTCAATGACAACATTGTCAGTTCCTAACGTTGCTTCAAGTGATTGTTTCAATGATTGAACACGTTGAACTTTTGTAGTATTGGTTTGGTCAACTGGCATATCCAAGTGGATTGGGAATTGAACACCCTCCGCTTGGAGAGCTGTCTTAGCCTTAGCAAACTCTGCTTTTGCTTTTTCAGGATTGTAAATACCGTCTTGAGCGTCTTCTAGATTAACATCTTTCCACTCATCACCATAGGTCACTAATTTTTCCTTAACTAAGTCACCAAAGTTTTTACCATCTGCTTGAACAAATGTTGGTGGTACGAACAAGTTACGAAGGAGTTTGCTTGCTCCACTTTCTCCATTAACTTGAGAAGCATAAGCTGTTCTATCAAAACCAAAGGCGATGGCTTGACGGAAGTCTTTGTTAAGAAGAGCTTTCTTAGTTGAAGTCTTTTGCTCGTCTGTAGTCTTAGAAGTATATTTGTAAGACTGACGGTCAATATTTGTACCGACTAAGAAAGTTGTAGAATCTTGTGTTGTATAAACGATGTTATCCTTAAACTCTTTTTCAAGTTCAGAGTAGCTTCCACTTGTTGGGAAGAGAAGGGCCATTGAGAAACCACCATCTTTAAAGGTTTCTGCAAGTTTGTTATTGTCTTGACCATCCCAGAATGAAAGTTTTACTTTATCAATATGAACATTGTCCTTATCCCAGTAGTTTGGATTCTTTTCGAATTCTACTGAAGATTTTGCTACCAATGATTTCAACAAGAAAGGACCATTATAAAGGATACTGCTTGGATCTGTTGCTTTAGCAAAGTCACTTCCTTTAGAAGTAAGGAATTCTTCATTGACTGGTGCAAGAATTCCCATGGTTGTCTTAGAGTTCCAGAAGCTTTCTGGTTTGTTCAAAGTGTATTGAACTGTCTGATCATCTACAGCCTTGATTCCAACTTCTGAGAAATCTTTTACTTCACCTTTTACATAAGCATCCAAACCTTTAATAGATTCTTGAACAAGATAAAGGGCTTCTGACTTATTGTCAGCCGCATACTTAAGACCTGTTACAAAGTCTTGCGCTTTAACTGGTGCATACTCTTCGCCTTCAGAAGTGTACCATTTAGCATCTTTACGGATTGTGTAAGTGTAAGTCAACCCGTCTTTAGACACTGACCAATCTTCTGCCAAAGATGGCACGAAGTTACCGTAGCGGTCATTCTCCATCAAACCATCCACGACATTACTTGTGATATTAGCAACCGCAGCCTTACCAGTTGTCAGATAGTTGAGGCTGTCTGGATCTGTTTCATAAACATACGAAAAAGTTTTCTCACCCTTTGCACTAGAGCCTGAGCCTGAACAAGCTGCCAAAACACCTGACGCTAACAGAGTCACCCCTGCTAGGGCCATTACTTTTGAAAATTTCATAATAAACTCCTTTTTGACTTTTTTATACATTATAGACTCTTTTAAGCTTGCTGTCAATACAATTTTCAGAATTTTTCAAATTGATTTGAAAATATTTTTATGAGAAACTTTTCAAAAAACCAGCTGAGAAAAAGTTCTTTTATTGACAGTTCTCAAACAAATCTTTATGATATAATGAAAGGAGAAAGTTGAAAGGAAATACCATGTCAAAAGAAGTTATTGTTGAAAGTTTTGAACTGGATCATACGATTGTAAAAGCTCCTTATGTCCGATTGATTGGAGAAGAGACTGGACCGAAAGGAGATATCATTTCTAACTTTGATATCCGCTTGGTTCAACCAAATGAGGACTCTATCCCTACTGCTGGACTTCATACTATTGAGCACCTCTTGGCTAAGCTAATCCGTACTCGCATCGACGGTATGATCGATTGTTCACCATTTGGTTGTCGTACAGGTTTCCACATGATTATGTGGGGGCGTCACACTAGCGCTGAAATCGCAGCTGTCATCAAGGATTCACTGAAGGAAATCGCTGAGACAACAACTTGGGAAGATGTCCCAGGAACAACTATTGAATCTTGCGGAAACTACAAGGACCATAGCCTATTTTCAGCTAAGGAATGGGCTAAATTGATTCTCCAACAAGGAATCTCTGATGATGCCTTTGAACGCCATGTCATTTAACACAAAAGAACCAGTTTTTTCAACTGGTCCTTTTTTTACACTCAAAATTTTAATTTAGGCTTTTTCACGAATGACCAAAACGCCATCTTCCATGTCGGCTTCAAGGTGTTTAGCATCCAAATTATCTAAGTGGAAGTCTGTGACTTTGTCACGAATTTGTTGTTCAACTACACGACGGAGTGGACGAACACCCATGACTTCATCGTAACCTTCTTCGGTCATATATTCTTTGGCTGCATCACTCACTGCCAAGTCAATGTCTTTCTTAGAAAGAGTTTTGTTCACTTCTACTAACATCAAGTCAACAATCTTAGAAAGGTCTTCCTTACTCAAGTGTGAGAATTCAATCACTGCGTTAAAGCGATTCAAGAATTCTGGACGGAAGTAAGGTTTCAAACGATCCATAAGTTCTGGTTTATCAGCATCTTCTGTCAAGTTAGCTTCGTAACCAAAGCCTGCGTTTGAAGTTGCGATAATCACCGTATTCTTGAAGTTGACAGTGTTACCTTGACCATCTGTCAAACGACCATCGTCCAAAACTTGAAGGAGAAGGGTGATGACTTGAGGGTCAGCCTTTTCAATCTCATCCAAAAGTACGATTGAGTATGGATTGCGACGAACGCGTTCTGTCAAGGTATTGTTGTTGTCATCATAACCAACATAACCTGCAGTTGTACCAATCAATTTAGAAACGGCTGTGCGGTCGCTGTATTCTGACATGTCCAAACGGATAATGGCATCTTTAGTACCGAACATATCAAGAGCCAATTGTTTAGCCAACTCAGTTTTACCAACACCAGTAGGTCCTACAAAGAGGAAGCTACCGATTGGACGGTTACCTTCATCAAAACCAGCACGGTTACGACGGATAGCTTTTGCTACTGCTTCAACAGCCTTGTCTTGGCCAATAACTTTCGTTTGCAAACGGTGACCCATATCTTTCAATCGTTCAATATCGGTTGCACCCATTTGTGATACTGGGATTCCAGTCATCCGTTCGACAGACTCAGCTACATCATTTACAGTGGCTGTAACCTTGTGATCTTCTGTATGATTAGCAATTTGCTTTTCAAGCTCTTCGATACGGACTTTTGCATTTAGAGCTGCTTCGTAATCTTCTTTAGCCGCAGCTTCTTCTTGTTTAGTTTTTTCCGCTTGAATTTCGTGCTCAACTGCATGTACATCTGTAACTGGGTGTTGTGCTGCCAAGTGAGCAGCTGTCACATCCACAAGGTCAATAGCCTTATCCGGCAAGCTACGTTGTGGAATATATTGAACAGAGTAATCAACGGCAGCTTTCAAGACTTCATCTGGCAAAATAACATTGTGGTGTTGTTGATAAAGATCTCGAATACCTTGAAGAATCTTGAAGGTATCTTCAGCAGATGGAGCATTAACCTTCACTTCGTTGAAACGACGAGCAAGGGCTGCGTTTTTCAAGATGGTATTACGATATTCATCTTGAGTTGTTGCCCCAATCACTGTCAATTCACCACGTGAAAGAGCTGGTTTCAAGATATCAGCAAGACCCTTAGACCCTTGACCATCACCTGTGCTACCAGCACCAAGGATTTGGTGAATTTCGTCGAAGAAAAGGATAATATTTCCAGCTTCTTTGACTTCGTTTACCAAGTTTTGAATGTTTTCTTCAAAGCTACCACGGTATTGAGTACCAGCTTCAAGTCCAGAAATATCAATAGAAATGATCTCTTTGTTCTTGATTGCTGCTGGAACATCACCATTTACAATTGCTTGTGCAAGCCCTTCAACTACAGCTGTTTTACCAACCCCAGCATCACCGACGAGAACTGGATTATTCTTTGTGCGACGAGAAAGAATTTCAGAAGTTTCTTGGATTTCTTTATTACGTCCAATCACTGGGTCCAACTTCCCTTCACGAGCTTCTGCTGTTAAGTTACGTCCAAGTTTTGCAAGAATCCCATCTTGTTTCATACCTTTACCTTGAACGTACTGAGCTTGTTCACTTCCTTCGCTTGGAAGTTGCCCAGTTTGACGGTAAATAGCGAATTCTTCAGGCGTTACTTCACGGCCGTTAATCAAGTAACGACGGTTTTCTGAACTGTATCCACGCATACCACCCATCAATTGGTTAAACAAATCATCCATATTGTTAAAGTTATTAAAGTTGTTATTCATATTTCATACCTCGTTTGCTTTCAAATTTATTTAGTCAAAATAGTTTGACTTTCTTTGACCTTTTTTTAAAAAATTTAGACTAGCTATTTGCTACTCTACGTATAATTTCGGGTTTTTCTTTATCCAATACAGGTTTTTCGATTGGACTTCTAAAAATACTAATGTTAACCATAGGTTGTACCTCTTTTCTAGGTTTTACCCATACTTCGATCTTAAGATAGTATATACAATCATCTTAAAATCAAGGTTTTCTAAGGACTTTCCTTATCCTTATGTTCTTAGTATATCACTTTAGTCAGTAAAGGTCAAGCATTTTGACCTAAATTGACTATTATTTTTTAAAAAAATTTATGGTACTGAAGATATTAAATATGAAAATAGCTTTTACTTATCTTTTTTTCGAGTAAGAGCTGATTTTCAAGCTTCACTGATGATAAACAGCAATGATAGCCTAACAATGTTGACCTTAGGAAGTAGATTCCTATGTCTAGAAAATAAATTTCCAACTGTAAATTTATAATAATATCTATTCAAATCAAAAAAGCCAGTCATCAGACTGGCTCAGTTTTTAGTATTGCTGAATCTTATAGCAATGCATCATCCATTGAAAGAACTTCGTGGAAGACACGTTGTGTCAATTCAGTTTTTTGTTCTGGAGTGAGGTACTTAGTATTTACACAGTATCCTGAGATACGTACGATTACGTCTTCACCTGACATGATCTTTTCATAAACATCATTCAAGTCCATAACGTTCAAGTTAACGTGTTGTCCACCGTTTTCGAAGTAACCATCAAGGATTGTTACCAAGTTATCAACTTGTTCGTCACGAGTTTTACCAAGAGCACGTGGTGAAACTTGAGTTGTCAATGAGATACCATCAGCTGCATAACCAAAGTCAAGGCTAGCAAGTGAGTTCAAGTTTTGCAACCATCCACCTTTAGCTTTGTTAGATGGGTTCGCGCCTGGTGAGAAGAATTCAAGTTTAGACAAGTTCACAGAACCATCTTCGTTGAGGTATACACCTTTGTGGACTGGTGAGTTACCAGTTTGTTTAGAGTAAGCAACGTTAGATGTGATTGTCAAAAGTGATACAGTAGCTTCTGCGTCTTTGTAAAGTTTGTGGCTACGTAGACGAGTTGTGTAAGCTTCGATCAACCATTCTGCCAATTCATTTGAACGTGGATCATCTTCACCCCAACGTGGGTATTCACCGATTGTTTCGTAATCGTAGATGTAGCCATTTTCATCACGGATTGGTTTAACTGTAGCGTATTTGATAGCTGACAATGTGTCAACAGTGTTAGCGAATCCACAGATACCGAATCCCATGTTAGCACGTTGTTTAGTTGGCAAGAAGGCCATTTGAACAGCTTCGTAGTTGTACTTATCAGTCATGTAGTGGATGATGTTCAAAGCATCTACGTAAGTGTCTGTCAACCAGTCAAGAGATTTTTCAAAGTTAGCTTTAACTGATTCGAATTCAAGAACTTCATCACGGATTGGTTCGATGTCAAATACTTTGTAGTCTTTATGAACATCGTCGTAACCACCGTTCAAACCAGTAAGAAGAGCTTTAAGAACGTTAACGCGAGCACCGAAGTACTGGATGTTGTGACGTTGTTCTTCGTTTTCTGGGTCAAGTGGAGATACACAACATGAGATACAGCTCATTTCACCGTATCCGTCTTTAGCCATTGTTGTAACACCTTCGTATTGGATTGAAGAGTGTTTGTGGCTCATGTGCATACAGTAGCGACGGAAGTTATATGGTAATTTGTCAGTCCAAAGAACTGTCAAGTTTGGTTCTGGAGAGTTACCGATGTTGTCAAGAGTGTTCAAGAAACGGTAGTCCATCTTAGTAACACGGTGACGACCGTCGTTACCCATACCAGCCATTGAAGTTGTGATGAAGGTTGGGTCACCTGAGTACAATTGGTCGTAAGCTTTTGTACGAGCAAATTTAACTGTACGAAGTTTCATAACGAAATCATCAACAAATTCTTGGATTTCTGATTCAGTAAATGTACCACGAGCAAGGTCACGTTCTGCAAAGATATCCAATACGATTGGTACACGTCCTAGAGATGTAGCCGCACCGTTGATAACACGGCAGACAGCCATAAAGGCAATGTTAACCCATTGGATAGCTTCTTTAACGTTCATCGCTGGTTTACGAACATCAACTCCGTAAAGGTCACCCAAGCGAACAACTTGTTGCAATGCTTGATATTGAAGGTTGATTTCTTCACGAAGACGGATTGTTTCTTCATCGATTTCTTCGATTGAGTTCCAGTCGTTAACTTTTTCTTGCATCAAGTAGTCTGCACCGTAAAGAGCAAGACGTGCATAAACACCGATGATACGTCCACGTGAGTATGCATCTGGAAGACCAGTTACAGTGTGAGCGTGACGAGCACGACGAATGTTTGAAGTGTAAGCACGGAAGATACCATCGTTAACAGTTGTTACGTATTTAGTGAAAATTTCGTGAACAGCTGGATCTGGTTCGTATCCATTTTCTTTCAAAGTAGTTTCAGCCATACGGATACCACCTTTTGGCATGAAGTTCAATTTGAAGAGTTCATCGTTTTGGATACCATAAATCAATTCGTTTTCTTTGTCGATAAATCCAGCAGGAATATCAGCAATAGAAGTTGGACGAGTGTCCATTGGGAAACGAGTTTCTTCGTAATGTGCTTTAGTTTCTTCTACGATTTTTTTGATGTGAAGTGAACGTTCTGTTGGGCCTGCAAGGAAGCTTTCATCTCCATCGTAAGGTGTGTAGTTTGCTTGAACGAAACGAGATACACTTGCTTTTTCTTTCCAGTCAACACCCTTAAAGCCTTCCCAGGCTTTGTCAAAAATGTCTTGTGCTTCAACAACTGTCTTAACAACCATGTTAATGTCCTCTTTTTTCTTTCTAGTAACAGTCATCTGTTACATTCATGTACTCAGTATAACATACAGTAAACGATTTCAACAAGTAGAAAATCTCTTTTTTAGCACTTTCTTTTCTAATACAGTTTCAAAAATAAATAAAACTGTATTATAGTTTTGAAAAGAATTACTTGGTTTTCATTTTTTCAGAAAAAGAGTATAATGGAAAAGAAGAACACCCTAGCAAAGGAGATAGCATGCTGATTTTTCCTTTAATGAACGACACATCAAGAAAGATCATCCATATTGACATGGATGCCTTTTTTGCTGCGGTAGAAATCAGAGATAATCCAAATCTCCGAGGGAAGCCAGTCATTATTGGAAATGACCCTCGAAAAACAGGGGGCCGAGGTGTTGTTTCAACCTGTAGCTACGAGGCAAGAGCATTCGGCATTCACTCAGCCATGAGCTCTAAAGAAGCTTACGAACGTTGTCCTCAAGCTGTCTTTATTTCTGGGAATTACGACAAGTATCTAGCAGTTGGCCAGCAAATCCGCTCTATCTTCAGACGCTATACAGACATCATTGAACCCATGAGTATTGATGAAGCCTATCTGGATGTCACTGAAAACAAACTGGGGATCAAGTCTGCAGTCAAAATAGCTCGCTTGATTCAAAATGATATCTGGCAAGAACTTCATCTAACTGCTTCTGCTGGTGTTTCCTACAATAAGTTCCTAGCCAAAATGGCTAGCGATTATCAAAAACCTCATGGTTTGACAGTTATTCTCCCTGATGAGGCAGAAGATTTTCTCAAGGTGATGGATATTGCCAAATTTCATGGTGTCGGTAAAAAGACAGTAGAAAAACTCCACCAAATGGGCGTTTTTACAGGGGGAGACCTTCTTGAAATTCCAGAAATTACTCTCATTGATCGTTTTGGCCGACTAGGCTTTGACCTTTATCGAAAGGCTCGTGGAATTCATAATTCTCCTGTCAAGCCCAGTCGCATTCGCAAGTCGATTGGGAAAGAAAAAACCTATCGGAAAAGTCTCCAGTCAGAAGAAGATATCAAAAAAGAGCTGACCATTCTCTCTGGAAAAGTCGCTCTCAGCCTCCAAAAACACGAAAAGTCCGGTAAAATAGTTATTCTGAAAATCCGCTATAATGACTTTTCTACCCTTACCAAACGGAAAAGCTTGTCTCAAAAGATCCAAGATGCTGAAACTATTTCACAAATGGCTATCCAACTTTACGAATCTCTGACAGATAAAGATAAAGACGTTCGCTTATTGGGTGTCACTGTGACTGGATTTTAAAACCTTGAAGGAAGCAGCTTCCCTCAAGGCTTTTTCTTATACAAATAATCGAACGAAGCTATAAAGTAGTAATACACTACCTAGGACAATACGGTATTTACCAAACATCGTAAAGTCGTGTTTTTTGACATAGCTGGTCAAGAAACGAATGGCAACCATGCTGACTGCAAAGGCTACTACCATAGCAACTAGAAGTAAGAAGAATTGACCAAAACTCAAGACTTCTCCAGCCTTGATGAATTTAAAAATCTTCAAAGCGCTTGCTCCAAACATAACTGGAATTCCTAGGTAGAAGGTGAACTCAGTTACCACTGAACGACTAGTACCGTTCAACAAACCACCGACGATAGTGGCACCTGAACGGCTAGTTCCTGGTAAAAGAGCCAAGACTTGGAAAAGACCGATATAAAGGGCTGTTTTATAAGGTAATTTGTCCAACTCTGTGACTGTTGGCTCAATAGCTTGGGCCTTGTTGCGTTTTTCAAGATAGATAAAGGCAACCCCATAAACAATCAACATAATAGCCACTGATACCATATTATGGAAATGAGTATCAAACCAGTCATCGAACTTAAAGACAAGTAGAAGAGGTAGAGTCGCTACAAAAACCTTGGACCATAACTGCCAAGTTTTACGGACTTGCACCTTATCCTTACCAGGTTTGAAGGGATTAAGCTTGTTAAAGTAGATAACCATAACCGCTAAAATAGCTCCGAGTTGAATAACTACGTTAAACATAGACATGAAGGCTTCACTCTGGTCTTTATACTGGACAAACTCTTCTGCTAGGATCAAGTGACCTGTACTTGAGATCGGCAACCATTCCGTAATTCCTTCAACAATACCAAAAAAGATAGATTTTAAAATTTCAATAAGATACATAGATAACTCCTTTTTCTATCCTCCATTATATCATACTTTTATAAACTGTGTTTAGTTTTCTTTAAAAGGCACCGATGCTACCGCCACCGCCACCGCCTGAGAAGCCGCCTCCAGAACTTCCATTACTAGAAGATACTGAGTAAGTACTTGCCGTATTTGCGACACTGGCATAATGGCTCATTTGCGCTGTTGAATGGTAAAACATGCTATGCCAGCCATAGGCTACATAGAGATTGATATCTGGATTTTCAACTTGGATCTGGTGAACCTTCATCAAATGGCTAACCTTGTCAGCATATCCAAACAAAGTTGCATACACTAATAGACGATTCCAAACAACAATACTTTCCAATTCAGCCTGATCCAGTCGTGCAATCTCACGTAACATATTTTCAAAACTCGTCCAAAGATAATAGGCCTCCGCTCCTACTTCATTTAGAACACCATCACGATTATCTAGTCGAATCTTCCAATAATAGAAAGCAGCCAAAACTAAACCTATTAAGCCAAGTATTGGCAAGGGCAGGTAAAGATAGCCATGAACGTCCAAACTGTACAAGAACAAACCAAATCCGATGATTAGTGGGAAAATAGTAGAAACACCCATGCTCACTTGCAAGACCTTTTCCCCGCTAGTCAAGGGGCGATAATAATCTGGTAGCCCCAAGAAAGAGACTCGGTCCTTGACCCCTTCTTGCATCTCTTTCAATGCTCTTTCAAAAGAATATTTGAGCTTACGGCCTTTTGTTTGAATCCGTTTTTCATCAGTAGCTTTCGCTCCACGGTAAAGGCTCTCAGAGACCTTATAATCTGCAAACAAATCGGAAACAGCAACTTCTTTTTTACCTGAAAAGGCCAGATTTAGACAGGTCCTCTCAAAGTTTGCCAAGCCATCTTCTTTGACCAACCTTAAAGTAACTGCATCTCCTTCTGAAATAATAGAGACATTCCCACGGTCGATTACATCTAGTAAGGTAGCCTGAATAAGCTGGTTGAAGTCGAATTTTCCTGCTCCTTTAATTAGAGGACTCACTTCCTCCAAGGAAGTAGAGTAAACAGCTTCAGATAAAACCATAGGCTCTAATTCCATCGGCGGTTCATAGAGACGATGATTTTTGGCATATTTGACGGAAGGAGTGGTTTTTCTTCTATAGATAAAATAGAAGCAGATACTCAATAACAAGGAGATGGAAAGTATTGAAGGAAACACCCAAGTAACGAGTTGTTTACTCTGCTCTTTTTCTCTTACAATCGAGTCTTCTATCTTGTTAAACTCTTCTAAACGATTCCCTTTTAAGCCCTGATCTGTAGCGCTAGCAAAATCAGTTCGAGGCCAGTAGGCATGCAACTCAACTCCGCGCTTAGACGGAAGATTGTCTAAACGAATCGTATAGTCATGACCACTCTGTTCAATCCTTCCCTCTCTATAGAGTTGCCCTGTGTGGAAAAAGAGTTTTTCGGCCCCATTATCTCCCGTCACATGAAACTCAAATTTTTCAATAGATTCTGAACTATCTGTTAAGGGTTGCCAATTTAATTCAGCGATGTCATCATATAAGAAAAGAAGATTTTTCAATTGCCAGGTAAGTTCCACTTCAACCCTGTCCCCTTCCTGACCTGGATTATAGACTTTAACAGTATAACCATTCGTTTCTTCTGTGACTTCGCTAGTAAGATTTTCGATTTTATGACCATTTTTAAAGGCCTCAACCTTTGGATGAGGATCAATTTCAAACCCGCTAGGCATCTTGCCTGCACGACCAAGTCCCACGATTTGGCCATTAAAATCATCCTCAAACTGGTAAACTATCTTCTGTCTAAATTCTGCTGTATTATCTGCATGAATATACAGTTCTCCATTATAGGATGGAATGCTAAACTCCACGGCAGAAACCAGTTTGGGAACAATTATCAGACAAGTAAATATAAGTACTATTAACCATCTTTTTTTCATAATATAGCCTCTTTTGACCTTTTTCTCATTATATCATTTTTTTACAAGTAAGGGTTTACTAAGATTGAAAAAGTTCCGCTTTTTCGATACAATAGAGAGAAGCAATTTTAGACTAGAAATAGGAGAACACATGAAAAAATTATGCTTAACTATCCTTGCTAGCCTGGCCCTTACTTTAGGACTAGTTAGCCAGGTCCAAGCCGATGAATATTTACGCATCGGTATGGAGGCAGCCTACGCACCTTTTAACTGGACTCAAGATGACGACAGTAACGGCGCTGTCAAGATTGACGGAACCAACCAGTACGCCAATGGTTATGACGTTCAAATTGCCAAGAAAATTGCTAAGGATTTAGGCAAAGAACCCCTCATTGTCAAGACAAAATGGGAAGGTCTGGTTCCAGCCCTTACTTCTGGTAAGATTGATATGATCATTGCAGGTATGAGCCCAACTGCTGAACGCAAACAAGAAATTGCATTTTCAAGCAGCTACTATACTAGCGAACCAGTGCTTTTGGTCAAAAAGGATTCTGCCTATGCAAACGCCAAATCACTAGAGGACTTTAGCGGAGCAAAAATCACTTCTCAACAAGGTGTCTACCTTTACGACTTGATTTCACAAATCTCAGGCGCTCAGAAGGAAACTGCCATGGGAGATTTCGCTCAAATGCGTCAAGCTCTTGAAGCTGGTGTTATTGATGCCTATGTTTCTGAACGACCAGAAGCCCTAACTGCCGAATCAGCAAACGCTAAGTTCAAAATGATTCAGCCTGAACCTGGTTTTAAAACTGGAGAAGAAGATACTTCTATCGCTATCGGTCTTCGAAAGGATGACGAACGTATCAGTCAAATCAATGCTAGCATCGAAACCATCACTAAAGAGGAGCAAATTGCTCTCATGGATCGTATGATCAAAGAGCAACCAGCAGAATCTACAACGACAGAAGAAAGCAACAGTAATTTCTTTGGCCAAGTCGCTAAAATTCTGACTGAAAACTGGCAACAACTCTTGCGTGGTGCTGGTATTACCCTTCTCATTTCAATTATCGGTACCATCGTTGGTCTCGCTATCGGTCTTGCTATCGGTGTTTTCCGTACTGCACCTCTGTCTGAAAACCAATTTATATTTGGTATCCAAAAACTAATCGGTTGGATTCTCAATATCTATATTGAAATTTTCCGTGGAACACCTATGATTGTACAATCTATGGTTATCTACTATGGAACTGCCCAAGCTTTCGGGATCAACCTAGACCGTACGCTAGCTGCTATCTTTATCGTTTCAATCAACACTGGTGCCTACATGACTGAAATTGTTCGTGGTGGTATTTTGTCTGTTGATAAGGGACAATTTGAAGCGGCAACTGCACTTGGTATGACTCATAACCAGACCATGCGTAAGATTGTTTTGCCTCAAGTTGTTCGAAATATTCTACCAGCAACTGGTAATGAGTTCGTCATCAACATCAAAGATACTTCTGTATTGAACGTTATCTCGGTTGTGGAGCTTTACTTCTCAGGAAATACGGTAGCAACCCAAACTTACCAATACTTCCAAACCTTTACCATCATCGCAGTTATCTACTTTGTCCTTACCTTTACCGTAACCCGTATCTTACGCTTTATCGAACGTCGTATGGATATGGATACCTATACGACAGGTGCTAACCAAATGCAAACGGAGGATTTGAAATAATGAGTCAACCAATCCTTGAAATCAAACACCTCAAAAAATCCTACGGGCAAAACGAGGTCCTAAAAAATATCTCTCTCACTATTCACAAAGGTGAAGTGATTTCTATCATCGGTAGTTCTGGTAGTGGTAAATCAACCTTCCTACGTTCTATCAACCTTCTCGAAACACCAACTGAAGGTGAAATCCTTTATCACGGTGAAAACGTACTTGAAAAAGGGTATAACCTCGCTCACTATCGTGAAAAACTAGGCATGGTTTTCCAATCCTTTAACCTCTTTGAAAATCTCAATGTTCTTGAAAATACGATTGTTGCACAGACAACTGTCCTCAAGCGTGAACGTGCAGAAGCTGAAAAAATTGCTAAAGAAAATCTAGATAAAGTTGGTATGGGAGAACGCTACTGGCAAGCTAAACCTAAGCAACTTTCAGGTGGTCAAAAGCAACGTGTCGCCATTGCTCGCGCACTTTCTATGAACCCTGATGCCATTCTCTTTGATGAGCCAACTTCAGCCCTTGATCCTGAAATGGTCGGTGAAGTTCTAAAAATCATGCAAGAACTAGCTCAAGAAGGCTTGACAATGATCGTTGTAACCCACGAAATGGAATTTGCTCGTGACGTATCACACCGTGTCATCTTTATGGACAAGGGTGTCATCGCAGAAGAAGGAAAACCTGAAGATTTATTTACAAATCCTAAAGAGGAACGTACAAGAGAATTTTTACAACGTTATTTAGGATAAGACAAAAGCGGTTGAATAAACCTCTTAAACCAAGAGTTGTTTTCCTATTCAATCCCCAATCAACATTGAGTCAAAGGCTCATGAACATAAAAATCAAGGTCGGAGTTTTTTATCCCGACCTCTTTTTATATACTTTAAAAATCACTTTTATCCCTTCTTCTGTTTCCTGAGCAAGTAATGCTTGTAGCTCTATTCCTAATCTTTTATTTGATTTTCATGAGTGATACTCAATGAAAATCAAAGAGCAAACTAGGAAGCGAGCCGCAGGCTGTACTTGAGTACGGCAAGGCGAAGCTGACGTGGTTTGAATTTGATTTTCGAAGAGTATGAGGTCACTCAGCTCCCTGTCAACCTAGTTCATCCTAACAAATAGATTTGTTGAGCAGATCATAGTAAGGCTATTTTATAGTCTCGCAAATAAAAAGCAGACCCTAAAGTAGAGTCTGCTAGTATACAAAGATTAATCTTCAAATTTTTCATGATTTTTTTCATAGAAATCAATTAATCCAAGGGCTGTTTCAAAGGAAATATTTTTAACTTTTGCACGTCCTTGAGCCAGAGCAATGATAGACATTTCACGTGCATTCGTTTCTTTAGAAATACGATAACCAGTGATCTTCTTATCACGAACCCAGCTAACAACTGATTCTACTTTTTCAAAGTTAGACTTAGCCATGTTTTTCTCCTATTTTATTCTTTACGATATTTAATTGTATATGTTTTTAAGGAATTTGTCAATAAAAAAACATATAGTCAATCAAATAAAACGTTAAGATTATATTTACTTAGCTTTCAAAGCCGATAATATATGGGTTCGTATATCTTCAACTCCGTTAGGATTTGCTGGCAAGAAAATTGTATTATTACCTTCTTTTTCTGCAAAATTATTCAATGTATCTAAATACTGGTTGGTTAATAGGATTGACATAATTTGCTCTTCAGTTAATTCAACATTGGCTCCTTTTAACTCTTTAATAGAATCAGCAAGTCCATCAACAATTGCTTTTCGTTGCTCTGCGATCCCCACACCATGTAGGCGATCTTTTTCTGCCTCTGCTTCGGCCGCTGTTACGATCTTAATTTTATCTGCTTCGGCCAATTCTTGTGCTGCTACTCTCTTACGTTGAGCAGCATTGATTTCATTCATCGATTGCTTGACTTCCGCATCCGGCTCTACTTTGGTAATGAGCGTTTTGACGATAATGTACCCATACGTTGACATTTCTTCTGCTACTTGTTTTTGAACTTCTAATGCAATTTCATCCTTTTTCTCAAACAATTCATCCAAAGTTAACTTAGGAACAGATGAACGCAATGCATCTTCAATGTAAGATTTGATTTGAGCCTCAGGTCTCATTAGTTTATAGTAAGCATCAGTAACGTTTTGCTCATTTACACGGTATTGTGTCGCAACATTCATAGTAACAAATACGTTATCTTGGGTCTTGGTCTCTACTACGATTTCACTTTGCAAGAGTCGTAATTGTACTCGAGCGGCAATCTTATCAATGCCAAAAGGTGCACGTAGATGAATACCACTGTTGCTCAACTTTTGATACTTACCGAACCGTTCAATAATAGCCACCGACTGTTGTCGAACGACATAGATAGAGCTCACTAAAATAGCTCCAACAATAAGCATTAGAATAAATAGAACAAGTATAACTTGTAAAACCATGGGAATCTCCCCCTTTCTTCACTTACATTATAGCATTTGTAAATAGGTTAGGCAAATAATATGATAAAAATTTCATAGGAAATTAAACAAGCATATTATAAAGAGTTTCATTCCCATTCAAATTAATATAGGCTGGGTCAAATTTTTCCATTCTACGAATAAGGTTAGCATAATCGTGCTTATCAGATAAAGCAATTCCAATTAAAACTGGTCCTGTTCCCTTACTAGCTCGTTTGATATACTCAAAACGAGTAATATCATCATTTGGTCCTAAGATATTATTTACAAATTCACGTAGGGCCCCTGGACGTTGTGGGAAATTAACAACAAAGTAATGCTTGATTCCATCATAAATCAAGGCACGCTCTTCCATCTCTGGCATACGGTTGATATCATTATTTCCTCCAGAAATGATACAACAAATGGTTTTACCCTTGATGTAGTCGGACAAAACTTCCAAGGCCGCAATGCTGGCAGCTCCTGCAGGCTCTGCTACAATTCCTTGTTTAGAGTAGAGATCGATTAAGGTTTCAGAAATCAATCCTTCATCTACACCAATCAGCGTTTCAACATGTTTACGTGTCGCTTCATAGGTTAATTCCCCAACCTTCTGAACTGCAATGCCGTCAGCAAATTTGTCAATTTCCTTTAGTTTGACAGGCCCACCCGCTTCAAAGGCCGCCTTCATAGAACGAGCACCTTCAGCCTCTACCCCAATGACTTCAATCTCTGGACTTGTTTCCTTGATATAGGTAGAAACCCCGGCAATGAGACCGCCACCACCAACAGGTACCAAGACAGTATCAAAATCAATAGATTCTTTACGAGCTTCTTCTAAAATTTCATAGGCTACCGTACCCTGACCAGCTTGAACATGGGCATCATCAAAGGGATCAATAAAGGTACGATTTTCAGAGACTGTAAATTCTTGAGCAGCCTTGGCTGAGGCATCAAAGGTATCACCAACTAGTTTAATAGTTACGAAGTCCCCACCAAAAAAGCGAACCTGCCCAATTTTTTGTTGCGGAGTAGTAATGGGCATAAAAATAGTAGCAGGAATTTTCATCTCATTACAAGTGTAAGCTACTCCTTGAGCATGATTGCCCGCTGATGCACAAACTACTCCACGTTCACGTTCTTCCTTAGTCAGTTGCGAAATGGCATAATAAGCTCCACGAATCTTAAAAGAACGCACTCGTTGGGCATTTTCTTTTTTAAGATAAATCTTGGCACCATATTTTTCCGACAGATAATGATCATATTCTAGTGGAGTTTCAACCACTACACCATTCAAAACTTTATGAGCTTTCACCACATCTTTTGCACTTATCATATTTTCTCTTTCTTGAAAGGATCAAAATGTGAAAGCGAGCTCGGTCCCCCCAACTCGCCTTCATGTTTACATATTAGTTATAGATTTTAAAGGCATCATCGTCATTTTTGCCGACAAATGGCATTGCTTTACGCAATTCTGCACCAACTTTTTCAATTTCAAGGTTAGCTGCTTGTTCACGGTAAGCAGTCAATTTTGGACGTCCAGCTTTATAGTCATTTACAAAGTCATTTGCAAATGTACCATTTTGGATATCAGCAAGAACAGCCTTCATATTTTCTTTAACTTGTTCAGTGATTACACGTGGACCTGATACATAGTCACCGTATTCAGCAGTGTTTGAAATAGATTGACGCATTTTCTTGAATCCACCTTCGTAGATCAAGTCAACGATCAATTTCATTTCGTGAAGAACTTCAAAGTAAGCCAATTCTGGAGCGTAACCTGCTTCTGTCAAGACTTCGAAACCTGCTTCGATAAGGGCAGTCAAACCACCACAAAGTACAGCTTGTTCACCAAACAAATCTTCTTCAGTTTCTTCTTTGTATGTTGTTTCAAGAAGACCTACACGAGCTGCTCCAACACCTTTACACCAGTCCATAGCAATGTTTTTAGCATTTCCTGTTGCATCTTGGTAAACTGCATAAAGAGCTGGAACACCAAATCCTTCTTCATAAGTACGACGTACCAAGTGTCCTGGGCCTTTAGGAGCACACATAAAGACATCAACATCTGCAGGAACTTTGATGAATTCGAAGTGAATGTTGAAACCATGTGCAAATCCAACAGCATTTCCAGCTTCCAAGTTTGGAGCAATTTCTGCTTCGTACAATTCTTGTTGGATTTCATCTGGTGCCAAGATCATGATAACATCAGCCAATTTAGTAGCTTCTGCTACTGTGTAAGTGTCAAAACCATCTTCTTTTGCTTTATCAAAAGATTTACCTGGACGTACACCGATGATCACATCGCGACCTGAATCACGCAAGTTTTGAGCGTGCGCATGTCCTTGTGAACCATAACCAATAACGGCGATTTTTTTACCGTCAAGTGCTGCTACTTTAACATCTTTTTCGTATTCCATTTGAACTGCCATAGTTTTTCTCTCTTTTCTATTATTTATTGCCTTTTAGGCTGGTTTAACAAATTTAAAATATTTTTATACTCAATGAAAATCAAAGAGCAAATTAGGAAGCTAGCCGCAGACTGCTCAAAGCACTGCTTTGAGGTTGTAAATAAGACTGACGGAGTCAGTAACATATACCTACAGCAAAGCGACGCTAACGTAGTTTGAAGAGATTTACGAAGAGTATTAATCGCGGGTAAATCCAGTTGCACCCGTACGAGCGATATTCTTAATACCATAAGGTCGAATCACTCGAATTAAGGCTTCACTCTTTTCTGCATTCCCAGTCATCTGAATGGTAATGGAACTTGGAGCTACATCGACTACTGTTGCACGGAAAGGTTGGATAATAGCCAAAATTTCTGCACGTTTTTCAGCAGGAGCTGAAACCTTTATAAGAATCACTTCTCGTTCTAAGTGGGGCTGATCCGTGATATCACGAATGCGAATCACATCAATCTGACGATTAAGTTGTTTGATGATTTGCTCAACTTCATCATGTGAGGCAACATCGATGATAATGGTAATTCGTGATACATTAGGATTTTCCGTTGCGCCAACAGAAATGCTTTCGATATTGACTTGACGTCTCGATAAGACTCCTGTGAAGCGATTGAGAACACCTGAACGGTTTTGAAGTTTGGCTGTTAACATTCTACGCATTAAACTTCACCCCCAACATCTCATGATTACTCTTACCAGCTGGTACCATCGGTAAAACATGTTCTTTCCGAGAAATGTCTACTTCAATAAACATTGGTACATCTTCCATGATGACTTCCAAATCCTTCTCAAGAGTTTCAGGATTATCAAACTTATAATTCTTAATTCCATAGGCTTGAGCCATCAATTGAAAGTCTGGCAAGCTTTCAAATACCGACTCTGAAGTTCGACCATCATAGAAGGCTTCTTGCCACTGGCGAACCATTCCAAGTGAGTGGTTGTTAAGCATGATGACCTTGATTGGAATCTTGTAAATGTTTAAGATTGCTAGTTCCTGATTGGTCATCTGGAAACCACCATCACCGACAAAGAGAACAACTTCTTTATCTGGATTGGCAATCTTAGCACCAATAGCTGCTGGGACTCCGAATCCCATAGTTCCTAGTCCACCTGATGTGACCAATTGACGCTCGTTTTGGTAAGGATAGTATTGTGCCGTCCACATTTGGTGTTGTCCAACGTCTGTTACGACAATGGCATCTCCCTTGGTCAACTCACCGATACGTTCAATAACTGCTTGGGGTTGTACAACTCGTTCTTTCTTATCATAAGAACGAACACGATTCTTGTCTTTGGTAACTTTTTCAATCCACTTTTCAGTATTGTTACGAACGATTGGCTCAGCTAGTAACTGCTGCAAAGCTTTTTTCGCATCTCCAACAACTGGAATATCAACTGCGATAATCTTACCAATCTCTGCAGGATCGATATCAATATGCGCTACTTTAGCATTCTTAGCAAAGGTCTTAGGATTTCCTGTCAAACGGTCATCAAAACGACAACCAATTGAAATCATGAAATCTGCCTCTGTCATGGCAATGTTAGCTGCAAAGGAACCGTGCATTCCACCCATTCCCAAAAAAAGTGGATGGCTAGTTGCGATTGTTCCCTGTCCCAAAAGACTGGTAACAACAGGAATTTGATAACGCTCTGCAAATTCATTTAACTCTGCTGCAGCCTCAGCGTAACTAATACCACCCCCAGCTAGCAAGACTGGCTTTTTAGCCTTAGACAATTGCTTCAAGATTTTCTTGATTTGCATATCATTTGGCTCAAGTGTTGGCTGATAACTTGGTAAATCTATCTCTGGAGAGTAAATGAAGTCTGTCTCGAGCGCAGAAACATCTTTGGGTAGGTCAATGACGACTGGTCCCGGACGACCTATGGTCGCAATATGTACCGCCTCTGTAATAATCCGTGGAATATCCGCAGTTTCTCGAACCTGATAATTATACTTAGTAATTGGCATGGTAATACCAACGATATCAGCTTCTTGAAAAGCATCTTTCCCAATTCCAGCACGTGCTACTTGGCCAGTAAAGACTAAAAGGGGAACACTATCGCTCATAGCATCTGCGATCCCTGTAATGGCATTTGTAGCTCCTGGTCCGCTTGTGACGACTGCAACACCCAGTTTTCCTGTTGACTTAGCATAACCTTCAGCTTCGTGAAGACAGCCCTGCTCATGGCGACCTAGAATATGGCGGATTCCCTTAAAATTATAAATAGCATCATATAAAGGAAGTACTGCTCCACCAGGATAACCAAAAATCGTATCGATTCCTAAGTCACGAAGTGTTTCCAAAACAAGATCCGATCCCGACTTAGGTAAGTCTAAAATGATTTTCTCCATCGTTCCCCTTTCTCTTCTCTTAAAAATAGCTTGTTACTATGATACCATTTTTTCAAAAATTTTCAAGGGAAAAGAGCAAATTTTCTGAATTTTCTATCTAGATACTTTACAATATCAAATAGATTAGAAAGTTTATACGTATTTTTATTTTTTAATAGAAAAAAGGTTGAGACAAACTTGTCTTCAACCTTTCATGTTAAATCATTACTAATTAAAGTGAGTTAACGTCAACCTTGATACCAACACCTTGAGTAGTTGTGATTGTCAAGCTTGTTACGTAAGTTCCTTTAGCAGTAGCTGGTTTAGCTTTTTGGATTGTTTCGTTGAATGCTTTGAAGTTTTCAACCAACTTGTCAGCTTCAAATGAAACTTTACCGATGATGGCTTGTACGATACCTGCACGGTCTGCACGGTAAGTGATTTTACCACCTTTAGACTCTTCAACTGCTTTAGCAACATCCATTGTTACAGTACCAGTTTTAGGGTTTGGCATCAAGTTACGTGGTCCAAGGACACGTCCAAGACGTCCAACAAGAGCCATCATATCAGGTGTAGCGATAACTACGTCGAAGTCCAACCAACCGTCGTTGATTTTAGCAACAAGGTCGTCTTCACCAACGAAGTCTGCACCAGCAGCTTTAGCTTCTTCAGCTTTTGCACCACGTGCAAATACAAGAACGCGAGCTGTTTTACCAGTACCGTTTGGCAATACCATTGCTCCACGGATTTGTTGGTCAGCTTTTTTAACGTCGATGTTCAAGTTGTAAGCAACTTCTACAGTTGCGTCAAATTTTGCGAAGTTAGTTTCTTTTGCAAGAGCTACAGCTTCTTCTACGCTGTATGCTTTTGTGCTGTCAATCTTCTCAAGAGCAGCACGAAGTTGTTTGCTTTTTTTAGCCATTTTCTATTCTCCTTGTAAGTGGTTCAATCGATTTTCATCTCCCACGTCACTTCTCGAAATGATGAAGTCTTGCGGGTTATATAGGGATGTTATTGATTAGTCAACAACAGTGAATCCCATAGAACGAGCAGTACCTTCGATCATACGCATTGCAGACTCAATGTTTGCAGCGTTCAAATCTGGCATCTTAGTTTCTGCAATTTCTTGTACTTGTGCACGAGTAACTGTAGCAACTTTAGTTTTGTTAGGTGTACCTGATCCTTTTTCAACACCTGCAGCTTTTTTCAAAAGAACAGCAGCTGGTGGTGTTTTTGTAACGAAAGTAAATGATTTGTCTTCGTATACAGAGATAACAACTGGAATGATCATACCAGCTTGGTCAGCAGTACGAGCGTTGAACTCTTTTGTGAATCCCATAATGTTGATACCAGCTTGACCAAGAGCAGGTCCAACCGGTGGAGCTGGTGTAGCTTTACCAGCAGGGATTTGCAATTTTACAAGTTTTTCGACTTTTTTAGCCATTTTTAAATCCTCCTTTGTGGTTTTGGCGGTAATTTAGAGATTTTTACCTCCCACAAGTATGCTTTACGCATACCCATCTATTATACACTATTTTTTAAAAAATGCAAGAGAAAATTTTATTTTTGATATTTCTTTATGTTACACTTTTTTTGTGAAATCAATCTTCAGAATCTTCTACCACAATGGAGTGTATTCATTCGCTCAAAGTCAGTACAAGACTCACTCCATTTTCAGTAGTACCACTTTCCACAAATCCAAGAGACTCAAAACATCTTCTAGAAATCCGATTGAAAGTGTAGATTTCTTGAACTTTCAATTGTTCCCAACCCTTTTGCCGAGCTAGATCAATCAAAGCCTTCAAAACTTTGCGTCCAAGTCCCTGATGTTGATAAGTTGGATTGCCAATCACAATAGGAAGATTTCCCTGAGATAAGGTTACATCCCCAATTGGAAGCCACTCTCCCTTTTCTCGAAACTCAATCCAGAACAAATCCCCGTGTCTTTCTAAATAGGAATACATGGCATTTAATTTTTCTGAACTATAAGGTATTCTAATACCGTCTACAAGTTCCACCAAATCCACATCTTGATACCAAGCCAAAGCTGCATCATGATGATCTGCTAAAAAATAGGGAACTAGACGCAAGGAATCATCTATCTGAATGATTTTTGTCATCATTTTCTAATCCTAATACTAACTCCGCTGCTTGATTAAACCCATCACACCAGTTATACCATTTTGCTTCATACTCATCTTGAGGTAAGATATGATTTTTTAAATCCAGAACAGAGCATATCTTTCTTTTCTCACAAGCTTGCGCATAGAGATGATAGAGTTCATCACCTCCATCTCTATCCCACTCAGCAGAAATCGTATTCTGCCCTATCAATAAAGCCTGATAAGCCCTGTGATGCCCGTCTGTAATCAACAAATAATCTCCAAATGTAAGAACACTGATTGGATTGATATTGTGCTTTTCTACCGATTGATAAAGCATCTGGATATTTTGTAATTTCTTTTCTGATAAGTATAGTTGACTCGGATGAAGATCTTTTATGTTGACTTCCATTTCTTCCTCCTCAAGAAGGGTTAATGCCTACTTCTGCTTTCCTTTGAAGCGCCATTGAAAACGCAGTTTATCATAGAAAGGAAATTCCATAAACAAAACTCCTAGGCCTACACAAAGGCTGGCAATCACATCTGATGGGTAGTGAACTCCCAGATAAATTCTTGATACCAATACACTGACGATGTATAGACTTAGCAAGATTTGAACGATTTTTCTCCAGACTGTATTTTTAATCCGTTGGCTCAAAATCACAATCAAAGTTCCAACCATAATCGTTACTGCCAGAGAATGTCCGCTTGGAAAAGAAAAACCTTTTTCTTCTACCAAGTGTAGAATTTCTGGTCGTGGTCTTTGGTAGATATTTTTAAAAGTTACGATTAATATTCCAGCTAAAGTCAAATTCCCCAGCATGAGATAACTTTCCATCTTCCATTGCTTACGATAAAATATAAAAGCTACAATTAAAACCCAGCTAATAATGACTGGGATATCAATTAAGTGCGTAATTGCCCGAAAAAGAAGCGTTAAGGTCTCAGGTAAATCACCTCTAATGGCAGTCTGAATCGGCTGATCAAAACTGACCAGCATTTCTGGATAAAACTTGACAATATAGCCAATAATCATAAAAAGTAAAAGGGCAAAAGAGCCCTTCATCATAAATGTTTGTTTATCTTTCATAGTATTTTAAAGTTGGTTTCAAAAGGACAAACAACAACCAGAAAGAGATGGCAAAGATAATACCTTCAATCAGATTAAAAGGCAAAACCATAGTCATCAGGTAGTTGCTCAATCCTAAGATTTTCTCAATATCAAAATTAGCAAACTTAGCGTACAAAGGAACAGCATAAACATAGTTTAGAACTAGCATAGCTAGAGTTAAACCAAGCGTACCAGCTAGTGAAGCTAGGACGAAACGCATGGTTGTTCGCTCTTTTTTCCAAATCAAACCAAAAGCAAGTACAAAAACTCCCAAAGCTACGATATTCATCGGCAAACCAATGTAGGTATTCACCCCCTGACTATTAAGAAGCAGTTTCAAGAGTGAGCGAAGCAAGAGAACTTCTAGAGCAGCAGGCAAATCCATGACCACCAAGCCCACAAGGACTGGCAAGATACTAAATTCGATCTTGAGGAAGGACGCCGCTGGTAAAAGCGGAAAGTCAAAGTACATCAGCACAAATGAGATGGCTGATAGAATCGCAATGGTCGAAAGTCGACGTGTGTTTGTCATAACAGGTTCCTCCAATTTTCTATAAAATCAGAAGAAGTTGGAAAGGATTCCTCTATCTATCCTTTATTTTTATATTCCAAAAGTTTCCCCTCACTCTTTTTTAGCAAGCGGTTGCAATTTACCTATAAAAAATCAATTAGAATAGACAAAGCCATTCTTTCGTCTTCTCCCATCCAGACTATACTGTCGGTTGTGGAATCTCACCACATCAGCTTGCGCTCGCGGACTTATTTGGCTAAGATATTTTAGATTTGTCTAGGCGTCGCAGTCGAAGATAATACTTAAAGTATATCGAGACAAGACAACGACGAGAAAGCTAAAATAGCTAGTCAAATTTACCGCCGGTCGGGAATTACACCCAGCCCTGAAGACCCCTTTATGATAACAAAAAAAGCTTGCAAGCGCAAGCATTTTATCTAAGTGTTTATTTCAACTTATCTGTTTCGTAAGTGTGAACCAGTTCGAGACCCGCAAAGTTTTGTTGACGAAGTGCCTCATAAACAATCATACAAACTGTATTTGAAACATTGAGACTACGAACATGCTCATCATTCATGGGAATGCGGAGAGCTTTTTCTGGATGCTCACGCATAAATTCCTCAGGCAAGCCCTTATCTTCTCTCCCAAAAAGAAAATAATGATCTCCTTCTGTCGTGAAATCTGCATCTGAATAGACTTTTTCTGCAAACTTGGAAATCAAGTAGAGCTGACCATCCATTTTTTCCATAAAATCAGCCAAACTATCATAAAAATGAATCTCAAGCTTGTCCCAATAATCTAGACCTGCTCGCTTCATCTTACGGTCATCGATCGGAAAGCCCATCGGTTTAATAATATGAAGGGGCGCATTCGTTGCTGCGCAGGTACGAGCAATATTACCCGTATTTTGTGGAATTTGGGGTTCAAATAATACAATGTGATTTGCCATGCCTTGTTTCCTCTCACTAGTGCAAAAAAATAGCCACACTGCCCGGAGTCAAGCTCAGCAAACAGCGTGGTTAAGGCATCGTTAACTTACCTCACAACAGGTTTGAAGTAAATCAGCGAAACTACTGTTTTAGTATATCACTTTCAGCTTGATTGTCAATAGAAATGACTTGATTTTTTCAATTTTTTTACAAACATATTTACATTAGTTGAAAATGTTTCTGTATTCATTAGAATTAGACGAAAATAGCTGATTTATATCTTAAATTTTTAATAAGTAAGATTATCAATAGGACAATTTTCCACCCTAATAATGAAAAGAGTCGGTTGCCGAGTGCATTTTATTCTAAAAAAGAGTATGATAGATACATATTGAAAAAGTAGGTTATATAACATGAAGATTATTCTTGTCGGAGGGGGGAAAGTTGGTTCTGCCCTTTGTCGTTCACTTGTCGCTGACAATCATGATGTTGTCTTAATTGAACAGAACGAAACAGTTCTTAATTACATGACAAGCCGTTTTGATATTATTGGAATTGCAGGTAATGGGGCTGACTTTGCCATGCTAGAAGCTGCCAATGTTCAAGACTGCGATATTTTCATTGCTATGACTCAATATGACGAGGTCAATATGGTCTCTGCTGTCTTAGCTAAAAAGATGGGGGCTAAAGAAACCATCGTCCGTGTCCGCAATCCTGAGTATTCCAACCCTTACTTTAAAGAAAAAAATATTCTTGGATTTTCTCTCATTGTCAATCCAGAACTCCTAGCGGCTCGTGCTATTGCTAACATCATCGACTTCCCAAATGCTCTTTCTGTTGAGCGTTTTGTAGGTGGCTTGGTTAGTTTGATGGAATTTGTTGTCCGTAAGGATAGCAATATCTGTCAGATGTCTATCGCAGACTTCCGGAAAAAGTTTGGTAATGTGATTGTCTGTGCTATTGAGCGCGATCATAAGCTGATGATTCCTAGTGGCGACCTTATTTTAGAAGATAAAGACCGTATCTTTGTAACAGGTCATCGTGTCGATATGATGCTTTTTCATAACTATGTCAAATCTCGTGTCGTTAAGAGTTTACTCATTATCGGAGCCGGAAAAATCGCCTACTATCTCGTTGGCATTTTGAAGGATAGCCGTATTGATACCAAGGTCATTGAACTCAATCCAGATCGCGCAGCATTTTTCAGTCAAAAATATCCGAAACTCTATATTGTCCAAGGGGACGGAACGGCAAAAGATATTCTCCTAGAGGAAAGTGCTCAACATTACGATGCTGTCGCAACTCTTACTGGCGTTGACGAAGAAAACATTATTACATCTATGTTCTTAGATAGTGTTGGTGTTCAGAAAAACATCACTAAGGTCAATCGAACTAGTCTCTTAGAGATTATCCATGCACCTGAGTTTTCTAGTATCATCACACCGAAAACAATCGCTGTCGATACCATTATGCACTTTATCCATGGTCGTGCCAATGCCCAATATTCAGATCTTCAAGCCATGCACCACCTAGCAAATGGACAGGTTGAGACTCTTCAATTTCTCATCAAGGAAGCCAATAAAATGACTGGCAAACCCTTGTCTCAATTGAAACTCAAAAAAGATATTTTAATTGCTGCTATTATCCGCAACGGAAAAACAATTTTCCCAACTGGTGAAGATAGCCTTCAAGTCGGTGATAAGTTAGTTGTCATCACACTACTATCAAATATCACCAAGATCTATGATCTGTTAGAGAGGTAAGCTATGAATAGAAGTATGGTACGATTTCTTCTTGCAAAGCTACTCTTGATCGAGGCTGGTCTACTCTTAGTTCCAGTTAGCATTGCTCTTTATTATCGAGAATCGAGTCAAGTTTTTACAGCTCTTTTCTCTACCATCGGAATCCTTGTTGTTCTAGGTCTTCTGGGAATCATCAGCAAGCCTAAAAAACAGCGAATCTATGCAAAAGAAGGGGTCTTAATTGTAGCTCTCTGTTGGATTCTCTGGTCATTCTTTGGTGCCCTTCCCTTTGTCTTTTCAGGACAAATTCCCAATATGATAGACGCCTTCTTCGAAATTAGTTCAGGCTTCACAACAACGGGAGCAACCATTTTAAATGATGTTTCTGTCTTAAGTCGTTCTCTTCTATTTTGGAGGAGTTTTACCCACCTCATCGGAGGGATGGGGGTACTGGTTTTTGCCCTAGCTATTATGGACAATGCTAAAAATAGTCACCTAGAAGTTATGAAGGCTGAGGTTCCTGGACCAGTATTTGGTAAGGTTGTATCTAAACTAAAAAATACAGCTCAAATCCTTTATATCCTCTACCTGGCTATGTTTGCCCTCTTTGTGGTTATTTATTACCTTGCTGGGATGCCACTCTACGATAGTTTTGTTATCGCTATGGGTACTGCTGGTACTGGTGGCTTTACTGTTTATAATGATGGAATTGCCCACTATCACAGTTCTCTCATCACCTATTTGACAAGTATCGGGGTTTTAATGTTTGGTGTCAATTTCAACCTTTACTACTATCTCATGCTCCGTCGTATCAAGGAATTCTTTTTTGATGAAGAACTCCGAGCCTATCTCTTGATTGTAGCCATATCAACTGGCTTAATCACGCTTAACACACTCCACCTCTACAGCGGAGTTTCACAAAGCTTTGAGATGGCCTTCTTCCAAGTATCTAACATCATTACCACTACCGGTTTTGGATATGGAGATATCACGAACTGGCCTTTGTTTTCTCAATACATCTTGCTAATGCTGATGGCAATCGGTGGTTCTGCCGGCTCCACTGCAGGTGGTCTCAAAGTTATTCGCGGAGTCATCCTATCTAAAATTGCTAAAAATCAAGTCTTGTCTACCATATCACCTCACCGCGTTTTAACCCTTCAGGTTAATCAAACGGTTATTGATAAGGATACCCAGCACAAGATTCTGAAGTACTTTGTGGTTTATATCATGATTCTACTCAGTTTGATTTTCATCGTCAGTTTAGATACCAATAATTTAATGGTTGTTACGAGTGCTGTTTTCAGTTGTTTTAACAATATCGGTCCTATTTTAGGAACAACTGCAAGTTTCTCAATTTTTAGTCCATTTTCAAAACTTCTACTATCCTTTGCAATGATTGCAGGACGTCTTGAAATCTATCCAATCATACTGCTCTTTATGAAGCGCACTTGGTCTAAACGTTAGAACAATCAATTGTACACCCTATCTCCCCTCTTCAAGGAGCCCTTGAAGGGGGATTTTTTAGTTTCAAAAGACAAGTCAGCCCTAAAAATCGACAATTGGGAATTTAAGGCTTTTTCTCTCCTATCTTTTAGCTATAATAAGAAAAAAATATAGGGGATACTTTATGGAAAAAGTCATGAAATCAATTCGACTACTCTTATTCTTTGCCTTAATCCAACTGGCACTTTGTAGTTGTATCTTTTGGTCTGGAACCTCTCTGGCCCTTAAACAATCCTGTTTTTATTTTCTACTGGCTTTATTGGGCTTATCTGGGTCTTGTGCCTTTATGCATTATTTATCTAGTCACAACCTGAAAAGAGATAGACTGATTGATAGGAGTCGCTTTATCTTTTTATTTTATAGTATGATGATTGTGGTCAACCTCTGCGGGGTTGGGCTGGTTCTATCAGATACTATCGTTACTGTCAACTTACTTCAAAAAGAAGCCGTAGACCTCATCCTGCCTTCCTTCTTTTTTCTCTTTGGAGTTGATCTCGTTACCTTTCTTCCCTTGAAAAAATGGAGAAGATTGCAAAGAAATTCCAGCAGCAAGGAAGTACGGTTTTCCATTCTAGTTATTTCCATTTTAATCTTCCTACGTAATCCAATCACCATTTTGTCCATCGCTTTTTACATTGGTCTCGGTGCTTTCTTTCTCAGTTTTTTATTCCCAAAAAATTTGAGACAGGAGGTATCATTCTACGGTCATTTGATTCGGGATATTCTATTTGTCGTTTGTACCTTCCTCTTATGGTAACAAATAGAATCCTTGCAATAATTATGTTATAATTAGATAAAAATTTTAGGAGACATATCAATGAACTTTTTTAAAGATTTTCGTAAACGACTCGCGTGGTTTGGGATCTTGTTAGTAGCCATCTTTCTCTCTCAAATCCCTATGCAAACTCTAGCTCTGCTATCAATAAGTCAGATTGATCCTATCTGGTCAACACTTATCGTAGCTCTTATTTCGATTCTTGTCATCGCCATCTTTTTGTACGGTGCCCATAAGAGCAAGTTACTAGTATTTAAGCCTAAACTCTTAACGATTAATGATCTTCCTCGTATTGTTTTGAGTTATTTGACTATCTTTGTTGGAAATCTTGTAGGGGGCATCTGGTTACAACTCATTAATCAAACTACCACTTCCAACCAACAAATTATTAACAACCTTGTTTCTGAAAGCACTCTGATTGGTAGTTTCTTCCTCCTTGTTTTAATCGCACCTATTTGTGAGGAAATCATCTGTCGCGGAATTATTCCGACCAAACTCTTCCAAGGCTACGAAAAACTGGGCTATGTTATTGGTTGGTTCCTATTCCTTCTTGCACATAGGCCTTCAAATCTTCCCTCTTTCTTGATTTATGGTTGGATGTCTGCCGTCCTCACTTGGACTGCTTATCGTACCAGACGTTTGGAAATGTCTATCTCGGTCCATATGCTACTTAATAGTATCAGCTTCATCTTACTGGCACTCTTCACAATTTTTATGAAAAATTTCGGTATCTAATACCCAACTATTCTTCCCTTAGGCTAGATCAATCGTCCTAGTCTAAGGGATTTTTTTATTTCAACAAACTTTTTATAGTGGATTGAATCTAGAATAGTACGCTACAGATTCTAAAACATTTTTAGAAATTAATTTGACTTTCCTAACCTCTTTATTCATATCTTATTTCAATCCACTATACCTCAAAAAATCCACCTTTTTCTACCATCTTAAAAAATTTTTTTAAAAATTTTAAAAATATTTTTATGCATAAATTTTATAGAATATAAAAATAAGTTAACTTAACATGTATATTTGTGAATATTCTTATAAAAAAATGTAAGAAATCCTTTAAAGTAGCCATTTTAAAGCCTTTTAGGCCTTATCATATCCCTTGTAATGCATATTAATTTGTGATACTATTAGCTTGTAAGCGATACCAAAACAGTTTGGTACACACAAGAAAAAAGGAGGATCCACATGTCTTCACATCCAATTCATGTTTTCTCAGAAATTGGAAAACTGAAAAAAGTTATGTTGCACCGTCCAGGCAGGGAGTTGGAAAACTTGTTGCCGGACTATCTTGAAAGGCTTCTTTTTGATGATATTCCTTTCTTGGAAGATGCTCAAAGAGAACATGATGCATTTGCCCAAGCTCTTCGTGATGAAGGAATCGAAGTTCTCTACCTAGAGCAGCTGGCTGCTGAATCATTGACTTCCCCAGAAATCCGCGATCAATTTATCGAGGAATATTTAAATGAAGCCAACATCCGTGGTCGTCAAACCAAGGCTGCTATTCGTGAGTTGCTTCAAGGCATTACAGACAACCAAGAATTGGTTGAAAAAACGATGGCTGGTGTTCAGAAAGCTGAATTGCCAGAAATTCCTGAAGGAGCAAAAGGTTTAACTGACTTGGTTGAGTCAGACTATCCATTTGCTATTGACCCAATGCCAAACCTCTACTTCACTCGAGACCCATTTGCTACAATCGGTAATGCCGTATCCCTCAACCACATGTATGCAGATACTCGTAACCGTGAAACTCTTTATGGTAAATACATTTTCAAACACCATCCAATCTATGGTGGAAAAGTTGAATTGGTTTACAACCGTGAAGAAGATACACGTATCGAAGGTGGAGATGAGTTAGTTCTTTCTAAAGACGTTCTTGCAGTAGGTATCTCTCAACGTACAGATGCAGCTTCTATTGAAAAACTCTTGGTTAACATCTTCAAGAAAAATGTTGGCTTCAAGAAAGTTATAGCATTCGAATTTGCTAACAACCGTAAATTCATGCACTTGGATACTGTATTCACCATGGTAGACTATGACAAGTTCACTATTCACCCTGAAATCGAAGGTGACCTTCATGTTTACTCTGTTACATATGAAGATGAAAAACTCAAGATTGTTGAAGAAAAAGGTGATTTGGCTGAACTTCTTGCTCAAAACCTTGGCATAGAAAAAGTTCATTTGATCCGTTGCGGTGGCGGCAATATCGTAGCAGCTGCTCGTGAACAATGGAATGACGGATCTAACACTTTGACCATCGCACCTGGTGTGGTAGTTGTTTATGCCCGCAATACCGTGACCAATAAGATTTTGGAAGAATACGGACTTCGCTTGATTAAGATTCACGGAAGTGAATTGGTTCGGGGCCGTGGTGGACCTCGTTGTATGTCTATGCCATTTGAACGCGAAGACATTTAAGCCCTCCCTCTCTGTTTAGCGTCTGCTAACAGAATTAAAGCTTGTTAGAAAAGGATTTATAGAATGACACATTCAGTATTTCAAGGAAGAAGTTTTCTAGCTGAAAAAGATTTTACCCGTGCAGAGCTCGAATATTTGATTGGCCTTTCTGCTCATTTGAAAGATCTCAAAAAACGCAACATTGAGCACCACTACCTAGCAGGTAAAAATATTGCTCTTTTATTTGAAAAAACTTCTACCCGTACACGCGCAGCCTTCACAACTGCTGCAATCGATCTTGGAGCACATCCAGAATATTTAGGTGCCAATGATATCCAACTAGGTAAGAAAGAATCTACTGAAGATACAGCAAAAGTTTTGGGACGTATGTTTGATGGTATCGAGTTCCGCGGTTTCAGCCAACGTATGGTTGAAGAATTGGCTGAATTCTCAGGTGTTCCAGTATGGAATGGTCTAACTGACGAATGGCACCCAACTCAAATGCTCGCTGACTATTTGACAGTACAAGAAAACTTCGGACGCCTTGAAGGTTTGACCTTGGTTTACTGTGGTGATGGACGTAACAACGTTGCCAACAGTCTTCTTGTAACAGGAGCTATCCTTGGTGTCAATGTCCACATCTTCTCACCAAAAGAACTCTTCCCAGAAAAAGAAATCGTTGAATTGGCTGAAGGATTTGCTAAAGAAAGTGGCGCACATGTTCTCATCACTGAAGATGCTGATGAAGCAGTTAAAGGGGCAGATGTTCTTTACACTGACGTTTGGGTATCTATGGGTGAAGAGGATAAATTCGCAGAACGCGTAGCTATGCTTAAACCTTACCAAGTCAATATGGACCTCGTTAAGAAAGCAAATAATGAAAACTTGATCTTCCTACACTGCTTGCCAGCCTTCCACGATACACACACTGTTTATGGTAAAGATGTTGCTGAAAAATTCGGTGTCGAAGAAATGGAAGTAACAGATGAAGTCTTCCGCAGCAAGTATGCTCGTCAATTCGACCAAGCAGAAAACCGTATGCACACTATCAAAGCCGTCATGGCCGCTACACTAGGAAATCTCTATATTCCTAAAGTGTAATACTAACTTTATACTCAATGAAAATCAAAGAGCAAACTAGGAAGCAAGCCGCAGGTTGCTCAAAACACCGTTTTGAGGTTGTGGATAGAACTGACGAAGTCAGTAACAAATATACAGCAAGGCGAAGCTGACGTGGTTTGAATTTGATTTTCGAAGAGTATTAACAAACAGCTTAGGGGCTGAGACTAGTGTTTTAGTCCAGTCCCTTTTTGTAGTAGAAACGAGAACTGAGTTGGAATTTGAAAACAGTCACATTCAAGCTACTAGCTTAACATTCAACCCAAACCTTATAACAAAAAATTAACTGCCTCCCCAGTTATTTACATGTCTAGAATTCCAACTCTTCTCGCTTGTAGAAAGCCTTCTTTCTCAACTACCAAATCCAATCATTTAACCAAATCTTGGTTTTAGCCCATCTCAAAGAAAGGAGCGCTCATGTCACATCGTAAAATTGTTGTCGCTCTTGGAGGGAATGCTATTCTCTCTACCGATCCATCTGCTCAAGCCCAAGAAGCAGCTCTAGCTGAAACAGCTCGCCATCTGGTAAAACTAATCCAAAACGGTGATGAACTCATCATCACACACGGAAATGGACCGCAAGTCGGTAACTTGCTCCTTCAACATCTAGCAGCAGATTCCGAAAAAAATCCAGCCTTCCCTCTAGACTCACTCGTAGCCATGACTGAAGGTAGTATCGGTTTTTGGCTCCAAAATGCTTTAGATAATGCTTTGCTTGATTTGAAATTGGAAAAACCTGTTGCGTCTGTTGTAACGCAAGTAGTCGTGGACAAAGATGATCCTGCATTTCTTAACCCAAGCAAACCAATCGGTCCTTTCTACTCAGAAGAAGATGCCAAAGTAGAAAGTGAACGAACTGGAGCTACCTTTAAAGAGGATTCAGGTCGCGGTTGGCGTAAAGTCGTTGCTTCGCCAAAACCTATTCACATCAAAGAAATCGATAGTATCCGAGCATTGCTAAACGCAGGTCAAGTTGTTATCGCTGCAGGCGGTGGAGGTATTCCTGTAATCGAAAATGAAAACGGTTACCTATCAGGGGTAGAAGCCGTTATCGATAAGGACTTTGCATCTCAACGCTTGGCAGAACTGGTTGAAGCCGATCTCTTCATCGTTTTGACTGGCGTAGATTATGCTTATGTCAACTATAACAAACCAAATCAAGAAAAATTGGAGCAGGTAACTGTTAGCCAACTCCAAGAATATATCCAAGAGGGGCAATTTGCTCCTGGTAGTATGCTACCAAAAATCCAAGCTGCCATTGATTTTGTAACCAATCGTCCAGCAGGAAAAGCCGTCATCACTTCCCTCAGCAATTTGGGAGCCTTGATTGAATCTGATAGCGGAACAATCATCGTTAAAGATTAGCATCTTAGTGATACCTTACAAAAAAGTTTAGTCAGCACTCTTGCCAAAATCATTCGTTTTTATACTGTGTGACATAGTTTAGGAGGAAAAACAAATGAGTGAAAATAAAAAAAGGTTTCAAATGCCTTCATCATACACTGTTTTGATCATCATCATTGCCATTATGGCATTTTTGACCTGGGTCATTCCTGCAGGTAAGTATGATACCAATGACGCAGGTAACCTCATCGCAGGTACCTATCAAACTGTTGACTCTAATCCTCAAGGGATTTACGATGTCTTTATGGCACCAATTCGTGCCATGCTCGGTCACGAACCAACTAGCGCAGCAATCGACGTTGCCTTCTTTATCCTTATGGTCGGAGGTTTCCTTGGTGTCGTAAACGCTACTGGTACACTCGATGTAGGGATTGCCTCCATCGTTAAAAAATACAAGGGCCGCGAAAAAATGTTGATTCTCATCCTCATGCCCCTCTTCGCACTTGGAGGAACTACCTATGGTATGGGGGAAGAAACCATGGCCTTCTATCCCCTTCTTGTCCCTGTAATGATGGCAGTTGGTTTTGACAGTATCACTGCCGTAGCCATCATCTTACTAGGTTCTCAAGTTGGTTGTTTGGCATCTACATTGAATCCATTTGCTACTGTTATCGCCTCTGATACTGCGGGAATCTCTTCTATGGATGGGGTTATTCTCCGTGTTATCTTCTGGTTTGTAATGACAGGTATCAGCACTTACTTTGTCTATCGTTATGCAGAAAAGATTCAAAAAGATCCTACTAAATCACTCGTTTACGCTCAACGCGAAGAAGATATCAAACACTTTAATGTTTCAGAAAACGATGATGCACCATCTACCTTGAGCAAGAAACAAAAACATGTCCTCGCTTTATTTGTATTAACCTTTATCATTATGATTGCAAGTTTCATCCCTTGGGTTGATTTGCACGTTACTGTATTTGAAGACTTCAAGAATTGGTTAATCGGCCTTCCTGTAATTGGAGGAGTTATCGGTTCATCTGCTCTACCTTTTGGTAGCTGGTACTTCCCAGAAGGCGCTATGCTCTTTGCCGTTATGGGGATTTTGATCGGTGTTGTCTATGGTCTCAAAGAAAGCAAGATTGTCTCAACCTTCCTAACTGGTGCTGCAGATTTGCTTTCAGTAGCCTTGATTTGTGCGGTTGCTCGTGGTATCCAAGTTATCATGAACGATGGTATGATCACTGCAACCATCCTACACTGGGGTGAAATTGGCCTTCAAGGTCTTTCTCCTCAAATCTTCATCGTCTTGACCTATATCTTCTACCTACCTATGTCCTTCCTCATTCCTTCTTCATCTGGTCTTGCTAGTGCAACTATGGGTATCATGGCTCCCCTTGGAGAGTTCGTCAATGTTAAAGCAAGCCTTATCGTCACTGCCTACCAATCTGCATCTGGTGTCCTTAACCTTGTGACTCCTACTTCAGGTATTGTTATGGGTGCTCTTGCTCTTGGTCGTGTCAGCCTTGGAACTTGGTGGAAATTTGTCGGAAAACTTGTCATCGTCATTGTCGTTGCAAGTATTCTACTTCTTATCTTAGGTACCTTTGTGCCATTCTTATAATAAAGAGGGAAATACGGATGAAATCCTATATTACAGAATCAATCAAAGAGGATTTTCTTCAGAGTTTGAAAACAATCATATCTTATCCATCTGTTCTCAATGAAGGTGAAAATGGCACTCCCTTTGGTCAAGCAATTCAAGATGTCCTGAAAAAAACTCTGGACTTGTGTCAAGAACTTGGTTTTAAAACCTATCTTGATCCTCAAGGATATTATGGGTATGCAGAAGTTGGTGAGGGGAATCTCCTTGCCATCCTCTGCCACCTAGATGTAGTTCCTGCAGGCGATTTGACAGACTGGGAAACTCCTCCATTTGAAGCTAGTATCAGAGATGGGCGGGTTTATGGTAGGGGTTCTCAGGATGATAAAGGACCTTCTCTTGCAGCCCTTTACGCAGTCAAAAGCCTGCTTGACCAAGGAATTCAATTCAAAAAACGGGTTCGGTTCATATTTGGCACTGATGAAGAAACACTTTGGCGTTGTATGGCAAGATATAATGCCATTGAAGAGCAAGCCAGCATGGGATTTGCTCCTGATTCATCGTTCCCATTAACCTATGCAGAAAAAGGACTCCTTCAGGTCAAACTTCATGGACCTGGGTCAGAACAACTCGCCTTAGATGTAGGTGGAGCCTTTAATGTCGTACCTGATAAGGCAACCTATCAAGGACCACTTATGGAACAGATCAAGGCAGGCCTCATATCTGCTGGCTACGATTATCAACAAAATGACCAGAACCTTACTGTTCTAGGAGTATCTAAGCATGCCAAGGATGCTAGCCAAGGGATTAATGCAGTCATTCGACTAGCCACCGTCCTTGATTCCATTCAAGCCCATCCTGCACTGACATTTCTTGCCAAAGAAGTTGGTCAAGATGGTCAAGGAAAAGGAATCTTTGGTGATATCAGCGACCAGCCTTCTGGACATTTATCCTTTAATGTAGCTGCCTTAACCATTACTCCCGAAAGTTCTGAAATTCGAATTGATATCCGAATCCCAGTCCTTGCAGACAAGGATGCCCTTGTTCATCAGCTGATAGAGTGCGCAAAAGCTTACCAACTTAGCTACCAAGAATTTGACTACCTAGCACCACTTTACGTGGCAAGAGATAGTATGCTCGTCACTACACTCATGCAGGTTTATGAAGAAAAAACTGGTGACAAGAGTCCCGCTCTATCATCTGGCGGTGCAACCTTTGCACGTACGATGCCAAACTGTGTTGCTTTTGGTGCCCTCTTCCCAGGAAGAGAGCAAACAGAACACCAAGCAAATGAATATGCTATCTTAGATGATCTCTATCATGCTATGGATATCTATGCTGAAGCTGTTTACCGATTAGCGACCTAAAAGACCTCCTAAACTCCGTCCCGATTTGGGACGGAGTTTTAGGAAAATTCTAAATAGCGAGCTACAACAAAAGCCAAGGAAGGGATTTTCTTGGCTTTTTGCAATAGTTTTAAGGTAAGTTACCAACTCAGATACTCTTTTTCACTACGACACTGAGTTTGGCAAATCGATTCTATTTGGCAAACGAAGTTAGTAATATAGTGAGACAACTCTATTAGGTCTTTCTTTAATCTTCTTAGATTGTTACACAACCACATAAATTTACTGAACTACACCACGAAGAGGCAGAAATGCTGATAAGTTAACGATCGTTAGGCATTCCACTTTTGAATTGCTACGACGGCAAAGTCCACGAATCGATACTATTCGTGGACTTTGCCTAGTGAAACATTTAGGTAAACTGTCTTAGCAGTTAGTGCTTATTAGATTACGACACTGAGTTTTACAAATCGATTCTATTTGCCAAACGTAGTTAGTGAGACAGTCAGCTAGACCACTCCTAAATGTTACGACACGAAGAGGCGAAAAAGTCCACGAATCGAAACTATTCGTGGACTTTGCCTAGTGAAGCGTTTAGGTGAACTGCCATAGCGGTTACCGTTTATTAGATTACGACACTGAGTTTGGCAAATCGATTATATTTGCCAAACGTAGTTAGTGAGACAGTCAGCTAGACCACTCCTAAATGTTACGACACGAAGAGGCGAAAACGATTATTTTTCGCCGATGAGTTAGTAAGGCAGTTAGCTAGTTCGCTTCCTTTCTGTTACGACGTAAAGTTTTACGAATCGATAATATTCGTAAAACTTTACTAGTGGAGCGCCTAGCCAAGTTCCATAGAAACTTGGCGTTAGTTACTTAGATTGTTACACAATCAAGTAACTTTGGCGATCTACATCTTTTCTTCCAACTCTACATCTGGATACTTATCCGCAAACCAGCGGAGGGCGAAGTCGTTTTCAAAGAGGAAGACTGGTTGGTCAAAGCGATCTTTGGCCAAGATATTTCGGCTTGAGGACATCCGTTCATCCAAGTCCTCAGGCTTGATCCAACGAACGGTCTTTTTACCCATTGGGCTCATAACGACTTCTGCATTGTACTCATTTTCCATACGGTGTTTGAAGACTTCAAACTGGAGTTGTCCAACAGCACCTAGCATATACTCACCTGTTTGGTAATTCTTATAAAGCTGGATGGCTCCTTCTTGTACCAACTGTTCCATTCCCTTATGGAAAGATTTTTGTTTCATGACGTTCTTAGCAGAAACTTTCATGAAAATTTCAGGAGTAAAGGTTGGCAGCGGTTCAAATTCAAACTTGTTTTTCCCAACCGTCAAGGTATCCCCAACCTGATAAGTACCTGTATCATAAACCCCGATAATATCACCTGCCACGGCATTGGTTACATTCTCACGACTTTCCGCCATAAACTGAGTCACATTCGACAGTTTAGCACCCTTACCAGTACGAGGCAGATTGACGCTCATGCCACGCTCAAATTCACCTGACACGATACGGACAAAGGCAATACGGTCACGGTGACGAGGGTCCATGTTGGCTTGGATTTTAAAGACAAATCCTGAGAAATCATTGTCGTAAGGATCGACAATTTCTCCATCTGTCTTCTTGTGGCCGTGTGGCTCTGGAGCAAACTTGAGGAAGGTTTCAAGGAAGGTCTGCACCCCAAAGTTGGTGAGGGCTGAGCCAAAGAAGACTGGTGTCAAATCACCCGCAAGGATGGCTTCTTCTGAGAATTCATTTCCAGCTTCTTGCAAGAGCTCGATGTCATCCTTGACTTGCTCGTAGAATGGGTTGCTAGCAAATAGCTTGTCCCCATCTTCCAGACTAGCAAAGCGTTCATCCCCTTTGTAAAGTTCCAAGCGTTGGTTATAGAGGTCATACAAGCCTTCAAAGGCTTTCCCCATCCCGATTGGCCAGTTCATCGGATAGCTAGCAATGCCCAAGATTTCTTCCAATTCTTGCAAGAGGTCTAGTGGTTCACGACCATCACGGTCCAGCTTGTTCATAAAGGTGAAGACTGGAATCCCACGGTGTTTGACAACTTCAAACAACTTTTTGGTTTGGGCCTCAATACCCTTGGCAGAGTCCACGACCATGACCGCAGCATCCACCGCCATCAAGGTACGATAGGTATCCTCTGAGAAGTCCTCGTGTCCTGGAGTGTCTAGGATGTTTACCCGTTTCCCATCGTAGTCAAACTGCATGACAGATGAGGTTACCGAAATCCCACGTTGTTTCTCGATATCCATCCAGTCTGACTTAGCAAAGTTTCCTGTTTTCTTCCCTTTTACCGTACCAGCCTCACGAATCTCACCCCCAAAGTAGAGCAACTGCTCAGTGATGGTTGTTTTCCCCGCGTCAGGGTGGGAGATGATGGCAAAAGTACGACGTTTCTTAATTTCTTCTTGAATAGTCATAGTTCTCTTTCTTTCTACTTTTTATTGTTTCAATTTATAAGCATTCTTTTTACATCGGACTCTAACATTCCTTTCAACACTCCATTATATCGGATTTTAGAGAGTTTTTCAATCATTGATATAAAAAGCGAACAAGACCAGATTCTGTTCATCAGAAAACTAGTATTGTTCACTTTTTGTATTATACGCTAGACTCTTTGCACTGCTTGTTTTGTTGGCTAGCTACAAGCTACTGTATTGAATACCGAAGCAAAATTCTGCGATTATTCACTGAAGTTACACCCCTAGAATTGAATCTCTCTTCTTACTTCTCTCTCTTGCGAGAAATCTGCAATGTACCAAGCAAGCCTAAAATAGTTGCTACACCTAGAAGAGATAAGTGCACGCTACTTTCTTCTCCTGTTTGTGGCAATTGTCTTATTCCTCCACTCAATCTATATTCTGTTTCCGTATCTTGTAAAACAGGGCTGAATTGCGAAGTGTTTCCTGAATTGACAATAGTTCCTTGCTTAGTATTAACTTTTGTCTCTTGTGTATGAATTGAAGGAGTTGATGGTTTCTTTCTCCTATCAGTAGTAACTACAGTATCTGTTCCAGTATTTGACGGATTCACGATTTTTGATTTTTCTTTCGGTTCAACTGGTTTTCTTTGATCCTTCAATCCGGTATTGTTAGATTTGCCGTCTTTGCCGTCTTTACCGTCTTTGCCGTCTTTGCCGTCACGAACGATTTCACTTTGGATAATGTCATCTACTCCTGGAGTATATTTTCCGTCACCATTCACATCATAATAGAAAGTTACAACCGTTAATTTACTCTGATTGATGCGTAAAGTATCTACCGATACAGTCTTACCATCCTTCCCATCTTTGACAATGAGTGGATCTCCTAGGGATTTGCCGGTTGCAGGATCTTTAAAGATGACTGTCGTGGTGCCTGTAGCGTCTTTTTTAACCTCTACGATTGGAGTTTGACCATTCTTGCCAGCTACTCCGGCTTCTCCCTTGTCGCCTTTTGGTCCTTTTGGAACGATCACTTGGCTGCCATCTGAGAAGGTCATGACTGTATTGCCTTGTGAATCTTGACTTGTGCCTGTAACTGTGAGGGTCTTACCATCCTTCCCATCTTTGACAATGAGGGGATCGCCTAGAGCTTTACCAGTTGTGGGATCTTTAAAGACCACTGTTGTGATACCTGTAGCATCTTTTTTAACCTCTACGATTGGAGTTTGACCATTCTTACCAGCTGCACCGGTTTCACCCTTGTCACCTTTTGGTCCTTTTGGAACTATTACTTGGCTTCCATCTGAGAAAGTCAGAACTGTATTGCCTTGTGAATCTTGACTTGTGCCTGTAACTGTGATAGATTTACCATTCTCACCATCTTTGACAATGAGGGGATCGCCTAGAGCTTTACCAGTTGTGGGATCTTTAAAGATGACTGTCGTGGTGCCTGTAGCGTCTTTTTTAACCTCTACGATTGGAGTTTGACCATTCTTACCAGCTTCACCAGTTTCACCTTTATCTCCTTTTGGTCCTTGAGCACCAGCTGCACCGGTTTCACCCTTGTCACCTTTTGGTCCTTTTGGAACAATCACTTGGCTTCCATCTGAGAAAGTCAGAACTGTATTGCCTTGTGAATCTTGACTTGTGCCTGTAACTGTGAGGGATTTACCATCCT
>JAQDPW010000005.1:41730-88527 GCA_027659245.1 Streptococcaceae bacterium AM104-57
TCACCAGTTTCTCCCTTGTCGCCTTTTGGTCCTTGAGCACCAGTGGCACCGGTTTCGCCCTTGTCACCTTTTGGTCCTTTTGGAACAATCACTTGGCTTCCATCTGAGAAGGTCAGAACTGTATTGCCATGTGAATCTTGACTTGTGCTTGTAACTGTGAGGGATTTACCATCCTTCCCATCTTTTACAATGAGTGGATCGCCTAGGGATTTACCGCTATCGGGATCTTTAAAGATGACTGTCGTGGTGCCTGTAGCGTCTTTTTTAACCTCTACGATTGGAGTTTGACCATTCTTACCAGCTTCACCAGTTTCACCCTTGTCACCTTTTGGTCCTTGGGCACCAGCTGCTCCGGTTTCGCCCTTGTCGCCTTTTGGTCCTTGAGCACCAGCTGCACCGGTTTCGCCCTTGTCACCTTTTGGCCCTTGGGCACCAGGCGCTCCGGCTTCACCCTTGTCGCCTTTTGGTCCTTGAGCACCAGGCGCTCCGGCTTCACCCTTGTCACCTTTTGGTCCTTGGGCACCAGGCGCTCCAGTTTCACCCTTGTCACCTTTTGGTCCTTGGGCACCAGGCGCTCCGGTTTCGCCCTTGTCACCTTTTGGCCCTTGGGCACCAGGCGCTCCGGTTTCGCCCTTGTCACCTTTTGGTCCTTGGACTCCGTCTTTCAAGGTTGCGGTTGATACAGTTGGTTCATCCGCATCTTGCTGCCCGTTACCATTGGCATCTACATAGAACTTAATCGTCGTTGTATCGCCTGCTTTGGTGGTCACTGCTGACAATGGTTTACCATCTTTTCCTGTTGCTCCTGCTACTCCAGCGGCTCCTGTGGCGCCATCTTTCAAGGTTGCTGTAGAAACTGTTGCCTCATCCGCATCCTGTTGTCCGTTACCATTGGCATCTATATAGAACGTAACAGTCGTGGTATCACCTGTCTTAGTAGTTACTGCTGACAATGGATTTCCATCTTTACCTGTTGCACCAGTAGCACCTGCTGCTCCTTGAGCGCCATCTTTCAAAGTTGCGGTTGATACAGTTGGTTCATCCGCATCTTGCTGACCGTTACCATTGGCATCTACATAGAACGTAATCGTTGTTGTATCACCTGCTTTAGTAGTTACTGCTGACAATGGTTTACCATCTTTACCATCTAAACCTGCTGCTAAAACTGTAACAGGTATCCTAGCATAGCTATAATATGCCGTATCTCGGGAGCTTGAAATTATGTCCTCATTCGGTTTTGTTGTTGTAACCCCGGTACCACGACCGTTTAAGAACCATTCACCATTATAGACTAGGTTTGGAGTATCTGGTCTAGTAACCCCTATTCTTTCACGGTAGCGATCTTCCTCTACAGGTATTCCGGTATCAGCGCCATTGATATGATAGTTACCATTTTCAATAGTCAATACTCCAGTAGCGTAAGTAATGCGTGCTAAGATACTTTCTTGCCCCTCTGTAGCAAAGGTCTTATCAGTAATCACCTGGTTAGCTTTTTCAATAATATCTTCGTTACCTTCATCTTTCTCTGAAACTTTTGCTTCGACAATCTCTATATTTGTAACCGTGGCAAAGAACTGTCCTAAAGTTTTCGGATAACTATTCCCAATATAAGTTTCTTCATGGAAATTAATATGTTTTTCAAGTAATTCTTTTGTAAAGTGAACAGAAGTACCTTTTTTCACAATCATTGAATTCGTTGTGTAAGGAATAACATAAACAGGCACCGGAATTATGATCTTCTCTATACGTTCCTTATCATCGTCGCCAACATAGCGAACAACAACCTCGTAAGTCCATTCAATCTTGTTTCCATAACCTGTCCCGGTCGCAACAGGATTCTCTACTGTACCACCTGAACGGGGCATGCGAATAGCTTCGATATGAAGCCCAGATGTTTCTTTGGTTTGAATAACTCTCCTTAAGTTTTCTTCTTCAAAAACTGATGCTACATAATTTGTCCCCTCTAAAACAGTCAACTTGGAAATGATTAACTGTGACTTTAGGTCTTGGCTTTCTGTCGAAGGCAGGACAAACACTGGAATTGTCAAACTCTTCTTGTAAACCGTATCCTCTGCATCACCTGTTTTCTTATAACTATACTCTACCGTCACAAATTGCTTAGATCGATATCCTCTGCCTGATGCGACGGGATGCTCTTCTCCGTTTTCTGTTCTAATATAGCCATAATCAATTTCTTTGCCATTATAATATTTCAAAGTAGCATCTGTAATCGTCACATCTTCTGGCACTTCAACTGAATGTTTGAAATCTTCTAACATCAGTTCTCCAAAGTCCTGACCTTTATTCATCAGCAATTGCTTGACGCCCCATTTTTCTTGGGTACCAACTTCAATAATTGCATTTACAGGTTCTTTGATGCGTTCACGGCTAACTTCTTTCGTATAATATTCAGAGAAGTGTTTATTTCCATAGTAATGATGTCCCTTATCATATGAATAAATGACACGTTCTTCCCCTGGTTGTCCAAATTGAACAACATTACGGATACCTTTTGGGAGATTGCTATTTTCACGGATCTCTGTTTTAAATGGAACGCTGGTCACCACCGTTTCATAGTCCAAGGTTCCTTTCCGAGATGCTGAAATTTTAAAGGTATCAAAGCTATAGTCTTTGGTAGCATAAGAAAGCTCATTAGCACTCATCCTCACTCCACCAAAGTCAAGATTGGACTCATCCATCAAAGTAGTTTTTTCAATGTTTGGTAAAGAGATCTCATCAGATCTTCCTTCCGGTTCATTCTGGCCAAGCTCAACTGTTTCTACAAGGTGTCCATCCTGGCCTGTCACCACATTCAGAGCTTTCCCATTTGTATAATGACCATTTAGCCCACTTGTTTGTCTTACATCATATTCATAGGTTGCCCCTGTCAGTTGGCCGGTCACTGGATCTCTAAGGATCATATCCCAGGCCTTAATGTTCACTGTCTTAGGAGAAGACTCATAGACTTTAGCATTCTCGCCGTTATAGGCAACTACTTTGTAACGATAAGCTTTGCTAGTGCCTTTTTCCACCAAGGGATTTGGCGTCTCATCACCAATCCACTCAACCTTATACGTAATCACATGAGTGGTCTTTTGTCCGAGACGATCGGTAAGACTTGCTCTGATATAGAATAGCTTATCATCTCCATTTCGAGTATCAAAATCAATCTTATTATAGGAAAGGCGACCACCACTTGTACTATCTACATTTTGATCCTGGATCAGATCCAGAGCAAAACTCTTTTTATCCCATGACTCAAAGGTAAAGAGAGAATTGTACTCTCCCGTCTTAGCAACCGGTCTGATCACGGCCTCATCATTGAAGACAAAGCGATCGATGACTCGTTTTGCAATCACTTCTGAGACAGAAGCATCCAAAGGGACGTCCTCATCACTATCAAACATTCCCTCTAGATCAAATCCCAGATAAGTGTTAGCCGTTCCATCTTCGAACCGAGTTGATTCTATTCTAACACCACGTAGGTGTCCTATACTCAAGCGCTTAACTCTCTCAGCTTCCTTCTGAATGTAGCGCTCGACTTCAGCCTTGGGGACAATTTTTACAAAAGCATCCTTTTCGCTTGCAATCTTAGTTGCAACTTCATTGGTGAGCGGTAAAAACTGATTCTTATCATAATATTTTTTATCCGTTTCAACCGAAGGTTCAACTTCGCCACCAGCCCTCACTAGGCTATCATCTGCTAGAGAATAGACTCCTTCCTTGTATTTTAATTTTCCATCCACATCTTCGATAATGGTGTAGACCTTCTCACTAATGCTAGATTCTCCCGTGTTTTCGTCGATTGACGTTTTAGGTTCTTCTCTTGTCGTCTCCATCAAATGTGATAATGGTTGCTTGGTTTCAATTTCTGGTTGATTTGCACGAGCCATCTCTAAGAGTTTTTTAGCAATTTCATTGGCATTTGATGTTGATCTCTTTTGGTCTTGACCACGCAGATCCAAATCATAAGTAGAGTCAGGGATAACTGACGAATCTGTAGTCGATACATTTACTCCAGAGCCGGATCCTGACGGTGAAGCGGCCGGTGCTGGTGAAGCAGAAGGTGCTGGTGCCTCAGATGCCGGTGCTGGTGAAGCAGAAGGTGCTGGTGAAGCAGAAGGTGCTGGTGAAGCAGAAGGTGCTGGTGAAGCAGAAGGTGCTGGTGTCTCAGATGCCGGTGTCTCAGATGCCGGTTCTGCTGGGACAGATCGTTCAGATACCGTCTCTGGTGTAGCTGATCGTTCTGTACTTGCTACTGCTGAAGGAGAGGTAGTGGTTTCTACAGTTGTATCCTCAAGATTAGTAGGTTCAGACTGGTCAGATGAGTCCATGGAAGTCCGCATCACCGGATCAGCCGTAGCTTCCGTTAGATGATCTGCTATCTCAGATACAGAACCTCCACTAGATTCCTCCTCCACAAGAGCTGGCGCTAGTTCATCCGCAGAAACAGCTGCACCATCTAATCCACGTCCCATAAAAAATTGTCCAATAATCAGCGAAATGACGCCGACTGTTAATTTCCTAATTGAAAATTTCTGTTGTTTATTCCATTCCATGATAGTTCTCCTTTATAGTTAACGAATATGTTCTTGCTTAACGAAACATTCCCAGGCTTCTCTGACACGCTCATACGAAAATAGATTAAGTGATTTTTGGTAAGCTGCTCTTGACATCGCTTCCTTGTCTTCTTGCTGGCAATAGCGTACGATCGCTGTCGCCAACTGAGATACATAGTTTTCAACGCCCACTAGTAAACCATTCTCCCCATCATCAACATAGGCTTGATGTGCATAAGGGATATCTCGTGCCAACAAAGCAACTCCGTGATTCATCGCCTCGATTAAGGTTGTGGCAAAGGCTTCTGTCTTAGAAGAGGCTAAGTAGGCATCATACTGATCATAGCAAGAGTCCATTCGGGGATTATATCCTTTTAATCGAATGTAACCTTGAGCTTTATGTTCTGCAATCAATGTACTCAACTTCTCCCACATTTTACCATCCCCATAGATATCATAAGTCAGGTCTGGGACTTCTTTTCGAGCCAGTACAACTGCTTCTATCGAGTCATCAATACATTTCCCTTCGGTCAGATTAGATACACTCAAAAAACTGTTATTTTTTCTATTTGATGGCTGCAAGTTCCTCTGATCCACGTGCATAACTGGGACTAGATACACTCGCACATCACGTTGAAAATGTTCTTTGATATAGTTCCGTAAATCCTCGGGCTGTCCAACTGCTGTTGACAAGATAAAGTCAATCCCATCACCGACCCACGATAAGTTTCTATGAATATGAGGGTGACATTTCCCATCATATCCAAACTTAATATGATCCTCATGAAGATAGTAACCCAGCTTAGCTTTCTTATCTTTCTTTATAAAATCACCTAGTCGTTCTTCAATACGCTCAATAACTATCGTATCCTCTTCCGTAATCTGTTGAAGTTCAAAGTAACGCTCCAACAATTCACTAAAAGTCAGTCTATTCCCCTGAAGTCGAAATACGGGATATTCATTTTTCAGAAACTGCATCTCCAAACCCACACTACCATCACGATTGTGGTAATGATGATAGACCGGTTCAGAGTAGCAAACCCCTCTTGACTCCTCATTAGAATACCCGACAGTCAGATATTTTTGTTTGAAATAATAACGAACTTCCTTTAGACTATTTTCACAATAATACTTCACAAGAAAAATCGTCTGTCCATCAGTCATTAACAGACAAAGATAGGTAGTCCCATCGGTCATTGTATAGACAAGTTCACGATCGTTGAGCTTACGAACTTCCTGAGGTTCTTCGCCTAAGTCCGCCAAAAAATCAGATAGTCGATAAGAATAGGTCAAATCCTCATTCGTCAGATCTGTAAAAGCCTGCCAAAGCAACTGAACATTCTCCATGTGATAACCACTATCACGATAACTACTCAGTTGTTCAACATTCGGATTGTAATCCAAAACCACATAACGGTAAGGAATAGACAAATCCTCTAAAAATCTTTGACGACGGATCTGAGCCTTTTCAATCCCAAATGGTGCCGCGGTAAGCATCCCTATATCTACAAAATATAGCATCTTTTCTCCATTTTATCCAATATCATTCCACTCTCAAAGTCTTCCAATACCTTAAACGGTACATAGAAGAAATACTCTCTTTTTGTAAGTTTTCCTTAGCTTCTTACAATTTTTCTTCTAGACTTTATAGGTTTTCCGAATTTTTTATCGGGAAGAATCTATCACTTGTTTTGATAAGTCTATACTTAATATGTTTAGCCTTCTTTTTAAGCGAAGGTACTCTCTACCAGAATACCAGAATTATCGCTAAATTTCAAGCTTTTATAGTGGATTGAAATAAGATGTGAACAAAGAGATTAGGAAAGTCAATTTTATTTCTAGAAATGTTTTAAAATCTGTAGCGTACTATTCTAGATTCAAGCCGCTATATATAGTGGATTGAAATAAGATGTGAACAAAGAGGTTAGGAAAGTCAATTTTATTTCTAGAAATATTTTAGCAATGCGGCGTACTATTTTAAATTCAATCTACTATATTTTGCATAACTCATTCAAACTAAAAAGAGGCTGGGACTAGGAAATCGAGACTTGATAGACCGATTCCAGCTCCAACTCCTTTTTATTTTTATTCTTCCTCTTCTTCAGAGTCTTCGTCGTCCTCTTCATTAAGATCGACTTCTTCATCTAAATTATCTGGGGCAATTTCATTGATTTCAGCATCGTAGGCTTCCACTTCATTCTTCTCATCATCTGGATTTTCATCATCATAAGAAAGAGCAGGATCTTCTTCGTATGCATCCTCATCTTCAGGATCATCTGCACCATAATCAATGGCATCTGAATCTCCGTCCATGAAGGCATTAACACGTTTTTTCTTAGGTTTAGGTGCGACCTCTTCATCGTCACCTTCTTCAAGAGCAATGATTTCCTCATCGATTTCATCGACTCCATACCATGAACGAAGCCCCCATTTGTTATCTCCAAGGGAGATAAAGCTACCGTCAAAGTTCAACTCTGTATAGAACAAAGGCAAAGCTTCACGAATATCACTGTTTGAAGTACCAAGATAATTTTGGATTTCATTCACTAAATCACTAAAATGCATCTCGTTATCACGACCACGAAGTTCTAAGATGGCACGAGCCACCTCAATCATAGATAGTTCACTTTTTTCTTGCCCAGCAAATACTTCTAATTCCAAAGCGTTTCTCCTCAATTATTACTACTATTGCCAGAGTGGATAAACTCTGATCTCATTTTATCATGTACTCTTTATTGTACGATAATTTTCCTTATTAGTCAAAGGTTTAGAAGAAATAAATGTGAAATATTTCAGCTAATTGAAAGACCTGAGAGATACACTCCCAGGTCCGCTACTTTATTTATAGCTTAAAGCTCGTTTAAAGGTTTTCCAGATTCCTAAATCATCTGTTTGAAGAACCAAACTAGCATACATCCGTCCGATAAAGATGGTTGCAGTCACCGCAAAAGCAATCGTAATCATAAGCGAAATCCACGCTTCTATACCATTTGCATAGCCATTGATAGCTCTAAAAGGCATAAAGAAGGTCGAGATGAAAGGAATATAAGAACCGATTTTCAAGATCAAATTGTCTCCTGCAGCGCCTAGGGCAGTAACGCCAACAAAACCAGCTATTATCAAAATCATCAACGGAGATAAGGCCTTTCCTGCATCTTCAGGTCGAGAAACCATAGAACCTAAGAAGGCTGCCAAGACTACATACATGAAGAGACTGACTAAGATAAATAATAAGGTGTTAAGCGAGAAGGCTTCTCCCAAGTGATTTAGAATACCTGAATTAGCCAAGATAGGCATATCCTTAAAGAATAAGATAGCTCCAAGACCACCAACGACATAAATACCAATATGAGTCAAGATCACAAGAAGTAAGGCAAGCATACGAGCATAGAAGTAATGGCTTGCACGAATGCTTGAGAAGACCACTTCCATGATTTTAGTTCCTTTCTCGCTGGCTACTTCTTGAGCAGTGACACTAGCATAAGTAATCAAAATCATATAGAGGAAGAAACCCAGTCCTGCAGCCGCAAAGGTTTGAACCAACTTTTTATTTTCCTTGGCTTCATCAATCTGTTCTGTAAATTGAACCGTTTGAGCCAAGCGTTTTTCCTGTTCTTGAGACAAATTTGCTTCTGAGCGGTTGAGTTGGGATTGAAGTTCATTCAACTTAGCGGTCACTACTAACTTAATGCCACTCTCTAGTGAAGTTTCACCATGATAGACTGCCTTGAGGACACTGCTCTCCTGGTCAATGGTTAGATAGCCTTTTATTTTTTCATCCTTGATGGCTTCTTGGGCACTCGCTTCATCCTTATAGTCAAAGTTAAGACCATTGGTCGATTTAAGTTCTTCTGTAACAAGAGGAACAGAACTAACTAATGCTACCTTACTATTTTGAGCCAAGGAAGAACCTTGGAGAACACCAATTCCTCCAGATAGACCTAAAAAGAGGAAAGGCGAAATTACCATAAAGAAGAAACTCCACGACTTGACATGTCTTAGATAGGTTTCTTTGATTACAACCCACATATTTCTCATACTTCCACCCCTGATTCTAATTTAAAGATTTCATCGATTGTTGGAGCTTGTTGATCAAAAGTCGCAATATATTGACCTTGAGTCAAGATTGGGAAGAGTTCTCTACCTGCACTTTCATCATCTAAAATCAACTTCCAACTACCTTGCTTGGTCAAGCTAACCTGTTTGACATGAGGAAGACTCTCCAGTTCTTCCTTGCTTCGTTCACTTGAAACAAAAAGTCGTGTTTTCCCGTATTGATTGCGAACCTCTTGAACCGGTCCATGCAAGACCACACGCCCATCACGAATCATCAGGATATCATCACAAAGTTCTTCGACATTGGTCATGACATGGTCAGAAAAGATAATGGTTGCTCCACGCTCTTTTTCTTTCAAGATAACCCGCTTAAGGAGTTCGGTATTGACTGGATCCAAGCCACTAAAAGGCTCATCTAGGATAATCAAGTCTGGCTCATGAATCAGAGTAATGATCAGTTGAATTTTCTGTTGATTTCCTTTTGAGAGACTCTTAATCTTGTCCGTCAGTTTTCCCTTGACTTCCAGTTTTTCCATCCATTGAGGGAGTTTTTCTTTGATTTCCTTGGTATCCATGCCTTTTAGGGTCGCCAAGTAACGAACTTGTTCAAGGACTGTCAATTTAGGCATAAGACTACGTTCTTCAGGGAGATAACCAATGCGAGCATAGGTCTCCTGACGAATATCTTGACCATCAAGCTCAATCTCCCCTTGATAGTCTAAGAATTTTAAAATACTGTGAAAAATAGTTGTTTTCCCAGCTCCATTTTTCCCGACCAGCCCTAAAATACGCCCTGGTCGTGCTTGAAAGTCAACACCAAACAAAACTTGCTTAGGCCCAAAACTTTTCTCTAGACTTCTTACTTCTAGCATCTTTCACCTCCGAAATGTCTTGCACTCATTATACTCCTTTTTAATAGCCTTTACAATGATTTCTATCCATTTTTATAAGACTAATGCTATGTAAAATATGGCATGGAGCGTTTTTAGTGATAAATCCATTATACAGTAGTAAACTTAATTTATCCACTCTGCTCCTCAACTGTCCATTTTTGATCCTGAATTGTTATTTGAGTAACTCCTTTTTCCTCATAAAGTTTTCTTCCTCTAAAACTTCTGGAAAAAAACGAATAATTTCTTGGCAACATTTTTTATAAGAAACTAGTTCATCTGTCATTTCAAGAAGGAGTAATCCTTTATCTACTAATCGGTAGTCTTTCTGAAGTATTCCCTTATAAACCCAGCAAAAACCAATATAATCACTTCTATGTGTTAATTGAGCCGTTTTTAAAGCAAGTTTAATAAGTTCCAATGATTTTTCTCTATAGTCATTATACAAGAAAGTCACTGCTAAATTAGAAAGAATGGTAAATCTCGCTTCTTTAATGTTAACGTATGATTCATACCGTTTTAAAGTCGCCAATATCTGGTCAGTCAAAGTTAGCACACTTTCCATAGAGACATAAGGTAAAATTCCTACCAATAAGGTTAAATCTCCTAGATACCACTCTTCATAACTTTGTAATTCTTTCCAAATTTGCTCAGCTAAAGGTTGATTATTAACTTCTTTATCATCATCCTGTAAATACAATTGCAATAATTGCATCCTCCTAAAAATAGGTATATCATCACATGTTTTCAAGTAACTTCTACACTGTATTACAAGATCTTCAATTTGCTCCCTAGTCATTAATGTGGTTAGTTCTTGTAATTTCATCATAATGTTCATTCGTTCATTAGGTTGATAATAATCACAAATATATTGAAACTCTGCAAAAGTCATATCCATTTGTCTTAGGAGATATTCCATATTCTCAAATTTTGGCGTCGCCTTATTGCTCTCAAATGCAGCAACCGACTGCCTACTAACCATTTGCCCTGCCACCTGAGTTTGAGATAAATGCTTATCTTCTCGTATTTTTTTAAAAATCTTATAGTAATCCCATCTCATCTACTTACCTCCAAAATTTCAGGCGCAAAAAAACTTGTCATGTGCGAAAGCGCTTATATTTTTTATTGTATACTATCTATAAATAAAAAACAAGGAGGAATATAATATGAGAATCGTACATTCCATCGCAAAAACTAGAATAGCAAGTATCTTACCTCTTCTGGTTTTGTTATTTAGTAAACTACTCTGGCCGTGGTAATCATACATAAAAGTTCTAAAAAAAGGACAAATAAGATGAACTATAATGTAATAGGAAAACTCTGCATATTACTATCATTTCTTATCGCGATTATATGTCTCTCCTATCAATCTATTTTTTTACCTGAAGGGGAGTTATACGAGCCTTACATTTTATCTCGCAATTTGTTAATCATTTCAATCTTAAACTGGACTTTTTTACTTGGGTTGTATTTAATCTATAGAGAAGACAAGAAAAATACAATATCAATCAAGTAAAGTAACAATGTCAAATTAGCTCAGAGCAACCATTGCAAATCGGGGTACTCATACAATGATTAAAACATTTCTCTCTGCCCTTTCTGTCATTCTCTTTACTATCCCTATCATAGCTTATTCTTTTTTCCCATCTTCTAATTTTAACATTTGGCTATCTACCAGACCTATCTTGGCACAGATTTATGCCTTCCCCTTAGCTACTGCAACTATGGTTTCTATTTTAAGTTTCGTATTTTTTCCCCTATCTTTTTACAAGAAAAATAAACAAATATGTTTTTATTCTGGCATCTTGCTCTTACTATCGTTCATATTACTATTATTCGGAACAGATAAAACTCTTTCTTCCGCATCCAATAAAACTAAAACCTTAAAGTTAGTAACTTGGAACGTCGCAAATCAAATAGAAGAACAACATATTGAGCGAATTTTTAGCCATTTTGATGCTGATATCGCTATATTCCCTGAACTAGCTACCAACATTAGAGAAGAGCAAGAAAATCAGCAAATCCAACTATTGTTTCAACAAGTCGGACTTTCTATAAGCAACTATGATATTTTTACTTCTCCACCTACTGACAGTGGAATAGCTCCTGTGACTGTGATTATCAAGAAAAGTTATGGTTTCTATACAAAAGCTGAAACTTTTCATACAACACGATTCGGGACAATTGTATTACATTCGAGAAAACAAAATTTACCAGATATCATTGCTTTGCATACTGCTCCTCCTCTGCCAGGTTTAATGGAAGTCTGGAAACAAGACTTAAATATCATTCATAATCAACTGGCTTCAAAATATCCAAAGGCTATTATTGCAGGTGATTTTAATGCAACTATGCGTCATGGAGCACTTGCAAAAATAAGCTCTCATAGGGACGCATTAAATGTACTTCCACCTTTTGAAAGAGGAACTTGGAATAGTCAAAGTCCAACAATATTCAGTACAACAATCGATCATGTTTTATTACCCATAAATCACTATTATGTTAAAAGTTTAGAAATTGTTACATTCCAAAACTCCGATCATAGATGTATTTTTACAGAAATTACTTTTTAATCGTTTTATATAATATCACCCCTCTAGTGTTCAATGAACTAGAGGGGTACTTGATATCCTATTAGAATTTAACGCACTTCTGCATTCACTTTTTCTTCAAGTGATGCTTGAATTTTTTCCATATAGCGTGCGACTTCTTCGTCCGTTAAGCTATCTTCCGGATTTTGGAAGGTCAAGCTATAAGCCATAGACTTCATTCCCAGTCCCAATTTCTCACCTGAGAAGACGTCAAAGAGTTTGATATCTGTCAAACGTTTCACACCGGCAGCTTGGATAGCGTCCACAACTTCTTGGTGAGTCACTTCTGCCTTAAGGAGAAGGGCAACGTCACGGCTGACTGCTGGGAATTTAGTAATTTCCACAAATGGAGTAGCTGGTTGAAGCGCAGTTTCGATGGCTGAAAGGTTGAGCTCAGCTACATACGTTTCTGGAATATCGTAAGCCTTAGCAGTGACTGGATGCACTTGGCCAAGGAAACCAAGAACTTGGTCACCGAGTGAAATCATAGCTGTACGTCCTGGGTGGAGGCTAGCGATTTCAGATGTTGCTGTATAGGTCACTTCTAGTCCCAAACGAGCAAAGAGGGCTTCAAGGATTCCCTTAGCATAGAAGAAGTCGACTGGAACGGCTGCTGTTTGGAAGTCTTTTTCTGCAACCAAGCCTGTCAAAGCAAGGGCAAAGCTGTTGATTTCATTTGGCAGCTCTTCTTTTGGATTGCCTGTTTGTTCAAAGACTTTTCCAATCTCATAAAGTGCCAAGTTTTTATTCTTACGCGCTACGTTGTATGCAACTGTATCCAAAATACCTGAAACCATATTTTGACGGAGAACTGAACGGTCCACGGTCATTGGCCACATGAGTTCCGTAAGGTTACTTGGTTGAGCCGTAAACTCAACTGCTTTTTCAGGAGTTGTTAGAGCATAGGTGATGATTTCTGTCAAACCTGCTCCTTCAGCAATAGTACGAACTTGACGGCGGAGTTTTTGTGTGGCTGTCAATTCACCAGCTGTACCATCATCTTTTGGAAGGCTGGTTGGCAAGCGGTCATAACCATAGATACGAGCGATTTCTTCAAAGAGATCCGCTTCGATGGTGATATCCCAACGGCGACGAGGAACGCTAACTGTGAAGGCTTCTGCATTTCCAGAAAGGCCAAATCCAAGACGACGGAAGACATCCTCTACATCCGCGTAGGAAAGCTCCGTACCAAGGACACGGTTAACATCAGCAAGAGTTGAAGAAACTTCCACATCAGAAGTATCTAGTTGACCTGCTGAAACGATGCCCTTACGCACTGTCGCACCTGCAAGTTCTGCAATCATACTTGCTGCCGCATCAAGGGCTTCATTAACGGTTGCCACATTGATCCCTTTTTCAAAGCGAGAAGATGATTCTGAACGAAGGTTGAGGCGACCGCTGGTCTTACGGATCGATTTACCATTGAAGACAGCAGCTTCAAGGACGACACGAGTAGACTTTTCAGAGATTTCTGTAGCTTGTCCACCCATGACACCTGCAAGGGCAACTGGTTTGTCAGCCACAGTGATGACCAGGTCTGTTTCTGCAAGTTCACGCTCTTCCCCATCCAAGGTTACTAATTTCTCACCAGCACGTGCTTCACGTACACGGAGGTCAGTCCCTTCAAAGGTATCCAAGTCAAAGGCATGCATAGGTTGACCAAAGTAAAGTAGGATGTAGTTGGTCACGTCGACCACGTTATTAATCGGACGAATACCCTCGTTCATGAGGAGGTTTTGCAACCATTGTGGACTTGGTGCGATAGTCACATTGTCCAAGATACGAGCGGCATAGTAAGGCGCCTTGTCTGTCTCAATGCCCACAGAAAGAGCATCTGCTGCAGCTTGGTCAGTTTCTGAAAGAGTAAATTCTTTAAAGTTGACTGCCTTATCATAGATAGCTGCTACTTCGTGAGCCACTCCACGCATAGAAAGGGCATCTGCACGGTTTGGTGTGATAGACAGTTCGATGATTTCATCATCCAAGTCTAGATATGAGAAGACTTCCTCACCTGGAACGGCATTTTCTGGCAAGATTTGGATACCATCTGCGAATTCTTTCGGTACAACGGAGTCAGAAATCCCCAACTCACCAAGTGAGCAGATCATCCCTAGTGACTCTAAGCCACGGATTTTACCTTTTTTAATCTTGTAGTTGTCCGCAATGCGAGCTCCCGGAAGTGCCACCATGACCTTGATACCAGCACGCACATTTGGAGCACCACAGACAATTTGACGGGCTTCTTCTTCGCCAACGTTAACCTGACAAACATGAAGGTGAGTTTCTGGCACATCTTCGCAAGACAAGACCTCACCGACGACAATTTTTGAGAGACCAGCAGCAGGTGATTCCACACCTTCCACTTCGATCCCTGTAGTTGACATTTTTTCAGCCAACTCTTGTGAGGACACAGCAATGTCCACCAATTCTTTTAACCATTTGTATGATACTAACATAATTTAGTTTCCCAGAATGACAGTTGCCACTCCAGTTTTTTTCCTTTCCTATCATTTCATATAGAAGAATCATCTTCTTACCTTAATTTCTTTTTCAGTAACCAATCCGTATCTACCTTTTGCCCAACCATAAAACTATGTTGGCTAAATTTTTCAAAACCATATCGATTATAAAATGCTTGAGCTTTTGTATTATGCTCCCAAACACCTAGCCAAGCCCAGGAAAAACCATTGTTTTCGGCAAGTTCCAAAGCCAATTCAAATAGTTGCTTACCAAGTCCAAATCCTTGGTATGTTTGTAGCACATAGAGACGTTGAATTTCAAAAGCGTTCTCTAATTCTCTCTCGGTTTGAGCATTCCCCCCCAGTTGACTTTGAGAAAACCAGCTATCTCCTCTTCATGCATAATGAAATAGGTCGCTGATTCAGGATTTTCCAACTCAGCTGACAAAACTCTCAGACTATAAGCCTCTTCAAAGTATTCCTGTAACTGCTCTTCCGTATTATCATGAGCAAATGTTTCACGAAAGGTTTGTTTGGCAATCTGGGACAACACCCCAACATCTGCCTTTTCTACTTTTCTAATCATTATTTAAACTGTTCTGAGAAGCGGACATCCCCTTGGTAGAATCCACGGATATCGTTGATTCCGTAGCGAAGCATAGCTACACGCTCTTGACCAAGACCAAAGGCAAAACCAGAGTAAACAGTCGCATCGATACCACTCATCTCAAGGACACGTGGGTGAACCATCCCGGCACCCATAATCTCGATCCAACCAGTTTTCTTACATACGTTACAGCCATCTCCTCCACACTTGAAGCATGAAACATCCACCTCAACAGATGGCTCAGTGAATGGGAAATAAGATGGACGCAAACGAATTTGACGCTCTTCACCAAACATTTTTTGTACAATTAACTGGAGAGTTCCTTGAAGGTCAGCCATAGAGATGTTTTTCCCAACAACCAAACCTTCGATCTGGTGGAACTGGTGACTGTGGGTTGCATCATCCGTATCACGACGGAATACACGTCCTGGTGAGATCATCTTCAAAGGCCCTTTTGAAAAATCATGGGCATCCATAGCACGAGCCTGAACTGGAGACGTGTGAGTACGAAGCAAGATTTCTTCTGTGATATAGAAAGTGTCCTGCATATCACGAGCTGGGTGATCCTTTGGAAGGTTCATACGTTCAAAGTTATAGTAGTCTTGTTCTACTTCAAAACCATCCACTACTTGGTAACCCATCCCGATGAAGATGTCTTCAATTTCCTCACTAGTTTGAGTGAGAACGTGACGGTGACCTGTCGCAACTGGGCGACCTGGAAGCGTCACATCAATGCTCTCACTTGCTAGTTGAGCTTCCACTTTCTTTTCTTCCAAGAGCTTAGCTGTTTCTTCAAAGGCAGCTGTTAGGACGTCGCGAGCCTCATTGACGTGTTTTCCGATAATTGGACGCATTTCTGCTGATACATCTTTCATCCCTTTGAGGATTTCAGTAAGCGAACCCTTTTTACCAAGGACAGAGACACGCAATTCTTGCATCTCTTTTTCATTTTCAGCAGTAATCTGCTTCAGGCTAGCCAGCGTTTCTTCACGAAGCGCTTTTAATTGTTCTTCAATAGTTGACATAATTCCTCCATCAGTCTCTCGTAAGATAAAAAGAAAACCACATGCCAAAAACTCCACTCGGAGCGTTGACACGCGGTACCATCCGTTTTTATCTGACAAGTCAGACCTTCATTTCTAAATCCATGCGCAAGTGAATTCACCCAGCTTTCATATAGAGAGCTTGCAGTCACGGCTCTCCTCCCTGATATACTTCCCTTGAGTTACTAGTCTTGCAGATTTCTATTTAATTATTATTATTCATTTTATCAAATTTCAAGCATTCTTGCAAGATATTTTGCGACTAATCAACATAGTCTCCACCTTCAAAGCCATAATACTCTTCCAGACTGAGACCACTTGCAGCAATTTCTTTGGCTTCTTTTCCGACGTAGCGCAAATGCCATTCTTCAGCCATATAGCCAGTTTCCTTTTCCTTACCTTTGAGGTAACGAACGACAAAGCCATAGTCAGCAGCATGATCCAAGAGCCATTGGGCTGCCTTTTCTTCAGTGACTAGGTCTCCATTTGTTCCGATCAGGTCAAAAGCCAGACCAGTTTGGTGTTCACTATAACCAGGTCTTGCCGAATAGCGGTCAGCCTCTGCCTTTCCGTCTTGGTTGACATAGTCCTGATAAAGTTGAGTTTGAGTTTCATAACTTCTGAAACCACTGTAATGATCGCTAATCGGGAATCCTGCCTCTTGCATAGCTTTGATGAGTTTGACCAACTCAGCCTTGGCTGTTGGATTTTCCCCTGGATTATAGTCTTTAGACAATGGATAGTGTTTATTTGCTACGATGATTTCATCGTACTTGCCTTGAATGCTAAAGTAGTCTCCCTTGTTGACTACTTCTGCTTTCTTTTGGCCAGCTGCCTGAGATTTACTTTCTGCCGTTTCTTCTTGTACAGTCTTTTGCTCTGAAGAAGCTTTTGCGTCAGAAGTTGCTGGTTTTTCTTGCGAACAAGCCGCCAATGTTAGGGCTAGTAGTCCAGACAAGATAAGGTATCTTTTTTTCATGATTTATCCTTTCATATGATAACTTTATCCAATTCAACGGATAAAGTTTGAATTAAGTTTTCTAATTGTTTCGGTTGCGCTTGGCAATCTTCTGCTGCCATTTCTTCCCAAGGAACCCACCAAACTGGACCACGACCATTAAGACCGTGTCCCTTCATATCACCCTCTCGTCTAGGGAAAATATGCCAGTGGGCATGTGCATCTCCATTTCCCAATAACTCTACATTCATTTTTTTAGCAGAAAAGGCCTTAGAGACAGCTGCCTGAACTAGGCTCATTTCTTCTAAAAAGCGAAGTTTGACTGGAGCTTCCATATGATGCAATTCTGTCACATGTTCTTTTGCCAGGAATAGAGTATAGCCTTCAAAATACTGGTGATCTCCGATCACAACATAGCCTGTTTCCAGTTCCTTCACAAAGTAAGGATTGTCACCAGACTTGATGAGTTCAATTCTCTGACAGATTAAGCACATAAGTTTCTCCTTTCTAAAAGGGTGTAATCAAGGTCAAAGAGTCGATTTTTATAGGTCATCATTCCCATCCCTCTTATCTTTACGAAGTAAGTTTTGAATCTTATTAAAAAATGGAATAACTTTAAAATTATCTATAAAGCGTCTCTTACTTAACTCAGGTCCCTGTAGCTTCCTATATTCTTCGATATAAATTGTAGATACTTTACCAATTTCACTTTCCCCGAAAATAATAGCTTTTAAAATTAATACACCAAGAATTAGATAAAGAGAAACTATTCCAACAAGAAAAGCAATATAGAAATTATTAAACAAATAATACGCTATCCAAGCATCAACTCCGGCAATAAAGAAAGAGAGCACTGTAATGCCTATTTCAGGGTTTCTATCATCGCTTTCATTAACACTCAATTCTGGGAGTAAAAAAATTAAAATCATTACAAAAATCAAGCAAAAAGCCAAAAACGAAGAGAGTTCAGTAGGTTGTTCGATAAAACAATTATATCCAGAGTACATGAAAAATAGCTGAAGTGATAACATCGCATACTGAAATAAATAAAACCATATTTTAGCTGAAGTTATGAGCTGAATATTTTTTTCTACTTTTATATCTAGTAATCGTTTAGAAATTTGTATCCGATGAGCTAGTTCTTTCAAATCTTCTATTTGAAGTTTTTCAGAAGCATGGTTTTTCTCTATAATTTCTATTTGATGCCATACATATCCATCATCTTCTATCCACTGATATTTACCAAAAGTTTTTATTTTTCGTCCATATGGGTTAATTTTTTGAGAAATTTTAAAAAGTAGTTTTTCTAAATCTGGATTAGTAATTCCTTTATCTACCAGTTCATCAGCATAAACAACTAGTTCTTTAAAGTTTTCTTGTTTATTTTCATACACATACTTACGATAGTCCTCTTTTTTCTTTTGAAAATAAGCATACAAACTCGAAATCAATCCTGTTATTATAGCAGGCGTTGCTATTTGTTTCAGTATTTCATACATAGTACTTTATCGCCCCTTCACTTCACCAACTTACTCTTGAGATAGGCATCGACCATACGCTCAGTAGCCACTACAGAATCAATATGAGTACGTTCGTATGAGTGGCTTGACTCGATACCAGCACCGAGAAGGGCATGCTTGACCTCTGCGCCTGCTGACATAGCTGCTGAAGCATCCGAACCATAAAATGGATAGATATCTAGTTTAAATGGAATGTCCTGCTCTTTTGCCAAGGCAACCAGATGTTGACGGAATTCATAGTGGTAAGGACCAGAAGCATCTTTAACACAGATAGACACTGTGTACTCGTCCGTCTGCTGGTCATCTCCCATTGCTCCCATATCTACTGCTAGATATTCGACAACTTGATTTGGGATACTTGAGTTAGCACCATGCCCCACTTCTTCAAAGACCGAGAAGGCAAAATGCGTAGTGACGGGAAGTTCGATTCCTTCTTCCTTATAGACTTTAAGGAGATTTAGAAGGATAGCTGCACTGACCTTATCATCCAAATGACGAGATTTGATAAAGCCTGTCTCAGTTACGACAGTTCGTGGGTCAAAGCTGATAAAGTCACCAACCTCAATACCGAGTGCGCGTGTTTCTTTTTCGTTGGTGACTTTTTCATCCAAACGAACTTCCATATTGTCCTGTGTGCGTTCTGCAGTTCCTGCATCCTTGTAGACATGGCAAGAAGTTTGGTGGATGAGGATGGTTCCTGATACTTTTTCACCTGTGCTAGCCACATGCACTGTACAGTTTTCGCCTTCAATCATATTCCAAGGATAGCCACCGATACGATCCATCTTGAGACGACCGTCTGGTTTAACAGCACGGACGATAGCTCCCAGAGTATCCACATGAGCAGTCACATAGCGTTGTTGCTCGTCATTTTTCCCTTTAATGGTAACGTTCACTCCACCCTTAGCTGTGCGGACTGGTTGATAGCCTAGTTTTTCAAGCGTCTCAACTAGATAATTCGTAATTTCACGCGTAAAACCTGTCGGCGATGCAATAGCAGTTAGTTCTTTGATATATTCTACAGTTTGATTCATTTTTTCACCTCTTTTGCTACCTATTATAACACATTTATCATCGGATAAAAAAAGAAAATCACTCCTGTAGACTTGGCTACAAAAGTGATTTTAGTGATTATTCCATTTCAAAAGTTTCGCTTTCTTGTTTGTTAGGAAGAACAAGAGAAAGCAAAATCCCAATAACTGCTGGTACTAACCATGGCAATGAAGCCTTAGCAAATGGTAGAGCGTTCACGATATTTGCAAGGACCTCAACTTTAAAAGTAGATCCTAAAACACTTGCAATAGCAATTGCTGTGACAATGCCGACCGTTAATTGCATTCCTGGTTTTGAAAGAGCAACAAACTTGTTCACAATCACAATCATAACAATCACAATGGTAATTGGATACAAGATAACTAGGACAGGGATAGAATATTTGATGATTGCATCAAGACCAAGGTTGGCAATTGCAAAACCAATCAAGGTAAAGACAGTCGCATAAACCTTATAGCTGATTTGTGGGAAACGTCCGTTAAAGAATTCAGCAGTTGAAACAATCAAGCCTACAGTCGTTGTGAAGCAGGTTACTGTTACCATGGCTGCTAGGAATAATTGAGCTGTTGAACCAAAGATTTCTTGGGTCGCTTGTGACAAGATATAAACCCCTGGAGTTCCACCCTTCATCGCTTCTTCTGTCATTGGGAAGTGATTTCCAAGGAAACCTAGGCCAATGTATAGAGCACTAAAGCCAAGTGCTACGACAATTCCGACTACCCAAATGGTTGAGATATATTCTTTTTTACTTGAAAATCCAAGTTGTTTCAAGGTTTGAACCGCGATTACACTGAAGGCAACAGAGGCAAGAGCATCTAGAGTATTATATCCTTCAAGGAATCCTGCTCCAAATGCTGAAGCTTGATAAGCTTCGGTAGCTGCTTGTGGAGTATTTCCACCATATTTGAAGGCTCCAAGGATTACCAAGATGATGATCAAGAGGGCAAAAACTGGTGTCAAAATACGACCGATACGATCCAAAATCTTTGAAGGATTAAGCGCGATTAAGTATGCTGCAACAAAGTAGATAAGGGTAAAGACAATCAAGCCTAGACCTTTGTCAGCATCTGCCAAGAGGGGACTAATCCCTACTGCATAAGAAGTTGTTGCAGTACGTGGAATAGCAAAGAATGGACCAATCGACAAGTACAAAACTGCTAGATAAATCGTTGCAAACCAAGGGGAAATCTTTGTAGAAATCTCATAGATATATCCCTTAGGATTCAAGGTCCCGATGATCAAGGTCAAGACGGCAAGTCCGACACCTGAAAGTACAAATCCTGCAATGGCAGGGAGAAAGTGTTCCCCAGATTGAGCACCTAGGGTAGGGGGGAAAATCAAATTACCCGCACCAAAAAATATTCCAAACAGGAGTAAACCTGTTAAAGCACCTTTTTTAGCCATAAACTCTCCTTATAAAAAATAAAATACTTACATAGTATACCATGATTAAAAGCATGAAAAGGCTGTCACGAAATAATTTTAAAATGTTTTCAATTTTCTGATTTTTAGAGCAAATAAACTCCCTTTAAAACCTTTCTTATTTTCGGTCTCAAAGGGAGATTTTCTTATTCTAAGGCATCCATACCACCTTGAACATTGATAACTTCATAACCTTGTTCAGCTAGAAATTGACAAGCACGCGCCGATCTCATTCCAGATTTACAAATGACATAGTAGGTTTGATTTTTATCCAAGACCTCATAGGTATCAGATAAAGAACTCAAGGGATGGTTTTGAGCACTTTCTATATGAACTTGCTTAAACTCTACTTCTTCTCTCACATCAATAATGGTCGAACAGCCATTCTGGCACAGTTTATAAAAGTCCTCAAAATCGATTTCTTTCATCTCTATTCTCCAATTATTTTATTTACTCTCTTTTTCAATTCAGGCAAGACTTCTGCTTCAAACCAGGGATTTTTGGCCATCCAGATTTGATTACGTGGTGATGGGTGTACCAGAGGGAAATAATCAGGCAAATAATCTTTAAATCGATGCACACGGTCTGTCACCTTGCCACTGACTTTCTCATTTAGATAGTAGGCTTGGGCATACTGCCCTATCAAGAGGGTTAATTGAATGTCTGGTAATTCATGTAATAACTGCGGGTGCCACTTTTCTGCAAAACCGGGTCTGGGCGGTAGGTCACCGGATGTCCCATGTCCTGGAAAATAGAAATCCATGGGCATGACTGCAAAATAACCTGACTTGTAAAAAGTATCTTCATCCACGCCCAACCACTCTCGCAAGCGATCTCCGCTTTTATCCTTCCAGTAAAGCCCTGCTTCCTGGGTTTTGAGACCTGGCGCCTGACCAATGATATTGATACGAGCCGTTTTTGGTGCTGCAAAAAGAGGCTGGATTCCTTGATCAGTATAGTGTTGATTTTGTGGATCAGCCATGATGGCTTGTTTGATTCTTTCGATTTGAGACATCTATTTTCCCTCCAAAAAGAAGCCCAAGAGTGAATCTCAGACTTCTATAGCATTATTTGATCAATTCATAGATAGCTTCAGCGTAGATAGCTGCTGCACGGAAAAGATCGTCCAAGGCGATAAATTCATTGGCTTGGTGCATAGTGTCGATAGAGTCTGGGAACATAGCACCGTAAGCTACACCACGTTCTAAGAGACGTCCAAATGTTCCGCCTCCAATAACTTGTTCATGCCCTTGAAGACCTGTTTGTTTTTCATAAACATCTAACAAGGTTTGGACAAGCGGATCTTCCATCGGTACATAGTGAGGCGTGTGTCCGTGTTCTGACAAGCTAACAGAAGCAACTGGCAAGTTTTCAAGAACTGACTTAATTTGCTCTGGACTTGTTCCTTTTGGATAACGGAAGTTGAGGGCAATGGTATTATCAGCACTAGCTTCGTCAAAACGGAAGACACCAGCGTTCATAGAAAGGGCACCCATCTTTTCATCCACATGAGCAACTTTCAAGTTTTTACCTTCATGGTCATTCAAAAGAATCTTACCAGCAATGTCAAGATAGTCTTTTGCAGGTCCTTCAAAAGCAAACTGACTGAGGAAGAGGGCAAGATAAGTTGCACCATTGACACCAGAAGCAGGCATGGCACCGTGGGCTGATTTACCGATAATAGTAACCTTGTACTGACCGTTTTCTTCTTGGATTTCTCCTCTGAGTTTGTGCTCTGCAACGAAGTCGTCTAGTTTGGCTTGCAAGTCAGCTAAGTCACCTGAAACGACTGCTGTTGCTGATTCTGGCACCATATTTTCACGCAAACCACCTGTGAAGCTGTGAAGACGAGCTTCACCCTTGTTTTCACCAGCAAAGTGGAGGTATTCTGTGATATTTCCTTTTTCACCATTAATAATAGGGAATTCAGCATCTGGAGAGAAACCAAAGTCTGGCTTCGCAAGTCCTACATGGTCAAAGTAGTAGTCCATGTCTGCCCAACCTGATTCTTCATCAGTTCCGACGATAAAGCGAACTTTTTTAGAAGTTGGAAGTCCCAATTCTTTGATGATTTTCAAACCATAGTAACAAGCAGTTGTAGGTCCCTTATCATCTGAAGCACCACGCGCATAGAGACGACCATCTTTGATAGTTGGTGTGTATGGATCTGTGTCCCAACCGCTACCAGCAGGCACTACGTCCATGTGGGCAAAGATACCGAGAATCTCTTCCCCTTGACCAAACTCAAAATGTCCTGCATAGTTGTCGACATTTTTTGTTGGGTAGCCATCACGGTCTGCGATTTCGAGGAATTTCTCCAAGGCTTTTACCGGACCAGGTCCAAAAGGATGCTGCGCATCTGCCTTGCTGTCATCACGTTCTGAGTTGATTTCCAAAAGGCTAAACAAGTCAGCCAAGAGGGCTTCTTTACGTTTTTCTACTTCTGCTGTAAAATCAATAACTGTCATTTTTTCTTCCTATCTTTTTTCGATAATTTCATCTACTGGCAAGCGGTAACTTGGTTCCAACTTCTCGTCTGTGTATCCTACTGTAATCAAGAGCTCTGGACGGAAGCGTTCTTCGATTTCCAAGACTTCATTGGTTTTTGATTTATCAAAACCAAGGATAATGTTTGAACCGATTCCCTGGTCAGTCAATGCAAGGACTAAGTTCATCGCAACCAACCCTGCATTAAGGGCTAGGTAGTCACTGATTTGTTGTTCATTGTAACGCGCAAACTCTGCTGGAAGATTTTTCATAAAGTACTGAAGTTGTTCTTCTGAGAAGTTCTTTGCTCCACCAACACGCGCAATCTTGCGAGCTCGTTTAGCTAGGTCAGTATCTGTAAACAAGGCAATGGTTACAGGGGCAGATGCTACTTGCTCAAAGTTTGAACCGTAAGCTAATTTTGCTAATTCAGCATTTCTCTCACGAACCACTACAAATTTCCAAGGCTGACTGTTGTGAGCGCTTGGTGCCAAGGTTGCGATTTCGATAGCTGTACGAACATCCTTCGGATCGACAGGTTTATCAATAAAATGCTTAGTCGCATGACGTTTTTTATTTAACTCAAGAAATTTCATAATTGATTTCCTTTTCTATTTCTACTGCTTCCATTTTACCATATTTTGAAAGAGCTTGCAGAGTTTTTTCATAATGTAGAGATCTTTATCCCAACTCTTAATCAGGAATTACATACTTTTCGATTTAGTTGCTAGCTATGGTAAAAATTTTTTGCACAAGAAAAAGAGGCTAGGACAAAAGTCCTAGCCTCTTTATTTAGTATCTGTTAATTAAAGCAACTCTTACAAAAAATCAAAATAATTCTTGACATCCTCTACATAGCCATGCTTTTCATTGAGGCTGGCTAACAAATCTCTATTATGGCCTTGATAGTTGTCCTCACGTCGCAACTCTTCATACATTTCGATAAAAGGAAGGCCTTTGGTCTTAGCTGATTCTAGCTCTGCTTCATAGTCATAGGCGACTTTTCGAAATTGGATATTGACCAATTCACCATTTTCAAGCTCAAGTAAGGTATACTGGGCTCGGTGATTTTTCAGTCCTTCCCAGTTAAAATAAGGCATACCAATCGAACCTGGATTGATGATTTGTTGGCCTTGGCTACCATAACGTAGGAGCTGTTTATGGACATGCCCATAGACGGCTACATCCGTAGTTTCATCAAGTAACTGGTCAAATTTTTCGGTATTATTTTCAACCAGCAAATCACCACCATAATTTTTCTCAGGTAAATTATGAGAAAGAGAAAAACGTAAGCCTTCAACTTCTTTCTTGGCTACCATAGGCAGATTTCTCAACCAATCAATATGCTCTGGCTTTAGGTCCTCCATCAGATATTGAGTCATCCTGAGAAGCTGGATTTCTTGGGGATCCTCTAAACCATATTGCCCATCTAAAGCCTCTAACACACAATCATCCCAGTTCCCTCGAACGGATGCTGTAATGGGAAGGTCTTTCAAAAGAGCCACCAAGTCATTTGCTCCCGGCCCAGGAAGAAAAATATCTCCCAGAAGCCAATATTCAGTCGCTCCCAAATTTTTAGCGTCTTCAAGAACTCCAGCCAAGGCTGTCGTGTTACCATGAATGTCTGATAAAATTGCAATCTTATGGTTCATTTTCTGCTCCTTCTTTAGTGGATAGCTTTCAGTCTATCCAATTCACTCTTATAATTCTGTACTTTTCTTCATTATAGCATAAAATCGCTAGAAGATTTTATAATGGAAATATTCTCATCAACTTTCTCTTAAAAATATGTCAAAAATAGTTGACATTTTATTTTCAAAAGAATATACTATAGTCAAATATATGTGACACAATCTAAAAAGGAGGAAGCATGAATCGTGTGAAAGAATTCCGCAAGGAACTGGGCAAGTCCCAACTCGAACTTGCCAAGGATATCGGCGTCTCGAGGCAAACCATCAACATGATTGAAAACGACAAGTACAATCCAACCTTGGAACTCTGTCTCAATCTCGCCCGAAGCCTCCAAACTGACCTCAACAGTCTCTTTTGGGAGGATGATTGTTAAAAAGGAGAAGAAAAATGAAAAAAGAAACTTTCACTGAAAAGCTCATCAAACGCACTTACGGTATTTCTGATCCACTGGACGAATACAAACGGCGCGAAGCTGACCGCATCGGAAATAAAGTCTTTATAATTCTCTTTTATCTGATGATTTTCGGCAATGTTATTCCACTCGTTCTAGCCTATAAATATCCTCAACTAGTGGCTCTAGTCTATCCTCCTCTGATTTTAGTAATTGCCCTCATCTCTGCCGGCTACGTCACCTACCAAATGCAAAAAACAGGGATTACAACTATTGAACCAGATATGTTGAATGAGAAAGAAAGTAAGCAACTACACTACCCTGGTCTTAAAGCTGGTTTATTCTTTGGCCTATGGATATTTTTTATAACCCCTCTTCTCCATATACTTACTGGTGAAGGTCAGGACTATTTCCATTCTCTTCTCACTATAAGAAATGGTTTAGCAAGCATTTTCGGTTCTATCTTCTTCGGAGCGAGCATACAGTTCCTCATCTCCCGTCGCATTGCAAGAGCTAAAAAAGAGCAGGATAAGGATTAGGAGGTGCCCTATGAAATCACTAGTAACTTTACTTACCTATCATCTTTTGTTTGCTTCACTGCTCATCTTCATCATCTTTTCAGGGAACTTGCCAATCTACGATATAGTCCTCCTTCCAGTCTTTGTTCCAGCACTCAACAAAGGATTGACTTACCTAAAGATAGATTCTCAAAAAACGCGCATACTCAACTTAGCACTATTCTTTATGATTCTATCCTTTCTATCCTTACCACAACTGACGCTCATCTCAAGCAATTGGAAATATTATATACTGCTAACTATCGCTATCCTTTCTTCTATCACTTATCTTTATTATCTCTATCAATTCGTAAAAGAAACAAAATAACATCGTTCATTTAGGAGAAATCACCCATGAAAAAAGAACCCCTCTATGAAAAACTAATCAAACGTATCTATGGCATTTCAGGACCACTTGATGAACACAAACGACGCGAAGCTGACCACATCGGGAATAAAGTCTTTATGATTCTCTTTTACCTCATGACTCTAGGCAATTTCATCCCCTTTGTCCTTGCTTATAAATATCCCCAAATGGTCGCTTTCGGATATCCAATCATTATTTTTCTGGTTTCCTTGGTTTGTGCTTTCTATGTCACTACTCAAACTAAAAAAACTGGTATTGCTGCTATCGATCCTGATATGTTGAGCCAGAAGGAAAAGAAACAGTTACGTAATCCTGGCCTTAAAGCTGGTCTGGTCTATGGAATAGCCATGTTCATTGGAATGCCACTTCTCAATATCCTAATGGATGATAGCAAAAGCTATCTTACCGCTCTTTTGAATACAAGAAGTATCTTGTCAACCGTCGTTGCAGCCTTCTTTTTCGGATTAACAGTGCATATTGTCATCACTCTTCGTATTCAAAAAGCTAGAGAAGATCAAGACGACGATTAGGAGGAAACTTATGAAATCACTACAAACTTTAATTCTCAGTCATATTTTGGTCAGTATCTTTATGACAGTTTTCCTAGTTTATGGGCAGATTACGCGTCCTTTTCTGATCATCTTCCTCTTAGCCCTTCCTGTCTTGAACAAAGGACAAAGATTTCAGAAAATCACATCAAAAAAAATACGCCTCTTAAACGCATCTCTCTGCTTTATCCTCGTATCTTTCCCACAACTGTTAACGAATTCTATGGATTGGAGATATCTACTATTTCTAACCATCTGTATCATTTTTAGTCTAGTCTACTTCTATACTCTCTATCAACTCTTTAAAGAAGTTAATCAAAAACAAGGTTATTAAGAGGTCACTACCATGAAAAAAGAAGACTTAACCACTCGCTTAGTTCGAAATTTCTTTCATATTCAAGGCCCCTTTGATGAATGCCGTCAAGAGGTCATCTATAAGGCTTGCGCCCGTTCCATGGTCCAAATCTTTTACTCTTCCTTCTTTCTCTTCCTGTTCTATCTGTTGTTTGGGCGCTTTATAGAGATAGTTCGAATGGCTATGCCCTATCTCTACTTCTTGATGATTTTTGCCCTCAGTCTCAAGGCAAGATATTCTACTAGAGGGCTCCACTTAGAAGATGATGAACAATCCGAGATTCCACAAATCACTTACAGCAAGCGTCAAATCCAGTTAAGAAGTTGGTTAGTTGTAACCAGCATCCCAACTCTCTACTTATTTATCCTATTTTCCAAAAAAGTAATCCTTGAAAATCACTCGATTACAGATTTCTTCTTGCAGTTTCTAGAACTCAAAACGATCGCACTTTTCCTACTAGTAGGACTTGGAGTAGGATCAATCTTCGGTACTATGACTTATTATTTTTTATCCGAACATGAAGAACAGTAGGAGAAAGCTGAACTAATTGATTGTATATGTTCGTGATAGAAGAACCCCCTAACACTTCAGTGCTAGGGGCTTTTTTAGTTCCTTAAATACCGCATATATTCTACTAATACATAGACAAGGATTGTTAAACAAATGATCGTTTCGAGCAAAACGAGGAGGTTAAGGACTGGAAACTGCAGAATGCCTTGGGCCATTTTCAATGAAGTTGCAGTGATGATAGTTGGGAAGGTTAGGGCTGAAAAAGCTGGTTGAAATCCCTGTTTTAAAATCCTTGGTAAACGACTGAGGACAAAGAAAAAGAAAGTTTGTGAAGCAAGGATCATGACTAGCAAAATCCAGCCATGAAGACCTGAACCTCCGATCCGAACGAGTGCTGCCAACAGTAGAGAAAAGGGAGCACAGTAGATTCCTTCTTGCCCCAGTAAAGCCCGTGGCAATGGATTACTTTTCAAATCTTGATAAATCAGAGGATAAAGGAAAAGGGTTAAGGTAAATCCAAAAATCCAAGCGCCATAGGCAATCTCGACTATGCCCACCACTGGGTAGGTCAAGCTTGCTACTGCTATCCCCACATAAAGAACTGTCCAACTTGGCGTTGCGTTCGTTCTTGGTTTAGTCTGCACATAATTTTTAGTGAAGTAGATGATTAACCCTACATCTAGTAGAAAGGCAAACCACCAGAGAATCTGTGCAACAATGCTCATGTTCGGGGGTAAGATTCGTAATAAATACGTTGATAAAATCATCCCTGCCATGGGAAAGGTTGCCATTCCTGACAAAACAGGGGCTTTCTTTAATTCTTGCTTACTTTCATGCCAGTTACTGAGGTGACTTACTAAAAAATAAAACCATAAAATCAAGCCTGACAAACTAAAGACGTGCGATAATAGTGGAAAAATATCCAGGATGAGATTGCCTGCTCCAGCCAATCCTAATAAGCACCCTGAAAAGGCCAAGGGGAGTTTTTTCATGTGAACCTCCAATAGTCATGTTATTATCAGTATAGCATAAAAGCGCTTAAATGAAGTATTAAAAAACGAAGTTTAAAAAGATAAACCTCGTTTTTATTTTCTTTATTGTTAGTTTGTCGCTAGAATATGTCGCAATTGCACTGCACTAGGAGAAACAATTGGCAAAAAGGCGCCTTCATTCCAACGACGTATGAAACCGGATGTCGATTTACTAAAGTATCCTCTACCGCCACCAGCTTGTAGTTCTAACAAGAGACTTTGAGCAACAACATCAACAATATCAATTCGTAACTGGAATAGCTCACGCGGATTTCTAACGAAATAGGACTCTTCAGATAGTCCTTGATAGAGAGAATGTCGAATATCATCTAACTGTTTGACCTGATGCTGCCATTCTTCCTTCAAGACACCTCGTTTCCCCAATTCTTTTTCGACTTCTGAGAGTGAACGTTCAGCCAAACCAAAGGCTAGGCCAAATTGGTAGCCTAAAAAGGCTGGACGATTTTGCGCTAAAAATTGATGAGCATCCCTCGATAGAATCCACTCTTCCTTTAAAGATACCTTGTTAAAAGTCAGAGCTGCTGTATTCCCTCCTTGGAGAGAGACAAATTCCAAATCTTCGGAACGACTAAAGTTTTCTGCGTCCGATGGTACGGCTACTACATAACTTGTACTCGGATCATCTGCAAATCCTGCTACAAAAATAGTGAGGAAGCGATTCCTACGAGCATTGGTTACCCAAGGAAGTCGTCCTTTTAGGTAATAATTCCCATTTTCTTCAATGATTCGAACATTTAGTTCCTCTAAGTCAGATAGATACTTGACCGCATTAGATAAGGCCGTAGCACCTGCATATTCTCCTGATAAGAGTTTTTCCAAGTAAACTTCTTTGAAATAAGCATTATCAGTATGTAGAATATTGTCTATTAAAGTTCGTTGCCCCCATGAGATAAAGGAAGCTGTTAAGGAATGTTGAGCGAGTTCTGCAAGGATATCGATAACATCTTGATCACTTCCACCTAGCCCTCCAAGAACTTTTGGTACTCCTACACGAAAGGCACCTTCTGCAGCAATTTTCTCAATCAGCTCTTCTCCAGCTTGACATGATTTTTTGTCAATTTCATCAGCGTGCTGGTCTAACCAGCTTAAAAATTCTTCTGAAAAAAATCCCATACTTTATCCTCCTCTTATGCATAAGGTTGTAATTCTGGATTAATCGGTGTGTTAGCTAGGTTGTTGGCATAGTTACAAAGACTTGCTAAACTGACACCGAGAACAACATCCAAGGCATTTTCATGCGTGTAGCCAGCTTCAAGGAATTCACTAAGAGCCTCATCTCCTACGCGCCCTTTTGTATTGATGACTGCCAAGGTAAACTTAGCTAGGGTATCCAACTTAGGATCGCTTTCGATCGGAGTGCGATTGCGAAGGGCTTGGAGAAGGTCATCGTTCATCTGGATTTGCTTGATAGAAAAGGCTGTGTGACCAGCGACGCAGAAGGCACAACCGTTGGTTACAGCTGCTGTGATTTGCACCACTTCTCGCTCTACAGGTGTTAGACTATTGCGACGGTTGATAGCGCCGACAGTTCGGTAAGTTTCTAGGGCCGTAGGGGCATTGGCCAAAAGTCCGATAAGATTTGGGATATACCCATTGTTGTCCTTTTGTACCCTTTCAAGAACTTCTTTTACTTCTGCTGGTGCTGATTCTACTGTGTGGATAGTAAATGTTGTCATAAGGGACCTCTTTTCCTTTTATAATTGAATGGTTTCTGCGAAAATCTTACGAAATCTCATCAGCCTATTGAACAAATCCTTGTCTTGATTGATGATTCATTAGCTTTTCGTTGACACTTAGTCTATCACAGAATCTATACCTTGCATAATATATATTTTAAATTCCATTGATAGAATTTCTTTATGAACATAAAAAAATCACACCAAATGTGTGATCATAAGCGTTAATTTATCTGATGTTTGTTGCTAAAAACTAAGATGGACTCTACTAGCAAGCAGAATATAGCCAGGCCAAAACCAGTATATACACCAAAATATTCTGTGATAGAACTCATTAGAAAAACAGAGGCAGAAAAGGTCAAGGTAGAGACAACTTCGATAACGGAGTAAACATTCACAAGTTCCTCCTCATCAACCGATTCCTGTAATAATACACTCTCAGGGACTTCCTTAATCTGAGATAGAAAACCAATTACTAGAGATAAGAATAGAAAAGCAGGTGGATTTGGAAATAACACTATCAACAGAGTTACTAGTGCTGTCGATAACAAAAAAAAGGTCATAGTTTGATATTTATAGGTAACAACTTTCTCAGCTAAACGGAAGATAATAGCTCCTCCCAAGATAATCCCCAAGGAATAAGCTGTATTGACGTAGCCCCAATAACTTTCTGACTGATGTAAAATTTCAGTTACAAAAACAAGTAAAACAGAAGATACCCAAATAGTATTAGCTAGAATTTCTAAAAGATTAGCTTGAACAATAAAGCGTAATCTTGATTCTTTAACCACCAGTCGCCAACCTTTTGTGAGCGTCTCAAAACTCTTTTCAGAGGACAACTCTTCTTTTTCTACTAGTGGCAAACCAAACATCATAATCGTAGAAAGTGTAAACAAGACTAACACAATGAGCAGACTATGATTCATTCCCAGACTCGCAAATAATAATCCTCCTAAGCCCCAACCAACTAGCTGTACACTTTCACCACTCATTGAGAGGGCTGCATTTGCTTTAGCTAAATCACTTGCATAGCGTGGAACAATCGCATAGGAAACAGGCGCTGCAAAACCATCCAAAATGGAGATAAAAATTACAATAGCGTATAAAAAAGGGATAGAGATATTTTCAGAGTACTTGAGTAGAAAAACCAAAAATGCTAGCAGAATCGTCTTACCAAATTGAGTCAAAAAAAGAACACGATTTAAAGCTAACCTCTTTGTTACTAACGGAACTAAGAAACTGGCTAAAAAATAGGATAGACCAATTAGAATTGGCACTAGGGACGTTGAAATGACCGAACCAGATAAGATAAACACATTTGCAATCACAACAACTTTAAAAAAGACATCTGCTAGATTCGCAATCCCCTGTGAAATCACTAATTTTTGAATATCTCTTGACATAAACACCTCCAGTTTATTTTTCTTTCACATATATATGGAGCAAGATAGGTCAGAATAAAAACAGATTTATGCTGACTATTATACAATAAATAAAAGTGCAAATAAAGGATATCATAAAAGATGTACTCTTGAATTTCATTCATCTTATGACATAATACTCTTCGAAAATCAAATTCAAACCGCGTCAACGTCGCCTTGCCGTATATATGTTACTGACTTCGTCAGTTCTATCCACAACCTCAAAACAGTGTTTTGAGCTGACTTCGTCAGTTCTATCCACAACCTCAAAGCAGTGCTTTGAGCAACCTGCGGCTAGTTTCCTAGTTTGCTCTTTGATTTTCATTGAGTATAAAATAAAAGGCTAGCCCTAGTAGTGAAAAAACTAGCATCTCGCAAACAGATGCTAGTCTTATCTAGAAATGGTAATATCAATCTTATATTATTTATCAAAATACTTCTTCGTCTCAGCAATAACAACTGGCGATAAGGCCAAGAGGGCAATCAAGTTTGGTAGTGCCATGAGGGCATTGACAATATCCGCAATAATCCAGACCACATCCAACTCGATGAAGCCACCCAGTAAGACCATGGCAACAAAGACCAGACGATAGAGCCAGATAAAGCGAACACCAAAGAGAAACTCAAAACAACGCTCTCCGTAATAGTTCCATCCCAAAATCGTGGTAAAGGCAAAAAGCACCAAGAAAACTGTTAAAAGAGCTGGACCAAAGAAAGAAAATACCGTAGAAAAAGCTGACTGAGTCAAAGCAACACCATTCAAATCACCGTTCCAAACACCAGTCACCAAGATGGTCAAGCCAGTCAGGGTACAGATGATTAGAGTATCAATAAAGGTCCCTGTCATGGAAATCAAACCTTGCTCCACCGGTTCATTTGTCTTGGCTGCTGCAGCTGCAATGGGAGCCGAACCCAAACCAGATTCATTCGAGAAAACTCCACGCGCCACACCATTTTGGATAGCTGTTCGAATACTGGCCCTCCTAGTGCAGCAACTGGACTAAAAGCTGATGTAAAGACCAAGGCCAAAGTTGCAGGGATTTTCTCAATATTAAAGAAAATGACTGTCAAGGTTCCCAAGATGTAGACAATAGCCATAAAAGGAACTACTGTAGTAGAAACTTTCGAAATAGATTTGAGTCCACCAAAGACCGCAATCCCAACAAATATAGAAAGGACCAGAGCTGTAATGGTCGGTGACAAGCTGGTTGTATTTTGTATAGACTCTGTGATTGAGTTGACCTGAGTAAAGGTACCAATACCTAAGAGAGCTACCAAAACACCTGCCAAGGCAAAGAGCATCGCCAAGGGGCGCCACCTTTCTCCCATACCTAGAAGGATATAATGCATAGGTCCTCCTGCGATAGCGCCATTTTCATCCTTGGTACGGTATTTAATGGCAAGTAGGCCTTCTGCATATTTGGTTGCCATTCCAAAGAAAGCAGCCACCCACATCCAAAAAAGAGCACCTGGTCCACCAACCTTGATAGCCGTTGCCACCCCGATGATATTTCCCGTACCAACAGTTGCTGCTAGGGCTGTACACAAGGCAGCAAAGCTCGAAACATCACCATGTCCCTTGTCTTTGGTAAAAATAAGCTGGAAGGCCTTAGGGAGACGCAAAATTTGTAAAAGTCCTAGACGAGCAGTTAGGTAAATCCCTGTACCAACCAATAAGATCAAAAGGGGTGGTCCCCATACTAGAGCATCCAGCTCTTTTAGCAAATTTAACATACCATTCTCCTATCTATTCAACCCCAAAAGAAAGAGCACATATTAAAAACATGTACTCTGGAATGCATCGATAAATGCCAAAAAGCGCTCTATCATTGCTCTGTCCTTTTACCTGAGAGTTTGAGCAGTTGCCTGCCTTGCCCCTTCGGTGCCTTTACGGTCTCTCCAGAGTTCCGTCCATTTACAGTCATGAAAAATCAAACGATTTTCCACTTCTATTAAACTTCATTCGGTGTTGTATTTAATTTTTTCTTATTTTACAAGAAAATTCAGCTCTTGTCAATTATTTTCAGAAAAAATTATTAAATTTTCATTATTTTCGCTTTACTGAAAGTTCTATAATGAAGTTAGCCCTCCAGCCCTCCTAAAGATTAGATGGTTCAACTAGCTTATAGCTAGTACTCGATTTCATTTGATAAGAGGCTTGATACTGTTAGGCTGGCGAGCCAAGGCTAAGACTAGCCTTGGTTTAGCTGACGAAACAGCTTCAAGGGTTCCTCTTGCCAAATGAAAGCTCTTATAGGCATAAGAAAACACCTCTGTGTTATACTTGTTGTTCACCACAAACACAAGAAAGGCACAGAGATGCAAAATCATTATACTACAAAAGCCAAACATTTGACAATCGATAGCCGTCGCTTAATCGAACGATGGAAAAAAGAAGGGAAATCAAATAGAGAAATTGCCTCTCTACTTGGAAAAACTCCTCAAACTATCCATACTGAAATCAAGCGTGGGACAGTCCTACAAGGTGTTGGAATAGGGCGCTTCTAAAAGGTTTATTCTGCCGACTATGCTCAACAGTCTTATGAAAGTGCTGGCATCAAAAAATCCTCACACATCACGCAAGGAAATCGCTATATCAAGCAAGCTTTGACTAGGTCGGGATTAATTGCAGTACATTCTAAGGATTCAGCTTTTTCTTCTTTTTACAATCGAATTTCCCAAAGAGGAAGCAAGATGAAAGCCATCATTGCTTGCGCCCATAAGATTCTCATACTCTTCGAAAATCTCTTCAAACTGCGTCAACGTCGCCTTGCCGTATATATGTTACTGACTTCGTCAGTTTCATCTGCAACCTCAAAACAGTGTTTCGAGCTGACTTCGTCAGTTTCATCTGCAACCTCAAAACAGTGTTTTGAGCTGACTTCGTCAGTTCTATCTACAACCTCAAAGCAGTGTTTTGAGCAACCTGCGGCTAGTTCCCTAGTTTCCTACTTTGCTCTTTGATTTTCATTGAGTATCAGAATCATTTCTCCACCAAACAGACTTATCAAAAAGAAAAGGCGCTAGGACTGAGGAAACAGTTCTAACGCCCAAACTAAAAAAATTTCAATTACAGTATAGCACAGGAAGTGATTTTTTGCGCTTTTTTACTGTTTTTTTCAAATAAAATGCTACATTATTTTTAACAATGAACTTGAGAAAATTGCCTTCAAATAAACATTCTGAATTTTCTTTGTCTTTCTTTACATTTCTAAAATGCCGATTGCAGGGATCGAACCTGTGACCTTCGCGTTACGAATGCGGTGCTCTACCAACTGAGCTAAATCGGCGAATCCACTTATAGTATAGCACTATAAGGAAGGATGTCAAGGGATTCTTAATCTATCTTTTTAATCAAAATCTGACAAGGATTTTGGGGTCCCCACAGTTGCGGAAAAATCTCTAATTTTTTAAAGCCAAGACTGCGATAAAAAATATTCGTTCGATCATAATCTTTATTAGAGCCTTCTGCCACTGTTTTCACTTGTAAATAATCAACGTTTTTGCGTGCTTCACTCTCTAAAGTAGCAAGCAATTGACTCCCGATTCCTCTACCTTGATGAGCTTTTTTTACACCGAGACAATCAATCTCTGCACAATCTTCACTAGAATAGGACAAGCTCACAAAGCCAAGCAAATCACTCTCCTGAAAGGCAGCCCACACTTGCAAGTCCTTGGCTCCTTCGATATAGGCTTGCGTACTTTCTGGTATTCCAAACCATTCTGGCAAATCCTTTAAAACTTCAGCGACAACTGCCATTTTTTGATTGGCATCTTTCACTTCTTCAATTACAAACATCATAAAATCCTTTCATGATTTGGTCCAATTTTTGCTATTAAGAACCCGCACTTTCATAGGCATCTAAGCCCCTATCCCAGAGTTTTAGAGAGATTCCAAAGAAGATAAGAGAAATCAGAATCAAACCACCAATATTAAAGAGTCCATCTTTATCCTGCAAGAAATAGCTGGCAGGGTAGTAAGCCGTAAAGGCAAAAGGCACGATAAAACTGATCAACCAACGAAGAAGTGAATTGTATATAGAAATCGGGTACTTGGCAAAATCATTGAACATATAGAAAATGTAAATCATGGCGCCTGACTGCTTGGTCCAAAAAGCAATACTAGCTGTCGCAATTTTCAAGGAAGTATAAATCAAGGTAGCAAAAGGAATACAAACTAGGAAAAGCAGGAATTTTGGAAGCGTCCAAGCAATGCTGGTCACTGTTGTTCCCAATAGAATGCCACCGACCAAGAGCTCACCCAAGGCATCAATCTGAAAGGTCTCAACCAGGATGTGAAATAGGGGATTGATAGGACGAGTCAGATACTTGTCAAATTCCCCTTTTCGGACTAGGCGTTGCCCTAGCGCCCAGAGATTGTCAAAAAAGAGATGGTCCAGTCCCTTAGGAATCAAGGAAAATCCATAGATAAAGGCAATCTCTTGAAAAGTCCAACCTTCTAGTGATGGAATGTGTTGAAAAATGACATTGAGAAACAAGAGGTTCAAGCCTTGAGTTAGAAAAACTCCTAGCACACCAACCACAAAATCAACCTTGTATTCCATGATTTGCTTGATGTATTGTCTGATAAAAATCAGATGCATGCGTTGATATTTTTTCATACTAACCTCCCTGAATGGTGATAAAGGACTGAACTCGTTTCCAAATCAACTGAGACAAGCCCACCATCACTAAGAGCCAGAAAAACTGCAAAGCGAGTGCCTGAAGAATCTGACTGGCATTGTATTTCCCAACAATAATCATGACTGGCGTGTAAATCAAGGATGAAAAAGGCAGGAAGGAGAGAATATCTGAAACGACCTTTGGAAAGAAAGCCAAAGGAATCAAACTTCCAGACATAAAAGCTACCAAGGAAGTTTTGAGTAGATTGGACCCCCAAAGATTTTTAAATACAAAGGCTGAAAACCCAAAACAGATATTAAAGAAAAAATTAATCAGATAGGCCAGCGTCAAGCTAAAAAGATAGAGGACTGTTAAGCCCAGCACTTCTACAATCCCTTGTCCAGATAAGATTTTCATCAAGACAATGACACTTAAAAATGGCAGTCCAACAGAGATAAAAATCAACCACTTGGAACCAAGCTCGGTAAAGAGATAAGAGGCCGCAAAATGCACTGGTCGCAACAAACGCATGATAATGGACCCATCCTTGACCTCTTCCCCAATCATAAAAGAGCTATCTGACTTGGTCAACAGATTGGTCACAAAACTCATGATGATGTAGAGGGTGATATCTGCCATACTGAAGCCCTGAATCAAAGACTCTTGCGAGGAGTCAAAGACTGCCTTCCAGAGATAAAAGGCCACAAAAGCCCCCATGACATCGCCTATCCGATAGAGAATAAAGTTGACTCGGTAGGTGATCAACTCCTGAACTCCTGCATTGATAAAGGGTTTATAACGTCTCCACAATTTGATCATCTTAGAGCTCCTTTCGATAGAAGCGACGGATAATATCTTCAATATCCGTATCTACCATCTTCAAATCACGGACTTCAAAATCAGATAGGGTTTGCTTGATAATATCAGCTGATTGGTAGTGGGAACTATCGAATTCAATAGTCAGGTTATTTCCTTGTCTATCAATGGACATATCAGGCAAGCCTTCATAGTGAGAAACTAGGTGATTTTGACCTGGTAGCAGTTCAAAAGAAAGAGTCTTCATCTTGCCAAAGGTCTCCTTGAGCTGGCTCACCGTCCCATCAAAAATCTCCTGCCCCTTATCAATCATAAAAATCCGATCACAGAGTTGCTCAATGTCGCTCAAGTCGTGAGTGGTCAAGAGAATGGTTGTTTCTTCCTCTTGATTGATCTGGGTGATAGCACGTCGAATATTGTCCTTGACCGAAACGTCCAAACCAATGGTCGGCTCATCTAAAAAGAGAACTTTGGGATTGTGAAGCAAGGAAGCCGCAATATCCGCCCGCATCCGTTGACCTAGTGAAAGAGTTCGCACAGGATCCTTGATAAATTCCTTCAAATCCAAAACCTCATTCAAAAAGTCCATGCGCTTATGGAAAAGCGAGTCCGGTACATCATAGATCTCTTTCAAAACCGTGTAGGTCTCTTGCAGTGCCAAATCCCACCATAGCTGGGTGCGTTGTCCGAAAACGACTCCAATATCCTTGACATAATCTTGGCGATTGTCCTGCGGAATCTTGCCGTTAATCCGACAATAGCCAGATGTCGGTTTTAAAATCCCTGTCAGCATTTTGATGGTGGTTGACTTCCCAGCACCATTTGCCCCGATAAATCCTAAAATCTGCCCTTTTGGAACTTCAAAAGTTAAATCCTTGACCGCTTCAAAGGTCTGCTTTTCAGGATGAACAAAGGAGCGCAAAGCTCCCTTCAATCCTGGCTCCTTTACTGTCTTCACAAAATTTTTCTGAAGATGTTGCACTTCTATCATTGCCATATCTATCTCCCTATCGTAAGTAACAACATTGTATTTTTGACTACAAATATTTTAAATCCTTACTTTCTACACCTTCTCAATATTATTACAGAAGGCTTTATACCAACCTATTATAGTCCAATAAAAAAAGGAATGCAAGCGTTTGCTTATGGATTATAAAATTAGAGATTTCTCTCATAAAATGGCATTTAAAATTCAAAATTCTGGTTTAATAGTTTCCTTAAAACACCAAAAAACCCACCCTCAGGGGCGGGTTTCATTTTGTATTATTCAGCTAGATTAAGCTTTACCTTCTGAACCGAATACGTCGATACGTTCTTCAACTGATGCTTGGATAGCTTTTACACCGTCAGCCAAGAATTTACGTGGGTCGAAGAGTTTTTTCTTGTCGTATTCTGCTTCGTTTGCTTCGTAGTCACGAGCAAATTTACGAGTTGCGTTAGCGAATGCGATTTGGCATTCAGTGTTAACGTTAACTTTAGCAACACCAAGTTTGATAGCTGCTTGGATTTGATCATCAGGAATACCTGATCCACCGTGCAATACGATTGGGAATCCTGGTACAGCTTCAGTCAATTTTTGCAAGTGGTCAAGGTGAAGACCTTTCCAGTTTGCAGGGTAAGGACCGTGGATGTTACCGATACCAGCTGCCAAGAAGTCGATACCAGTTGCAACCATTGCTTTAGCATCTTCGATTGGAGCCAATTCGCCATCACCGATGATTCCGTCTTCTTCACCACCGATAGTTCCAACTTCAGCTTCTACTGATACACCATTTGCATGAGCAAATTCTACAACTTTACGAGCTTTTTCAAGGTTTTCTTCAACTGGAAGGTGTGAACCGTCAAACATAACTGAAGTATAACCAACTTGAATACACTCAAGTGCATCTTCGTAGTGACCGTGGTCAAGGTGGATAGCTACTGGTACAGTGATACCCATTGATTCAACAAGGTTAGCGATCAAGTTGCGAGCAACTTTGTAACCACCCATGTATTTAGCAGCACCCATTGAAGTTTGGATCAAAACTGGAGCTTTTTTAGCTTCTGCTGCGCGCAAGATAGCTTGAGTCCACTCAAGGTTGTTTGTGTTAAATCCACCAACTGCATAACCGTTGTCACGAGCTGCTTGGACAAATTTTTCTGCTGAAACGATTGCCATTTTATCAGGCCTCCTGTATATTTTTATGGGACATCCCATTTACATTGTTCATTTTATCACTTTTTAGCAAAAAAAGCTAGTTTTTCCCGTAGTTTCGATTGAATTTCTTCTATTTTTAGATATGTAAACCTTTTCCCACTTGGTCTAATCCTTGTTCTGAGGCAGGTTCATGTAAAATACCAAGTGGTCGTTATATCTTTCGAAACGATAGTCGATTTCTTCATTTTCTAATAAACTTTTGACTACGAAGAGTCCCAATCCAGCTCCCTTACTTTGTCGACTAGAAGCCGTAAAGGATTGTTCAAATTTATCTTGTTCCTCAAGTGTACAACTGTTCTCAATAAATATCCAGCCATCCTTATCACCGATTTTGAGATAGCCACCTTGGATAGAATGCTTCACCGCATTACTGATCAGATTTGAAAGAATCAGCTTGAGTACTGAAGGATTTAGATAAACGTGCTGATCAGTTAGCTGGTTCTCTACTGAGATTTTTCTCTCCTTGGCTAACAAGTCATAGTCCTTCAATAGAAGATTGGTCATATCAAGAAGATTGATTTCTTCCTTCTTATCTCGCAATTCCTGTACCGAAGAAAGGGATAGAATTTGCTGGACATGGTGACTTAAATCATCCACAATTCCTAGAGAAACTCCAAGGTAATGGTCTCTATCTTTGTAGCGTCCGATATTGGCTTGCATATTTCCCAGAAGAATCTTTAGACTAGCTAGAGGTGTTTTCAGTTCGTGGGAAGCTCCTCGTAAAAACTCAACCTTCATCTTTTCCAGCTGGAGAATGGCCTCGTTTTTCTCATGCAAATCTGCAATCACCGTCAAGAGATGCTGATAAAGGCTGTTGATTTGATCTTTAAGATCTCCAATTTCATCTTTAGAATCCACGCGCAACCTCACTTCTGCATCCAAATCCATCATCCGTCGAGTCACTCGTTTGATTTCCAAAATAGGAGCAACAATGGTTCTAGCATAGATAAAGGCGATGAGAAGCGAAATGATGAAAGACGCTAATAAAGTATAAGGCAAAAATTGCAGACTGATGTCTTCTGCTTCTTTCTGCAAATCCATAGATGCTAAAAACTGCAAGGTCATAGTCTGACCATCCTTGGTTTGAACTTCTCTTTCCTCAATAACCAAGGAGGCTGTTTGTCGTTGTTTATCAATGGGAAGATTATCATTGACTTCCAACTTATCCTGAGTCATCTCTCCCTTAATAGCTCCCTTAATATCACTGCTTTTAGAATAAAGTTCAAGGACTTCCTGAATAGCTTTACTGTCCTGTCCTTGGAGAGACTGGGCAATTTCTGTAGCCTTTTGCCCGATGCTTTCCTGACGGTGACTAAGATAGGTCGGAGGAAAGAGGAAATAGATGGCCAAATGCAAACAAATGACCAAGGTAGAAAATACCGAGAAGGTATAGAGAAAAATCTTTTTAAATAAACCTGAACGTCTCATTTTCTCTCCAATTTATAACCAACATTGCGCACGGTAAGAATACAGTCTAAATCCAATTTTTTCCGTAGTTCCTTGATATAAACATCGATCACTCTGTCAAAAGGAACCTCATCTGTCATCTTCCATACAGCATCGATAATCTGCGACCGTGTTAAGGCTCGACCTTCATTTTTAACCAGATAGTCTAAAATTTCCAGTTCTTTTGCATTCACTGCAACTTCTTGACCAGCTACTTTGGCGCTATAGCTGTCAAAGTCTACCTCGGTGTTCCTATAGGTAAAAATACGACCGGTATCATAATAACGTTTAAAGATGGCATCCACTCGTACTTTTAACAAAGATAGAGAAAAAGGCTTTTCCAAATAACCATCTGCTAATGCAGCAAAGGCACTCATCTTATACTCCTCATCCTGAAAGGCTGTCAACATCAAGACCGGAACTTGGCTGCTTTTACGGATTTCTGACAAAACCTCTAAACCATTGAGTTTAGGCATTTGAATATCTAGGAGAACCAAGGCAACCTGATGATGAGAAAATTGTTCTAAGGCCTCAAGGCCATCTGCTGCCTGAATGGTTTCATAGCCACAATCCGTCAAGTAATCACTAATTCCCTCACGAATCATGTCTTCATCTTCTACAATTAGAATTTTCATATAAATCCTTTTCTATCAAAAATGCTACCTATATTATATCTCATTTGAAAGAGAATAGGTAGCACGATTCTTATTCACCGTCTATCAAAAGTTCTTTTGGTTGCTTAAAGAGGAGATTGCTTGAAGCAAGTGCCATAACAAGTACTACCAGTACCAATCCAAGAACAAAAACGATAGCAAAGTCTGATGGTTGAATGGAAATATCAAGACTAGAAAGTGTTTTACTAAAGCCGTCAACTTCTGCACCACCACCGAGATTGGAAGCTTGGGCTGCCCTACTTGCCTGCTTGGCCACATCTGATGTGACATTTGCAAGAACAGTATTTCCAATGGCACGAGCAGTATAGTTGGCTAGGAAGTAAGCTGAGATCAGCGCTGGAATAGCAATCATAACTGCTTCTGTGATAAATTGACCTAAAATACTTGCTTGTTTTAGACCAATTGAAAGGAGAATTCCCACTTCTTTGCGACGGGCATTGATCCAAAGTGTCAGTAAGAGACCAAGTAGGAGAACAGAGAAGCTCAAGCTACCCCAGAAGAGAAGATTAGCCATCTTGTACATGCCTGAGATAGATTGTTCGAGGGCAGGATAGTTAGATGAACTCTTAATCAAGCTATACATCTTCCAGTTGATGCCGTTGATAGACCCTAATTCTTGCATGACACTATCTAAGTTCTTATCTCCAGCCACAAAGAAGGTAGCATCGCCATAAATAGCTGTATCTTCTGTATAACCATAGAGTTGGGCTGCTGTGTGAATATCTGTGATAGCTGTATTCTCATAAAGTTCTTGTGAGTAGGTTACAGCAGATTTATTATGTCCATCAAAAAGTCCTTTAATAGTTACTTCTACTGTTTCCTTGGCTCCTTTTTCATTATCGGCATCGTAGATATTAGAGTTAAGTTTAACCTTATCCCCTACCTTCCAGCCATGTTTTTCAGCCAAGTCTTTGTGCATGAGAATTTGGTATTTGTCATCGTTTGTTAAATGCTCACCTTCGACCAGTTTGTAAGAGCCTGACACAAACTTGTCTTCTTTAGAAGAGTCATTTACACCTGTTATCATCAAGCTACTTCCAAAACGTTGAGCTCGATCTGGCGTTAGATTTTTCTTGGTTTCAGGTGTCTCAATCAATTCGTAGCCTGTCAAATCACCGATAGCATTAATCCGTTTGATGTAGGATTCAATAGCCTTATTCTCGGTAATTTTTTTGATATCTTCACCCTTGATATTCCCTGCACCACGTGGAGTTCCTTGGTTGACTCTACGATTGATTTGCATAGAAAAACTATTGGTGATATTTTTAAAGGTTTCTTGAGAAGCCTTAGCTGTCGCCCCCTTGATAGACAAGCCGACCAAACTCAAACTAGCCATCAAGAGAATGATAAGAAAGATCACAAGCGACTTAAAAAATTTTCTTGTGACATAGGCAAATGCGTTGTGTAACATAAGATTCCTTTCTAGATTTACTTCAGTTTTTAATATGTTTAAAAGTTTTAGTTACTATTTTTTCTTGTTTCAGTCAGTTTCTTATCCTTCAATTCAAGTGTAATATCTGACGCCTGTGCTACTTCCTTGCTGTGGGTCACAACGATCACACACTTGCCTGTTTTCTCAGCGAGAGATTTGAGCAAATCGATGATATCCCCAGCAGTCTTAGGATCTAGGTTTCCTGTTGGTTCATCTGCTAGAATCACTGGTGCTTCCGATACAAGGCTACGAGCAATGGCAACCCGTTGTTGCTGTCCACCTGATAATTGGAGAACATTCCTCTTGGTTTGACTTTCATCTAAACCAAGTTCAAGAAGAGTATCCTTGCTAGCCTTTTTATTGACCAAGCGGATATTTTCCAATGGAGAAAGATAATCAATCAAGTTATAGTTTTGGAAAACCAGCGAGATATGGTGCATTCGGTGATAAGAATATCCTTGTTCACGAATATCCTTGCCTTCGAATAAGATAGCACCTTCGACTGGGCTATCAAGTCCTGCTAATAGAGATAAGAGTGTTGACTTCCCAGCTCCTGATTCTCCGATAATACTATAAAACTTACCAGGTTCAAAATCGTAATTGATTTTATATAATACTGCTTCTGCAGTGTTTTTATAACGATAAGTAAGATCTTGTAATTGTAGTAAAGTCATGATTTCTCCTTTATTAACTGATGGATGATAAAATTTCTTTCGGTGATTTTCTAAATAAAAATAGGAAACAAAGTGCAACTGACAAGCAGCTGATGATAAGTAGGAAAATATAAGATTCTCCAAATGATAGAAGACTTGTTGAAAGATTCGTTGCTTTTGCCAGAGTATCTTGTAGTGCAGCTTGGTCGCCACTTGCTAGTACAGTCTTCAAGAGATAGGAAGTAATAGCATTCCCAGCCACAAATGCAGGTAGAATAGATGCCAACGAAACCAGGACGACTTCCAGGCAGAATTGGCTAAAGATTGCTACTTTCCCTTTACCTAGTGCCAATAAAATACCAACCTCGTAGACTCGCTCTCGTAACCAAAGTGACAAGACCAAGATTAGCGCTCCTACACCAGCAATCATAATGCCATAGAGGAAAATCTGTAGGAAGGTTTGGAAGGTCGAAACTGAATCCTTGATTTGTTCAAAAGCCTTATTTTCCTTTTCAACTTGATAACCTTTCGTTTCAAGAGATAACTTTTCAACCTCTTGAATGATACTATCCATATCTTTTGGATTTTCTATATAGAAACGAGCGGCAGTAACTTGAGCTTCCTTATTTCCAAGAAGAGTTTGGCTACTTTCGTAGTCTGTATAGACCGTATTTTCACTAAAATCTGAGCTAAGACCAGTAAATTTCTCTTGTTTTTTACCTGAGAAAATACCTACGATTTCATAGTCTAGCCTTTGTCCACTATTTCCTTCAACTTGACCAGGATTTAAACTAATCTTATCCCCAAGTTTTAAGTTATTCTTCTTAGCTAATTCTTCATGGACTAAGATTTTCTGACTATCTCCTTTTTCTAGGTGTCTTCCTTCTTTAAGGGTAAAGGCAGAACTTGTAAAAGAAACATCCTTGGAAGAATCTTCCAAAGCAATCAAACTGATAAGATTTTTTTCAGCCTCTGTCAAATCATCCCTTTGGATACTTTGTTCTCCAGTAACGACTTCTTTGTCAGTTAACTTAGCTATTGTTTCTAGCTCAGGTGAAATCTTTTCAAGCCCCTTTATGTTTTTAAGGTCATCTAGTTGAGACAGTTGAAAGGTCTGATCTGCTTCTATTCTTTTAATAGAAAAAGATGTATTCAGTGAGCGATAGAGATTATTTTCTACTGTTTTGTTGGACTTCATGAGCGTCAAACAAGCCGATATTCCAGCCAATAAGACAAATAGAATCAGGAATAATATGAGACTTCTCAGTCGTTTTCTGCTGACGTAAGCCCAAGCTCTTTGAGTGGGATTCATATAGCACCTCCATATTTGTAAGACTATTATAATATCCAAATATGAAATGTTTATGAAATCAAAAAAAAAGAGCAAAAAATATGGCCAATGTCATTAAGTTAGTGATCTAACTATTTGAACAGGAGATAGGATTGAGGTCATCAAAGTGATTCTCTATCACATCTTCTATTTTTTTGCATGACAAATAAAGGTTTTTTCACCCTATTTTTTGAGATTTATGTTACTCTATAGATGAAATCAACTACCGATTGGGCCTTTATCTTTCTTGGAAATTTTCGATTCGGTCGAATAATAGATAAGTGTTTTTTGAGGTAGTTTTTCAACTGGAGGGAAGAAAGGGAACCGTTAAAAAACAAACGGCAGGCATAAGCCGCATCTGAGAAACACACTTTATATCTTTGTTTTTTGTGACTATTGTCGATGGCAACTTGCGAGGTCACCCAACGACAAAAGTTAAAATTTGTAAAGCGTGCAAAGATTTCTTGGAGAATCCCTTCCCTCTTTTTGGCATGAAAATTGACCAAGCCAATACTGTATTTCAGGTCACGAAAACTAGTCTCTATGCCCCATCTGCTGGCGTAGAGATTTTTTAATTCTTGGATTGGATAATCTGTATTTGTCACCAAAGTTTCGTATTTTCCTTCTTCTACTTCTAAACGCACCATACGAAAAGGAAGTTGGTATAGTTCAACAGGGTCATGTTTTCGACTTGTTTCTGGAAGAAAATCAAAAGTAGAATTGTGTGGAATAAAATGATAGTCATTGGGATAGTCGCGATAAAGTTTTTTGAGCTGATTGGTTTGCTTTCGTGATAATGTTAGAGAAAAGTTTTGATCAAAACACTCCGTATTTGGCAAGTTGAAGGAGGAGCACATAGATTGTTTTCCATCTCGAATGCGGATGATATAAAGCCAAGCTTTTTCTTGAAAATGAGCCATGAGATTGTAACTTTCATAACCTCTATCTATGATAACAAGAGCTTTCTCGAAAAGGAGAAGCCTTCATCATCTGAATCAGAGCTAAGCGCTCATCTTGCGCATGTTTGTCTTGAATAGAAATATCTCTATACACTCCAGTCATCAAGTCATATAGGGCATTTATGTGTATGAGATTATAGGATTTAACATCCGTTTGGGTTTGAACAGAGGTTTCTGTATCCATGGGATTTCGAGGAATACAGACATCACTCCCATCAGCAGCGAATATTGGGAAATCAGTGGTAAGTGGAATAGGTGCTGTAAATTCTTTAAATAGGGCATAGAAAGCTTCAGATTTTATCTGATAGCGTCTTTGAACAAAGGCTGAATTTGAAACTGTCAGTTTGACATCTAGTATAGTAGATTGAATCTGGAGTAGTACGCTACGGCTACAAAAACATTGTTATAAATTATAATAGATTGAATATAGAACAGTACACTACGATTGCTAAA
>JAQDPW010000050.1 GCA_027659245.1 Streptococcaceae bacterium AM104-57
CTGCCGGTGCCTGTGTTGGTGCCGGAACCGGTGTTAGTGCCGGTGCCTGTATTTGTACCGGAACCGGTGTTCGTGCCGCTACCGGTGTTGGTGCCGCTACCTGTGTTGGTGCCGCTACCTGTATTCGTTCCTGTACCGGTGTTGGTTCCTGTACCGGTGTTGGTGCCGGTGCCGGTGTTAGTTCCGGTGCCAGTATTTGTGCCGGTGCCGGTATTGGTGCCTGAACCAGTGTTGGTGCCGCTACCTGTATTCGTTCCTGAACCGGTGTTCGTACCGCTACCTGTATTTGTTCCTGAACCAGTGTTGCTGCCGCTACCTGTGTTGGTTCCTGAACCAGTGTTGCTACCGGTGCCGGTGTTGGTGCCGCTGCCAGTATTTGTACCTGAGCCTGTGTTGGTTCCTGAACCAGTGTTGCTGCCGCTACCTGTGTTGGTTCCTGAACCTGTATTAGTTCCGGTGCCAGTGTTGGTGCCGCTACCGGTGTTAGTGCCGGAGCCGGTGTTGCTGCTGCTACCTGTATTTGTACCGGAACCGGTGTTAGTGCCGCTACCAGTATTGGTGCCTGTACCGGTGTTAGTACCGGTGCCACTGTTTGTGCCGGTGCCGGTGTTGGTTCCTGTGCCAGTGTTGCTGCCGCTACCTGTGTTGGTACCTGAGCCGGTGTTGCTGCTGCTACCTGTATTTGTACCTGAACCGGTGTTGGTTCCTGAACCGGTGTTAGTGCCGCTACCTGTATTGGTTCCTGAACCAGTGTTGCTGCCGGTACCGGTGTTGGTTCCTGAACCAGTGTTGCTACCACCAGTGTTGCTACCGGTGCCGGTGTTGGTGCCGCTGCCAGTATTTGTACCTGAGCCGGTGTTGGTTCCTGAACCTGTATTAGTTCCGGTGCCAGTATTTGTGCCGGAACCGGTGTTGGTGCCTGAACTGGTGTTCGTTCCTGAACCGGTATTGGTGCCACTGCCTGTGTTGCTGCCGCTACCGGTATTGGTTCCTGAACCGGTGTTGCTGCCGCTACCTGTGTTAGTTCCTGAACCGGTATGTACAATCGGTTTCGTAGGAGTATAAACATTATTTTCACGCCCTATTAAACTAGTAGTATAAGGATTTTCATGTTCTCCATATTTTATAACTTTTATATAGTGACTGGGTTTTACAATACTCGTCAGACTCTCTAATCTAACAAGCTCATTATCAATATAATCAAAAACCATTTCGCCATTTGGCAGCGTTTTGACATATTTTAACCCGTGCATCCAAAAGGCAGTTCCTTTAGGTTCGTCATACTTGGGACCTGAATGATGACTTCCATCAATAGTAGTCACACGTGGTATATAATCCTTTGTATGAAATACACCAGGTGGTATCTGAACTTTCCGATAACCCCCTACTATTCTTATTGTACGTCCCGTGTCTTTATAATCAGTTCTATATTCTGCTCCTGCAGCTAATTTAACAACAGCTCCAGTAGAAGTAAATTGGATCTTTTCAAATATCTTCTTTAACTCTTCGTTTTTCTTGAAATCTTGAACAACGTTCCCTGGAAGTTTCCCTGGATTTGGCTCATTTGTCCAACTTACTGGACTTCCGTCTTGATGAACTGCCGTAGCTGCATTATAAGTTTTATGTATCGGTTTCATAGGAGTATAAACATTACTTTTATACTCTTTATACTCTGTTAAAAAAGAGAGTAAGCTAGTACTAGAAGAATCTTCATGTCCTTCATATTTCACAACTTCTATATTGTGTTCTACAATATCCGTCAGACTCTCTAATCTAACAAGCTCATTATCAATATAATCAAAAACCATTTCGCCATTTGGCAGCGTTTTGACATATTTTAACCCGTGCATCCGAAAGGCATACTCGGTACTTGAATGACGACCCATCATATAATCCTTTGTATGAAATACACCAGGTGGTATCTTAACTTTCTGATAAAACCTTCCCATTCTACTTACACGTCCCGTGTCTTTATAATCAGTTCTATATTCTGCTCCTGCAACTAATTTAACAACAGCTCCAGTAGAAGTAAATTGGATCTTTTCAAATATCTCCTTTAACTCTTCGTTTTTCTTGAAATCTTGAACAACTTTCCCTGGATTTGACTCATTTGTCCAACTTACTGGACTTCCGTCTTGATGAACTGCCGTAGCTGCATCATTAGCTTTATGTACAATCGGTTTCACAGGAGTATAAACATTATTTTTATACTCTATTAAACTAGCAATAGAAGAATCTTCATCTTTTATAGCTACTACATCGTGATTGTGTTTTACAATATCCGTCAGACTCTCTAATCTAACAAGCTCATTATCAATATAATCAAAAACCATTTCGCCATTTGGCAGCGTTTTGACATATTTTAACCCGTGCATCCCAAAGGCAGTTCCTTTAGGTTCGTTATACTCGGTACTTGAATGACGACCTAAACCAGAAATAGGATAACCTGGTATATAATCCTTTGTATGAAATACACCAGGTGGTATCTGAACTTTACCACCAAGCTTTTCTGAACGATGTCCCGTGTCTTTATAATCAGTTCTATATTCTGCTCCTGCAGCTAATTTAACAACAGCTCCAGTAGAAGTAAATTGCATCTTTTCAAATATCTTCTTTAACTCTTCGTTTTTCTTGAAATCTTGAACAACGTTCCCTGGATTTGACTCATTTGTCCAACTTACTGGACTTCCGTCTTGATGAACTGCCGTAGCTGTGCCGTTCTGTGTATTATTTGCGCCACGCTCTTCTCCTATACTTCCTCCTTCTGTTCTTAACATATCAGAATTCGTCTTAGACTTATCATTCATTGCTTGATTGGACGGGCCGCTACTTGTACGAGAAGACATATTTGATTGACTTTTATCAACAGGCGAAGAAACTGAAGAGGCTCCTGTTTCTTCGGTTGAAGAACTATTCTCTGACTTATTAGCAGTTGTTGGTGTTTTCTCTAGCATCGTCGCTGATGCTTCGGATTTAGAAACTATTGTTTTTCCAGTTTCTGATTGTGAATCACTCTTTGTTTTGGGCTCTGGTGATACTTGCTTAGTTGGTGCTGGATTTTCTGTGCTTGGCGCTGGACGGTCTGTTTCTGCTGAAACAGCAGAAAAAACCGTTCCAGCATCTGCTGACGGCGCCTCATTGTCTTCAGTTAATCCTGTTAGGCTACTTGTAGCTCTAGAGGTACCCCCCCCCC
>JAQDPW010000051.1 GCA_027659245.1 Streptococcaceae bacterium AM104-57
CCAACTACGGAAATGCTCGTTTTTTTGATAGTTAGAAGTGGGTTTTTGCCCAGCCTCTTGATGACTATTTAGAAATTCGCCCTGAAAACCGTGATAAGGTTCAGCGCTATATCGATGAAAGGAAACTCAAGATTGGTCCCTTCTATATCTTGCAGGATGATTACTTGATTTCAAGTGAAGCCAATGTTCGCAATACCTTGATTGGGCAAGCTGAATGTGCTAAATGGGGCAAATCTACTCAAATTGGTTACTTCCCAGATACCTTTGGAAATATGGGGCAGGCTCCTCAAATCCTTCAAAAATCAGGTATTCACGTCGCAGCCTTTGGTCGCGGTGTCAAGCCAATCGGATTTGACAACCAAGTCCTTGAAGATGAACAGTTTACCTCTCAATTTTCTGAGATGTACTGGCAGGGTGCAGACGGAAGTCGTTGGGTATCCTCTTTGCTAACTGGTACAGTAACGGGAATGAAATTCCAGTGGATAAAGACGAGGCTTTGACTTTCTGGAAGCAAAAATTAGCAGACGTCCGTGACTATGCATCGACCAACCAATGGTTGATGATGAACGGCTGTGATCACCAGCCTGTTCAGAGAAATCTGAGCGAAGCCATTCGTGTGGCAAACGAACTCTTCCCTGACGTGACCTTTATTCATAGCTCATTTGACGAATATGTCCAAGCAGTGGAAAGTGCACTTCCTGAACACCTATCAACGGTCACAGGTGAGTTGACCAGCCAGGAAACAGATGGTTGGTACACTCTTGCCAACACCTCTTCATCCCGTATTTACCTCAAACAATCCTTCCAAGAAAATAGCAACTTGTTAGAGCAGGTTGTGGAACCATTAACGATTCTCACTGGTGGTCATAACCATAAGGATCAATTGACCTATGCTTGGAAAGTGCTCTTGCAAAATGCACCACACGATAGTATCTGTGGTTGTAGTATTGACGAAGTTCACCGTGAAATGGAAACTCGTTTTGCAAAGGTTAATCAAGTCGGGAATTTTGTTAAGAGTAACCTTCTCAACGAATGGAAGGATAAATTAGCTACTCAAAATGCGCAAAGCGACCACCTCTTTACCGTTGTCAACACAGCTTTACATGACAAGGTTGATACAGTTAGTGTTGTAGTGGATGTTGTGACTTGTGATTTCAAGGAATTGCACCCAACAGAAGGTTACAAGAAGATGGCTGCTTTAACCTTGCCAAGTTATCGTGTGGAGGATTTGGATGGTCGTCCTGTAGAGGCTAAAATCGAAGACCTTGGGGCTAATTTTGAGTACGATTTACCAAAAGACAAGTTCCGCCAAGCTCGTATCGCTCGACAAGTGCGCGTGACCATTCCAGTTCACCTAGCGCCGCTTTCTTGGGCAAGCTTCCAATTGGTCGAAGGCCAAGTAGAATACAGAGATGGTATTTATCAAAATGGAGTCATTGATACCCCATTCGTAACAGTGAGTGTAGATGAAGGAATTACACTCTATGACAAGACTACTAACGAAGCTTACGAAGATTTCATCTAATTCGAGGACCGTGGAGATATTGGTAACGAGTACATTTACTTCCAGCCGAAAGGAACTGAGCCAATTTATGCTCAACTGAAAGGTTATGAGGTCTTAGAAAACAATGCTCGTTATGCCAAAATCTTGCTCAAACATGACTTGACTATTCCAGTTAGCGCAGATGAAAAATTGGATGCTGAACAAAGAGGCATTATCGAGTTCATGAAACGAGACGCAGGTCGTTCAGAAGAGTTGACAACCATCCCTCTTGAAACGGAGATGACAGTCTTTGTGGATAATCCACAACTTCGCTTCAAGACTCGCTTTACCAATACAGCCAAAGACCACCGCATCCGTCAAGCCTATCAAGCAGGCGATAAAGAAAGCTTGCAACAAATCGCTAGAGAAGAACTGCCAAAACTCAGAAGTCAGATTGAAAACTTCCACAAGCTCTTTAGCCACCAATGGTTGAAAGAAAACAAGGTCTTTGGTTTGGATACAGTAGATATCCGCATGGGGGGACTCTTGCAGCGGATCAAGCGAGCAGAAAGTCGCATTGAAAACTACCTAGCAGGCGAAATCTCTCGTATTGACGAACTAGAAGTAGAGATCTTGCCATTTACTGACTTCTACGCAGATAAGGACTTCGCAGCAACGACAGCCAACCAGTGGCACACCATTGCGACCGCTTCAACTATTTATACAACCTAAAAATAAGAACACTGTGTCTTATGCAAGGTGTTTCGCGTGAAACAGAAGAATTATCTAGTTTCAAATGCCACAGTTAGACAAACTTATGTTAAAATGAATGAGAAGGAATGTTTCCTAAGAGCAATCCTGTCAATTAGCTATTGGAGGTATTATGATGGTACATTTAAAATTAGTGAAGCAAGAAATCGAGGCTGAAAAGCCAGCATCTGTAGAAGCTTGGATCATTTCCGTCAAATTTAAAAAAGGTTGCTACCGACATATACAGATTCCAAAAACAAAAACGTTAGCGGAACTAGCAGATGTGATTTTATGGAGTTTTGATTTTGTAAATGATCATGCTCATGCATTTTTCATGGATAATGTTGCTTGGAGTCATGCAGATTCTTACTTTCTTAGCTTTGTCAGTGACGATGTTGAAGAACGTTACACAGAAAATGTCTATCTGGATATCCTAAGTGTCAAACAAAAATTTAAGTTTATTTTCGACTTCGGTGATGAATGGCGTTTCGAATGTCAAGTGCTGAGAGAAATCGAGGCGGAAGATGAAGAAGCATATATCGTACGTGAGGTCGGAACACCGCCAGAACAATATCCAGATTATGATGGTTTTGACTATGAAGAATGGTAAAATTGATTGTTACGCAATCTAAAAAAACAATTGGAATCAGTCTGTGTAGGCTTAGTATTTCAATTGTTTTTTGTGATAGTTTCAGATAAGAGAGCTTTTTAAGTTTGTTGAGGGAATAGCTATAACAGATTGAACTTAGAATAGTAGGCTGTAGTTTCTAAAACATTGTTAGACATTGGTTTGAATTCCCCAATCAATTTGTTCAGTTTTATTCCATTTCACTATAATACTCTTCTAGAATCTCTTCAAACCAGGTCAATTTCGCCTTATCGTAGATATGTTGAGGCTGGGCAAAAACCCACTTCTAACTATCAAAAAAAACGAGCATTTCCGTAGTTGGA
>JAQDPW010000052.1:0-1060 GCA_027659245.1 Streptococcaceae bacterium AM104-57
GCGCTTATCTTTCTCAATTTGTCCAGTTGTAAAATGGTACTTGGAAACATCTGGATTAGTGACACGCACTTTATAAGTCTTATCGCTAATCAATCCAGTAATCTCAGTAGGACCTTTTGTTGCTACCTTCCCGCTAGAAACTCGCTGGCCATTGTCATCCAAAACCTCATAATCCATTTCTGGGCCAGAATCAGTTTCAGATGGATTACGGACCCCGTCCAAATTGCGATCCATGAAACTATCAAGTTTTAATGTCCCTAAGGCAAGATCCACTGTCACTGGGGCAAAACTGCTTTCAATGGCATATTTATCGTAAGTCGCTGAATATCTCGTTCCCCAAGATAGCGTCTTCCCATCTTGTTTAGGAGTCAAACCCTGGATACTCATGAGAGTTGATAGACTATAAGACGTTTTCGGTGCTAATTTAACACCCTTTTTAGAAACAACACGAATAACTCGAACTTTAGACAAATCATTTGGAGTCTCAGTATAATTTAATTGTTTAAATTCATTTTCAGTATAGGCAGTTTTACCAGTTAAATTCAGCCCCTCGCCTGTTGAATAAGATACATCAAACACGTTTTTAAACTCATCAGTTTGACTGAGCTTCATCAAGGAAAGACTGTAACCAAAACTTTCTTTTTGAATGGTTGTCCCCCAATGGTCACCAGCTTTAGGAACTGGAATATAAAGCGATACATTTCCTACTTCTGTAGTTGTCGGGTTTGTTACTGAAAATTTCAAATCTAAATTTTGAGTGAGATCGGTAATATGGAATTTTTTATCGTTAAGATCTCGATAGTCTTTTTCATTAGACAATTTAGCTTGTGTTGTTAACGTTAATTCTTCAACCCTAGAAAATCTCACGATCGGACTGTCATCATGATCCGTAAATAGTTTTTGTTTGTCATTCACTAATTGATACGGATCTTCTCCACGCAGGCTGAACTGGCCGATATTTGGTCTGGCATCAACTGTTTCTACAAAAAGACGTTTGCCGACCTTCAAATCAAGATCTTCTTTAAAATTGTTAAGTACATCAAAACTTAAGTTGATCGCT
>JAQDPW010000052.1:1070-2707 GCA_027659245.1 Streptococcaceae bacterium AM104-57
GGGTAGAACCAGATAGGCTTTAGACAACTGATCTGCTGTTCGTAACCAATGATTCTCTGGTACTGTTTCTTCTGAACTGATAGTGTAGGTCAGACGTTGAGCTTTTCCAAATGGGACCGTTGCTGTTTGAGGTGGGACAATACGCACATCGCTTTTGGCCTTCCCTTTATCTAAGTACAAATCCAAATAACCGGTTCCTACAACTTGATTGTTAGACGGCAACTTAGGATCGTAGTCCTCATCTCTCACAGTAACTTCAGCTGTTCTTAGGAGAGTTGGTTGGTCCGGGAATTTCTTAACAAGTCCGAAGATAAGTGTTTGAGAAGATGCAAAGAATACGGATTGCCCATTTTCAACGGGTGGTTGTTTATTTATTCCTGGTTTAAACACTCCAATTGGAAAAACTACCTCTGTTAAGACATCATCCTCTTTCAACCCCAAGTCTAACACATCTACAAAATTTAGACTATTTGGTTTATACGCCTTTTTCAAAGTAACTTCCCTTAATACGGGCGACTGACGACTAGCTACTTTTATCTTGCTTGGCATTTCGTTATCTAGATTCCACAATAAAAATCCTTTGACTTCTACATTCTCATTCTTTGGGAAAACATAACGTATTTCTTTTTTCCTAGAATTTGTGTCATTGAAATTTCGAAGCTCAGCATCATAAGGAAAAGCTCCTAAAGAAACATATCGTTTTTGAGACGAAGCTAGACTGTCTCGAACACCGACCCCTGAGGTACTCATGCCAGGTGAAGTTCTGAAGAACCCTATGTTATCTTGATCTTTTGATAATTCAAAAATATCAAAGTAGTATGGTTTTGATTTACTTCCAGACTCTGTTAAGTCTGTCTTATCATAATTACGAACAGTGGCGCGATAGTTTTCCATCAGAACGGCGGCTTCAATCCCCGTCAGCACCTTTCGATCCACTTTCAATTTAGGTAGAAATCTTCTCCCAAAATTAGCGTAAAAAGGATGGGTAGACTTAAAAGAGAGTCGCGTTTTACCATCAGCTTCTGAAACCCTATTAACCAGTTGCCACAGGTCTTTTGTGGCACTATCAGCTTGCCCCTCATAGGATAGGCCCTTTGGCAAGACCAGATCAAATGTTTCCTGATTAATAAAATAATTATTGAGTCTACGTGCATTTCCCCATCCAAGCGACATTCCTGGAACAACCGTATAATTATTGTCATTTGTTGCTGAAACATATTGACTTTCCGTTTGAACACCATTGAACCATGTATATATTTCATCAGCCGATTCAGAAACAATAGCTAATTTATTCAAGGGAGTGGTTTTAGTCTCTTTAGTCGTTCCTACTACTGCTGTAAGGGTAGTTGTCACAGGTGTAGCTTTTTCAACCCCCTCAGAAACACCAGGAAGTTGACCATCCGGTGAATATCCTTTAAGACCTAGAGGCCGATCCACGGATAAAACCAAAGGAATTTCAACTACCTTAACATTCTCTTTTAAGCGATAAGTAACTGACTGTCCTGTTTCATAAGTTAGAGGTTTGTTATGGTCCTCAGGACTTTGAAATCTCAACTGATCATAATAATAATCACCGTCCGGTGCTTTCCAACTCTTCCCAATGTCAATTGTGTTAACTGGTTTAGAGACATCTATTG
>JAQDPW010000053.1:0-442 GCA_027659245.1 Streptococcaceae bacterium AM104-57
TTTCCGGATGGAAAATTTTTGCCTCTTTTCCCAATGCATAATGTGCATCTCCTTTTTACTTTATTTGCAGAGGGTGTGACCAGAGTTGACTGGGACACACCCTTCTGCCTTGGCTCCATTTTATCACAAAAAAATGTTTTTGGGAAGAAAAACAAAACCTTGCATGTCAACTATATGATTCGTACGTGACGAACGTGAAAATGTCCCATTTGGTAGAACAGGCCTGTTCGATAACTATTTGAAGCACGATTAGGTGGTCAGAAATTGAATTTTTAACCTTCCAACTTAGCCATCGTTTTTAGTTTTCGCATCTTTAAATCAGCTAAAACAATCCATAACATTTCCTATATAGAGATGATTGAAATAAGATATGAACAAAGAGGTTAGGAAAGTCAAATTGATTTCTAGAAATGTTTTTAGAATTTATGGCGTACTATTCTAG
>JAQDPW010000053.1:452-2658 GCA_027659245.1 Streptococcaceae bacterium AM104-57
TAGAATTTATGGCGTACTATTCTAGATTCAATCAACTATAATTCTTTTGACAGTGATTTTCCTCCCATTCCCAGAATTGTACGAATCATAGATTCTAGTGATAAACTTCTTTTACGAGTAAAGGCCTGTTCATCTTGTTTGATGAACTCAACTTTTTGACCAATGACTGTCTGAATACTCTTATTCAAGTGGGCTTTTATCTGTTTTATCATGGGAAGCACCTCCTTAACTATAGTTTATCACATTAAAAAAGAAACCCAAATACAGAAAGAGTCGTATTTGAATTTCTTAACTTAATGACATTGAGCAAAAAATATGCCCTTGTTTATATAAAAATAAAAAGCTAGCCGAAGCTAACTCTTTTCCTATGCGGAGAGAGGGACTTGAACCCTCACGACCTAAAGCGGTCACAGGATCCTTAGTCCTGCGCGTCTGCCAATTCCGCCATCCCCGCGTCGATTACTTTACTAGTATATCAACTTTCACAAACTTTGTCAACACTTTTTTCAGTTTTTTTGAATACATTATTCTTTGATTTCAACTAGATTTTCATCAAGGAGTTTCGCTCCTAATGTATTCTTAAAATGTCCAAGTGCAAACTGATGGTTTTCAGGCCAAATGGATGCGACTGCTGGCTTGACAACTTCTATCTGATACCCAAGATTATAGGCATCGATAGCCGTATGCAAGACACAGATATCTGTAAGAACACCTGTTAAGATAACTGTATCCACGCGACGCTCTCTCAGACGGATATCCAAATCCGTGCCAGAAAAAGCCGAATAGTGACGTTTGTCCATCCAGAAAACACGACTATCCTGGGCCTGTTCCTGATAAAATTCAGCTAACTTACCATACAAATTACGCCCGCTAGTCCCGATCAGGTTATGAGGTGGGAAGAGCTTACTCTCTGGATGAAAGACATCATTTTCCTCATGAGCATCAATGGTAAAGAAAATATAATCTCCACGGTCAAATGCTAATCTAGTTACCTGATTGATTGCTTCTGATATTGCTTGAGCAGGAGCTCCTGCTGTCAATTTTCCATGATCCGCTACAAAATCTTCTGTATAGTCAATCGAAATTAAAGCCTTAGCCATTAAAAGTCCCTCTTTTTCACTTCTTCAAAAATATCTGGGATTAAAACTTTTAGATAAGTTCCCTTCATACCCAATGAACGACTTTCAATAATCCCTGCTGATTCGAGCTTCCGAAGAGCATTGACAATCACTGAACGAGTAATACCGATGCGATCTGCGATAACTGAAGCTGTCAATTGTCCTTCTTTGCCATTTAGTTCTGCTAAAATCGCAGAGACTGCACGTAATTCAGAATATGATAGTGTATTGACCGCCATAGTCACTGCTGTGCGACGGCGGATATTTTTTTCATCTTCTTCACGTTGGAAGTTCAAAAGCTGAATACCAACCACCGTGCTGGCAATCTCAACAAGGATCAAATCCTCATCTTCGAATTTCTTGTCATTTCGCCAAATAATCAAAGAACCCAATCGAATCCCAGAAACGTGGATTGGAGCGATGGTTGTTAAACCATCTGGGAAGTCTGAGCGACTTTCAGTTGGGAAAATAGTCAAATCATGTTCTACAGGGAGGTTGGCCTCCGTATCGTAGATCATATTTGCCCCTTGGATATAGTCCTCAGGGAAAATCTTTGTTTGGAAGAACTGCTCTACACGATCGGTGTTTGTTTTATAGCGCATAAAGTAGCCCAACAAACGCCCCTTGCTATTGACGATACAAGCATTGCAGTCGATGATATCGGCTAATTGACGTGTAATGGCATTATAGGGAAGTTCATCCTGTAGTTGCTCCTCCGAACGCTTTAAGATAGATGTGATTTTTCTCGTTTTTTCTAATAAATGTGCCATTTTTCACCTCGTATTTAATCGCTTCAATTATATCATAAAACTGTCTTTATTTCAATAATTATCTGAAAATTGCTTATTGCATTGCAATTCTCTTACATTTGCAATTTTTTATATTTTTTTCAATTTTCTTGTTGACAGCTCCCCCATTTTTTGATAATATAATATTACAAGATGACAAATATATAGATATCACTTCTAGTATTGATTTTTACGTAACTCTTGGTCTCCTTATATATAAAAGAGGTTGGGCAAAAACTAGCTTCAAAATCAAACCACACAGTGATTCCAGTCTTGAATCCAATCAAGCTGAAAGAAACA
>JAQDPW010000054.1 GCA_027659245.1 Streptococcaceae bacterium AM104-57
ATCCGTGTGACTTATCCAGATAAGAGCTTTGACGATGTACCAGTTAAGGTCAATGTGACTAACACTGGCACAGGAACGAACACCGGTTCAGGCACCAACACAGGCAGCGGCACTAACACCGGTAGCGGCACTAACACCGGTAGCGGCACTAACACCGGTAGCGGAACGAACACCGGTTCAGGCACCAACACTGGTAGCGGCACTAACACAGGCAGCGGCAGCAACACTGGTTCAGGAACCAATACAGGTAGCGGTACGAACACCGGTTCAGGAACCAACACAGGCAGCGGTAGCAACACCGGCACAGGAACTAACACTGGCACCGGCACTAACACCGGTTCAGGTACAAACAGTGGCACCGGCAGCAACACCGGTTCAGGAACCAACACCGGCTCAGGTACAAATACTGGCACCGGAACGAACACCGGTTCAGGCACGAACACCGGTTCAGGAACCAACACAGGCAGCGGCACGAACACCGGTTCAGGAACCAATACCGGTAGCGGCACCAACACCGGTAGTGGAACTAACACAGGCAGTGGCACCAATACCGGTTCCGGCAGCAATACAGGTTCCGGCACGAATACCGGTAGCGGCACCAACACCGGTTCAGGAACGAATACCGGTAGCGGCAGCAACACTGGTTCAGGAACCAACACTGGCACCGGCACGAACACCGGTTCAGGAACCAATACCGGTTCCGGCACGAATACAGGTAGCGGAACCAACACAGGTAGCGGAACGAATACCGGTTCCGGCAGCAATACCGGCAGCAACACCGGCAGCAATACCGGCAGCAACACCGGCAGCGGCACGAACACCGGTTCAGGAACGAATACCGGTACAGGAACCAATACTGGAACAGGAACCAATACAGGTAGCGGCACGAACACCGGTTCCAGCACTAACACTGGCACCGGCACTAACACCGGTTCCGGTACAAACAGTGGCACCGGCAGCAACACTGGCACCGGCACCAGCACCGGTTCAGGAACGAATACCGGTTCAGGAACAAATACTGGCACCGGCAGCAACACCGGTTCAGGAACGAATACCGGTTCCGGCAGCAATACCGGCAGCAACACTGGCACCGGAACCAATACAGGTAGCGGCAGCAACACCGGTTCAGGAACGAATACAGGTTCAGGAACGAATACAGGTAGCGGCAGCAACACCGGTTCCGGCACCAACACCGGTAGCGGAACCAACACTGGTTCAGGAACGAATACAGGTTCCGGCACGAATACCGGTTCCGGCAGCAATACAGGTTCCGGCACGAATACAGGTAGCGGCAGCAACACCGGTTCAGGAACGAATACAGGTTCCGGCACGAACACAGGCAGTGGCACTAACACCGGTTCCGGCACAAATACTGGCACCGGCAGCAATACAGGTTCAGGAACGAATACAGGTAGCGGCAGCAACACCGGTTCCGGCACTAACACCGGTTCCGGCACCAACACCGGTAGCGGAACGAACACAGGTACAGGAACCAATACCGGCTCAGGTACCAACACAGGTAGCGGCACCAACACCGGAACAGGAACGAATACAGGTAGCGGCACCAACACCGGTACAGGCACCAACACCGGTTCCGGAACGAACACAGGTACAGGAACCAATACCGGCTCAGGTACCAATACTGGCACCGGCACCAACACAGGCAGTGGCACCAACACCGGCAGTGGTACCAACACCGGTTCAGGAACGAATACCGGTTCCGGCACGAACACCGGTTCCGGCACTAACACAGGTAGCGGCACCAACACAGGTAGCGGCACTAACACCGGTTCAGGTACAAACAGTGGCACCGGCAGCAACACTGGTTCAGGAACTAACACCGGTTCAGGTACAAACAGTGGCACCGGCAGCAACACCGGTTCAGGTACAAACAGTGGCACCGGCAGCAATACCGGTTCCGGCACCAACACTGGTTCAGGAACGAACACTGGTTCAGGAACGAACACTGGTTCAGGAACGAACACTGGTTCCGGAACGAATACAGGTTCCGGCACCAACACCGGTTCAGGAACAAATACTGGCACCGGCAGCAACACCGGAACAGGAACCAATACCGGTTCCGGCACTAATACCGGCTCAGGAACCAACACCGGTTCCGGCACAAACAGTGGCACCGGCAGCAACACCGGTTCAGGAACAAATACAGGTTCCGGCACAAATACCGGCTCAGGTACCAACACAGGTAGCGGTACGAACACCGGAACAGGAACTAATACCGGCACCGGCACTAACACCGGCAGTGGAACCAACACTGGCACAGGAACCAATACCGGTAGCGGCACTAACACCGGTAGTGGAACCAACACCGGTAGTGGCACCAACACCGGTAGCGGAACGAACACTGGTTCAGGAACCAATACAGGTAGCGGCACGAACACCGGTAGCGGCAGCAACACTGGCACAGGAACTTTAATTACATCTGAACATAGTCATAAGCCTGGCGTTGCTCCTGTAAGCAACAAAGATACTGTTGTTAGTGGAACAGGTGTTCCTGGCGCAACAGTAACAGTAACTTTACCAAACGGCACCATTAAACAAACGCCTGTGGGAACAGACGGAAAATGGGAAATTCCTTTAGATAAGCCCCTTAAAGCAGGTGACATGGTTTCAGTAACTCAA
>JAQDPW010000055.1:0-1323 GCA_027659245.1 Streptococcaceae bacterium AM104-57
TTTACTTGATTCATAATTCATAGTTTTATTGTATCATATTTTGTTTCGCAGGAAGTCTATTTTTTAATAGGATTTTTCCAAGTTAAGATTAGTCATTTTATGGAGTCAAAAGCTAGCTCAGAGGTGAGAAAGTGACTGAATTTAAGAGCTTATGAAAAATTGTGGGGAAGTATTGACCAACTCGCTCGTTTTACGGATAAATCCTTTGATCTTGTCCTTTGCCATAATGTTTTAGAATATATAGACCCTAATGACCGAAAAGACTATCTTCTGGAGTTCAAAAGAATTTTAAAAGATGATGGCTTGATTTCAATTATCAAGCATAATCAAGTTGGAAAAGTTCTACAAAGTGTTGTTTTTACTAATGACATCAACCAAGCTTTTAGCTTACTCAATGGTGAAAATTTTGAGAGCCTATCTTTTGCAAGTGGTTCTACTTATACGATTGAGGAAATATTAGCTTTGTCTGGTCTTAAATTAGAAAACTATTTGGGGATTCGAACATTTTACAGTCTACAACCAAATGAATTTAAGAACAAAGAAAACTGGTTAGAAGAAATGACAAAGATTGAACTTGCAGTATGTGATTTAAACCCCTATAAAGATATTAGTTTTTTACAACATTTGTGGCTAAAAAAATAATAGAAGCATAGGTTTTGTTTTAAAGTAAATTAAAAACTGATGTATATGAAAAAAAGTAAATGAGATGATTTTTTCAGTTTGTAGCTTGATAGAATTTTTTCCACAAATCTATTTTTCCAATTTTGAAAGAATAATTCTTAGATAGTTCATGATTGTATCTATTTTAGTTCAGTACTTTCAATTTTTGTTTTTAGAAATTTCATTAGACTTCCTGCGAAACTAAAATCCTAGTTCACGGTTAATAATGCCCGCAATCAAATTCATTCGTAATCCAAATCGTTTGCGTCGATTTCGATAGGTTGTTGAAAATATTTTAAACGTTTTTACTTTGGCAAAAATATTCTCAACCTTGATTCTCTCTTTAGATAGCGCATGGTTACAAGCTTTATTTTCAAGAGTTAGTGGCTTAAGTTTGCTTGATTTCCTCGGAGTTTGCGCTTGTGAATACATCTTCATGAGCCCTTGATAACCACTGTCAGGCAAGATTTTACCAGCTTGTACGATATTTCTGCGACTCATTTTGAACAATTTTATATCGTGGCAATAGTTCACTGCAATATCCAAAGAAACAATTCTCCCTTGGCTTGTGACAATCGCTTGAGCCTTCATAGCATGATATTTCTTTTTACCAGAATAATTGGCTAGTTGATTTTTTTAGGACGATTTATTTTTACCTCTGTT
>JAQDPW010000055.1:1333-2638 GCA_027659245.1 Streptococcaceae bacterium AM104-57
GCGCATGTATTGAAGAGTAGCCATGAGGAGGTCTTCTAGGCTTAACTTAGGGGTTCGTCCACCTTTTGCGTGTTTACGTTGATAAGCTGTTTTTAACACAGCTAACATCTCTTCAAAAGTAGTGCGCTGAACACCAACAAGGCGTTTAAATCGTGCATCAGTTAATGGTTTACTTGATTCATAATTCATAGTTTGATTGTATCATATTTTGTTTCGCAGGAAGTCTATTATATAATAAAGTGTATCAAAAAATATATATTGATAGCTTAAAGATGTAAATAGATATTGAGGAGAAAATGAATGAAAAAAATAATGTTGATTATCAATCCAACCTCTGGTGGAGAAAAGGCTTTAGATTATAAGGAAAAGTTAGAAAATAAGGCTAAAAAATACTTCGAGCAAATCAATACCAGAATTACACAAAAAGCGCAAGATGCAACCAACTTCGCCACAGAAGCTTCTCGAGAGCAGTATGAGGCAGTTCTCGTATTCGGTGGAGATGGGACAGTCAACGAAGTCATTTCGGGTATTGCTGAGAAAGACTACATTCCGAAACTCGCGATTATACCTGGAGGAACTGGAAATCTGATTACGAAACTATTAGAAATCAATCAAGATATTGATGGTGCCATTGACGAGCTTGATTTTAATTCTACGAATAAGATTGATATCGGAAAATCAAATGGAAATTATTTTGGTTATATCTTTAGTATTGGTTCACTACCAGAAGCCATCCATAACGTTGGGATAGAGGATAAAACAAAATTTGGCATGTTCGCCTATGCGATTAATACTATGAAGTCTGTCGTAACAGATCAAGCATTTAATATTACTGTTGAGACAGAAAATGGAAATTATATTGGCCCAGCCAGCCATGTCTTGGTTCTCCTGACCAATTATTTCGCTGACAAGAAGATTTTTGAAGAAGACAAGGATGGTTATGCCAATATTTTGATTTTAAAAGATGCCTCAATCCTTACTAAATTGTCAGTTATCCCTGATTTATTAAAGGGAGATGTTGTCGTAAATGATAATATCGAGTATATCAAAGCGCGAAATATTAAAATTTCTTCAGATAGCGAATTGGAGTCAGATGTTGACGGTGATAAGTCAGATAACCTACCTGTAGAAATCAAGGTACTGGGCCAACATATTGAAGTCTTTTCAAAACCGAAAGAGGAATAGTATATGAGTCTGGGCAAAAACCCACTTCTAACTATCAAAAAAACGAGCATTTCCGTAGTTGGAGATGCCCGTTTTCTTATGTCATGGTTTATAATTAAAATAAGAACAAAACAATTAGAA
>JAQDPW010000056.1 GCA_027659245.1 Streptococcaceae bacterium AM104-57
TTAATGGTGCCGTTTGGTAAAGTTACTGTTACTGTTGCGCCAGGAACACCTGTTCCACTTACAACAGTATCTTTGTTGCTTACAGGAGCAACGCCTGGCTTATGACTATGTTCAGATGTAATTAAAGTTCCTGTACCAGTGTTGGTTCCTGTGCCGGTGTTAGTTCCGGTGCCGGTGTTGCTGCCGGTGCCACTGTTTGTACCTGAACCAGTGTTGGTTCCTGAACCGGTGTTAGTGCCGCTACCTGTATTAGTTCCTGTGCCAGTATTGGTTCCTGTGCCGGTGTTAGTGCCGCTACCGGTGTTAGTGCCGCTACCGGTGTTGGTACCTGAGCCGGTATTGGTTCCTGAACCAGTGTTGCTGCCGGTGCCTGTGTTCGTGCCGGAACCGGTATTGGTTCCTGTGCCTGTGTTGGTGCCACTGCCTGTGTTCGTTCCACTGCCGGTGTTGGTGCCGCTGCCGGTATTGGTTCCTGAACCGGTGTTAGTGCCGCTACCTGTGTTGGTGCCGGTGCCAGTATTTGTACCTGAGCCTGTGTTGGTGCCACTGCCGGTGTTCGTACCGCTACCGGTGTTAGTGCCGCTACCGGTATTGGTTCCTGTGCCAGTATTGGTGCCGCTACCTGTGTTGGTACCTGAGCCAGTATTCGTTCCTGAACCGGTATTTGTTCCGCTACCTGTATTCGTTCCTGAACCGGTGTTGGTGCCTGTACCTGTGTTGGTGCCGCTACCTGTATTCGTTCCACTACCTGTGTTAGTGCCGCTACCTGTATTTGTTCCTGAACCGGTATTCGTTCCTGTGCCAGTGTTAGTTCCTGAACCGGTATTTGTTCCTGAACCGGTATTCGTTCCGGTGCCTGTGTTGGTTCCTGAGCCGGTGTTGGTGCCGGAACCGGTATTGGTGCCGGTGCCTGTGTTGCTGCCGCTACCTGTGTTGGTACCTGAGCCGGTATTGGTTCCTGAACCAGTGTTCGTTCCGCTACCGGTGTTCGTTCCTGAACCGGTGTTAGTGCCGGTGCCTGTGTTGCTGCCGCTGCCTGTGTTGCTGCCGGAACCGGTATTTGTGCCGCTACCTGTATTGGTTCCACTACCTGTGTTAGTGCCGGTACCGGTGTTGGTACCTGTGCCGGTATTGGTTCCTGAACCGGTATTGCTGCCACTGCCTGTGTTGCTGCCTGAACCTGTATTCGTTCCTGAACCGGTGTTGCTGCCTGAGCCAGTGTTGGTTCCTGAACCAGTGTTGCTGCCGCTACCTGTATTCGTTCCTGAACCGGTGTTAGTGCCGCTGCCGGTGCCACTGTTTGTACCTGAACCGGTGTTGGTTCCTGAACCGGTGTTAGTGCCGGTACCGGTATTCGTTCCTGAACCGGTATTTGTTCCGGTGCCAGTATTAGTTCCGGAACCAGTGTTGGTTCCGCTACCTGTGTTAGTACCGCTACCTGTGTTGGTACCTGAACCGGTGTTAGTTCCTGAGCCGGTATTTGTTCCGGAACCAGTGTTGCTGCCGCTACCTGTGTTCGTTCCTGTGCCAGTATTTGTACCTGAGCCGGTATTAGTGCCGGTACCGGTATTGGTTCCTGAACCGGTATTCGTTCCTGAACCGGTGTTGCTGCCGGTGCCTGTGTTAGTGCCGGAACCGGTATTGGTGCCGGTACCTGTATTTGTACCTGAACCGGTGTTGGTGCCGGTGCCACTGTTTGTACCTGAACCGGTATTGGTTCCGGTGCCGGTGTTCGTACCTGAACCGGTGTTGGTGCCGCTACCAGTGTTGCTGCCGGTGCCTGTGTTAGTGCCGGAACCGGTATTGGTGCCGGTACCGGTATTGGTTCCACTACCTGTGTTGGTGCCACTGCCTGTGTTGCTGCCGGTGCCACTGTTTGTACCTGAACCTGTGTTAGTGCCGCTACCTGTGTTAGTTCCTGAACCTGTGTTCGTACCGCTACCTGTGTTCGTACCGCTACCTGTGTTCGTACCGCTACCTGTGTTGCTGCCGGTGCCTGTGTTGCTGCCGCTACCGGTGTTGGTACCTGAGCCGGTATTGGTTCCTGTGCCAGTGTTGCTGCCACTACCTGTGTTGGTTCCTGAACCGGTATTGGTTCCTGAACCAGTATTTGTACCTGAACCGGTATTGCTGCCGGTGCCAGTGTTAGTTCCTGAACCGGTGTTGGTGCCGGAACCGGTGTTGGTGCCGGTGCCACTGTTTGTACCGGAACCAGTGTTGCTGCCGCTACCTGTATTCGTTCCTGTACCGGTGTTAGTTCCTGTTCCGGTGTTGCTGCCGCTGCCGGTATTCGTTCCTGAACCGGTGTTAGTTCCACTGCCTGTGTTGGTGCCACTACCTGTATTTGTTCCTGAACCAGTGTTGGTACCTGAACCGGTGTTCGTGCCGGAACCGGTGTTGGTGCCGGTGCCAGTGTTGGTTCCTGAACCTGTATTTGTTCCTGAACCGGTATTGGTTCCT
>JAQDPW010000057.1:0-516 GCA_027659245.1 Streptococcaceae bacterium AM104-57
TAGGCAGTTTTACCAGTTAAATTCAGCCCCTCGCCTGTTGAATAAGATACATCAAACACTTTTTTAAACTCATCAGTTTGACTGAGCTTCATCAAGGAAAAACTGTAATCAAAACTTTCTTTTTGAATGGTTGTCCCCCAATGGTCACCAGCTTTAGGAACTGGAATATAAAACGATACATTTCCTACTTCTGTGGTTGTCGGGTTTGTTACTGAAAATTTCAAATCTAAATTTTGAGTTAGATCGGTAATATGGAATTTTTTAGCGTTAATATCTCGATAGTCTTTTTCATTAGACAATTTAGCTTGTGTTGTTAACGTTAATTCTTCAACCCTAGAAAATCTCACGATTGGACTGTCATCATGATCCGTAAATAGTTTTTGTTTGTCATCCACTAACTGATACGGATCTTCTCCACGCAGACTGAACCTGCCGATATTTGGTCTGGCATCAACTGTTTCTACAAAAAGACGTTTGCCGACCTTCAAATCAAGATCTTCTTTAAAATTGTTAAGT
>JAQDPW010000057.1:526-2175 GCA_027659245.1 Streptococcaceae bacterium AM104-57
TGGTAGAACCAGATAGGCTTTAGACACCTGATCTACTGTTCGTAACCAATGATTATCTGGTGCTGTTTCTTCTGAACTGATCGTGTAGGTCAGACGTTGAGCTTTTCCAAATGGGACCGTTGCTGTTTGAGGTGGGACAATACGCACATCGCTTTTGGCCCAGCTTTTATCTAAGTACAAACCAAAATAACCGGTTCCTACAACTTGATTGTTAGACGGTAACTTAGGATCGTACCCCTCATCTCTCACAGTAACTTCAGCTGTTCTTAGGTAAGTTGGTTGGTCTGGGAATTTCTTAACAAGCCCAAAGATATGTGTTTGAGAAGAGGCATAGAATACGGATTTCATTCTGGTATTCCCATTTTCAACCCGTGGGTGCTCATTGCTTCCAGGTTTAAACACTCCAATTGGAAAAACTACCTCTGTTAAGACATCATCCTCTTTCAAACCCAAGTCTAGCACATCTACAAAATTTAGACTATTTGGTTGATACGCCTTTTTCAAAGTAACTTCCCTTAATGTAGGCGACTGACGACTAGCTACTTTTATCTTGCTTGGCATTTCGTTATCTAGATTCCACAATAAAACTCCTTTGACTTCTACATTATCATTCTTCGGGAAAACATACCTTATTTCTTTTTTTCTAGAATTTGTGTCATTGAAATTTCGAAGCTCAGTATCATAAGGAAAAGCTCCTAAAGAAACATATCGTTTTTGAGACGAAGCTAGACTGTCTAGAACACCGATATCTGAGCTACTCACGCCAGGTGAAGTTCTGAAGAACCCTATGTTATCTTGATCTTTTGATAATTCAAAAATATCAAAGGTGTATGTTTTTGATTTACTGTCAGGATCTGTAAAATCTGTCTTATCATAATTACGAACATTCGCACGATAGTTTTCCATCCAAACGGTGGCTCCAGTCCCCGTTATCACCTTTCGATCCACTTTCAATTTAGGATGAAATGGTTTCCCCCAATCAGTGTAAAAAGAATGGGTAGACTTAAAAGAGAGTCGCGTTTTGCCATCAGCTTCTGAAACCGTATGAACCAGTTGCCAAAAATCTTTTGTGTCATCATCCAATTGCCCCTCATAGGATAGGCCCTTGGGCAAGACCAGATCAAATGTTTCCTGATTAATAAAATAATTATCAAGTGCACGTATATGTCCAATTCCAAGCAACATTCCTGGAACAGCCGTATAATTATTGCGATTTGTTGCTGAAACATATTGATTATCCGTTTGAGTTTCACTGAACCATGTATGTATTTTCTTAGTCGGTGCAGGCTCAACAGCTAATTTATTCAAGGGAGTGATTTTCGTCTCTTTAGTCGTTCCTACCACCGTTGTAAGGGTCGTTGTCACAGGTGTAGCTTTTTCAACCCCCTCAGAAACATCAAGAAGTCGACCATCCGGTGAATAGCCCTTAAGACCTATAATGCGATCCACGGATAAAACCAAAGGAATTTCAACTACCTTAACATTCTCTTTTAAGCGATAAGTAACTGATTGTCCTGTTTGATAAGTTAGAGGTTTGTTATAGATCTCAGGTTTTTGATATCTCAACCGATTATAATAATCATCACCATTCGGTGCTTTCCAACTCTTCCCAATGTCAATTGTGTTAACTGGTTTAGAGACATCTATTG
>JAQDPW010000058.1 GCA_027659245.1 Streptococcaceae bacterium AM104-57
TCAGCCTCAACGAGCGCAAGCACGTCAGCAAGTACATCGGCTTCAACAAGTGCAAGTACGTCAGCAAGTACATCGGCTTCAACAAGTGCAAGCACGTCAGCAAGTACATCAGCCTCAACGAGCGCAAGTACGTCAGCAAGCACATCCGCTTCAACAAGTGCAAGTACGTCAGCCTCAACAAGTGCAAGTACATCAGCAAGTACGTCCGCTTCAACAAGTGCAAGCACGTCAGCAAGCACATCTGCATCAACAAGTGCAAGTACGTCGGTTAGCACGTCAGCAAGTACATCCGCCTCAACAAGCGCAAGCACGTCGGCAAGTACATCCGCAAGTACGTCTGCTTCAACAAGCGCAAGCACATCGGCAAGCACGTCCGCCTCAACAAGTGCAAGCACGTCAGCAAGTACGTCCGCTTCAACAAGCGCAAGTACATCAGCAAGTACATCCGCCTCAACAAGCGCCAGCACTTCAGCAAGTACATCTGCCTCAACAAGTGCAAGTACATCGGCAAGCACGTCAGCAAGTACGTCTGCCTCAACAAGTGCAAGTACATCGGCTAGCACGTCAGCCTCAACAAGTGCAAGTACATCAGCAAGTACGTCCGCATCAACAAGCGCAAGCACGTCGGCAAGTACATCAGCAAGTACGTCTGCTTCAACAAGCGCAAGCACATCGGCTAGCACGTCAGCCTCAACCAGTGCAAGTACATCCGCTTCAACAAGTGCAAGTACATCTGCCTCAACAAGCGCAAGTACATCAGCAAGTACGTCCGCCTCAACAAGCGCAAGCACGTCAGCAAGTACGTCAGCCTCAACCAGCGCAAGTACGTCGGCAAGTACATCCGCAGCAACAAGCGCAAGTACATCCGCATCAACAAGCGCAAGTACGTCGGCAAGCACATCTGCATCAACAAGTGCAAGTACGTCAGCAAGTACGTCAGCAAGTACGTCAGCCTCAACAAGTGCAAGCACTTCAGCAAGTACATCTGCATCAACGAGCGCAAGCACATCGGCAAGCACGTCCGCATCAACAAGTGCAAGCACCTCAGCAAGTACATCCGCATCAACGAGCGCAAGTACATCGGCTAGCACGTCAGCTTCAACGAGCGCAAGCACTTCAGCAAGTACATCAGCGTCAACAAGTGCAAGTACGTCAGCAAGTACGTCAGCTTCAACGAGTGCAAGTACCTCAGCAAGTACGTCTGCCTCAACAAGTGCAAGCACGTCAGCAAGTACATCCGCCTCAACCAGCGCAAGCACGTCAGCAAGTACATCTGCATCAACAAGTGCAAGTACATCGGCTAGCACGTCAGCAAGTACGTCCGCCTCAACAAGCGCAAGTACGTCAGCAAGCACATCAGCTTCAACAAGTGCAAGCACGTCAGCAAGTACATCTGCATCAACCAGCGCAAGTACATCGGCAAGCACGTCAGCTTCAACGAGCGCAAGCACTTCAGCAAGTACATCAGCAAGTACGTCTGCTTCAACCAGCGCAAGCACATCGGCTAGCACGTCAGCCTCAACCAGTGCAAGCACGTCAGCAAGTACATCCGCCTCAACAAGCGCAAGCACTTCAGCAAGTACATCTGCATCAACAAGTGCAAGTACATCGGCTAGCACGTCAGCAAGTTCGTCTGCATCAACAAGTGCTATGACATCCGCTTCAACAAGTGCAAGTACGTCTGCCTCAACCAGCGCAAGCACGTCAGCAAGTACATCTGCATCAACCTGCGCAAGTGCCAAGACGAAGCTGACGTGTTCACGACGAAATCGAATTCTAACGAATTCATGCCTGCGGCTAGTTTCCAGTACATCGGCTAGCACGTCAGCAAGTACGTCTGCATCAACAAGTGCAAGTACATCCGCTTCAACAAGTGCAAGTACGTCTGCCTCAACCAGCGCAAGCACGTCAGCAAGTACGTCTGCTTCAACCAGCGCAAGCACATCGGCTAGCACGTCAGCCTCAACAAGTGCAAGTACGTCAGCAAGTACCTCCGCATCAACAAGCGCAAGTACGTCGGCAAGCACGTC
>JAQDPW010000059.1 GCA_027659245.1 Streptococcaceae bacterium AM104-57
GCGGCTCAAGGAGGCCAGATCACTCCAACCAGCATTGGTACAAGCCTTTTCCTTAACGCTGTGACAGAAGGTGTAAGTAGCCGAACAGTTCGAGCTCCTAAAGCTGATGTGGTGACGACGAAGCCTACAGGTGGACGTCTACCAATGACAGTAGAGAATCTCCAAATGTTTGCGGAGAAGCCTAAGGCTAAGCCAGATTTTTATGTAAATTCTCAAGGAAATACAGTGCCTTCACAAACAAATATTTCTGATGAAATGGCTCAAAAAATTCTGTATGGTAAACAAAAATCTTCTAATTCAAATAAGGTTATAGGAGGTCATTCTCCAAATATTAATAATTCAAATTCTAATTATGCAACTCAAACTATCCGTACACATAGTGACGGAACACAATCTGTTGATTTTGTGAAGCAGTTAGACAATGGTAAAGTTTCACAAATAAAAAATTCCACATTATTCCCTCAGAACTGGAGTGATAAAAATATTATAGATTCGATAAAAAATGTTGGAGAGAGTGTACCATTAGGAGTTAGGGCAAGTGATGGGGCAAGTTTTCATCGGAAAAAAATAAATGGTGTAGAAATTGATGTTATCAAATTAGGTAATGATGTAATTAGTGCTTACCCTATCGGTAACAATAATTCTTATCCAGGAGGTTTTTAGTATGGATTACTATAAAGAATTAGATACAGTATTATCTCAACCTTACTTAGGTGATGCTTTTTATGATGCAGATGTTGAATATGTTATGGATGTTTTGCTTCCTTCTTTAAAACAAGGAGAGTGGTGTGCTCTAGGTGCTTGTCTTGAAGAAAAGAGTAGCTTGTATAAATACAAATTAGCTTATTGTATAGAGGGATATGATACTTCAAATGCTTTTAATATACTGATGAACTTAATACTGTGTCATGATAAAAATATACTGGAAGAAGTACTTCAATCTTTTACTTCATTTGACTCTTTTAAATATAAGGAACAGCTAATCAAATTTCCACAAGTAATAACTATTTTGAAGGATTTGTCTTCCTGTAAGGAGAACTCAACAATAGGTAGATTAAGTACTAGTATTTGCGAGACATTTGGACTACAATAGTTAGTTATTAGTGTGTAACAAATATAGAATTAGTCTGTCAAGGAAGAGATTTCTTGATAGGCTTTTTATCATTGATATTTTTAAATAGCTAATCCATTACATGACCAAGGATGGACAAGCCGTCGCATCAACTAGCTATAGCCTCTATGGGGCAAGAAAGACAAGTACAGACACAACAGGGAATCCCTTTGCCTATAACGGCGAAGCTCGTGACGACACTGGACTTGACTATTTACGAGCAAGGTATTATGATAGTCAGGGAGGTACTTTCTTAACAGAGGATAGCTACCCAGGTGAGGACACAGATCCTCTCAGCCAGAACCGCTATAGCTATGTGCAGAACAACCCCGTCAACTATACCGACCCGAGTGGGCACTTCTGGAACAGTATCAAAAAAGGCTGGAACTATGTTAAAAAGACAGCCTCTAATGCATGGAACGGTGTGAAAAAGGTTGCATCTAATACTTGGAATACTGTGAAAAGAGTGGCATCAAACACCTGGAATGGTGTGAAGAGTTTCGCCTCCAAGGCTTGGAATGCGACCAAGAGTGCCTTTAACCACGCAACCAACTGGATCAGTACTCAATATAATCGCGCATCGAATTGGGTTGGCAGACAGTGGAATAAGGTTCAAACGGCCTACAATAGTGCCAGTGACTATGTACAAACGAAATACCAGCAAACAGTAGCTCAGATGGAAGCCAAGCGCCAACAAGTGGTTCGGTCTGCCTATGCCTTGGCAACAGGCTTGACTTCTTCTCCAACCATCCGAGAGAGTATGAATCTCCTCCGAAACTGGGGAACAGCCTTGCAGAACACCTTAAAACATGTCTGTACAACAGCCAAACGGATCAAGAATCAAGTCGTTGATTTCGTGAAAAATGTCGACTGGAAGAAGGTTGCCATCGTGGCAGCTGCGACTGTAGCAGCAGT
>JAQDPW010000006.1:0-19348 GCA_027659245.1 Streptococcaceae bacterium AM104-57
TAACTAAAATAAAAAACGAGGAATCTATCCAAGTGTGAGATGGATTCCTCGTTTTGTTTTATAGTTAAATGAAATATATAGTTGATTGAAATAAGATATGAACAAATCGATTAGGAAAGTCAAGCTAATTTCTAAATCGTAGTGTACTGTTCTATATTCAATCTATTATAATTTATAACAATGTTTTAGTAGCCGTAGCGTACTACTCCAGATTCAATCTACTATAAAAAGACTACTTCCAAACCATGTTCTGTCAAACGATAGATATTCGTACAGACTTCTTTTAAGAAACGTCGATCATGTGAAACAGTGACCAGACCACCAGGATAAGTGGCAAAGAGTTTTCTGATTTCTGGTTGAGAAGTTGGAGAAAAGTTTCGTGTGGGTTCATCCAGAAGGAGAAAGTTTGGTTTTCGCAGCACTAAATTCAAAAGAAGGAGTTTACCTTGTTGACCACCAGATAAAGAGTGAATCCGGTGGTGCATCTCTGGATAGCTGAAGTTGAGACTGGCTAAGTGAGATTGGATTTTCTGTAATTCCTCTTTGTGCCCAGTTTGGTTGAGAAATTCTACTGGAGATAGATCCAAATTCAATGTTTCTTGGTAATCTTGTGGCATAAATCCAAGCGAAATCTCTCTTTTGCCGCTTAGTAGTTGATGTAACTTTGCTAAAAGAGTGGATTTGCCAACGCCATTGGGACCGATAATGCCGATTTTTTCTTGACCACGGACAATTAATTGTAGCCCTTGAGCTAAAACACGCTCACCAATGGATAAAGTCTCATTTTCCAGTCGAACTAAGACTTTTGAAGTGGCTAATGGCTCTATATCTGAGAAGAAAAGTTGAATTTGTTCCTCTTCAAGTGGCTTTTGGGTCATGGACTGAGCTGCTTTTTCGTAGCGTTTTTCTTGAGAGAGGACAGTTTTCATCTTTTTAGCCAATAGGCGACCGGCAGTACTGTCTTTGGTAGCTCGAAGTGCATTTTCTACATTTTGCTTGACGCGACGATGCTTTTCCATGGTTTTGTCATAGGCTCTCTGGTCGTTAGCAGCTTGCTGATTTTGTCTTGCAAAATTAGCCTTTCTCTGCTCACTATAGCGATCATAGTCTAAATGCTCGACTAGCGTTTCTGCTTCTTTCCGATGCTTGACCAGTCGCAAGTGGACAATAGTATCAGCCGTATGAGAAAGAAAGTCTTCATCATGGGAAATGAAAATAACAGTTTGCCTAATCTTTCGAATCTGACCTTTTAGCCAATCAACCGTCTCAAGGTCTAGGTCATTTGAAGGTTCATCTAAAAATAGAATTTCAAAAGGTTTTGCTAACTCGTGGATGAGCTGAATTTTCAAGGCTTCGCCACCCGAGAGACTACCAATTTCTTGATCACTTGCAAAACGACTGCTGTCAAAGTGTAATTCCTCAGCCAAGCGATAGAGAATACTGTAGTCCAAATCAGTAGACTCTAAAAAGAAGTAGTCCTGTAAAGATTTTTTCTTCAGTTCTTCAGGGAGATGTTGGGGAATGTAGGCCAGGGCCTGAAGGTCAGACTGGATTTCACCCCTGATAGTGAAATCTGCTAATCTTTCTCCCATTAAAGTTCGAAGTAAGGTTGATTTCCCATTACCTTCTTCTCCAATAATAGCGACCTTTTCCCCATCTTGGATAGTCATATTTAAATTGGAAACAAGGTCTCGTAAATCTTTGTTTTGTGTGATGGTCAGATGATTGATTTTTATCATATTATTGCCCTTTCTAGAATGTCCACATTGCATAACAAAAAGCTCTACTTTACCTAGTAGAGCCCAAAGTCTATGTCAAAAAAACTCTATTAATACTCTTCGAAAATCAAATTCAAACCACGTCAGCGTCGCCTTACCGTACTCAAGTACAGCTTGCGGCTAGCTTCCTAGTTTGCTCTTTGATTTTCATTGAGTATAAAATGCCAAAAAAAGAGCATAAAAGAGTACACAAAAAGAGACAGAAACAAGATCTACTAAATAAAGGTTATTTATTTGATAGACTTAGTTGTTCATGTCTCCCTTACCTCCGAGTATTGTTGCAATTATCATACTCTTTTTGAGAAAATTTGTCAAGATTAAGCCAGAAAATCCTCTATTTTTAAAAACCAAAATCAGGTCCATAGAGTGTCAAAACGTGCTTAACTTGATCGTAGTGGAACTTGTCATAGTTTCGCCAAGCAGTGCGAGTTTGCTCATTCAGTTTAAGTGTGCCAAGACCAATCAAGAGACTGGTACGTTGGTAAAATATCTCAAGATCAATTAAGATAGAGTTATCTAGTTTCTCAGCCTTTTTGAGTTGATTGAGAAGCTGGTCAATAATTTGTTGCAAGCGTAGATCATCAGGCAATCCTTGTTTGCAGGTTTGGTAAGCTTTATTTAACTCGGAAATGAGTTGATAAGCTTCTAAGATTAGTTCTTTGTCTTCCATATGAGCGTCCTCCTTTGCTCATGTATTGATGTCTATAGTATAGCACAAAAAGAAAAATTGTCATAATAAATATATCAAAAATCAATAATATTTAAAACAAGGTCTGGAGCGATTAAATTAAGTGATTTCATGGTATAATCAAGATAGTAAATCTTTATGGAGGAAGTATGAAATTAAATATTCAAGAAATCCGTAAGCAGCCTGAAGGCTTGCACTTTGAGCAGACTTTAGACTTAGCAGCTGACTTGCGTGACCGTAATCAAGAAATTTTAGATGTAAAAGATATTGTCGCTATTGGAAAAGTTCAGTACGAAGACCTTATGTTTTTCCTAGACTATCAACTCTCTTATACCATTGTGCTAGCTTCTAGTCGTAGTATGGAACCTGTAGAATTGCAAGAGTCCTATCCTGTAACAGAAGTCTTTATGGAGGGGGCGACTAATCAATTAGATCAGGAAGTTTTAGATGATGACTTGGTTTTACCGATTGAAAATGGGGAAATCGACTTGGCTGAGAGTGTTTCAGATAATATTTTGCTCAATATTCCAATCAAAGTTTTAACAGCAGAAGAAGAAGCAGGTCAGGGATTCGTTTCTGGAAATGACTGGCAAATCATGACTGAGGAAGAATATCAAGCTCAACAAGCAGTCAAAAAAGAACAAAATAGTCCTTTTGCAGGCTTACAAGGGCTTTTTGATGGAGATGAATAGATGGTCCTGTCCAAAAAACGAGCACGTAAGGTGCTAGAAGAGATTATTGCTCTCTTTCCAGATGCCAAGCCAAGCCTAGATTTTACCAACCATTTTGAACTTTTGGTTGCTGTGATGTTGTCAGCCCAGACGACAGATGCAGCAGTAAACAAGGCCACTCCAGCTCTTTTTGAAGCCTTCCCTACACCTCAAGCCATGGCAGATGCAAGTGAGACGGACATTGCATCTCATATTTCTCGTCTTGGACTGTATCGAAATAAAGCCAAGTTTCTTAAAAAGTGTGCCCAACAGTTACTAGACGATTTTGATGGTCAAGTTCCTCAGACTAGAGAAGAATTAGAGAGTCTGGCAGGTGTTGGTCGTAAGACAGCTAATGTTGTGATGAGTGTTGGCTTTGGGATTCCTGCCTTCGCTGTGGATACCCATGTGGAGCGCATCTGTAAGCATCATGATATTGTCAAAAAATCTGCGACACCCCTCGAAGTCGAAAAACGAGTCATGGATATCCTGCCACCAGAAAAGTGGTTGCCAGCCCATCAAGCTATGATTTACTTTGGTAGAGCTATTTGTCATCCAAAAAATCCAGAATGCGATCAGTATCCGCAATTATACGATTTTAGTTCGTTATAAGATGGAATTTTCATGTTTTTTTCTTGCATTGATTCCTAGTTTGTGTTATAGTAGTACCAATCAAATATTCCTTTAATCCTGTCCCGTGAGGCAGGCAAGGAGCTGGATTAAGTAGAAGGGTGGAGTCTATACTGTTTTTGGTAGGGCTAGCTTAACTATATATTCTGAAGTCTCCTTGTTTAAGGAGACTTTTCTTTTTGGAGGTTTGTCATGAAGACAAAAGAAGTAGTTGACGAATTGACCGTCAAGCGAGCGATTACTCGAATCACCTACGAGATTATCGAGCGAAACAAAGACCTGAACAAGATTGTATTGGCAGGGATAAAAACACGAGGTGTCTTTATTGCCCGTCGCATTCAAGAACGATTGGAACAGTTGGAGTCAATCTCAGTACCAATCGTTGAGTTAGATACAAAACCATTCCGTGACGATGTTAAAAGTGGGGAAGATACTTCTGTCATTTCTGTTGATGTAACGGATAGAGAAGTGATTTTAGTGGATGATGTACTCTATACAGGTCGTACCATCCGAGCAGCCATTGACAACATCGTTAGCCATGGCCGTCCTGCTCGTGTGAGTTTAGCAGTTCTAGTAGACCGAGGACATAGAGAATTACCAATTCGTCCAGACTACGTTGGTAAAAACATCCCAACCAGTCGTTCAGAAGAAATCATCGTAGAGATGACTGAACTTGATGGACAAGATCGTGTTCTTATTACTGAAGAAGCCTAGATAGCAAAAAGGAGTTAGCCATGTCAGAAAATCAACAAGCCATTCAACACGTAGTTTCTATGGAAGACCTTACTGTAGAACAAGTCATGAAATTGATCAAACGCGGAATCGAATTTAAAAATGGAGCAAAAGCTTCTTACGAAGACCAACACATTGTCTCTAATCTCTTCTTTGAGAGTTCGACTCGTACCCACAAATCTTTTGAAGTAGCAGAGATTAAACTGGGACTTCACCTATTGGACTTCGATGTGAAAACAAGTTCAGTCAATAAGGGTGAAACACTCTATGATACAATTTTGACCTTGTCAGCCTTGGGAGTAGATGCCTGTGTCATCCGACACCCAGAGGTGGATTACTACAGAGAGTTGATCGATAGTCCGACGATTACGACTTCGATTATCAATGGTGGAGATGGTTCGGGTCAACACCCAAGCCAAAGCTTGCTTGATTTAATGACGATTTATGAAGAATTTGGACACTTTGAAGGACTTAAAGTGGCCATTGCTGGAGACCTTGACCATTCACGTGTGGCTAAATCCAATATGCAAATCTTAAAACGTTTGGGAGCAGAACTCTACTTTGCTGGTCCAGAAGAATGGAGAAGTCAAGAATTTGCGGACTATGGAAAGTTTGTAAATATTGATGAAATCATTGACCAAGTTGATGTGATGATGTTTCTTCGTGTTCAACATGAACGCCATGATAGTGGAACAGGTTTTTCAAAAGAAGGCTATCACACTCAACATGGTTTAACTCAAGAACGCTATGACCGCTTGAAAGAGAAGGCTATTCTGATGCACCCTGCTCCAGTCAACCGCGATGTTGAAATTGCTGATCACTTGGTTGAAGCTCCAAAATCACGGATTGTTCAACAGATGACTAACGGTGTCTTTGTCAGAATGGCAATCTTGGAATCCGTATTGGCATACAGAAAAGCAAAATAAGACACAAAACGTTAAAAGATGCCTGAGAGCATCCACGAGAGGTGAATTTATGACAAAACGACTTCTAGTATTAGAAGATGGTACAATTTTTGAAGGAAAAGCCTTTGGGGCTGAAATTGACGTCACGGGTGAAATCGTCTTTAATACTGGGATGACTGGTTACCAAGAATCGATTACAGACCAGTCTTATAATGGACAAATCCTGACCTTTACCTATCCTTTGGTTGGAAATTATGGGATTAACCGTGATGACTATGAATCCATCAGTCCAACCTGCAAAGGTGTAGTGGTGTTTGAAGAAGCTCGTAGAGCCAGTAACTGGCGCAACCAGATGACATTGGATGAATTTTTGAAGTCTAAGAAAATCCCTGGTATTTCAGGTATTGATACACGGGCTTTGACAAAAATCATCCGTAAGCATGGAACTATGAGGGCGACTCTGACACATGTGGGAGATAGTATCGATCATATCACAGATCAGCTTCAAGCGACCGTTCTACCGATTGATAATATCAAGCAAGTTTCTACAAAAACTGCTTACCCAGCTCCAGGGGTAGGTTTGAGCGTGGTGCTTGTTGACTTTGGGCTCAAGCATTCGATTTTGAGAGAATTGTCTAAGAGAGACTGTAATGTAACGGTGGTTCCTTATACAACAACTGCTGAGGAAATTCTTCACTTGAATCCGGATGGTGTTATGCTGTCAAATGGTCCAGGTAATCCTGAGGATGTACCAGAGGCACTAGAGATGATTCGTGGAGTTCAAGGTAAAATTCCGATTTTTGGGATTTGTATGGGGCATCAGCTCTTTTCAATGGCTAATGGTGCCAAGACCTATAAGATGAAGTTTGGCCACCGTGGCTTTAACCATGCAGTTCGTGAAATTGCAACAGGACGAGTAGACTTTACCAGCCAGAACCACGGTTATGCGGTGAGTCGAGAAGATTTTCCAGAGCACTTGATGATTACTCATGAGGAAATCAATGACAAATCCGTAGAAGGAGTACGACATAGATATCAACCTGCCTTCTCCGTACAATTCCACCCAGACGCTGCACCTGGCCCACATGATGCAAGCTACCTTTTTGACGAGTTTATCGAAATGATGGAAGCTTTTAAAGGGAAGAAAGGAGGGAGTAAGTAATGAGTAATTTATTTGTTAAATTTCAAAATATTTTCGAAGGAAAATCTGAGCAGTTTAAAGGTTACTCAAAATATAAAGGAAAAGTTGCTAATGAATTATTAAAAGATGAAGTAAGTAATATTTTGAAGAAAAATTCTCTACCTTTTAAAGTTTCTGAGATTAATGCTTTTGTGACAGGCAGTAAATTTGAGTATGATTTGTTAATTTTAAAAGATGATGCTAATCCTAATAATTTTGCTTATAAAAATGATGATGTTAAGGCTATAATAGAATGTAAAGTTAATGGTTTGTATGATCCTGAAAAAAATACTGACAGTATAGCGAAAGCTATCAATGAGGTTAGAAGATTAAACAACGATATTGCTTTTGGTTATGTTACATTTAGTGAGGTAGTACCAAAGAACAAAACTTCAGTTCATTATTGGGATTTGACGGTGAAGTTTTTACATCAAAAAGTGACATATTCTCATTTATTTGCCGTTACTTTAAGAACAGGTAATAAAGTCATTAATTCCACGACGCCCGAAGATTTTGAAAAGTTTATCCTTAAATTATGTAGCTGTTAAAATGTATAACTAAGTTTATTTATAAAAAAATCGTCGGAGAATTTATGGAATTGAACACGGACGGAAAGCTCAGAATTTAGAGAACCCAACTCGGATTGTCAATCCTTCCTTGGTTTTCTAAAATTCAATTGCTTTCTAATCGTCCTTAGTATCTTATTTAATGTCGCCCTGTGAGGCGACGAATAGAAAGGCAGGTCGTTTCTTTTAGTCGCTATCAGGCGAACTAAAAACTCCCTGCACTAGATTTTTTACTGAAAATGATCGTTTCGCTAAAAAATCGTCGGAGAATTTATTTAATGGCAACCAGAGAGTTGCCGAATAGAAAGGAGAAGGGTACAAGTTCGCGGAAGTGAACACGCCCTAAGAACTGTGTGAAAAAGATAAACATTGATTTGACGCCGAAGGCGTCTGCACCGAGTTTCCTATTTTCACTGTGTTCTTGACGGGCTTTGTATCATAAACTATGCCTAAACGTACTGATATTCAAAAAATTATGGTGATTGGTTCTGGTCCGATTATTATTGGTCAGGCTGCTGAGTTTGATTATGCTGGGACCCAGGCCTGCTTGTCTTTGAAAGAGGAAGGGTATGAGGTTGTCTTGGTAAACTCAAACCCTGCGACTATCATGACGGACAAGGAGATTGCGGACAAGGTTTACATTGAGCCGATCACACTTGAGTTTGTAACGCGTATTCTCCGTAAAGAACGTCCAGATGCCTTGCTTCCAACTCTTGGTGGGCAAACAGGGCTTAACATGGCCATGGAATTGTCTAAAAATGGAATTCTTGATGAATTGGGAGTAGAACTTCTAGGGACTAAATTGTCTGCCATCGACCAAGCGGAGGACCGCGATCTTTTTAAACAATTGATGGAAGAGCTGAACCAACCAATCCCTGAATCAGAAATTGTTAACACTGTTGAAGAAGCTGTTGCCTTTGCAGCAACTATTGGTTACCCAGTGATCGTCCGTCCAGCCTTCACACTTGGAGGTACTGGCGGTGGTATGTGTGCCAATGAGGAAGAATTGCGTGAAATTGCTGAAAATGGTTTGAAGTTGTCACCTGTTACCCAGTGTTTGATTGAGAGATCTATTGCAGGTTTCAAGGAAATCGAGTACGAGGTTATGCGTGACTCAGCTGACAATGCCCTGGTTGTTTGTAACATGGAAAACTTTGACCCAGTTGGGATTCACACAGGAGATTCCATTGTATTTGCCCCAGCGCAGACTATGTCAGACTATGAAAACCAAATGCTTCGTGATGCCAGCTTGAGCATTATCCGCGCTCTCAAGATTGAAGGAGGATGTAACGTTCAGTTGGCCCTCGATCCACACAGCTTTAAGTACTATGTCATCGAAGTAAACCCTCGTGTATCTCGTTCTTCAGCTCTTGCTTCTAAGGCTACGGGGTATCCAATTGCAAAATTGGCTGCTAAGATTGCAGTCGGTTTGACCTTAGATGAGGTCATCAACCCAGTTACAGGTTCAACTTATGCCATGTTTGAGCCAGCCCTTGACTACGTGGTTGCCAAAATTCCGCGCTTCCCATTTGACAAGTTTGAAAAGGGTGAGCGCCGTCTTGGTACTCAGATGAAGGCGACTGGAGAAGTCATGGCAATCGGTCGTAACATCGAGGAATCTCTCCTTAAGGCTTGTCGTTCCCTTGAAATTGGGGTTCATCACAATGAAATACCTGAACTTGCATCAGTTTCTGATGATGCCTTGATTGAAAAAGTTGTCAAAGCCCAAGATGACCGTCTTTTCTACGTATCAGAGGCCATTCGCCGTGGTTACACACCAGAAGAAATTGCTGAGCTGACAAAAATCGATATCTTCTATCTGGATAAACTCTTGCATATCTTTGAAATTGAACAGGAGTTGGGCTCTCATCCACAAAATCTAGACGTCTTAAAAACTGCCAAACTCAATGGATTTTCAGACCGTAAAATTGCTGAACTCTGGAATACTACAGCTGACCAAGTTCGACAACTACGTTTGGAAAACAAGATTGTCCCAGTTTACAAGATGGTAGATACTTGTGCCGCAGAATTTGAATCAGAAACTCCGTACTTCTACTCAACATATGGATGGGAAAATGAGTCTATCAAGTCTGATAAGGAATCTGTACTAGTCCTAGGTTCTGGTCCAATCCGTATCGGTCAAGGGGTTGAGTTTGACTACGCAACAGTTCACTCTGTTAAGGCTATCCAGGCTGCTGGCTACGAAGCCATCATTATGAACTCAAACCCAGAGACAGTTTCAACAGACTTCTCTGTATCGGATAAACTCTACTTTGAACCATTAACGTTCGAAGATGTGATGAATGTTATTGACTTAGAGCAACCAAAAGGTGTTATCGTTCAATTTGGTGGTCAAACAGCTATCAACCTTGCTGAGCCATTGGCTAAAGCAGGTGTGACTATCCTTGGTACGCAGGTTGCTGACCTAGACCGTGCCGAAGACCGTGACCTCTTCGAGCAAGCCCTCAAAGACTTGGATATTCCACAGCCACCTGGACAGACTGCTACAAACGAAGAAGAAGCAGTACTTGCAGCCCGCAAGATTGGTTTCCCAGTCCTTGTTCGTCCTTCTTATGTCTTGGGTGGACGTGCCATGGAAATCGTTGAGAATGAAGATGATCTTCGTTCTTACATGCGTACTGCGGTTAAGGCTAGTCCAGACCATCCTGTTCTTGTTGACTCTTATATCGTTGGGCAAGAGTGTGAAGTTGATGCCATTTCAGACGGACAAAGTGTCCTCATTCCAGGTATCATGGAACATATCGAACGTGCTGGTGTTCACTCAGGTGACTCCATGGCTGTTTATCCTCCTCAAACCTTGTCGCAAAAGGTGCAAGAAACTATCGCAGACTATACCAAACGTCTTGCAATCGGCCTCAACTGTCTTGGGATGATGAACATTCAGTTTGTTATCAAGGATGAGAAAGTTTACGTTATTGAGGTGAATCCACGTGCCAGTCGTACCGTACCGTTCCTATCAAAAGTAACCAATATCCCTATGGCTCAGGTAGCGACCAAGCTCATTCTTGGTCAAAGTCTTGAAGAACTTGGTTACCAAGATGGACTTTACCCAGAAAGTAGTCGTGTTCATATCAAGGCGCCAGTCTTCTCCTTTACCAAACTAGCTAAGGTAGACAGCTTACTTGGTCCTGAGATGAAGTCAACAGGCGAGGTCATGGGTTCTGATACAACTCTTGAAAAAGCACTCTACAAGGCCTTTGAAGCTTCTTATCTTCACTTGCCAACCTTTGGGAATGTTGTCTTTACTATCGCTGATGATGCCAAGGAAGAAGCTTTGGGATTGGCTCGTCGTTTCCAAGAGATTGGATACGGGATTTTGGCGACTCAAGGAACAGCAGCTTTCTTTGAAAGTCATGGCTTGAAGGCTCAACTCGTTGGTAAGATTGGTGATGATGAACATGATATCCCAAGCTATGTTCGTAAAGGGAAAATCCAAGCTATCATCAACACAGTTGGTACTAAGCGAACTGCTGATGAAGATGGTGAACAAATCCGCCGTTCAGCTATTGAACACGGAGTTCCTCTCTTTACAGCTTTGGATACAGCGGATGCTATGCTTAAGGTACTTGAAAGCCGTAGCTTCGTTACAGAAGCAATTTAGTTTCTTGTTAAATGATCTAAGTAGCTTTTATCCAGCGTCAAAAGACGCTGGTTTTTCCTCTTTTATAGAGAAATCGAGTTAGAAATAATAGTTACAGTTCACTATTAAATGTCAAAGTTTATCAATAGATTTATCATTATCGTTAATGAGTAGACTTATTCTGACTTTCCCTAAAATTTTGTTGAATTTTCTTAAGTTTTTATCATATTTTTTATAATTAAGGTGCCTTAAGAAAAATATTAAGGTGCCTTAAGAAAAATATTAAGGTGCCTTAAGAAAAATAATGAAAAAACTAAATGTTTTTCATATAGTTTTCATTGTTTTAATAGTTTAAAGTCAATCTTATTTTTCTCTAATAGAAAATAATGAAAAAGTAGGTTTAGAAAGAGGTAAGTATCTATGTCTTCTCATAAAAAAGTGTCACTCTCTGAGATTAATCAATCTATCGATACTCCAAATAACAATCATTTCTGGCAAAATTTAAAGGCCTTTTTAGGTCCGGGTGCTCTTGTCGCAGTTGGTTATATGGATCCAGGAAACTGGATTACCAGTGTAGTCGGTGGTGCTTCCTATAAGTATAGTCTCTTGTTTGTTATCTTGATTTCATCTCTCATTGCCATGCAACTTCAGCAGATGGCAGGAAAGCTTGGGATTGTAACCCAGATGGACCTGGCTCAAGCAACGGCTCATCATTCACCTAAATGGCTTCGTTATAGTCTATGGGTGATTTTAGAATTAGCCTTGATGGCGACAGATCTGGCAGAAGTTCTAGGTTCAGCGATTGCTCTCAATCTTCTCTTTAAGATTCCGATTATGATAGCCATCCTTTTGACGGTTCTAGATGTCTTTCTCTTATTGCTACTGATGAAGTTTGGCTTTAAGAAGATTGAAGCTATTGTGACAACACTGATTTTAACGATTTTAGCAATCTTTACTTATCTGGTAGCTTTGTCACATCCAAGCTTCCAAGGAATCGTTGAGGGTTATCTACCGAATGCAACCTTATTTGAAAGTCCTTTGCCAGGGCATGAAAGTCAATTAACCTTGGCGTTAGGTATCGTGGGTGCGACAGTGATGCCCCATAACCTCTATTTGCATTCTTCCTTGTCTCAAACTCGGAAAATCAATCACAAGGACAAGAATGATGTTCGAAAAGCCGTGCGCTTTATGACCTGGGATTCAAATCTTCAACTGTCCTTGGCCTTTATCGTTAACTCCCTTCTTTTAATCTTAGGTGCGGCCCTCTTTTTCGGACATGCATCTGAGATTTCTGCCTTTTCTCAAATGTATAACGCCCTGCAGGATTCTACTATTGCAGGAGCTATAGCTAGCTCAACCTTATCAACCTTGTTTGCCTTGGCTTTATTAGCCAGTGGTCAGAATTCGACAATTACGGGTACCTTGACTGGACAAATCGTTATGGAAGGTTTCTTGCATATGAGATTGCCTCAATGGTTCATTCGTTTGGCAACTCGTCTCTTTGCCTTGTTGCCTGTCATGATTGTAGCGGTTGTGTTTGGTCATCAGGAAAAAACCTTGGATCAGTTATTGGTTTATTCACAGGTCTTTCTTTCAATCGCCCTTCCATTTTCAATCTTTCCTTTGATTTATCTAACTTCTAAGAAATCACTGATGGGAGAATTTACTAATGCCAAGTGGAATACTATCCTTGGTTATATTGTTTCCATTATCTTAACTGTTCTCAATGTGAAATTGCTGTTTGATATTTTTTAAGAGCATCTGAGATGAAGTTGAAGAAGACTAGCATTTGATTATTAAAAATGACGAAAAAGAAATCACCCGAGAGTTAAATCTTGGGTGATTTTTTAGAATCCTCATCTTAGAGATGAAAAATCCATTATAAAAAGCTGCATCAAGATGCAGCTACACTATAGCAACGGAAGACATGGGATTCGAACCCACGCACGCTTTCACACGCCTACCGCGTTTCCAACACGGCCTCTTAAGCCTCTTGAGTAATCTTCCAATACTTACTAAAATAGTTTATCATAAAGGGATTTATCTTGCAAATAAAATTCAAACAATTGGCAAAATGATAGAAAATGAAAGAAAGTGATAAAAAGTGCTTGACTTTGATTTTTTTTGTGGTAGAATGATTATTGTAATCGTTAACAGGAGGTGAGTAAGTGCTAAAAACTGAGAGAAAAAAATTGATTTTAGAGGAGCTGGGCAAACATAAAGTCGTTTCTCTAGAGAAATTAGTAGGTTTGTTAGATACGTCAGAATCAACGGTTAGACGAGATTTAGATGAATTGGAATCGGAAAATAAACTTCGCCGAGTTCATGGAGGAGCAGAGTTGCCACACTCCTTGCAAGAAGAAGAAACCATTCAAGAAAAATCTGTCAAAAACCTTCAAGAGAAAAAGTTGATTGCTCAAAAGGCAGCTTCCCTCATCAAAGAAAAGGATGTTATCTTTGTGGATGCAGGAAGTACGACAGCCTTTCTCATTAAGGAATTGGAGCGAAAAGACATTACTGTAGTAACCAACTCCATTCACCATGCGGTTCAATTAGTGGATAAGCAAATCCCAACAGTCATTATCGGTGGTGGAGTCAAGATGACAACTGATGCCAGCATCGGAGGAGTAGCTCTCAATCAGATTAACCAACTGCACTTTGATCGTGCCTTTATTGGAATGAATGGTGTAGATGAAGGTTACTTTACAACTCCAGATATGGAGGAGGGCGCCGTCAAGCGTGCTATCTTAGAAAATGCTAAACAGACATATGTTCTAGCAGATTCATCCAAGATTGGTCAGTCTTGTTTTGCTAAGGTAGCTCCTATAAAACGTGCTATTGTCATTACAAGCAAGGGTCACGAGCTCTTGTCAGCTATCAAAGAGAAAACGGAGGTAATAGAAGTATGATTTATACAGTCACGCTTAATCCATCTATAGACTACATTGTCCGTTTGGACAAAGTGGAAGTTGGTAGTGTCAATCGTATGGATAGTGATGATAAGTTTGCTGGTGGTAAAGGTATCAATGTTAGCCGTGTCTTGAAGCGTTTGGATCTTCCAAATACAGCGACAGGCTTCATCGGTGGCTTTACAGGTAAATTTATCACTGATACTTTAGCTGAAGAGCAAATTGAAACCCGATTTGTCCAAGTGGCAGAAGATACGCGTATCAATGTCAAGATCAAAGCAGACCAAGAAACAGAAATCAATGGGACTGGTCCTACTGTTGAAGCTGAACAACTTGAAGAGTTAAAAGCTATTCTTTCAAGTTTAACAGCAGAAGATACAGTTGTCTTTGCAGGTTCGAGTGCTAAAAACTTAGGCAATGTCATCTACAAGGATTTGATTGCCTTGACTCGTCAAACAGGTGCCCAAGTAGTTTGTGACTTTGAAGGTCAAACTTTGATTGATAGTTTGGATTATCAACCACTTTTGGTCAAGCCAAACAATCATGAACTGGGAGCTATCTTTGGAGTCAAGCTTGAAAGCCTTGATGAAATAGAGAAATACGCTCGAAAATTGCTAGCTAAAGGTGCTCAAAACGTTATTATTTCTATGGCTGGCGATGGAGCTTTTCTGGTAACATCAGAGGGAGCTTACTTTGCTAAACCGATCAAGGGAATAGTGAAAAACTCAGTTGGGGCTGGTGACTCTATGGTTGCTGGATTTACAGGTGAGTTTGTCAAATCAAAAGACGCAGTAGAAGCCTTCAAGTGGGGAGTGGCATGTGGAACAGCAACCACCTTCTCAGATGACTTGGCGACTGCAGCATTTATTAAAGAAACTTATGAAAAAGTTGAGGTAGAAAAAAGATGAAAATTCAGGATTTATTGAGAAAAGATGTCATGTTGCTTGATTTGCAAGCAACTGAAAAAACAGCAGCTATCGAAGAAATGATTCATAGCTTGGTAGAGCACGGATATGTGTCAGATTTTGAAACTTTTAAAGAAGGAATCTTGGCGCGTGAAGCTTTGACTTCTACAGGTTTTGGAGACGGTATCGCAATGCCACACAGTAAAAACTCTGCTGTCAAAGAAGCGACTGTTCTTTTTGCTAAATCAAACAAGGGTGTTGACTATGAAAGTTTAGATGGGCAACCAACTGACCTCTTCTTCATGATCGCTGCTCCAGAAGGTGCCAATGATACTCACTTGGCTGCCTTGGCAGAATTGTCACAATATTTGATGAAAGACGGATTTGCTGACAAACTTCGTCAAGTAACTTCAGCTGATCAAGTTATCGAACTCTTTGACCAAGCTTCAGAAAAAGCTCAAGAGCCAGCACAAGCTCCTGCAAATGAATCTGATGACTTTATCGTAGCAGTTACAGCTTGTACAACAGGAATTGCCCACACATACATGGCCCAAGAAGCTCTTCAAAAAGTGGCTGCGGAAATGGGTGTTGGTATCAAGGTTGAAACCAACGGTGCAAGTGGTGTTGGCAACAAATTAACAGCAGAAGATATTCGTAAGGCTAAAGCTGTCATCATCGCTGCAGATAAAGCAGTTGAAATGGATCGTTTTGATGGCAAACCATTGGTGAATCGTCCAGTAGCAGACGGTATCCGTAAGACAGAAGAGTTGATCAACTTGGCTCTTTCAGGGAATGCTGAAGTCTACCGTGCTGCTAATGGAGCGCAAGCTTCAACAGCATCTAATGAAAAACAAAGTCTAGGTGGTGCCTTCTACAAACACTTGATGAGTGGTGTTTCACAAATGTTGCCATTCGTTATTGGTGGTGGTATCATGATTGCCCTCGCCTTCTTGATTGATGGTGCTTTGGGTGTGCCTAATGAGAGTCTTGGAAATCTTGGTTCTTACCATGAACTAGCTTCTATGTTCATGAAAATCGGTGGTGCAGCCTTTGGTTTGATGCTTCCAGTATTTGCTGGATATGTTGCCTACTCTATCGCTGAAAAACCAGGTTTGGTAGCAGGTTTCGTAGCTGGAGCTATTGCCAAAGAAGGTTTTGCCTTTGGTAAAATCCCTTATGCTCAAGGTGGTGAAGCAACTTCAGCTCTTGCAGGCGTATCATCAGGTTTCCTTGGAGCTCTTGTTGGTGGATTTATCGCTGGTGCCTTGGTGCTCTTAGTTAAGAAATACGTGAAGGTTCCACGTTCACTTGAAGGTGCTAAATCAATCCTTCTCTTGCCACTTCTTGGAACAGTCTTGACAGGATTTGTCATGCTTGCTGTTAACATCCCAATGGCAGCAATCAACACTGGTATGAACAACTTCCTTGCAGGTCTTGGAGGCGGTTCAGCTGTCCTTCTTGGTATCGTTCTTGGAGGAATGATGGCAGTTGATATGGGTGGACCTGTCAATAAAGCAGCTTATGTCTTTGGTACTGGTACTCTTGCAGCAACAGTGTCAACAGGTGGTTCAGTAGCTATGGCAGCAGTTATGGCTGGAGGAATGGTTCCACCACTTGCAATCTTTGTCGCAACTCTTCTCTTTAAAGATAAATTTACCAAAGAAGAACGCAACTCAGGTTTGACTAACATCGTTATGGGCTTGTCATTCATCACTGAAGGAGCGATTCCATTTGGTGCGGCTGACCCAGCTCGTGCTATCCCAAGTTTTATCCTTGGTTCAGCAGTGGCAGGTGGACTTGTTGGTCTTGCGGGTATCAAACTTATGGCACCTCACGGAGGAATCTTCGTTATCGCCCTTACTTCAAATGCTCTTCTTTACCTTGTCTCTGTCTTGGTAGGAGCAATCGTAAGTGGTGTAGTTTATGGTTACCTTCGTAAACCTTTAGAAAAATAATTACAAATACATTCAAATGGCTGAACACGAAAGTGGGCAGTCATTTTTTTGATTTTTCTAGATGTTTCTGAAATATGGTATAATAGAAGCATGGCAAACAAAAATACAAGTAAAACAAGACGGAGACCGTCAAAAGCTGAATTAGAAAGAAAGCGAGCTATCCAACGGATGTTAATTTCCTTAGTCATAGCTTTTTGCTTAATGTTCGCTGCTCTGAGATTAGGAGCAGTGGGTCTCACCCTCTATAATCTCATTCGTCTATTAGTAGGAAGTCTGGCCTATCTGGTCATTTTTGTCGTTCTAGTCTATCTTTTTTTCTTCAAATGGATTCGGAAGCAAGAAGGTCTGATCTCAGGTTTTCTTTGCATTTTTTCAGGCTTATTGCTGATTTTTGAAGCTTATCTTGTATGGAAATATGGCTTAGAGCAGGCTGTCTTTAAGGGAACTTTGGCCCAAGTGTTGACAGATTTGACAGGTTTTCGTGTGACTAGCTTTGCTGGAGGAGGGCTGCTAGGTGTTGCCCTTTATATTCCAGTCGCCTTTCTTTTTTCAAACATTGGTACTTACTTTATCGGAGCCATCTTAATCTTGATCGGTGCTCTTCTAGTCAGTCCCTGGTCTGTCTATGATGTCGCTGATTTTCTTGGAGCACGTTTTGCACTTTGGATGGAGCGACGTGAGCAGAGGAAACAAGAACGCTTCATCAAACGAGAAGAAGAACAAGCTCGTAAGGAATCAGAGGAACAGGAAAGACTAGAAAAAGAACAAGCAGAGCAAGCCTTGTTAGATATCCCTCCTGTTGATATGGAAACTGGCGAGATTTTAGAAGCACCTCCTATTCACTTTGATGATTTACCACCCCTTCCAGAGGAAGAATGGGTAGAACCTGAAATTATTCTCCCGCAAGCAGACTATGAAGTTCCTAGCGAAGTTGATATTCCAGAGGAAGCTGAGTTCTTAGAGGATGAGGATGTTGAGGTAGATTTTTCTGCTAAAAAAGCTTTAGAGTACAAACTCCCCAGCTTGCAACTCTTCGCACCTGATAAACCAAAAGATCAGTCAAAAGAAAAGAAAATCGTACGAGAGAATATCAAGATTTTGGAAGAAACCTTTGCGAGTTTCGGTATCAAGGTAACGGTTGAACGTGCTGAAATCGGACCATCAGTTACCAAGTATGAAGTCAAGCCAGCAGTTGGTGTTCGTGTCAATCGTATTTCCAATCTAGCAGACGACTTGGCTCTGGCCTTGGCCGCTAAAGATGTCCGTATTGAAGCACCGATTCCGGGTAAATCTCTAGTTGGGATTGAAGTTCCAAACTCTGAGATTGCAACAGTCTCCTTCCGTGAGCTTTGGGAGCAGTCGCAAACTAAACCTGAAAATCTTTTGGAAATTCCTCTTGGGAAGGCCGTTAACGGAACAGCTCGTAGTTTTGATTTGGCTAAAATGCCTCACTTGCTAGTAGCTGGTTCGACAGGTTCTGGTAAATCTGTTGCAGTCAATGGTATCATTGCAAGTATTCTCATGAAGGCACGTCCAGACCAAGTCAAGTTTATGATGGTGGATCCGAAGATGGTTGAGTTATCAGTCTATAATGATATTCCTCACCTCTTGATTCCGGTCGTGACTAACCCTCGTAAGGCCAGCAAGGCCCTTCAAAAAGTCGTGGATGAGATGGAAAACCGTTATGAACTCTTTGCCAAAATTGGGGTTCGTAATATTGCTGGTTTCAATGCTAAAGTTGAGGAATTCAATGCCCAGTCTGAATATAAGCAAGTACCTCTACCTTTAATTGTCGTGATTGTTGATGAGTTAGCTGACCTCATGATGGTAGCTAGCAAGGAAGTAGAAGATGCCATTATCCGACTCGGACAAAAGGCGCGTGCGGCTGGTATTCATATGATTCTTGCAACCCAGCGTCCTTCAGTGGATGTTATCTCTGGTTTGATTAAGGCAAATGTGCCGTCACGTGTAGCCTTTGCTGTTTCTTCAGGAACGGATTCACGTACGATTTTGGATGAAAATGGTGCGGAGAAATTGCTTGGTCGAGGGGATATGCTCTTCAAACCAATCGATGAAAATCACCCTGTTCGCTTGCAAGGTTCCTTTATCTCGGATGATGATGTGGAACGTATTGTTAGCTTCATTAAGGCTCAAGCAGATGCTGATTATGATGATAGTTTTGATCCAGGAGAAGTTTCTGAGACAGATGCTGATTCTGGCACAGGTGATGAGGGTGGAGACCCACTCTTTGAAGAAGCTAAAGCACTAGTTATTGAAACCCAAAAAGCAAGTGCATCTATGATTCAGAGACGCTTATCTGTTGGCTTTAACAGGGCGACTCGCCTTATGGAAGAATTAGAGATGGCTGGGGTTATTGGTCCTGCAGAAGGAACCAAACCACGAAAAGTTTTACAACAATAAAAAACGTAAAAATAGTATAAAAATGCATGGAAACTTTATTGAAAAGTTAGTCAAAAATGGTCTAACTTTTGCGATGAAGTTTCCTTTTTTATAGCGATTTCTTTAGAAATAAGGCTATCTGAAAATCGTTTCAGACTTGCCTAATAATCGGATTTTACTTTTACTAGTTTTACCTATTAAACTATTGATTTTTTAAACTAGACTTCCTGCGAAACAAAATATGATACAATAAAACTATGAATTATGAAGTAAGTAAACAATTAACTGATGCACGCTTTAAGCGCCTTGTTGGTGTTCAGCGCACTACTTTTGAAGAGATGTTAGCTGTGTTAAAAACAGCTTATCAACGTAAACACGCAAAAGGTGGA
>JAQDPW010000006.1:19358-86354 GCA_027659245.1 Streptococcaceae bacterium AM104-57
TTTTACGATTTCAAAAACTCATCTTAGTGCTGAGGATACGGTGATTGTGGATGCAACAGAGGTAAAAATCAATCGTCCTAAAAAAATCAACTAGCCAATTATTCTGGTAAAAAGAAATATCATGCTATGAAGGCTCAAGCGATTGTCACAAGCCAAGGGAGAATTGTTTCTTTGGATATCGCTGTGAACTATTGCCACGATATGAAATTGTTCAAAATGAGTCGCAGAAATATCGGACAAGCTGGTAAAATCTTGGCTGACAGCGGTTATCAAGGACTCATGAAGATGTATTCACAAGCACAAACTCCGAGGAAATCAAGCAAACTTAAGCCGCTAACTCTTGAAGATAAAGCCTATAACCATGCGCTATCTAAAGAGAGAATCAAGGTTGAGAATATTTTTGCCAAAGTAAAAACGTTTAAAATATTTTCAACAACCTATCGAAATCGACGCAAACGGTTTGGATTACGAATGAATTTGATTGCTGGCATTATCAACCGTGAACTAGGATTTTAGTTTCGCAGGAAGTCTAATATATAAAAAACCAGCGATTCAATCACTGGTTGTTATACTCAATGAAAATCAAAGAGCAAACTAGGAAGCGAGCCGCAGGTTGCTCAAAACACTGTTTTGAGGTTGTGGATAGAACTGACGAAGTCAGTAACAAATATACGGCAAGACGAAGCCGACGTGGTTTGAAGAGATTTTTGAAGAGTATTAGATAGTTCTTTTAGGAAGCTCCATTAGTAGTGGACGTTTTTGTATCTGTTGTTTGAGTACTAGAAGAAGGAACAGTTGGTTGTTCTTGTTTACTACTAGTCTCTTCTTTCTTGCTTTCTTCACTGCTACTAGATTGACTTGTAGTTTCTTCTTGTGTGTTGTCCTTTGTAGAAGTATTATCCTTGTTGGGAGTAGTGTTCTCTTGAGGGGATTCCTTTTGAATCTCTTTTATGACAGTTGTCTGGGTTGTCGTAGTTTCTTTTTTAGAGTTATTATTGTTATTATTATTCATAGCATTCATGATGGTGATACTTGCAGTAATCAGCCCCAGAATACTACCGATAGTAGCAATCGTTTTTTGAAAAACAGTAAATCCTTTTTTGATGTGTTCCGTTTTAGGTTTTGATGTTCTACGATAATTAGACATAATATCTCTCCTTTACTAAAATTCATTATACCGAAAATCTTTAAAAAAAACTTAAATGAACCTGAATTGCCTTTCTTGTCGCCTGAACTGTTTCGTGATACAATAGAAGGAGTGATTTTAGAAAGCGTGAGAAACCATGATTTACTTTGATAATTCGGCAACGACCAAGCCTTATCCAGAAGCACTTGAAACCTATATGCAAGTGTCTGCAAAAATTATTGGAAATCCTTCTAGTCTTCATCGATTAGGAGACCAGTCTACCAGAATATTAGAAGCTTCTCGTCAACAGATTGCAGATTTGATTGGTAAGAAAAGCGAAGAAATCTTCTTTACCTCTGGTGGGACTGAAGGGGATAATTGGGTTATCAAAGGTGTGGCTTTTGAAAAAGCGCAATTTGGTAAACACATTATTGTGTCTGACATTGAGCACCCAGCAGTCAAGGAGTCGGCTCTCTGGCTCAAGACTCAAGGTTTTGAAGTGGATTTTGCACCTGTAAATGAAAAAGGATTTGTAGATGTAACTGCTTTAGAAAACCTACTTCGTCCTGATACAACGCTAGTCTCTGTTATGGCAATCAACAATGAAATCGGCTCAATCCAGCCTATTGAAGCTATATCAGAACTATTAGCTGATAAACCAACGATTTCCTTTCATGTTGATGCGGTTCAAGCTTTAGCTAAGATTCCGACAGAAAAGTATTTGACTGACCGAGTGGATTTTGCGACCTTCTCTAGTCATAAATTCCACGGAGTTCGTGGTGTTGGATTTGTCTATATCAAGTCTGGCAAGAAAATTACACCGCTTTTAACTGGTGGTGGCCAAGAGCGTGACTATCGTTCAACAACTGAGAATGTAGCAGGGATTGCTGCGACAGCCAAGGCACTGCGTCTAGCTATGAAAAGATTGGAATTGTTTTCTAACAAAACGAGTCAGATGAAGGAAGTCATCCGTCAGGCTCTTCTTGATTATCCAGATATTTTTGTTTTCTCAGGTGAGGAAGACTTTGCTCCTCATATTCTTACCTTTGGGATTAAGGGGGTTCGTGGTGAAGTTATCGTTCATGCTTTTGAAGAATATGATATTTTCATCTCCACAACCTCTGCTTGCTCATCTAAGGCAGGAAAACCTGCTGGTACCTTGATTGCCATGGGGGTTGAAAAAGATCAGGCCCAGTCAGCAGTTCGCCTCAGCCTAGACCTAGAAAATGACATGAGTCAAGTTGAGCAATTTTTGACCAAACTAAAATTAATTTACAATCAAACTAGAAAAGTAAGATAGGAGTATTCATGCAATATTCAGAAATTATGATTCGCTATGGGGAGCTTTCAACCAAGGGTAAAAACCGGATGCGTTTCATCAATAAACTACGTAATAATATCTCAGACGTTTTGTCCATTTATCCTCAAGTCAAAGTGACAGCAGACCGCGATCGTGCCCATGCTTATCTAAATGGTGCCGACTATACAGCAGTTGCCGAGTCACTCAAGCAAGTTTTCGGAATTCAAAACTTTTCGCCAGTATACAAGGTTGAAAAATCTGTAGAAGTTCTGAAATCTGCTGTCCAAGAGATTATGAAGGACATCTACAAGGAAGGTATGACCTTTAAAATCTCAAGCAAGCGAAGCGACCACAACTTTGAACTGGATAGTCGTGAACTCAACCAAACTCTTGGTGGTGCAGTATTTGAAGCCATTCCCAATGTACAAGCACAAATGAAAAATCCTGACATCAATCTTCAGGTGGAGATTCGTGAAGAGGCGGCCTACCTTTCTTATGAAACCATTCGAGGAGCTGGTGGTTTACCGGTTGGAACTTCAGGGAAAGGCATGCTCATGTTGTCAGGTGGGATTGACTCACCAGTAGCTGGTTATCTAGCTCTAAAACGTGGAGTGGATATCGAAGCTGTTCACTTTGCTAGTCCACCATATACCAGTCCAGGTGCCCTTAAAAAAGCCCAAGATTTGACCCGTAAATTGACTAAATTTGGTGGCAATATCCAGTTTATCGAAGTGCCATTCACGGAGATTCAAGAAGAGATTAAGGCTAAGGCTCCAGAAGCCTACCTCATGACTCTGACACGTCGCTTTATGATGCGGATTACCGACCGTATCCGTGAAGTGAGAAAAGGTTTGGTTATCATCAATGGCGAAAGTCTTGGTCAAGTAGCCAGCCAAACCCTAGAAAGTATGCAGGCTATCAATGCCGTGACCAATACACCGATTATCCGTCCAGTTGTGACTATGGATAAGCTAGAAATCATTGACATTGCGCAAGAAATTGATACCTTTGAAATTTCTATCCAGCCCTTTGAAGATTGTTGTACTATTTTTGCACCCGATCGTCCGAAGACAAATCCAAAGATTAAGAATGCAGAGCAGTATGAAACACGTATGGATGTCGAAGGTCTGGTTGAACGTGCAGTAGCAGGAATCATGATTACTGAAATTACGCCTCAAGCTGAGAAGGATGCAGTTGATGAGCTAATTGACGATCTCCTCTAATTAGAAAATCCAGAAGAATAGAGAAAATAAGTAGAAAAAGTTAGTTTTTTGTTCTAAATTTAGACGAAACTGACTTTTTTTCTATTTTTGTGCTATAATAAGATAAAATTTTGAATATAGAGAGTTTTCTGACAATGAATCAATCTTATTTTTACCTGAAAATGCGAGAGCATAAATTAGTGGTTCCCTACACAGGTAAGGAGCGCCGGGTACGTGTTCTCCTTCCCAAAAACTATGATAAAGACACGGATAGAAGCTACCCAGTTGTGTATTTTCACGATGGACAAAACGTCTTTTATAGTAAGGAATCTTACGTTGGACATTCCTGGAAGATTATCCCAGCCATCAAGCGAAATCCAGATATCAGTCGTATGATTGTTGTGGCTATTGACAATGATGGTCTTGGTCGAATGAACGAGTATGCGGCATGGAAATTCCAAGAGTCTAATATTCCCGGTCAACAGTTTGGTGGTAAGGGAGTCGAGTACGCTGAGTTTGTCATGGAAGTGGTCAAACCCTTTATCGATGAAAACTATCGTACAAAATCAGACCGTAAACACACTGCTATGATTGGGTCTTCTCTAGGCGGCAATATTACCCAGTTTATTGGCTTGGAATACCATGATCAGATTGGGTGTTTGGGAGTGTTCTCATCAGCTAACTGGCTTCACCAAGAGGCTTTTGATCGCTATATGGAGCGTAAAAAACTATTGCCAGACCAGCGAGTCTTTATCTATGTTGGGACGGAAGAAGCAGATGACACAGATAAGACTCTCATGGCTGGCAATATTAAGCAGGCCTATATCGACTCTTCCCTTCGCTATTATCATGATTTGATAGCAGGAGGAGTTGAGTTGGAAAATCTCTCTCTCAAGGTTCAGGCTGGAGCCATTCACCATGAAATTCCATGGTCAGAAAATCTTCCAGCTTGCCTACGCTTTTTTGCAGAAAATTGGTAATTAGTATAAAGGAGACAGGATATGAATATTGAACATCTTAGCCACTGGAGTGGTCATCTTAACCGTGAAATGTATGTTAATCGTTACGGACACGCAGGTATCCCAGTGGTTGTCTTTGCTTCCTCAGGTGGTAGCCACAATGAATACTATGATTTTGGCATGATTGATGCATGTGCATCCTTTATCGAGGAAGGTCGAGTGCAATTCTTTACCCTTTCAAGTATCGATAGTGAAAGTTGGCTAGCAACATGGAAAAATGGTCATGACCAAGCTGAAATGCACCGTGCCTATGAACGATATGTCATTGAAGAAGCTATTCCTTTTATCAAACACAAGACAGGCTGGTTCGACGGTATGATGGCGACAGGCTGCTCTATGGGAGCCTATCATGCACTTAACTTTTTCCTTCAGCATCCAGATGTCTTTACCAAGGTAATCGCCCTCAGTGGTGTCTATGATGCGCGCTTTTTCGTCGGTGATTACTACAATGATGATGCTATCTATCAAAATTCACCAGTAGACTATATCTGGAATCAAAATGATGGCTGGTTTATCGATCGTTACCGTCAGGCTGAGATTGTGATTTGTACTGGCTTAGGTGCTTGGGAGCATGATGGCCTGCCTTCTTACTACAAGCTCAAAGAAGCCTTTGACCAAAAACAAATTCCTGCCTGGTTTGCAGAATGGGGACATGATGTCGCCCATGATTGGGATTGGTGGCGCAAACAAATGCCATATTTCCTCGGTCACATGAGTCTATAAAAGGAGTTGCTTATGAATTATCTTGTAATTTCACCCTATTACCCACAAAATTTCCAACAGTTTAGTATTGAGTTAGCCAATAAAGGAATCACAGTTCTAGGGATTGGACAAGAACCCTACGAACAACTAGATGAACCATTGCGTAATAGCTTGACGGAGTACTTCCGAGTTGATAATCTTGAAAATATCGATGAGGTTAAACGAGCAGTTGCCTTTCTCTTTTATAAGCATGGTCCAATTGACCGCATCGAATCTCACAATGAATACTGGCTAGAGTTGGATGCTGCTCTTCGTGAACAATTTAATGTCTTTGGTGCCAAACCAGACGACCTCAAAAAGACCAAGTTCAAGTCTGAAATGAAGAAACTCTTCAAAAAAGCTGGAGTTCCAGTGGTTCCAGGTGCTGTCATTGAAACAGATGCAGATGTTGACAAAGCTGTGAAAGAAATTGGCCTTCCTATGATTGCCAAACCTGACAATGGAGTGGGAGCGGCAGCAACCTTCAAGCTTGAAACAGAAGAGGATATCCATCATTTCAAGGCAGAATGGGACCATTCAACCGTTTATTTCTTTGAAAAATTTGTCACCTCTAGTGAAATCTGTACCTTCGATGGTTTGGTAGATAGAGATGGAAATATCGTCTTTTCTACGACCTTTGACTATGCCCATACACCGCTTGATCTCATGATTTACAAGATGGACAATTCTTATTATGTTCTTAAAGATATGGATCCAAAATTGCGCAAGTATGGTGAGGCAATCGTTAAAGAATTTGGCATGAAAGAACGTTTCTTCCATATCGAGTTCTTCCGTGAAGGTGATGATTATATTGCCATTGAGTACAATAACCGTCCAGCAGGTGGCTTCACCATTGATGTATATAACTATGCCCATTCTTTTGATTTGTACAAGGGCTATGCAGCGATCGTTGCGGGTGAACCATTCCCTGCTTCACAATTCGAGCCCCTGTACTGCTTGGCGACATCACGTCGTGCCAATGCCAACTATGTTTATTCAGAAGAAGACTTGCTCGCCAAATACGGTCAGCAATTTAAGGTTAAGAAAATCATGCCTGCAGCCTTTGCTGAATTGCAAGGAGACTTTCTCTATATGCTAACGACACCAAGTCGTGAAGAAATGGATCAGATGATTAAAGATTTTGGTCAGCGTCAAGAATAATCAAAATTTTGACTTAACAAACTAGGTTTGTTAGATCTTTTTTTAAGAACTAAAATAAAAGCGTTTTCCCGCAGTATTCTTTTAGAAAATCTGTTGCTAAAAGGCTTAAAAATTGATAGAATAGGGATTGTCTAAAAAATATTAAGGAGAATCTATCAATGGATTTCGCATGGGCAGTCAAATATGCCACTGAATTTTTGGGAACAGCCATCTTGATCATCTTGGGAAATGGTGCAGTTGCCAACGTTGAACTTAAAGGTACGAAAGGTCACCAAAGTGGCTGGCTCGTTATCGCTGTTGGTTACGGTATGGGGGTTATGATCCCTGCCTTGATGTTTGGTAATGTTTCTGGTAACCACATCAACCCAGCCTTCACTCTTGGTCTAGCAGTTAGCGGACTTTTCCCTTGGGCACAAGTAGTACCATACATCGTTGCACAAGTCTTGGGAGCAATCTTCGGACAAGCCTTGGTTGTTGCAACTCACCGGCCCTACTACTTGAAGACAGAAAATCCAAATAACATCTTGGGAACTTTCTCAACAATTTCAAGTATCGACCACGGAACAAAAGAATCACGCTTCGCAGCAACTGTGAACGGATTTATCAATGAGTTTGTTGGATCATTTGTTCTTTTCTTCGCAGCACTCGGTATGACAAAGAACTTCTTTGGAGCTGAAGTCCTTCAATACATGAAACAAATGGCAACTCAAGCTGGTCAAAATGTTGACTTCTCTGATTTGGCAATTAAAGCTCAAGTAGCGCCTCATACAGCATCAGGACTTGCTGTTGGTCACTTGGCACTTGGTTTCCTAGTAATGGCTTTGGTTACTTCACTTGGAGGACCTACAGGACCTGGTTTGAACCCAGCTCGTGACTTTGGACCACGTCTCCTTCATGCCTTCCTTCCAAAATCAATCCTTGGTCAACACAAGGGTGATTCAAAATGGTGGTATGCTTGGGTACCAGTAGTTGCACCGATTGCAGCTGGTATTGCAGCAGTAGCAATCTTTAAATTCCTTTACCTATAATATTTAAAAACTGGGTTTTCCCAGTTTTTTCTTTTTAGTACAGTTGTGTCTTTTAGAATTATAGTGGATTGAAATAGGATATGAACAAAGAGGTTAGGAAAGTCAAATTGATTTCTAGAAATGTTTTAGAATTCTTGGTGTACTATTCTAAGTTCAATCGACTATAGAATCCTTGGCGTACTATTCTAGATTCAGTCCACTATAGAACCCGTGGCGTACTATTCTAGATCCAATCCACTATAAATGGTGAAATCGTCAGACTTTTTTTATTTTAATGCTAAAGGTGAAAATGTGGCGAAAATATGGTAGAATAGAGTATTAAGAAATCGTTGAAAAAGGAAAATTATGCGTAAAGAGATTGCACCTGAATTATACAATTACAATAAATTCCCTGGTCCAGAGTTTCGTGTGACTGGAACTAGGGTCGAGGCTGAAGGATTTGCCTTTACCTTGGTTGAAAATAGCAAGGATGCTTTTGATGTAACGGCTTTTACTCAACGTTTTTCAGAAGTTTTGACCAAGTTCGACTATATCGTAGGAGACTGGAGTAATGAACAGTTGCGCTTACGAGGCTTTTATAAGAATGAACGCGCTGAAGAGTCTTTAGAAAAAATCAGTCGCTTGCAGGATTATCTACTAGAGTACTGTAGCTATGGTTGTGCCTATTTTGTCTTAGAAAACCAAGTGCCTAAGCGGGCGTCCTTTGACCAAAAAATGCGCAAAAAAGAGGAAGAAAAAGATTCTCGAAAAGGAAAGAAACCTTCTCAAAACAAGAAAAGAAATCATACAGATAAAAGAAATAGACGCCGTTCAAAAGATCAAAAATCTCAGAAAGAAGACAAGGTGCAACGTCATTTTGTCATCCGTAAGAAGGACTAGAAAGTAAGGAGAAAAGATGAAACCGTCGATTTATAGTTTAACCCGTCAAGGCATGCAAGAATGGGTTTTGGAGCTGGGAGAAAAGAAATTCCGTGCTGATCAAATCTGGGAATGGCTTTACCGCAAACGTGTCCAGTCATTTGAAGAAATGACCAACTTGTCTAAGGATTTGATTGCCAAACTCAACGACCAGTTTGTGGTCAATCCTTTGAAACAACGCATCGTGCAAGAGTCAGCCGATGGTACTGTCAAGTACCTCTTTGAGTTGCCAGATGGTATGCTAATTGAGACAGTGCTTATGCGTCAGCACTATGGTTTGTCAGTCTGTGTAACCACTCAGGTAGGATGCAATATCGGTTGTACCTTCTGTGCATCAGGCTTGATCAAGAAGCAACGTGACCTCAATAACGGGGAAATCGTCGCTCAGATTATGCTGGTTCAAAAGTATTTTGACGAACGTGGACAAGATGAACGTGTTAGTCATATCGTTGTTATGGGGATTGGAGAACCATTTGATAACTACAATAATGTCTTGAGCTTCATCCGTACTATCAATGATGATAATGGAATGGCTATCGGCGCTCGTCATATCACAGTATCAACTTCTGGCTTGGCTCACAAGATTCGTGAGTTTGCTAATGAAGGAGTACAGGTTAACCTTGCTGTTTCTCTTCATGCTCCAAACAATGAACTACGTTCAAGCATTATGAAGATTAACCGTGCCTTTCCGATTGAAAAACTCTTTGCAGCTATCGAGTATTACATCGAAACAACCAACCGCCGTGTAACTTTTGAGTATATCATGCTCAATGAAGTCAATGACGGAGTTGAACAAGCACTTGAATTGGCTGAATTGCTTAAAAATATCAAGAAATTGTCTTATGTCAACTTGATTCCTTATAATCCAGTTAGTGAGCATGACCAGTATAGCCGAAGCCCTAAAGAACGTGTCATGGCCTTCTATGATACGCTCAAGAAAAAAGGTGTCAACTGTGTCGTTCGCCAGGAACATGGTACAGATATTGATGCGGCTTGTGGACAATTGCGTTCGAATACCATGAAGCGTGATCGTCAAAAAGCAGTAGCGGAAGTAAATCCATAAGATGAGTCGAAAAACATTACTAAGCTTGGGAGTGCTTTTATACAGTCTTTGTATCGTCTGTTTTTGTTTTACTCCCCAGCCTCAACTTCCTACAGGAGTGGAAACTCCAGGTATTCAAACTTTTGGACGCCTGGTTTTTCTTTTGACGCCTTTTAACTCCCTTTGGAAACTGGGTGAAGTAACCAGCTTTCTGCAGCTATTTTGGATTTTTTTGCAGAATGCCTTAAATATCTTCTTGCTCTTCCCGCTGATTTTCCAACTTCTCTATCTCAATCCTAGATTAAGAAAAACGAAGAGAGTGATTTTGTTTAGCTTTTTATTGAGTTTGGGAATCGAGTGTACACAGCTAGCTTTAGACTTTTTCTTTGATTTTAATCGGGTCTTTGAGATTGATGATTTGTGGACCAACACTTTGGGTGGTTACCTGGCTTGGATCCTTTATAAACTACTACATAAACACAAGATAAGGAATTAAAATGAGTATCTTAGAAGTTAAAAATTTGAGTCACGGTTTTGGTGACCGTGCGATTTTTGAAGACGTGTCCTTCCGTCTCCTTAAAGGTGAACACATCGGATTAGTTGGTGCTAACGGTGAAGGAAAATCAACCTTTATGAGCATCGTAACTGGTAAAATGTTACCTGATGAAGGTAAGGTGGAATGGTCCAAATATGTGACAGCAGGCTACCTTGACCAGCACGCTGTGTTAAAAGAAGGCCAAACCGTGCGTGATGTCCTTCGTACTGCTTTTGATGAGTTATTCAAAGCCGAAGCTCGGATCAATGACCTTTACATGGAAATGGCAGAAGAGGGCTCTGATATTGATGCATTGATGGAAGAAGTTGGCGAACTTCAAGACCGTTTGGAAAGTCGCGATTTCTATACCTTGAATGCTAAGATTGATGAAGTTGCTCGTGCTCTTGGTGTCATGGATTATGGGATGGATACAGACGTAACAGCCTTGTCAGGTGGGCAAAGAACCAAGGTACTTTTGGCAAAACTCCTCCTTGAAAAGCCTGATATCTTGCTTCTTGACGAGCCAACCAACTACTTGGATGCTGAGCATATCGACTGGCTTAAACGCTATCTCCAGAACTATGAGAATGCCTTTGTCCTTATTTCGCACGATATTCCATTCCTCAACGATGTGATCAATATCGTATATCACGTTGAAAATCAACAGTTGACACGCTATTCCGGGGATTACTACCAGTTCCAAGAAGTCTATGCCATGAAGAAATCGCAGCTGGAAGCAGCCTATGAACGTCAACAGAAGGAAATTGCTGACCTCAAGGATTTCGTAGCCCGTAATAAGGCGCGTGTCGCTACTCGTAATATGGCCATGTCCCGCCAGAAGAAATTGGATAAGATGGATATTATCGAGCTTCAAAGTGAGAAACCAAAGCCATCCTTTGATTTCAAACCAGCTCGTACACCAGGACGCTTTATCTTCCAAGCCAAGGACTTGCAGATTGGTTACGACCGACCACTTACAAAACCATTAAATCTTACCTTTGAACGCAATCAAAAGGTTGCTATCATCGGTGCCAATGGTATCGGTAAAACAACTCTCTTGAAGAGTCTTTTGGGGATTATTCCTCCAATTGCTGGGGAAGTTGAACGTGGAGACTATCTAGAACTTGGCTACTTTGAGCAAGAAGTGGAAGGTGGCAATCGTCAGACACCTTTAGAAGCTGTTTGGAATGCCTTTCCAGCTCTCAACCAAGCAGAAGTCCGTGCAGCCCTTGCTCGCTGTGGCTTGACGACTAAGCACATCGAAAGCCAAATTCAGGTCTTGTCAGGTGGGGAACAAGCCAAGGTTCGTTTCTGTCTTTTGATGAATCGTGAAAACAATGTCCTTGTTCTAGACGAACCCACCAACCACTTGGATGTGGATGCTAAGGATGAGCTCAAACGAGCTCTAAAAGAGTATAAGGGCTCTATCCTCATGGTTTGTCACGAACCAGACTTCTATGAAGGCTGGATGGACCAAATCTGGGATTTCAATGAGTTGACATAAAAAGAGAATCTCGCAAAACTAGAATAGGAAAAAGCCAAGTCACCCAGACTTGGCTTTTTGGCTAGTAATTCAAATAGGTTTCAATATCAGATTTTTGGATTTCTTTCCCGTAGTGACAAATCGGGCAAGAAACGAAATAAGTTTTTCCGTAAGGAAAGAGTGGAATCCAGTAAAGGGTAAACTTACGTCCAGTTTCTGAAATTTCCCAAGTGTCGGCATTGTTACAGTGACCACACTCGATAGTGGTTTGAGTATGTCCTAAGACCTTTTGGTAACCTTTCGAACCCCAGAATAAAATCATTTTCACATTTCCTTATTTTAGAGTTATCCTATTTTTTACTGAAATCGTAGTCCTTAACAATTTCAATGCTGTCAATAGTGATAGCAGTAGTTGGTTTATCTTTTTCGTCTTTTTCAGCCTTGGCAATCTTGTCAACAACATCCATACCATCAATAACTTGACCAAAGACTGGGTGTTTTCCGTCTAGACTAGGGTTCCCACCTTCTTTGTAGGCTTCGATAATTTTCTTTGGATAGCTACTTGTAGGAAGTTTGGCAGAAATGTCTGTTGTATTTTGGTTGATGAAGAACTGGCTACCATTGGAATTTGGTTGGCCAGTATTAGCCATGGAGAGAGAACCACGGATGTTATAGAGATATGGAGAGATTTCGCTCTTGAAACCAGTTCCCTGGTCTTTAGTCTTGTCCTTATCGTGCCAGATGGATTCGCCACCTGTACCATCTCCTTTTGGATCACCAGTCTGAACCATAAAGCCATCAATCACTCGGTGGAAGGTAACGCCATTGTAGTAGCCTTCCTTAGCGTGAGTTAGGAAATTTTCAACCGCAAGAGGGGCTAGCTTTGGAAAGAGTTTGATGCGAATATCTCCTTGACTGGTGTGGAGAATGACTTCAGCTTCGTCTTCAGCAACTTCCTTAGAGAGTTGTGGAAAGTTAGCTTTCTCATTTGTCAAGGCGTCTTTAAGATCCTTGGCAGATTGGGCAGCTGCTTTGGAACTTTCTTCGGCAGCCAAGCTAGAATCTACATAGTCATCCCCTCGCAGACTACGTTGGATATTGCTACATCCAGCAAGGGCAAAAGTTGAGATTAATAGAAGTGTTACTATTTTTTTCATGGGAATCCTTTCAAAAATCATTTCTACCATTGTACCCTAATTGAAAGTGGATTTCAAATATTCAATTGTGATCATTCCGATAGTACATACAATTTTATGGCCTTACTTACCCCATTTTGATCATTAGAATCTGTTACTTTATTTGCACAGACTTTAACATCTGTAGGAGCATTTCCCATTGCAACACCAAGTCCAGCGGTCTCAATCATTGGAATATCGTTATAATTATCTCCAATACTCATAATTTCAGTGAGTGATAGTTGATAGTAGTTGGCTAATTCTAACAGAGCTTGTTTTTTTGAGACTTGATTATGTGTGACTTCAAGATAGTTATCCTTCGAAAGGTAAAAGTCAGTTTGAGGGAAATCTATTGTTGCTAATGTCTCTTTAAGTTTCTGGATAGTAGCTGCGTTATCTATTAGTAAAAGTTTATGAATAAGATTCTTTTTTTCCTGAAGAAAATCTGCTAGTGAAGTAACTTTTGGGCTCTCTCCAGTAATCTGTGCTTCAATTTCTACCCATTTATCTAAAGCATTTACGTACCAATCTTTTCCAGAATAAATATTAATTGAAACTGTCGGAAATTCTTTTGTTAAAAAATCATGTAGTAAGAGTAATTCCTTTTTATTAATAGTATGCTGACTCAGAATTTTATCACCTGTACTAATAAGAGCACCATTATAACTTGCAATTGGAAAATCTGTGATTCCAAGTTCTTTCGAAATTGGAGCTATACCAAGAGGAGAGCGAGCAGAAGCTAGAACAAAAGGAATTTCACTTTGTTTCAAAAGTGGCATAAGCTCTAGTAAATGAGAGTCTAATTGGTGCTTTTGGTCTAAAATGGTACCATCGATATCACTTATGATTAACTTTATTACTGACATATGTTTCTCCTTTTTAAAATAGAATAGTTGTTTTACCATCTAAAGATTGTTGAATTTCTATGTCGGGTTCTTTGTCTGTAATCCAATAATCAAAATCAGTAAGTTCGGAAAGAATATAATGAGAGTGTTTGTTTATCTTGCTGGTTTCAGCTAACAAGACGCGAATTTTACTGGTTTTAAATGCTCTTTTTTTCATTAGAACATCTTCTTGATCTTCAAAACTAACTTGTCCGTCTGAAAGACTAGCTGCACCAAAAAATGCTAAGTCAAATTTAATTCTATTCAAAGATTCGGATTCTTCTAATGAGTAATAGAAACGATTCTTTTTATGAAATCGTCCACCGATAATGTGAAAATCGACATTTTCATTTTCTCCTAAGAACAGTGCATTATCCAATGAATGGCTGAAAATAGTAACTTTTTTATCTGTTATTTTTGCTAACTCAAGTACAGTTGTTGAAACATCATAGAAAATTAATTGTGAATCAGAAATGAGTTGGGTAGCTAAATGAGCAATTTTCGCTTTTTCTTTAGAAGATTGTTCTGCTCGACCTTGAAAACCAAGAATCCTTTGCTTTTGAATTGGCAATAAACCTCCATGAGTTCTTTTTGCTCGTTTCTCTTTTGCGAGAATTGAAAAATCTCTACGGATGGTATCTTTGGAAACATGGAAATATTCAACCATTTCTTTTGCTGACAGACTTCCTCTATCCTCTAAAAGTTTTATGATTTCTTCTAATCGTTGTTCTTGGTACATAGGAAATCCCCCTTTTAATACTAATATACCTCTTTTGTAAGCGATTGTCAATAAATGTAATGATTTATAAGTGTTTTAAATGATTTATAAAAAAATCAACCTGACTTGGTTGATTAAAGATTCTTCTTTGGATGGGGGTCAATGATTGCTTGATGGTCTTTGTAAATCTTCTCTAGACTAGTGTTCATAAAGTTTCTCTTTCTAATTTATCCCTATTAGTCTAACAAATTTCTAAAAGCTTTAAAAATTTTATAGTCTGTCAAGTTTTTTTCTTGACACCTGTCAGAAATCTGCTATAATAGAACATGTGCTAAATAGCTCAGCTATTTCACCGAACTAAAAAATAAAAGAAAAGAGATATTAAAAATGGCAGTAAAAATCCGTTTGACTCGTATGGGTTCTAAGAAAAAACCTTTCTACCGTATTAACGTAGCAGATTCACGTTCACCACGTGACGGACGTTTCATCGAAACAGTTGGAACTTACAACCCACTTGTTGCTGAAAACCAAGTAACTTTGAAAGAAGACCGCGTTCTTGCATGGTTGGCTGATGGAGCTCAACCTTCAGACACAGTACGCAACATCCTTTCAAAAGAAGGCGTATTGAAAAAATTCCACGATTCTAAATTCTCTAAATAATTCTAAAGTAGGTTGACAGATGGATACGATTGAAAATCTCATTATTGCAATTGTGAAACCTTTGATTTCACAACCGGATGCCTTAACTATCAAGATTGAAGATACACCAGAATTTTTGGAGTATCATTTGGATCTTGACCAAAGCGATGTGGGTCGTGTGATTGGTCGTAAGGGTCGCACTATCTCTGCGATAAGAACGATTGTCTACTCTGTCCCAACTGAAGACAAAAAAGTAAGAATCGTTATTGACGAAAAATAAGAAGAGCGGGACGGATGTCTCGCTTTTTTGCAAGGAGCAGGATATGAAGGATTTAACGTTTAGACAATTACAAGACTACCTACTGGAACATTACCAGCAGTCTCGGACTGAGGAAGGTCTCTTTATGAAGTTAGTGGAGGAAGTCGGAGAAGTAGCTGAGGTTTTGAATGGTCGTTCTGGTAGAAAAGAGGGCGTTCAGGATTCTAACGAGGAACTTGCCAAAGAACTGGTTGATATCATTCACTACACCGTCGCAATTGCAGCCATCAACGACATTGATCTAACCAAGACCATTTTTGAAAAAGACAAAAAGGCAGCTATCAAATATCAGCATGAACGAGATTTGGAAGGATTTTTGAAAGGAAACTGAAAAAAGAATGAATATTGATTGTGTTTTTAACATAGATTGGTCAGTGTATATTGATTGGTTATTACGAATTATACAGATTTCGACTTTTATAGGTGTAATTTTAAAAATTAGTTTCCAGAATAAAGCCTATATTAATAATATCGAAATTCAGGCAATTAAACCAATCGAATTTGATTCCTTACATACGAGATTTCATCATATTTATGAGTTTAAACATAATAAAAATGATAAACATTATAACCATTTGATTTTTTATCCAAAAGAAGTTGATATTGAAATTATAGAATTTTATTCTTTAATCTATGATTCAAAAAGTAATCGTTTAGTTGTTCAAGATAAAATACATACAGTTAAAAATTTAAAAAATTATACATGCTTATTGATTCATACAAATTTACCTGAGACTATACCTAGTTTAAGAATGAAATGGAAGACAAGTCAAGGTCAAATTGGGGAGTATACATTTTATAGTAATATGTATAACGGGAATATAAATATTTCTTCTTTAAAATATAAATTAACATTAAAGAGGAAACTACTAGCTATTTTTGGATTATAGCTGATTTTCTTCAACTTGTGAAAATCCCTGGAACGTGATAAAATAAAGGATAAGGATTTTTAATAATTCATTATATAGAACGAGTGGATTTCTTTATGAAGAGGTTTGAAATATCTACAGAAATCGGTAGTCTCTCTGTTACTTATCAAAAGCAAAAGAAAATGCTTGTTTGTCTAGATGGAGCAGGTTTGTTACCAAGTTATGAAAATTTTTCACTTATACTCGAAAAACTTCCTCCCACAATTGGTTATTTGACAATTGATTTTCCAAACACAGGTAGAAGTCCGATTCATGACCAAGCTGGAAAAAATCTGGATAATCTTGCAGATGCGGTTTATAAAGTACTGGAAGAATTGGCGATTTCTGAATATATACTTTGTGCACATAGTTTGAGTGGAATTTTAGCATGCAAATTGCTCAATAAACCAATTAAGTGTCAGGCTTTAGTAGCGCTTGAACCGACCACTAAAAAAGTCATATTTGCTGATTTTTCAGAAAATCCTTATCCAGAAATGGAAGAGCAAATGAGACTGATTGAAGAATTGGGTCCTGAACTTTATTTTAAGAACTTAACTCAATCCACATTTAACCCTGAAACTAACAAAGAAATCTGGGAATTAATGCAAGAAAAAGGCTTAGAGTTGGAAAATCAAGATCCAGAATTTCAGATATCTGGAGAAATTACTGAGGAAGATTTTGAGAATTTGTCGATAGAATCTCATATCCCTGTATTTATTTTTTGTCAGGCTTATAGAGAAAAAGAGTACAGAGAATCAGAATATTGGACTTCCAATACTAAACTCATTTTAGGAGGGAATCACCATTATTTACAGTGGTCCGAATCAGAGAAAATTGTAGATATTATTAAAAAATTGTAAGAAGAAAATGGAGATAAGGAAATTACAGGAGATCAAATGAACTATTTTAACGTTGGAAAAATCGTCAATACGCAAGGTTTGCAAGGTGAGATGAGAGTCTTATCTGTGACGGATTTTTCGGAAGAACGCTTTAAAAAAGGGGCTGAGCTAGCCTTGTTTGATGAAAAAGATCAGTTTGTCCAAACAGTGACTATTGCTAGCCACCGTAAACAGAAGAACTTTGACATCATCAAATTTAAGGATATGTATCATATCAACGATATCGAAAAGTACAAAGGATACAGTCTCAAGGTTGCTGAGGAAGATTTGAATGACCTAGACGATGGTGAATTTTATTATCACGAGATTATCGGTTTGGAAGTCTATGAGGGTGATAACTTGATTGGAACCATTAAGGAAATCTTGCAACCAGGGGCCAATGATGTTTGGGTAGTTAAGCGTAAGGGAAAACGTGATCTGCTTTTACCATATATCCCACCGGTCGTGCTCAATGTTGATATTTCTAATAAGCGCGTGGATATAGAACTCTTAGAAGGGTTAGACGATGAAGATTGATATTTTAACCCTCTTTCCAGAGATGTTCTCACCGCTAGAACATTCTATCGTTGGAAAGGCCCGTGAAAAAGGACTTCTTGACATCCAGTATCATAATTTTCGTGACTATGCTGAAAAGGCTCGTCATGTCGATGACGAACCCTACGGTGGTGGTCAAGGCATGCTCCTGCGAGCGCAACCAATCTTTGATGCCTTTGATGCTATTCAAAAGAAAAATCCGCGCGTGATCCTTTTGGATCCTGCTGGTAAGCAGTTTGACCAGGCTTATGCTGAAGATTTAGCACAAGAAGAGGAACTGATCTTTATCTGTGGTCACTACGAGGGCTATGATGAACGCATTAAGACCTTGGTAACAGATGAGATTTCCCTAGGTGATTATGTGCTAACTGGAGGAGAATTGGCGGCTATGACCATGATTGATGCGACGGTTCGCTTGATACCAGAAGTGATTGGGAAAGAAACCAGTCACCAAGATGATAGTTTTTCATCTGGACTCCTTGAATATCCTCAGTACACACGTCCTTATGATTATCGTGGGATGGTGGTTCCAGAAGTGCTTATGAGTGGGCATCATGAGAAGATTCGCCAATGGCGTCTCTATGAGAGTCTCAAAAAAACTTATGAGCGTAGACCAGATTTGTTGGAACATTACGAATTAACAGCAGAAGAAGCAAAAATGTTAGCGGACATTAAAGAAAATACAAATTAAAAGGAGAAGCCTATGCAAGTCATTAAACGTGATGGACAAGTTGCCGACTTTGATCCAGATAAAATCTATCAAGCCATTCTCAAAGCTGCTCAAACAGTTTATGTTTTGACCGATGATTTACGTCAAAATCTAGCTCAGGTAACTAAGAAGGTTGTCTTAGATCTAGAAGAGGCAAAAGTGGAGCGTGCGACGATCAGCATGATTCAATCAATGGTTGAACATCGCTTGCTTGGTGCAGGTTACATCACTATCGCTGAACACTATATCTCTTACCGTTTGCAACGGGATTTAGAGAGAAGTGGTTACGGAGAACACATTGCTGTTCACCTTCATTTTGAACAAATTCGTTAATAGAAAAAAGTGAGATGAAGAAAACTCATCTCACTCTTTCTTAAATCGATTTTTTTGGGCAGTTTGGACAGTTGAGGGAACAAAACTTATTTTTCGAATATCTGGGATTCGAATAATGCGGGTCACATTTTTTGCAAAATTTTTAACGATAATTTGCTGGCGGTCTGTATCAAATTTGATGATATCCCCTGTAAAACTTGTATCTGAAAAAATAATGTGGACAGCAGTTTTTTTCAGGACGGCCTCTTTAATGGCACTTGTCAGGGAGTCAGCTTTGGAATGATCTGATTCTTCTCGTCCGTTGAGAAATCCTTGGAATTTTTGTTGAATATGTCTAAATAAATCTTTCATCGGAGCCTCCCTTCTTTTTACCATTATTATATACAATTTTAAAAAAATCTACAAGATTTTACGAATAATCAAGTGAAGACAATTAAAAGGAGAATACAATGGCAGAATTTACATTTGAAATCGAAGAACACTTACTTACGCTCTCAGAGAATGAAAAAGGTTGGACCAAGGAAATCAATCGTGTCAGCTTTAATGGAGCACCAGCAAAGTTTGATATTCGTGCTTGGAGTCCAGACCACACTAAGATGGGAAAAGGAATCACCCTCTCAAACGAGGAGTTTCAAGTGATGGTCGATGCCTTTAAGAATCAATAAGCAATCATGTAAGAATAATCCAAAAGAAGCTGGGAAAAACCCGGCCTCTTTTTATTTGCTTGAAAAATAGGATTGAGTACGGAGACGTTGAAGGAGTGGTCGACCGATAAAACTGATGGCAAGGATTTTTGCAAGATCAGGAATGATAAAGGGAATGACACCGACAGCTAGTGCTTTATCAAAAGGCATACCAGCAAGGAAGTGGAGGCTGAGAATACCACCAACAAAGACAAGGGAATCTCCTAAGAGATTTGCAAGAAAGATACGAATATAGCCACTTTTCTTATGGATAAGATAGGACGTAAGCCCAGCATAGACAAGGTCAAACCAAAGATAGCCAGCGCTTGGACCTACCAAAACATGAAAACCAGCTCCCCCACTGGCAAAGACAGGAATACCGATAGCACCCAGCAAGAGATAGAGACCAACAGAAAGAACGGCTTCCCTAGGTCGAAAAACAGTAGCGATGAGTCCGATAGCAAAGTTTTGTAGAGTAAATGGTACTGGTCCAATTGGGATACTGATTTGGGCTAATACTGCAATCAGAGCAGCCCCGATAGCTGGAATAGCGTAAATGTGTGCTTTTTTCAAAATAGTTAACCTCTTTTTTAATTTATAGTAACTATTATACTGGAAGGGAGACGATTGTCAACCTATTTTAAAAATAAAGGTTACAAATTTGTAACGGCCGATTTAGAAAGAAAAGGAGGACAAGAGTTTTTTCAGAACACGGATAAATCATGTCAGTCATAAAAAGAGTAGCCTTATGGAAGTTGGCTATCATATGGTGCAAACACTTAGGAATATTGATGGGATGCTATTTTTAAGTGTTTTATAATTTGCTCTAGTAAAAGAAAAAGATTGAAGAAAATGGTCCAAAATAGACTTTTTCTTCAATCTGAATGACCGAGATGATCTCATTTAAAATTATTAACGCATAGTAACAAACTCTTCTGAACCAGTTGGATGGATAGCAACTGTCGCATCAAAGTCAGCTTTTGTAGCTCCTATTTTGATAGCAACTGCGAAGCCTTGAATCATTTCGTCAACACCGTAGCCGATACCATGAAGGCCAACAACCTTTTCATCTGCACCTGCTGTAATGAGCTTGAAGCGAGCTTCTTGACGGTGGCTGGTAACTGCTGAATATATAGAAGCAAATTTTGAAGTATAGACTTTGATGTTTTCTTGTCCATACTCTTTAATGGCTTCTTCTTCAGTTAGCCCAACAGTTCCAATAGCAGGGTGTGAAAAGACAACAGTTGGAATAGTAGTGTAGTCCATTTTGGCATTGGTTTTTCCATTGAAAAGTCTTTCGGATAGGGTACGGCCAGCCTTGATAGCAACAGGAGTCAGTTCTTTTTCACCTGTCACATCTCCAAGAGCATAGATACCATCAACGACTGTGTTTTGGTATTCGTCTACTTGGATGAAGCCACGTTCGTTGAGGATAACGCCTGCCTTTTCTAGCTGGAGTCCTTCAACGTTTGGACGGCGACCAGTTGCCCAGATAACTTGACTGGCAGTATGAGTACTACCATCTTCGAAATGAATGGTAATGCCTTGTTCAGTTTCTTCAAGTTTAGCAGGAACCTTATGGGTGTGGAGGTTTAATCCAGTATTTTCCATTTCTTGAACTAAGCTCTCAACAATATAGCTATCAAATCCACGAAGTGGACGCTCACGACGGACGAATAAATCAGTCTGTACACCAAGGGTATGGAGCACGCCAGCTAATTCGACAGCAATATAACCTGCACCCAGAATGGCTACAGAATCTGGCAACTCTTCCCAGGCAAAGACATCATCAGAACTACCACCTAGTTCAGCACCAGGAATGGCAGGGATATGAGGATGAGCTCCAGTCGCAATCACGATATGCTTAGCGTGGATCAATTCGCCATTAACGCTGACAGTATGAGCATCGACAAACTCGGCACGTCCTTCAATCAAATCAACCCCATTGCGCTTGAAGCTTCCATTGTAAGAAGAGCGAGCACGGTCAATATAGGCTTCACGATTTTTACGAAGCGTTGCATAATCAAATTCATTACCGTTACTGATAAATCCGTAATCTGGCCCATATTTGTGGATACTCTCTGCAATTTGCGCTCCATACCACATAATTTTTTTAGGGACACAGCCGAGGTTGATACAAGTTCCACCTAATTTCTTTTCCTCAATAACTGCGGCCTTAGCACCATGTTCACCAGCTCGGTTCATGGTAGCAATACCGCCACTACCTCCTCCGATAGCGATGATGTCGTATTCTCTCATAGAAAGCTCCTTTACTTGTTTTCTAGTCATATTCTATCTTTTTTGGGGAGTCAATGCAAAAATCTGCTACGCTTAAAAATTTTAAGAAAATGCTTGCAAAAATAAAAAGGAAAGTGTATTATATAACTAATACAACAATAAAAAGATTTTAGTAAATATTTTTGGATAATGAGAAATCAGTTGTCCATTTTTAGGATGTGTGCTATAATCTTAATATATATTTGTAAAGAAGGAGTTCTTATGAAAAGAAAGAAAACCGCCAAGAAATGGCCTTTATTTACTGCTATTGGAGTTGCATCAGTACTTGTAGTGGGAGCAGCAGCTGTTCTTCTATTGAGACAACCAAATCAAGCTGCAACAAAAGATGAAACTGCTAAGATTGTCCTTGCCAAAGAGGGGTCTGTGGCATCTTCAGTTCTTTTATCTGGTACCGTAACAGCTCAGAATGAACAATACATCTATTATGATGCAAGCAAGGGTGACTTGGATGAGGTTCTAGTTTCAGTTGGTGACAAGGTAAGCGAAGGCCAGGCCTTAGTCAAGTATAGTAGCACAGAAGCCCAGGCTGCCTATGATGCTGCTAGCCGAGCTATTTCAAAAGCCGAACGCCACATCAATGAATTGTATGAATCTCGCAATAGTGCAGCGGCAACGCCTACCCTTCCACAAGTTGGAGCTGAAGGCGGTGCTGATCTAGCCCAGGCGCAGTCTTCTGGGTCAGCTCTTGCTTCGATTGATTCTCAAATCAGTGACGCCCGTGATACTCGTGCAGATGCAGAAGCGCAACTCGAAAAAGCTCAAGCACAATTGGATGCAACTACGGTTTTGAGTACGGTAGAAGGAACAGTTGTAGAAGTCAATCGTAATGTTTCAAAATCTCCAACAGGAAATAGTCAAGTTTTGATTCATATAGTAAGTAACGATAACTTGCAGGTCAAGGGAGAGCTTTCTGAGTACAACCTTGCCAATCTATCTGTAGGCCAAGAAGTCACTTTCACTTCCAAGGTTTACCCAGATAAAACTTGGAATGGTAAGATTAGCTATATTTCTGACTACCCTAAAAACAATGGCGAAGCAGCAAGTGCAGCTGCAGCAGCAGGCGGTAACTCTGGTTCTAAATATCCATATACCATCGATGTTACAAGTGAAATCGGTGACTTGAAACAAGGATTCTCAGTAAGTGTTGAGGTTAAGAATAAGAGTAAAGCTATTCTGGTTCCTTTAACAAGTGTTGTGACTGAAAATGATAAGAACTATGTCTGGGTGCTTGACGAGCAGAAAAAGGCCAAGAAAGTGGAAGTTGGTTTGGGAAATGCTGATGCAGACAACCAAGAAATCACTTCAGGTCTGACAAATGGAGCAAAAGTCATCAGTAATCCGACAGCTTCCTTAGAAGAAGGGAAAGAGGTGAAGACTGATGAAGCAACTAATTAGCCTCAAAAATATCTGCCGTAGCTATCGAAATGGTGACCAAGAACTTCAAGTCCTTAAAAACATTAACCTAGAAGTTCAAGAGGGAGAATTTGTAGCTATCATGGGACCATCCGGTTCAGGTAAGTCAACCCTCATGAACACCATTGGGATGTTGGATACTCCGACAAGTGGTCAGTATTTTCTAGATGGCAAAGAAGTAGCTGGTCTGGGTGAAAAACAATTAGCCAAGGTTCGAAATCAAGAAATCGGATTTGTCTTTCAACAATTCTTTCTCTTGTCTAAAATGAATGCCCTCCAAAATGTCGAACTTCCTCTGATTTATGCAGGAGTTGGTGCTTCAAAGCGTCGCAAATTAGCAGAAGAGTATCTGGAAAAGGTTGAACTGACCGAGCGTAGCCATCATTTACCTTCGGAGTTGTCAGGTGGTCAGAAGCAAAGGGTTGCCATTGCGCGTGCATTGGTTAATAACCCTTCGATTATCTTGGCAGATGAACCTACTGGAGCCTTAGATACTAAAACTGGAAATCAGATTATGCAGCTTTTAGTTGAATTAAACAAAGAAGGAAAAACCATCATTATGGTTACGCATGAGCCTGAAATCGCTGCTTACGCTAAGCGTCAGATTGTCATTCGTGATGGTGTCATTTCGTCTGATAGTGGTCTAGTAGAAAAGGAGGAAAACTAAGATGCAGAATCTGAAATTTGCCTTTTCATCCATTATGGCCCACAAGATGCGTTCCTTCCTCACCATGATTGGTATCATTATCGGCGTGTCATCCGTTGTCGTAATCATGGCCTTAGGTGATTCCATGTCTCGTCAGGTCAATAAAAATATGACCAAGTCCCAGAAAGATATCCATGTCTTTTTCTCACCTACAAAGAGTAAGGACGGTTCCTTTACACAAAGACAATCTGCATTGACCTTGTCTGGTGGTCAAGAAGAAGATTTTGTTGAACCACCAAAACCTCAAGAAGCATGGGTCAAGGAAGCTGCTAAGCTCAAGGGAGTGGATAGCTACTATGTGACCAACTCAGCCAATGTGACCTTGACTTATAAGGATAAAAAGGTCGAACACGCTAACATGACGGGTGGGAATGTCACCTATATGGATGCGGTCGAAAATGAAATCATTGCAGGTCGTGGCCTTAGAGCGCAAGATTATAAGGATTTCGCAAGTGTGATTATCCTAGATGAAGAACTAGCCAATAGCCTTTTTGGTTCCGCACAGGATGCCCTCAATCAGATTATTGAAGTAAACGAAATTAGTTACCGTGTTATTGGTGTTTATGCAAGTAAAGAAGCTAAGGCAGCCAAAGCCTTTGGAGTCGGAGGACTACCAATTACGACCAATATTTCTCTTGCAGCTAATTTTAACACAGATGAAATTTCAAATATTGTCTTCCGTGTCAATGATACTAGCTTGACCCAGACTTTGGGACCAGAGTTGGCAAGAAGAATGACAGAGATTGCTGGTCTTCAACAAGGGGAATATCAGGTTGCAGATGCGTCTGCAGCCTTCCAAGAAGTTCAACAACTCTTTGGCTTTATAACTACCATTATTAGTGCTATTGCGGGGATTTCCCTTTTTGTCGGTGGTACTGGTGTTATGAACATTATGCTTGTTTCAGTGACAGAGCGTACCCGTGAGATTGGTCTACGTAAAGCACTAGGAGCAACACGGGCTAATATTCTGGTTCAGTTCTTGATTGAATCCATGATTTTAACCTTATTAGGTGGGGTTATCGGACTTGTGCTGGCTGCAGGGGTAACCATGCTTGCAGGTGTTCTTCTTCAAAACATGATTGCAGGAATCGAAGTTGGCGTATCCATCCCGATCGCTCTCTTTAGTTTAGCGGTCTCAGCTAGTATCGGTATGATATTTGGTGTTCTACCAGCCAACAAGGCTTCTAAACTAGATCCGATTGAAGCACTTCGCTATGAATAATTTAAAAGATAAAAAACGAGATAGACATTTGTCTGTCTTGTTTTTGTATGGATTTCTCTATCGAAAATCACTAAAAATGTGGTATAATGAGGTGTTAGAAAAACAGGTTTCATTAGCCTGGAAAGGAAATATTATGTCTGAAAAGAATTTTTATATTACAACACCGATTTACTATCCATCTGGTAAACTTCATATCGGTTCTGCCTATACAACCATTGCCTGTGATGTCTTAGCACGTTACAAACGCCTGATGGGCTACGATGTCTTTTATCTGACTGGTCTTGATGAGCATGGTCAAAAGATTCAACAAAAAGCAGAAGAAGCTGGCATCACACCTCAAGCTTATGTTGATGGTATGGCAGTTGGAGTCAAAGAACTCTGGCAATTATTGGATATCTCATATGATAAATTTATCCGTACCACAGACGATTACCATGAAAAAGTGGTAGCGCAAGTTTTTGAACGCTTGCTTGCTCAAGATGATATTTACTTGGGTGAATACTCTGGTTGGTATTCAGTCTCAGATGAGGAATTCTTTACAGAAAGCCAGCTTGCAGAAGTATTCCGTGATGAAGCAGGCAATGTGACTGGTGGTATCGCTCCTTCAGGTCACGAAGTTGAATGGGTTTCAGAAGAGTCTTATTTCCTTCGCCTCAGTAAGTATCAAGACCGTTTGGTTGAATTTTTCAAATCTCAGCCTGATTTCATCACTCCTGATGGTCGCCTTAATGAAATGCTTCGCAACTTCATCGAGCCAGGTTTGGAAGATTTAGCGGTATCACGTACAACCTTTACATGGGGGGTGCCAGTCCCATCAAATCCAAAACACGTTGTCTACGTTTGGATTGATGCCCTTCTCAACTATGCGACTGCTCTTGGTTACGGTCAAGAGGATCATGCTAACTACGATAAATTCTGGAATGGAACAGTCTTCCACATGGTCGGAAAAGATATCCTTCGTTTCCACTCAATCTACTGGCCAATTCTTCTCATGATGTTGGATATCAAACTGCCAGATCGTTTGATTGCCCATGGTTGGTTTGTCATGAAAGACGGCAAAATGTCTAAGTCTAAAGGGAATGTCGTTTACCCTGAAATGTTGGTAGAGCGCTATGGTCTAGATCCGCTTCGCTACTACCTCATGCGTAGCCTTCCAGTTGGTTCAGACGGAACCTTCACTCCAGAGGACTATGTAGGCCGTATCAACTATGAATTGGCAAATGACCTCGGAAACCTCCTCAACCGTACGGTTTCCATGATTAACAAGTACTTTGATGGTCAAATCCCTGCCTATGTAGAAGGCGTGACAGACTTTGATAATGCTCTTGCTCAAGTGGCAGAACAATCAATCGCTGACTACCATATACACATGGATGCAGTTGACTACCCACGTGCACTTGAAGCAGTCTGGGCTCTTATCTCACGTACTAATAAATACATCGACGAGACAGCACCTTGGGTCTTAGCTAAGGATGAAGCGCACCGTGACCAATTGGCAAGTGTTATGAGCCACTTGGCAGCCAGCCTTCGTGTCGTAGCTCACTTGATTGAGCCATTTATGATGGAAACTAGTCGTGCAGTTTTGACTCAACTTGGTCTAGCAGAAGTTTCTAGCCTTGAAAACTTGAGCTTGGCTGATTTCCCTGCAAATGTCACTGTAGTTGCTAAAGGAACACCAATCTTCCCACGTCTCGATATGGAAGAAGAAATCGCCTATATCAAAGAACAAATGGAAGGTAACAAGCCAGCCGTCGAAAAAGAGTGGAACCCAGACGAAGTTGAACTCAAACTGAACAAGGAAGAAATCAAGTTTGAAGACTTTGACAAGGTTGAAATTCGTGTTGCTGAAGTCAAAGAAGTTTCTAAAGTGGAAGGTTCTGACAAGTTGCTTCAATTCCGCCTAGATGCTGGTGATGGTGAAGACCGTCAAATCCTGTCTGGTATTGCGAAATTCTATCCAAACGAACAAGAATTGGTCGGCAAGAAAGTACAAATCGTTGCCAATCTTAAACCACGTAAAATGATGAAAAAATATGTCAGCCAAGGTATGATTCTCTCAGCTGAACATGATGGCAAATTAACCCTTCTCACAGTTGATCCAGCTGTACCAAACGGAAGTGTGATTGGGTAAGATTTAAAAGGACCAGTTTGAACTGGTTCTTTTCTTTTTTTAGGTAGCAGTTGATAAAAGTGTCATTCTGCTTTATAATGAAGAAAAACGGAGGAAGTTGCCATGAAATACATTCCATTTGGTCAAGAGAAAAGAGAACTATCAGAAATAGTCCTAGGCATGATGCGAATCAGTGATAAGTCGGTCAAAGAAGTTGAGGAGCTGGTTGAAACAGCCCTATCTGTAGGAATCAATGCCTTTGACTTGGCAGATATCTACGGTGGAGGTCGTTGCGAAGAATTACTGGGTCAAGTGTTAAAGCATCGTCCTGACCTGCGAGAGAAGATGTGGATTCAGTCCAAGTGTGGCATTCGCATAGAAGAATTTACCTATTTTGATTTTTCAAAAGATTATATTTTAGAGTCAGTAGACGGGATTCTAAAAAGATTGCAGGTTGATTATCTAGATAGCTTGCTTCTCCATCGTCCAGATGCTTTGATGGAAGCTGATCAAGTGGCTCAAGCCTTTGAAATTCTACACAAATCAGGTAAAGTTCGAGACTTCGGTGTGTCCAATCAAAATCCTATGATGATGGAATTACTGAAGAAAGAGGTCAAACAACCTTTATCTATCAATCAATTACAACTAAGCGCAGCTTTCACGCCAGGATTTGGATCAGGTTTCCATGTCAATATGGAAGGTGACAAGGCAGCTTTGCGTGATGGTAGCGTCTTTGAATACTGCAAATTAAACGACATGGTTATTCAGGCCTGGTCAGTCTTGCAGTTCGGATATTTCAAAGGGAATTTTGTCGGCAATGAGAAGTTCCAACAACTAAACCAAGTCCTCAATCGATTAGCCTTAAAATACGATGTGAGCCCTTCAGCTATTGCTATCGCTTGGGTGTTACGCTACCCAGCTAAGATGCAGGCAGTAGTAGGAACAACTAACCCTAAACATTTGCTAGAAGCTAGCCAAGCAAGTAAGGTTAATCTAACTCGAAAAGAATGGTATGAGATTTACCTAGCAGCAGGGAATGATTTACCTTAGGATAAAATGCATTTATAGAAATCACAGTCAAAAAGCCGTTGGAAAACGGTTTTTTGTTATAATGAAATTAAGATTTATAGATAACAAAGGAGAAAAACATGACATTCGAAGAAATCCTGCCTGGCCTAAAGGCTAAGAAGAAATACGTGCGTACTGGCTGGGGTGGAGCTGAAAACTATGTGCAGCTTTTTGATACCATCGAGCAAAATGGCGTCGCCCTTGAAGTGACACCCTATTTCCTCATCAACGTATCTGGTGAAGGGGAAGGTTTTTCTATGTGGAGCCCAACTCCTTGTGATGTCTTAGCGACGGATTGGGTGGAAGTCCATGACTAAACGTGTACTGATTACAGGTGTTAGCTCAGGGATTGGTCTGGCTCAAGCTCGACTCTTTTTAGAAAAAGGTTATCAGGTTTTTGGAGTGGATCAGGGTGAAAATCCTGATTTACAGGGTGACTTTCACTTTTTACAACGTGATTTAACGCTTGACTTGGAACCAATTTTTGATTGGTGTCCTCAGGTGGATGTTCTCTGCAATACAGCTGGGGTTTTGGATGATTACAAGCCATTACTAGAACAATCAGCCCAGGAAATCCAAGAGATTTTTGAAATCAACTATGTGACTCCAGTGGAGTTGACCCGCTATTATTTGATGAACATGTTGGAAAATAAGCGAGGGATCATCATCAATATGTGTTCCATTGCCTCAAGTCTGGCAGGCGGAGGTGGACACGCCTATACCTCGTCTAAACACGCCTTGGCTGGATTTACCAAGCAGTTGGCTCTAGACTATGCAGAAGCTGGGATTCAGGTCTTTGGAATTGCTCCTGGTGCAGTCAAGACGGGCATGACGGCAGCTGACTTTGAACCAGGTGGTTTGGCGGACTGGGTTGCTAGTGAAACACCTATCAAACGCTGGATTGAGCCAGAGGAAGTGGCAGAAGTCAGCCTCTTTTTAGCAGGTGGAAAAGCAAGCGCCATGCAGGGGCAAATTCTCACTATTGATGGTGGCTGGAGTTTGAAGTAGCATAGTTGCTATTCTATAAATATGTGGAGGTAAGCTATGAAAAGAGATGAGTTTGGATTTGTCTTGCCCAATCTCTACTATCAGTTTTTATCGGACTGGAAAGAGATTGACCCCTATGAAATTGGAGATACAGGTATCTGTTTGTATGCCAAGGAGGATCTAGAGGAGCGTAATGAAACTTATCAGATTGAGGAAGTAGAGCCAGATTACTTTATGATTGGACAGGAAGGAGATTTGGCCTACTTTATCAAGAAAAATGCAGATGATTGCATTTATGAAAATGACTTGGGTGCTTTAGGCTCCTTAGACATGCAAAAAGTTGCTGCAAACGTCTATGACTTTATTGACAATATTTTAGAGGAAGAATTGTAAAACTGGGAGGGAGAAATCATGTTTAGAGTGCTAGATGCAGATTCACCGATTTCAAAAGAAGATTTTTTACAATTTGAGGAGATTCTTGGGAAGAAATTGCCAAAAACTATGTTGGGCTTTTATCTCAAGCACAACGGTGGTCAGCCCCAAGTAAGGGGTGTTCACGATGACCGTCATTTATTTCCTTTCAATTCCTTTAATTCACTTGAGGAGATGAAGAAGTCTCTTACCTGGTTTGACGATGAGGCTGTGCCTGAGGGATTTAAGGGCGCAGATCTTCTCCATTTTGCCTATGATCCTGGATCTGGCAATTATGCTCTTTCTTTAAGGGCAGAGGATTATGGCAAGGTTTACTTCTATGTTTTAGAAGAAAAAGCTGAGGTGTATGGTCAATGGCCATCTTTTGAGGATTTTTTGAATTCCTTTGTTGAAGAGTGAGACTAAAAAGGAGAAGGGATGCGGAAATACCAAGAACTTTCACTAGAGCAGATGATCGAACAGGTGCGCGCGTACGAGTCTTCTTCAGATGATTTTTGCCTCTATGGCAAGGAGGATGGAGAGCTAGCACTAGATAGGCTCTATTGGGTATCAGATTATCCGGATGTCATAGAAGACCGTGATGTCTATCCGATGGATGTGGCGAAGCAGGATCTCCAGCTAGTCTACTATGGAGAGCAGTTGCTTGATGTTCTCACGGTTGCACTTGAGGAAAAGCCAGATGCAAGTCCCCAAGACTTGGTCGAGGCTTTGAAATATTATCATCAGCATGATAGTTTTATGCCCTTTGAAAGCTAGTAAGCATACTAGTTTTATGAAGTTCATTGATAATTAACAAATACAATAAGGAGTTAAGAAATGATAGATTACGAAAACATAAATGAAAAAATTTCCCCTTTTAACTTGCTTGTTTATGATGAGGATCCTAAAAATGTTCGAGGCTCGCTCATTTATTACCCAGATGGAGAATACAGACAGGAAGTGTTTGACATTCGAGAAGAGGAGGGATTTGAAGGAAATGGCTATGATTGGGTATCCTTGGCTTTGGTATTTTTGGAGGAAAAAATGCCTGAATTAAGCGATGCAATAGACTTTGATCCTGAAGGAAGTATGTTTTGTGCCTATTCTTCCAAGGTAGACGCCTTGTCTAGATTTGCTCTTGGCTTTAAAGAGTTTTGCGATGATATCGAAGCCATGAAAGACTTGTTTAGTCGAGCAGAGTTGGATTAATTGACTAAAATAGTTTTAAATTTTTGGAAATAGAATAGAAAAGAATTTAGATGAAGCTACCAGAAATAGTTGAGCTAGTGGAAAATCATCCAGACCTACATCTCTATTTAGATAAAATTTAAAAAAAGAATAAGAAAACTCAAGCTAGCTATCTCGAATCGCTTAATCATCTGGCCTATCTACTTTATCTAGATGGTCAAGAGGAAATTGCTAAGAAATTATTGGAGAGTGTCATACAAGTCCCATTTGAAGGAAATTATAATACTTGGGCCTTTGTTGATAGCTCTCTGGTTTTATTGGCCTATCTAGAAAGAGAGGCAGAAAATCAGGTATTGGTCTATAAAAAACTTCTTTTATCTCCATTAGAACAAGGGGAGGAATCCACTCAAAACATAAGAAGGAGAGTTCATCAGAGATTTTTGAATGGTGATAGCTTGGAGCAAAAGCTTGCAAAAATCGAGCAAGCTTCAAGTCCTGAATCGGAAATGGAACGCCGTTTGCTATACTTGACAGATTTATTGAAGATTCACCTTTTTATTGATGAGTCAACTTGTGAAGAGACAGATATTCAGACAAAAATCGAAGAGAATATGGAGATACTAAAGAAGTATATCAAGGAGCATGAAATCTATAGCCTCTTTCCTTTTAAGGGATAAGGTAAGTTATCGATCTTGGACTTTTAGAAAGAGTAGAATATGGAAATCAAAAAACACTTTGGTGTCTATGGCATTTGCTATGAGAATGGAAAATTACTCTGCATTGAGAAAACGAGAGGACCCTATCAACATCGTTTTGATTTACCTGGTGGTAGTCAGGAAGCAGGTGAAGGGTTGACAGAAACCCTCAAGAGAGAAGTTTTGGAAGAGACAGGCTATACGCTTAGCCGTTCTTCAAATCCTAGGATTTATGATGTAATGGTTCAAGAAGAGGGGCAAGACTTCGCAGTACATCATATCATGGCCTTTTATGACGTGGTACTCGATTTCGAGAGCTCTCATAAATCCCTTCCTCAGGAGGTTCTTGATGGAAGCAATGATTCAGCAAATGCAGTTTGGGTCCCTATTGAGCAGTTGACCGAAGAAAATGCCTCCCCCTTAATATTGAAGGTGAAGGCAGAGTTACGAGGATTTCCAGAATTAGAACGGACAAGCTATAAGAATTGGAAGGTGAGAGATGAGAAACCAACTGGCTCTTAGTGGCGAAAGAATTGTTGAAAAAATTTACCCACAACTATTTCATCATGTTGGTATGATTCGTGGCGAATATTTGGTGAGGGAGATTAGTCAAAATATACTGCTAAAAAGTTGTCAGCAATTTGTAAAAGATTATCTAGACACTATTTGCCATTTGTACCCAGCTGAAGAAGTCTGGTATCGCTTTTCAGAGTTAACAAATGCAGAAGCAAATTGTCTAGACGGGACTAAAGAGTATTTTGATGAACGCCACCCATTATTTGGATATAGAGGGACTAGGCGTTTACTAGCGTGTTTGGATGAATTTCAGGCTGAGGCACATGTCGTTACAGAAGTTTATCAAACCAATCCCAATTTGTCTGTTATTTTTCCTTTTGTCAATGATGCCGACCAATTAAGACAAGCTATTAGAGTATTGCGTGAGCATGGTTTCATTGGAAAAATTGGCACAATGATTGAATTACCGTCAGCATATTTTGACTTGGACAGGATACTGGAAACTGGTATTTCAAAGATTGTAGTGGGAATGAATGATTTGACTTCATTTATTTTTGCGACTGTAAGAAACAGTCAATGGCATGATATGGAAAATCCAATTATGTTAGATATGTTGAGACAGATGCAGGATAAAGCAAGGATGAAAAAGATAAATTTCGCCGTAGCAGGATATCTGAATGCTTCTTTCATACAAAAAATGAATCAAATGGGGATTGAGTGCATTATCCACTACAGTTCTATTCCGGAGATTTTTAATTTAGAGATTGACCATCCAGATCATCTCAAACGTGTAAAAGAAGAAAGTAAAAAAATACAAAGGAGCAACCTATGACACCTCAAGAAATGTGGAATGCCTACAAACAAATCAACCCCTCTATCGGAGATGAGATAGATGCCTGGGCCTTTGGAGTGGAACCAGACCTTTTAGCGGATCTGGTCTTTAAAGGCGAAAAAACAGCAACAGCCTCAGCCTACGACCTCTACGCATTAGAGGACGAACCCCTGCCACAAGAAGGGACCTTTGACATCATTTTAGATAGCCAAGATCGGGCTGTCTGCATTATCGAAATTACAAAGGTTTCCGTTCAGCCTTTCCATCAGGTTTCAGCCGACCATGCCTACAAGGAAGGTGAGGGAGACAAATCTTTAGCCTACTGGCGTCAGGTTCATGAAGACTTTTTCAAAGACTGGTTAGGAGAAGCAGGTTTGATTTTTACACCTGACAGCAAGGTTGTTTTGGAAGAATTTCGCAAGGTTTATCCTCTGTAGACTACTAGTAAGAAGAAAGTTTTGGAAATCACCGTCCAAAGCTTTTTTCTGACTTAAAATATGATAAAATAGGTATGTTTGAACTAGAGTATTTGCTCAGAAATTTAGAATAGGAGAAAATGATGCAAGCAGTAGAACATTATATTGAAACATTTGTTCCTGAACATTATGATTTGTTTTTAGACTTGAGTCGTGAGACCAAGACTTTTTCAGGAAAAGTAACTATTACTGGTCAAGCTAAAAGTGACCGTATTTCCCTTCACCAAAAAGACCTAGAAATTACTTCTGTTGAAGTAGCAGGCCAAGCTCGTCCATTTACAGTTGATAATGAAAACGAAGCTCTTCATATCGAACTTGAAGAAGCTGGTTCAGTTGAATTGGTTCTAGCATTTTCAGGTAAAATCACAGATAACATGACAGGAATCTACCCATCTTACTACACAGTTGATGGTGTTAAGAAGGAAGTTTTGTCAACTCAGTTTGAAAGTCACTTTGCTCGTGAAGCCTTCCCATGTGTGGACGAACCAGAAGCCAAAGCAACCTTTGACCTAGCTCTTCGATTTGACCAAGCAGAAGGTGAATTGGCCTTGTCTAACATGCCAGAGATTGACGTTGAAAACCGCAAGGAAACTGGTATCTGGAAATTTGAGACAACACCTCGCATGTCTTCCTACTTGCTAGCTTTCGTTGCTGGTGATTTGCAAGGGGTAACTGCTAAAACTAAAAATGGTACTTTGGTAGGTGTATACTCAACCAAGGCGCATCCACTTTCAAACCTTGATTTCTCACTAGATATCGCTGTTCGTTCAATCGAGTTTTACGAAGATTACTACGGAGTTAAGTACCCAATCCCTCAATCTCTCCACATCGCCCTTCCTGACTTCTCAGCAGGTGCTATGGAAAACTGGGGTCTTGTGACTTATCGTGAAGTTTACTTGGTTGTGGATGAGAACTCAACTTTTGCCAGCCGTCAACAAGTTGCTCTAGTCATTGCCCATGAGCTTGCTCACCAATGGTTCGGTAACCTCGTAACGATGAAATGGTGGGATGACCTTTGGCTCAATGAAAGCTTTGCCAACATGATGGAGTACGTCTGTGTGGATGCCATCGAACCAAGTTGGAATATCTTTGAAGATTTCCAAACAGGTGGAGTACCTCTTGCTCTTGAACGCGATGCGACGGATGGCGTTCAATCTGTTCACGTTGAAGTCAAACACCCAGATGAAATCAATACGCTCTTTGATGGAGCTATCGTCTATGCCAAAGGAAGTCGCCTCATGCACATGCTTCGTCGTTGGTTAGGGGATGCTGATTTTGCTAAAGGTTTGCATGCTTACTTTGAAAAACACCAATACGGAAATACCATTGGTCGTGACCTTTGGAATGCTCTCGGACAAGCATCTGGTCGTGATGTAGCAGCCTTCATGGATTCTTGGTTGGAACAACCTGGTTATCCAGTCCTTACTGCCACAGTTGAAAATGATGTATTGAAGATTTCGCAAAAACAATTCTTTATCGGTGAACACGAAGATAAGAACCGACTTTGGGTAGTGCCACTCAATAGCAACTGGAAAGGTTTGCCTGATACACTTGAAACTGAAAGTATCGAAATCCCCGGCTATGCAGCACTTCTTGCTGAAAATGAAGGAGCATTTCGTCTCAACACTGAAAATACAGCCCACTACATTACTGACTATCAAGGTCAATTACTTGATGCTGTGCTTGCAGACCTAGTAGAACTTGATAACACAAGTAAACTTCAAATCGTCCAAGAACGTCGTTTGCTGGCTGAAGCAGGGCACATTTCTTATGCTAACTTGCTCCCAGTTCTTGATAAACTTGCTAAGGAAGAATCTTACCTTGTCGTTTCAGCTGTTTCTGAAGTAATTTTTGCCCTTGAGCGCTTTATCGATGAAGGAACAGAAGTTGAAAGAGCCTTCAAAGCATTGGTTGCTAAATTGGCTCGTCATAACTATGACCGTCTTGGTTTTGAAGCTAAAGACGGAGAATCAGATGAGGATGAATTGGTTCGTCAATTGACAATTTCTATGATGATTCGTTCAAATGATGAAGAAGCTAGTCAGGTTGCTAGTCAAATCTTCGCATCCCATAAAGAAAATCTTGCAGGTCTTCCAGCGGCCATTCGTTCCCAAGTTCTCATCAATGAAATGAAACACCATGAAACTAAGGAATTGGTCGCAACTTATCTCGATCTTTATACTCATGCCACAGATGCAGTTTTCAAGCATCAATTAGCAGCAGCGCTTGCTTATGTGACAGATGCAGAAAACATCCAAACGATTCTTGCAACTTGGAAGGACAAATTTGTCGTGAAACCTCAAGATTTGTCTGCATGGTATTATCAGTTCTTAGGTCATAAGGAAACTCAGGAACCAGTTTGGGCTTGGGCGCGTGAAAACTGGGATTGGATTAAGGCTGCTCTTGGTGGAGATATGAGCTTTGATAGCTTTGTTATTCTGCCTGCCCATGTATTTAAGACAGAGCAACGCTTGACAGAATACAAGACCTTCTTTGAGCCACAACTTTCTGACCTTGCCCTTAGCCGTAACATCGGTATGGGAATCAAGGAAATCGCAGCACGCGTTGAATTGATCAAGCGTGAAAAAGCAGCAGTTGAAGCAGTTGTTGCTCAATATGGAAATGCTTAAAATTCAAAGGTTATAAAAGCTATAAAAACTCAACTTTCTCTTGGAAAAACAAGGAAAGTTGAGTTTTTTTTAAGATAATTTTGCTATAATAGGTATAATAAGGAGGAATTTTTGATGATCAAGATTCTATTAGTGGAAGATGACCTAGGACTATCAAATTCAGTTTTTGACTTTCTAGATGATTTTGCGGATGTCATGCAGGTTTTTGATGGTGAAGAAGGTCTCTATGAGGCTGAAAGTGGCGTTTATGATTTGATTCTGCTTGATTTGATGTTGCCTGAAAAAAATGGTTTCCAAGTCTTAAAAGAATTACGTGAAAAAGGCGTTTCGACACCAGTTCTTATCATGACAGCAAAGGAAAGTCTCGATGACAAAGGTCATGGATTTGAGCTTGGGGCAGATGATTATCTAACAAAACCATTTTATCTAGAAGAACTAAAGATGCGTATTCAGGCCCTTCTCAAACGTTCTGGCAAATTCAATGAAAATACTCTTTCTTATGGTGATTTGACAGTTAATCTATCTACCAATGAGGTTAGAGTTAATGATACTGTTGTTGAACTATTAGGTAAAGAATTTGATCTTTTGGTTTATTTCCTCCAAAATCAAAATGTTATCTTACCCAAAACCCAGATTTTTGACCGTTTGTGGGGATTTGATAGTGACACAACCATCTCCGTGGTAGAAGTCTACGTATCAAAAGTTCGTAAGAAATTAAAGGGATCAGTCCTTGCTGAAAACCTTCAAACCTTGCGTAGTGTTGGGTATATTTTAAAACATGTTTAATAAATTTAAAAAGAATTGGTATGCGGAGGATTTTAGTTATTTTATCCGTAACTTTGGAGTATTTACTCTGATTTTCTCTGCTATGACCTTGATTATCTTGCAGGTTATGCACTCGAGTCTTTATACCTCAGTTGATGAGAAGCTCTTGTCACTCAGTGCTAATCCTCAGGATGTTATCCAGTTGGCTGTCAACCGTGCAACAGAAGATGTAAAAGATTTGAATAGTGAATCGGTAGGGCCACCTTCAAATAGCAAACCTACAGTCAGTTCTAATACGGAAGTAATTTTATTGGACTCTAGTTTAAATCAACTAGTAGCTGGAAATCGATTTTTAGGTCTTGATAGGGTCACATTTAATAAAAAAGATTTGAATCACATTAGACAGCTTCATGTCCAGAATAGCTATGGGGAGGATGAGATTTATCGAGTGATTCTGACTGAGATGAATATTGAATCTGTCTCGACCAATATTAAGTATGCAGCGGTTTTGATGAATACCAGTCAGATAGAGCAAATCAGTCAAAATCATGAGCAATTAATCGTGGTAGTCATGGCTAGCTTCTGGATTATATCCATTCTTGCTAGTCTTTATCTTGCTCGCGTTAGTGTCAAACCTTTGCTTGAAAGTATGCAGAAGCAGCAGAGTTTTGTCGAAAATGCCAGTCATGAGCTACGTACTCCACTTGCTGTTCTTCAAAATCGCTTGGAAACTCTTTTTCGAAAACCGGAAGCTACTATTATGGAATCTAGCGAGAGTATTGCTTCTAGTTTAGAAGAAGTTCGAAACATGCGCTTTTTAACAACCAATCTCCTAAATTTAGCCCGTCGTGATGATGGTATCAATCCTGAACTAGGAGAAGTACAGCCAGACTTCTTTAACACAACCTTTACCAACTATGAGATGATCGCATCTGAAAATAACCGCGTTTTTCATTTTGAAAATCGCATCCATCGGACCATCATAACAGACAAGCTTCTTCTTAAGCAACTGATGACTATCTTGTTTGACAATGCTGTCAAGTATACCGAAGAAGAAGGAGTTATTTATTTTGTCATCGCTGCGACAGAGCGTAATCTCTATTTGTCAGTAGCTGATGATGGAATCGGTATTTCTGCAGTAGATAAAAAGAAAATTTTTGATCGCTTTTATAGGGTTGATAAGGCTCGTACTCGTCAAAAAGGTGGTTTTGGGTTAGGGTTATCTTTAGCAAAACAAATTGTTGACGCCCTTAAAGGTTCTATCAGTGTCAAAGATAACAAACCTCATGGTACTATTTTTGAAGTAAAAATCGCCATTCAAACACCATCTAAACGAAAAAGTAAATAAGAAAAGGCTATGACTTAGAAAGTGATAGACCAAGTATCGCTTCTCTAGTCACAGCCATATAGCCATCGTGTTAAACAAAAAATAGGTCGGGATTTTTATCCCGACCTATTTGAGTCTAATAAAATTTCTTCTTAATCATAGAACGTTGGAACTTTAGAGCTACCAAACTCAAAGCAATGGCTAGACTAAAAGCCAGAACTGTATTGAACTTGAGGGCTAAAAAGATAAAGCTAAACAAGGCTAAAAAGACGCAAAAACAAGCAATGTTTACAAAGAAAAGAACTTCCTTCAAACTAGCAACGGAAGTGGTTTCTGGAACATAGTCTTGATAGAGCGCTGTTTGAGTTTCCTCTTCTTCAAACTCATACGGTTGATAGTTTCTTACGGGCATGATTCTCTCCTTAACAGTACTCTCTCATTTTACCATTTTTCAAGAAAAAAATTATTACAGTAAGGTTACAAAAAGAATAAGTAAATTTATCATTTTGAGAAATGGCTGATTTTGCAGAAATGTGGTATAATTTTCTCTATGGAAAAGATTATCATTACAGCAACTGCTGAAAGTATTGAACAAGTAAAACAGCTACTTGAAGCTGGTGTCGACCGCATTTATGTCGGTGAGAAAGATTTTGGTCTTCGTTTGCCTACTACCTTTAGTCATGAAGAATTGCGTGAAATTGCAAAAATTGTTCATGATGCCGGTAAGGAATTAATCGTTGCGGTCAATGCTCTTATGCATCAGGATATGATGGATCGTATCAACCCCTTCCTTGATTTCTTAGAAGAAATTAAAACAGATTACATTACTGTTGGAGATGCGGGTGTCTTTTATGTTGTCAATCGTGATGGTTATTCTTTTAAAACTATCTATGATGCCTCAACCATGGTCACAAGCAGTCGTCAGATTAACTTCTGGGGACAAAAAGCAGGAGCGTCAGAAGCAGTTTTGGCGCGTGAAATCCCATCTGCAGAACTTTTCAAAATGCCTGAAATTTTAGAAATTCCCGCTGAGGTCTTGGTATATGGTGCTAGTGTCATCCACCATTCGAAGCGTCCACTCTTGCAAAACTACTATAATTTCACACAGATTGATGATGAAAAATCTCGTCAACGTGACTTGTTCTTGGCTGAGCCAAGTGACCCAGAGAGCCATTATTCTATTTTTGAAGACAATCATGGGACTCATATCTTTGCTAACAATGACCTTGATTTGATGACCAAATTGCCAGAGTTGGTAGAGCATGGTTTCACTCATTGGAAACTAGAAGGACTATATACTCCAGGTCAAGATTTTGTTGAGATTGCAAAACTCTTCATCCAAGCCCGTAGCTTGATTCAAGAGGGAAGTTTTACGCATGACCAAGCTTTCTTGTTGGACGAGCAAGTCCGTAAACTCCATCCCAAAAATCGTTTCCTTGACACAGGATTTTATGACTACGATCCTGACATGGTTAAATAAACATCACAAAACCCGAAATAAAATGTTCGGGTTTTTCTAGTGCAAGGATGAATTTAAAGCGTATTCATGTTATAATAAAAGTAGCTTTTTGTTTGGAGGTGTTTAAGTGGAAAATCTGAAAAAAATAGCAGGCATCAAGGCTGCTGAGTTCGTAACCGATGGAATGGTTGTAGGACTTGGAACAGGCTCGACTGCCTATTATTTCGTAGAGGAGATTGGTCGTAGAATCAAGGAGGAAGGACTTCAAATTACAGCCGTAACGACTTCGAGTGTAACGACGAATCAGGCACAAGGCTTGAATATACCGCTTAAGTCTATTGATGAGGTGGATGAGGTTGATGTGACTGTTGATGGAGCTGATGAGGTGGATCGTCAGTTTAATGGTATCAAAGGAGGCGGTGGTGCACTTCTAATGGAAAAAGTAGTTGCGACACCAACTAAACAGTATATCTGGGTGGTAGATGAGAGCAAGATGGTTGAGAAACTGGGCGCTTTCAAACTACCTGTCGAAGTTGTCCAATACGGAGCAGAACAGGTTTTCCGTCGTTTTGAAAAAGCTGGTTATAAGCCAAGTTTTCGTGAAAAAGATGGCCAACGCTTTGTGACGGATATGAAAAATTTCATCATTGATCTTGATTTAGGTGTTATTGAAGATCCGATTGCTTTTGGTCACCAACTGGATCTTCAGGTCGGTATTGTTGAGCACGGTTTATTTAATCAAATGGTTGATAAAGTAATTGTTGCAGGGCAAGCTGGCGTTCAGGTTTTAACTTCAACAAAAGGGAAATAAAGGAGGCAAATGATGTCAAAATTTAAACGTATTCACTTGGTGGTACTCGATTCTGTAGGAATCGGTGCGGCACCAGATGCTAATAACTTTGTCAATGCAGGGGTTCCAGATGGAGCATCTGATACATTAGGACACATCTCTAAATCAGTTGGTTTGAATGTACCGAATATGGCTAAGATTGGTCTTGGGAATATTGAACGTGAAACAGCCCTTAAAACGGTCCCAGTAGAGGAAAATCCTAGCGGTTACTACACTAAACTTGAGGAAGTTTCACTAGGTAAAGACACTATGACCGGTCACTGGGAAATCATGGGCCTCAACATCACTGAACCGTTTGATACTTTCTGGAATGGATTCCCAGAAGAAATCCTTACAAAGATTGAAGAATTCTCAGGTCGTAAAGTAATTCGTGAAGCCAACAAACCATACTCAGGAACAGCTGTCATCGATGACTTTGGACCACGTCAAATGGAAACTGGCGAGTTGATTATCTATACATCAGCTGACCCAGTTCTTCAAATTGCAGCTCATGAAGATATAATTCCTTTGGATGAACTCTACCGTATCTGTGAATATGCTCGTTCAATTACCCTTGAGCGTCCAGCTCTTCTCGGACGTATTATTGCTCGTCCTTATGTTGGGGAGCCTGGAAACTTCACACGTACTGCAAACCGTCGTGACTTGGCTGTATCACCATTTGCACCAACTGTGTTGGATAAACTGAATGAAGCAGGTATTGACACATACTCAGTAGGTAAGATTAGCGATATCTTCAACGGTGCTGGTATCAACCACGATATGGGTCACAATAAGTCAAATAGTCATGGTATGGATACCTTGGTCAAAACAATGGGACTACCTGAGTTTGAAAAAGGATTTTCATTTACAAACTTGGTAGACTTTGATGCTTTATATGGACACCGTCGTGATCCACACGGCTATCGTGATTGCTTGCACGAGTTTGATGGACGTTTGCCAGAGCTTATCGCTGCTATGAGAGAAGATGATCTACTCATGATTACTGCTGACCATGGTAATGATCCTACTTATGCAGGTACAGACCATACTCGTGAATACATTCCACTTTTGGTCTATAGCCCATCACTAAAAGGAAATGGACACTTACCAATCGGTCATTTTGCGGATATTTCGGCAACAATCGCTGATAACTTTGGCGTAGATAAGGCTATGATTGGTGAAAGCTTCTTAGATAAATTGGTTTAAGATGAATCGCTTTGCATTACTGGTTAGAGGTATCAATGTTGGTGGAAAGAATAAGGTGGTCATGGCTCAACTGCGTCAAGAATTGACGGAGTTGGGATTAGAAAATGTTGAAACCTACATCAATAGTGGGAACATTTTCTTTACCACAAGCATCCCAAAGACTCAACTAGTGGAGAATTTACAGGCTTTCTTTGAAAGACGCTATCCATTTATTCAGAGTTTTTCCTTGCTGAGTCTTGAAGACTATGAAAAGGAGCTTAGAAATCTTCCTGATTGGTGGAATCATGAGATGGCTCGAAAGGATGTGCTCTTTTACACTGAGGGATTGGATGTGGATCAAGTCATCGAGAAAGTGAACAGTTTGGAACTGGTCGATGAAGTGCTTCATTTTGGGAAATTAGGGATTTTCTGGGGTAAATTTTCAGAAGCTAGCTACTCTAAAACAGCCTATCACAAGCACTTGCTTAAGATGCTTTTCTATCGCAATATTACCATTCGTAACGCTAATACCTTTGACAAAATTGGTCAATTTTTAAAACATAAAAAAGGAGACAGACAATGACATTATTAGCAAAAATCAATGAAACAGCTGCTTTCTTGAAAGAAAAGGGAGTTGAAGCGCCGGAGTTCGGTTTGATCCTTGGTTCAGGTCTTGGAGAATTGGCTGAAGAAATCGAAAATGCAGTCGTAGTAGACTACTCTGACATTCCAAACTGGGGTCAATCCACAGTAGTCGGACATGCTGGTAAATTGGTTTATGGTGATCTTGCTGGACGTAAAGTCTTGGCTCTTCAAGGTCGTTTCCACTTCTACGAAGGAAATCCTCTTGAAGTTGTGACTTTCCCAGTTCGTGTCATGAAAGTTTTGGGATGTGAAGGAGTGCTTGTAACCAACGCTGCTGGAGGTATCGGCTTCGGTCCTGGTACCTTGATGGCTATTACTGACCACATCAATATGACTGGTCAAAACCCATTGATTGGTGAAAACTTGGATGAGTTTGGTCCACGTTTCCCTGATATGTCGAAAGCTTACACTCCAGAATACCGTGAGACTGCTCATCAAGTAGCAGACAAATTGGGCATTAAACTGGATGATGGGGTTTATATCGGTGTGACAGGTCCAACTTATGAAACTCCAGCTGAAATCCGTGCATATAAGACTTTAGGAGCAGATGCTGTCGGTATGTCAACTGTTCCTGAAGTCATCATTGCGGCTCACTCTGGTTTGAAAGTTCTTGGTATTTCATGTATTACCAACTTTGCGGCTGGTTTCCAAGAAGAGCTCAACCACGAAGAAGTAGTGGAAGTGACTGAGCGCGTCAAAGGAGACTTCAAAGGATTGCTGAAAGCGATTCTTGCTGAATTATAATCATGGTACATGAGTTGAGGAGTAGTCTTCAGAAAATCCCCTATAACCTCAAATTAGTTCTAGCGGTCATCATGCTAGGGCTAGTTTCAGGTATTTTCGGAATTTTGCTCCATTACCTTTTAGAGCTGGTTGAAGGGATTGCTTTTGGTCAGTCAGAGCATAACACTGGATTCTTGACAGATGGTGTTGCCTCATCACGGATAGGCTTCAGTTTAATCATCGTGGGTGTCAGTTCTGCCTTGGTCTGGTATTTCTTGCAAAGAAAAGCAAAGATTTTTTCCATCAAAGCGCAGATGAAAGATGAAACATCACAATACAAACTTCATTTTTTAAAACAGCTAGTTCATTCAATTTGGCAGATTATTGCGGTTGGAGGAGGGGCACCTATCGGTAAGGAAGCTGCGCCACGGGAGATTGGAGCTCTATTTGCAGGACCAATTGGAAAAATATGTTCTCTCTCTAAGAAGGATCAAATCTTTCTCCTTGCTTGTGGTGCTGGTGCTGGTTTAGCAGCTGTCTACCAGGTTCCATTAACAAGTGTCTTCTTTGTTTTTGAAACTCTAGGAATTGCTCTATCTATTAAACGATTTGTCTTAGTCGGTTTGACTACCTATGTGTCAACCTATACAGCAGGCTTGGTTATTTCAGATCAGGCTCTCTACCAGATTCCAGCCATTGCATGGTCATTAAAGGAAACGTGGATTATTCCCTTATTACTTCTTTTCTTAACCCCACTAGCTTGGTTTTTTGGTTGCTTAAGTAAAGAAGTGTCTTCAAACAGAATAAAAGATAAACGAATACTTCTCACATTGCCTACAGCTTTCCTTTTTCTTGCTGGGTTGGCAAGTTATTTTCCACATCTACTTGGAAATGGACGTATGATGGCTCAGGAAGTATTGAATGGTAGCAATGGCAAAACAGTATTCCTCTTGTTTATCCTAAAAGCACTGGTCGTTCTTATTACTCTGTGGGCAGGGGCCTATGGTGGTACCCTTACGCCATCTTTTGCCTTGGGGATGGCAGGAGCTGCACTCTTGACCATGATTTTAGGTAGTGGCAACCAGCCAGCAGTCTTGCTATTAGGTTCGGTTTGCTTTTTAGCTGTGACCTTGAAGGCTCCCCTGTCTGCAACTGGATTGGTAATGGGTTTCACTGGTCAATCATTAGATGCTATACCTTTTCTTTTGGTGACTGCTTACTTGGCATTTGGTTTTGCTAAAATGCTGGACCGAATCCCTTGGGAGAAATACTTACGACCAAAGACAAGGATAATAGAAAATTAATAAGAATACTCTAGTTTTTCTAATCCAAAATATATTTTAAATTTATAATTAATATCATTTAATAAAGAAAGGTAGAGCATGTGTTCAGATTTGAACACGAGCGGAAAGCTTTTCTAATTACTCAATTAAAAAAGAAAGGATGGGCAGTTCGGGTTTGAAATTGAACCCGGGCTAGAGGCTGTGTAAAAAAGATAAATCCTCTTAGATGCGAGGCATCTTTGTCGGATTTCCTATTTTTACTTTGCCTCTTTTACGCCCTTTATATCTTAACTATGTCTATCCATATTGCTGCTAAGCAAGGTGAAATTGCTGATAAAATTCTTCTTCCTGGGGATCCTCTTCGTGCGAAATTTATCGCTGAGAACTTTTTAGAAGACGCTGTTTGTTTCAACGAAGTCCGTAACATGTTTGGTTACACAGGAACTTACAAGGGTCATCGTGTATCTGTTATGGGAACAGGGATGGGTATGCCCTCAATCTCTATCTATGCTCGTGAATTGATTGTCGACTACGGAGTAAAGAAATTGATCCGTGTGGGAACGGCTGGATCTTTGAATGAGGATGTTCACGTCCGTGAATTGGTCTTGGCACAAGCTGCTGCAACCAACTCAAACATCATCCGCAACGATTGGCCTCAATACGATTTCCCACAAATCGCAAGTTTTGACTTGCTAGATAAGGCTTACCATATTGCCAAAGACCTTGGTATGACTACTCACGTCGGAAATGTCTTGTCATCAGACGTTTTCTATTCAAACTATGGTGAAAAGAATATCGAGCTTGGTAAATGGGGTGTGAAAGCTGTAGAAATGGAAGCAGCAGCTCTTTACTATCTTGCTGCCCAACACCACGTCGATGCTTTAGCTATTATGACGATTTCTGATAGCTTGGTTAATCCAGAAGAGGACACTACAGCAGAAGAACGTCAAAACACCTTCACTGATATGATGAAGGTTGGTTTGGGAACATTGATTGCTGACTAAAGGTAGGCTCTATTCAGAATGATTTCTCTTGTTCTCAAAATGATAACCACCAACAATGAATCAATCCTGAAATAGGTAAGAATAAGGAAATTGAAGAAAGCCTAATTGTATCAAAGGACTAACAGGAGTTAGTTTAAGACCTCATAATAATCAAATAAAGTTGGAAGCCAAGTTGACAAGAAGTCAAGACTTTCAACTTTTTAACTTGAAAATTCCTAGGGGTACAAAATGGATAAAATTGAACAACTACAAGGTATTATTGATCAAAGTCAGAGAATTGTCTTTTTCGGTGGTGCAGGGGTTTCTACAGAGTCTAATATTCCAGATTTTCGTAGTTCTGATGGTGTTTATAGTCTTAAGTTGGGGCGCCATTTTACTGCCGAGCAACTGGTTTCACGCACTATGTTTGAGCGCTATCCAGAGGATTTTTTTGATTTCTACAAAAAGTATCTGGTCTATCCAGATGCCAAGCCGAATTTAGCACATGATTATCTAGCGTCGTTGGAAAAAACAGGTAAATTAAAGGCGATTGTGACGCAAAATATCGATAGCCTCCATGAAATAGCAGGATCTCAGAAAGTTTTGAAACTGCATGGTAGTGCAGATCGTAATTATTGTTTGGGTTGTCATCGCTTTTATGATTTGAATGCATTTTTGGCACTTGAGGGTCCAGTTCCCCACTGCTTAGATTGTGGTAAGGTGGTCAAACCTGACGTAACCCTTTATGAGGAACCTCTAGATATGGATGTATTTAGTCGAGCAGCTCGAGCCATTCAGCAAGCAGATTTGTTGATCATTGGTGGAACTTCCTTAGTTGTTTACCCTGCAGCTAGCCTAATCAATTATTTTTCAGGGTCAAATCTTGTCGTTATCAACAAATCCAGCACTCCCCAAGACAGCCAAGCTGATTTAGTTATCGAAGGTAAGATTGGAGAAGTTTTTTCTAAATTGAGACAATAAAAAACTGAAAGAAGTATGACTTTACTTCCTTCAGTTTTTTTGTATCACGAACTCAGAAACTATGAACAAGATTCTCTTCATTTCTAGGGGATCTCATATTTGATTGATAAATTGATTGAGTTCTTCTTGATTGTTGAATAAAATGAAACAGAAAAGAGGCTGGGACAAAAGTCCTAGCCTCTCAATTGTCGAGCAAGACGCAGTGGTTGAGTGGGCTCTACTACGCTGATTTCTTCAGCTTTTACAGCCCTACTCAACTGTGCGGAGGTGGGATGACGAAATCGAATTCTAACGAATTACCGATTTCTGTCCCACTCTCTTTTTTAGTCAATTAGTACATGCTGATTTTAATGAAATGCTACTATATTGTTTACTTTTTTAAAGATCGCAAAAAACAATCAATCTCTGCTTGAGAATGGAGAATGCGCATCTTTTCTCCGTAAGTATTGTTTAAGTGTTGGTATCTTTCCTTTGCATTTTTTGTTCGTCCATCCCAGAGAATCCAACGGATAAATTCCCAGTTGAATTGCTCGGGGCATCCCTTAGCCATACTTTCTCTCACTTTTCCTCTGTATTTTAAATAGCGCTTAAAGGCTCTTAGCAAACAATTCCAAGCAGAGAAGTTTAAAAAGATGATCTGGTCAGCTTCCTGCATTCTTTCCTCGTAATAGCACCAAGAATAATTCCCATCAATGACCCAATCTTCATGCTTGGTGAGAAAGCTTTTCATCTCGGTCAACATCCAGTCACGGTCACTGTCCTGCCAACCTGGCTGAAATTGGAGAGTATCCATATGAAGTTTTGGGATAGAGTAGTGCCTAGCTAGTTTTTCTGCTAGAGTAGATTTTCCTGATCCAGAATATCCAATGATAGCTATTTTCATAATAACCCTCCAGAAAATGTGCACAAAAAAAGCTCCGAAGAGCTCATTTTGTATGCAGTTAATAATTAACCAAGTTTAGCTGCAAGACGTGCTTTATCACGGCTAGCTTTGTTTTTGTGGATCAAACCTTTAGTTTCTGCTTTATCGATAGCTGAGCTGGCAGCACGGTAAAGTTCTTCAGATGGGTTTGCTTCAAAAGCTTTGATAGCAGTACGCATAGCTGATTTTTGAGCTGAGTTTTTTTCGTTTTGTTTAACGTTCAATTCAGCGCGTTTGATAGCTGATTTAATGTTTGCCAATGTTCTTACCTCCATTTTTACTAACTATACCATTATATCTGAAAACTTACGTTTTGACAAGGGAAAATTATTTTTTTAAGTAAATTTCATCAATTTCGTGATTTTTAGATTTATGGAGAATGACCTCGGCACGATTTCGTGTCGGTTCAATGTAATTTTGGAGATTGGTGAGGTTGATACTGGTCCAAACTTGGTGGGCAAAATCCTTGACTTCACCAAGAGGAAGTTTAGTGAAACGGTAGTAATAGTTGCCTGGATCATCTTGAGCAAAGCTCAAAAGTTTTAAGAAACGATCCAAATACCAGCTTTCAATATCCTCGACTGCGGCGTCGACATAGATTGAAAAGTCAAAGAAATCAGTAATATAGAGACGGGCATTATGAGGATTTTGGAATACGTTGATTCCCTCAACAATGACAAAATCAGCGGCTTCTACTCTTTGTTTTTGACCAGGGACAATATCATAGATTTCATGGGAATAAACAGGGATATCAACATCCTGCCCATTTTTGAGTTGATCTAGGAAATTAAGCAAAGCTTCCATGTCGTAACTCTCAGGAAAACCCTTGCGGTTGAGAATGTCTTGCTCAATTAAGACACTGTTTGGGTATAAAAAACCATCCGTAGTAACCAGTTCAACACTTGCTCCAGGAACGATACGAGAAAGCAAAATTTGCAAGAGACGACTAGTAGTTGACTTACCTACCGCAACGCTTCCTGAAACTCCGATAATGAAAGGTTGTTCTTTGCTCTCTCTTTGAAGGAAAATACCTTTTGAAAAGGCAAGGTCTTCTTTGGAACGTTTGTAAATCTGAATCAGATGTGCTAGTGGCAGATAGATATCAGTAACATCTTGTAGGCTAATCTGGTCATTGAAACTCTTAATGGAATCTAATTCTTCCTCGGTCAAGGGAGGAGTTGTTTTGCGATGCAGGGATTGCCAAGTTTCGCGGTTTATCTTTTCAAAATGTAAAAATTCGTTGGTCATACTATATCCTCGTTTGATATCTTAGTATACCATATTTTGGAAAGAATGACATCCGACCATTTGAGAAAAAGCACTTTCTTTGTTAAAATATAAGGGGGAAAACCTATAAAGGAGGTGCTAAGATGAAAGCTAGATTAAGAGAAAAGATCTTGGTTTTAATCAGTCTATTTGTAGTTGTTTTATGGTTATCACCCAACTGGATTAATTTTTCCTTTTCTATCGGACTTCACTCCTATAACTGGACCACTTTTGTTCTTTTTATTTTATTGCCCCTCGTAGGTCTTGGCTACCTTGTGCTAGCATTCTTTGAAAGAAAGTGGTGGCTCTTCTTTTTTGGTTTAGCTTGTATCTTTGCTTTTCCGATTACCATGGCAGTAGGGAGCTTTTTACTAGGGCCCTAATGCTAATCAGAACTTATATTATTTTTGTGGAAATACAACATGATTTAAGGGCTTGATACCTTTGAAAACGATTTACAAATAACTTATTTTTATGGTAAAATAGAACTATGAGTAAAATGTATTATGCAGAAAATCCAGATGCAGCCCATGATGTTCATGAACTTAGAGTTGAGCTACTTGGGAAAAAGATGACCTTTTTAACAGATGCTGGTGTCTTTAGTAAAAAAATGGTTGATTTCGGAAGTCAGTTGTTGTTAAGATGTCTTGATGTTCAAAAAGGTGAAAAAATCCTTGATGTTGGTTGTGGCTACGGTCCAATAGGCTTGTCTTTGGTTAAGGCTTATGATGCCCAGGCGACTATGGTGGATATCAATAACCGTGCCCTGGATTTAGCCCAGCAAAATGCAATAAAAAACAAGGTTCAAGCGACTATTTTCCAGTCTAATATTTATGAGCAGGTAGAAGGACAATTTAACCATGTCATTTCGAATCCGCCCATACGTGCAGGCAAGCAAGTAGTTCACGAAATCATCGAAAAAAGTATAGACTTTTTAGTAGACGGTGGAGATTTGACTATTGTCATCCAAAAGAAACAAGGAGCTCCTAGTGCCAAAAGCAAGATGGAAGATGTATTTGGCAATTGCGAGATTGTAAAAAAAGATAAGGGATATTATATCCTTAGAAGTGTGAAAGAATGAGAGCAGTAGATCTAATCCAGAAAAAAAGAGACGGGCAAGAACTTAGTTCGAACGAAATCCAATGGTTGATTGAAGGCTATGTGGCAGGAGCTGTTCCTGACTACCAGATGTCAGCATTTGCCATGGCAGTTTACTTCCAAGGAATGACCACGAGAGAAATTTCTGATTTAACCATGAATATGGTTAAGACAGGTCAGGAGTATGATTTGTCTGCTATAGATGGTGTCAAGGTTGATAAACACTCTACGGGTGGTGTCGGTGACAAGGTAACTTTAATCCTAGCACCCTTGGTAGCCAGTTTTGATGTCCCAGTGGCTAAAATGAGCGGAAGGGGATTAGGCCACACGGGTGGTACAATTGATAAATTGGAATCCATCAAAGGTTTTCAGATTGAACGAAGTCAGGATGAATTTATCAAACAAGTTCAAGATATTGGGGTCTCAGTTATTGGTCAATCTGACCAACTAGTCAAAGCGGATAAGTTGCTCTATGCACTACGTGATGTGACAGCAACAGTTGATACCATCCCCTTGATTGCTAGTTCTGTTATGAGTAAAAAGATTGCTGCTGGAGCTGATGCTATCTTACTTGATGTAACAGTCGGTGAAGGCGCCTTTATGAAAACAGTCGACGAGGCACGCCAACTGGCTCAAACCATGGTAAACCTTGGTAAGGCTGTAGGTCGTAAGACAGTAGCAGTTATTACAGATATGAGTCAACCTTTGGGACGCGCCATTGGTAACCGTTTAGAAATCCTAGAAGCACTGGAAATTCTTCAAGGTAAAGGACGTCAAGATATTAGCCACTTTATTTGCGAGCTAGCTCAGATTATGCTATCTTTAGCAAATGTTGAAAAAACTGTCGAGGAAGTAAGGCAACATCTTGAAAACGGTAAGGCACTCCAGAAATTTGAAGAGATGGTTGTAGCTCAGGGAGGAGACCTAGAAGACCTCTATCGTCCAGTAAAAGTTGACCATGTAGTTGACATTCCTGCTCAGGAGGATGGTATTATCGCAGAACTTCCAGCCATGGAATTTGGTCTTTTTGCCATGAGATTGGGTGCTGGTCGTGCCGTTAAAACAGATGCTCTTGACTATGAGACAGGTATCGTTTTTGAGAAGAAAGTGGGAGATTCGGTCAAACAGGGTGAAATTGTCGCAAAAGTATATACAAATGGGAAAATTTCTCCGGAACTAGTTACAGATTTCCAAAATTATGTTAAAATTAAGATAAGTGATGAAGCGATAAAAACACGTGAAATCATTGAAATCATCTCCTAATTTAAGGAAAAAACGAAATGAAACTAAATAAATACATTGATCATACGCTTTTAAAGCAAGATGCAACAGAAGAACAAATTAATCGTTTGTTATCTGAAGCTAAAGACTTTGATTTTGCCAGTGTTTGTGTCAATCCTTGCTGGGTTTCGCATGCAAAAACTGCACTCGTAGATACTGATGTCAAGGTTTGTACAGTAGTAGGCTTCCCTCTTGGAGCCACAACTTCAGCTGTCAAAGCTTATGAAACCAAAGAAGCAATCCAAAATGGTGCTGACGAAATTGATATGGTTATCAATGTTGGAGCGCTTAAATCTGGGAATGCTGATTTAGTTGAGTCAGATATTCGAGCTGTTGTTGAAGCAAGCGGAGATAGACTCGTTAAGGTTATAATCGAGGCTTGTTTGTTAACTGATGAGGAGAAAGTTTTGGCTTGCCAACTAGCCCAGAAATCAGGAGCAGACTTTGTCAAGACTTCTACTGGTTTCTCAACAGGTGGTGCAACCCTACCGGATGTTAAATTAATGCGCCAGACAGTTGGACCTGATATGGGTGTAAAGGCTGCTGGTGGAGCTCGTTCTTATGCAGATGCTGTAGCTTTTGTTGAAGCTGGAGCTACTCGTATCGGAACATCTGCTGGTGTAGCAATCTTAAAAGGAGAGTTAGCAGATGGCGACTACTGAGTTGATTGACTTAGCGATTGAGACTAGTAAAAACGCCTATGTACCCTATTCACACTTTCCAATTGGTGCCGTTCTGGTTGCCAAGGACGGAAGTGTATACACAGGATGCAATATTGAAAATGCTAGCTACCCCTTGACCAACTGTGGTGAGAGAACAGCCATTTTTAAAGCTGTCTCTGAAGGACAACGTGAGTTTTCAGAGTTGATTGTCTATGGTCAAACTGAGAAACCTATTTCTCCTTGCGGAGCTTGTCGCCAAGTTATGGTCGAATTTTTTAAACCAGATCTAAAGGTGACTCTAGTTGCCAAAGATAAATCGACGGTCGAGATGACGGTCGGGGAATTACTTCCATATTCTTTTACAGACTTGCAATAGTCTGTGTCACTCTCTGAGTGGCAAGGGTCCTTGTGACCAATCAATCCATACTTGCAACTTCGTTGCGCATCTTATTTAGGAGGTTCAGGAATGAACAAGAAACAATGGCTAGGCCTTGGTCTAGTTGCAGTAGCAGCATTTGGACTTGCTGCATGTGGTAATCGCTCTTCTCGTAACGCGGCATCTTCTTCTGATGTGAAGACTAAAGCAGCTATCGTTACAGATACTGGTGGTGTTGATGATAAATCATTCAACCAATCAGCTTGGGAAGGTCTTCAAGCTTGGGGTAAAGAGCACAATCTTTCAAAAGATAATGGCTACACTTACTTCCAATCAACAAGTGAAGCTGACTACGCTAACAACTTGAACCAAGCAGCGGGAAGCTACAACTTGATTTTCGGTGTTGGTTTTGCCCTTCACAACGCTGTTGAAGAAGCAGCAAAAGAACACGCTGACTTGAACTACGTTTTGATCGACGATGTTATCAAAGATCAAAAGAACGTTGCTAGCGTTACTTTCGCAGACAACGAAGCAGCTTACCTTGCAGGTGTTGCAGCAGCTAAAACTACAAAAACTAAACAAATTGGTTTTGTAGGTGGTATGGAATCTGAAGTTATTTCACGTTTTGAAGCAGGTTTCAAAGCAGGTGTTGCCTCTGTTGACTCATCAATCAAGGTTCAAGTAGACTATGCTGGATCATTTGGTGACGCAGCTAAAGGTAAAACAATTGCAGCAGCACAATACGCAGCTGGTGCAGACGTAGTTTACCAAGTAGCTGGTGGTACTGGTGCAGGTGTCTTCTCAGAAGCTAAATCTATCAACGAAAGCAAAAATGAAGACGAAAAAGTTTGGGTTCTTGGTGTAGACCGTGACCAAGCAGAAGAAGGTAAATACACTTCTAAAGATGGTAAAGAATCAAACTTCGTGCTTGCTTCTACATTGAAACAAGTTGGAACTACAGTTCAAGATATCTCTAACAAGACTGAAAAAGGTGAATTCCCTGGCGGTCAAGTTATCGTTTATTCATTGAAGGATAAAGGTGTTGATTTGGCAGTAACAAACCTTTCTGAAGAAGGTAAAAAAGCTGTTGAAGATGCAAAAGCTAAAATCCTTGATGGTAGCATCAAAGTTCCTGAAAAATAAATAAAGGAAGTCATTTCTTAGGAAGCGGCCTGGGGCCGCTTCTTTAAGAATTGGGGCAAATTGATTTTGTCTCAATAGAGCTTGCTAAGTTTCTTTAGCAGGTTTTATTGAAACAAAATAAAACTCTGAAAGGAAGAGCACATGGCACACGAAAATGTCATTGAGATGCGTGAAATTACCAAGGTTTTTGGTGAATTTGTCGCTAACGACAAGATTAACCTTGAACTTCGTAAAGGTGAAATTCATGCACTTTTAGGAGAAAATGGAGCTGGGAAGTCCACCCTTATGAACATGCTAGCAGGGCTTCTAGAACCAACTAGTGGTGAAATTGTGGTAAATGGACAGGTTGTTAAACTGGATTCACCATCGAAAGCTGCTAGTCTAGGGATTGGGATGGTTCACCAACACTTTATGTTGGTTGAGGCCTTCACAGTTGCTGAAAATATCATTTTGGGAAGTGAATTGACCAAAAACGGTGTGCTAGATATTGCTCGCGCAACTCGAGAAATCAATGAATTGTCTGAACGCTATGGTTTGGCGGTAGATCCCTCTGCTAAGGTAGCGGATATCTCTGTCGGAGCTCAACAACGTGTTGAGATTTTGAAGACTCTCTATCGTGGAGCAGACATTCTTATCTTTGACGAACCGACTGCTGTTTTAACACCATCAGAAATTGATGAGTTGATGGCTATCATGAAGAACTTGGTCAAAGAAGGCAAATCAATTATCTTGATTACCCACAAGTTGGATGAAATTCGTGCAGTTTCTGACCGTGTTACAGTTATCCGTCGTGGTAAATCTATCGAGACTGTTGAGATTGTTGGTGCAACCAATGCTGACCTGGCAGAAATGATGGTCGGACGTTCAGTTTCCTTCAAAACTGAGAAACAGCCAGCTCAACCAAAAGAAGTTGTACTATCTATCAAAGATTTAGTAGTCAATGAAAACCGTGGGGTTCCAGCAGTTAAAAATCTTTCTCTCGATGTTCGAGCTGGTGAGATTGTTGGGATTGCCGGGATTGATGGAAATGGTCAGTCTGAATTGATCCAAGCTATTACAGGACTTCGTAAAATCGAGTCAGGTAGCGTAGAGTTAAAAGGTCAATCTATCTCTGGCTTACATCCTCGTCAAATCACGGAAATGAGTGTGGGACACGTTCCAGAAGACCGCCATCGTGATGGCTTGGTTTTGGATATGATGATTTCAGAAAATATCGCTCTACAAACCTATTACAAAGAACCACTTAGCAAGAATGGAATTCTTAATTACACAAATATCATTTCTCATGCAAAAAAATTGATGGAAGAGTTTGATGTTCGTGCCGCTAGTGAGATAGTACCAGCAGCAGCACTTTCAGGAGGAAATCAACAAAAAGCGATTATCGCTCGTGAAATTGATCGAGATCCTGATCTCCTTATCGTCAGCCAACCAACTCGTGGTCTGGATGTCGGTGCCATTGAGTACATTCACAAACGCTTGATTGAAGCACGTGATAATGGTAAAGCTGTCCTTGTAGTCAGCTTTGAGTTGGATGAGATTTTAAATGTCTCTGACAGAATTGCCGTTATCCACGATGGTAAGATTCAAGGGATTGTGACACCAGAAACAACCAACAAGCAAGAGCTTGGTGTCTTGATGGCTGGTGGAAACTTGGAAAAGGAGAAGAGTGATGTCTAAAAAATTACAACAAATTTCGGTTCCCTTGATTTCTGTTTTCCTTGGAATCTTGCTTGGAGCCATCGTCATGTGGATTTTTGGCTATGATGCCATCTGGGGCTATGAAGAATTGTTCTATACGGCCTTTGGTAGTGTTCGTGGTATCGGTGAAATTTTCCGTGCTATGGGGCCATTAGTCTTGATCGCTCTAGGCTTTGCAGTTGCAAGTCGTGCTGGCTTCTTTAACGTGGGGCTTCCTGGACAAGCCCTCGCGGGTTGGGTTCTTAGTGGTTGGTTTGCCCTGACTCATCCTGATATGCCACGTCCTTTATTGATTCTCGCAACCATTATCATTGCGCTAGTTGCAGGGGGGATTGTTGGTGCGATTCCAGGTGTTCTTAGAGCTTATCTTGGAACATCTGAGGTTATTGTTACCATCATGATGAACTACATTGTTCTTTATGTGGGAAATGCCTTTATCCACCACTTCCCTAAAGATATTATGCAGAGTACTGACTCATCCATTCGTGTTAGTGCCAATGCAACCTATCAGACACCATGGCTTGCTGAGCTAACAGGAAATTCTCGGATGAACATCGGTATTTTCTTTGCTATCATTGCAGTTGCAGTTATCTGGTTCTTGCTTAAGAAGACAACTCTCGGTTTTGAAATCCGTGCAGTTGGTCTCAATCCAAATGCTTCTGAATACGCAGGTATTTCAGCGAAACGCACCATTATCCTATCAATGATTATCTCAGGTGCTCTTGCAGGTCTAGGTGGAGCTGTAGAAGGACTTGGGACCTTCCAAAACGTTTATGTCCAAGGTTCATCATTGGCGATCGGCTTTAACGGAATGGCGGTTAGTCTACTCGCTGCAAACTCACCGATTGGAATTCTATTTGCAGCCTTCTTGTTCGGAGTACTTCAAGTTGGAGCACCTGGTATGAATGCTGCTCAAGTGCCATCTGAGCTTGTAAGTATCGTTACAGCCTCAATTATCTTCTTTGTCAGTGTTCATTACATCATCGAACGCTTTGTCAAACCAAGAAAACAACTTAAAGGAGGTAAATAAGGATGTCGATTACAACAATGTTAACCCTTATGGTTTCTTCAATGTTGATTTACTCAGCACCACTTATTTTCACAAGTATCGGAGGAGTTTTCTCTGAACGTGGTGGAGTTGTTAACGTTGGTCTTGAAGGAATCATGGTCATGGGTGCCTTTTCTGGAGTTGTTTTTAACCTTGAATTTGCTCAAGATTTAGGAGCAGCGACTCCTTGGTTGGCTCTTCTAGTTGGTGGATTAGTCGGAGCTATCTTCTCGCTCATTCACGCAGTGGCTACAGTTCATTTCCGTGCTGACCATGTTGTCAGTGGTACTGTGCTAAACTTGATGGCGCCCGCCTTGGCTGTTTTCTTGGTAAAAGTCCTCTATAACAAGGGGCAGACGGACAACTTGGTTCAAACCTTTGGACGTTTTGATTTCCCAGTCTTAGCCAATATTCCATTTCTAGGAGATATCTTCTTCAAGTCAACCAGTTTACTTGGTTACCTTGCGATTGCTTTCTCATTCTTAGCATGGTTTATCCTTTTCAAAACACGCTTTGGACTTCGCCTTCGTTCAGTTGGTGAACACCCACAAGCAGCGGATACATTGGGGATTAATGTCTACAAGATGAGATATCTTGGAGTTGTGATTTCAGGTTTCCTTGGAGGAATCGGAGGAGCTATCTATGCTCAGTCAATTTCCGTCAACTTTTCAGTTACAACGATTGTAGGACCAGGATTTATCGCTCTTGCAGCTATGATCTTTGGGAAGTGGAATCCTGTAGGAGCTATGCTTTCAAGTCTCTTCTTCGGACTATCACAGAGTTTGGCAGTTATTGGTTCACAACTTCCTTTCTTACAGGGAGTTCCAACTGTTTACTTGCAGATTGCACCATATCTCTTGACCATCGTCGTCCTAGCAGCCTTCTTTGGAAAAGCTGTTGCACCGAAGGCGGATGGTATCAACTATATCAAATCTAAATAAACACAAACGAGGCTGGGAAAAATCCCGACCTCGTTTTTTAGTATTTGAAATGAAACTCTGGCGAAAACTTCGTTTTTATAGTGGATTGAAATAAGATATGAACAGAGAGATTAGGAAAGTCAAATTGATTTCTAAAAATGTTTTAGAATCCATAACGTACTATTCTAAATTCAATCTATTATATATCCCATCCTCTTCTCTATTTTTTTGGTTTTTGATGGGTGAGATTTAGCCCCCAAGGAACTAGGTTTTCAGTTTTGTTTTGAATACGATTGATATTATCTTTGTGGCGGATAATAATTAAACCTGCGAGAGCTAGGATAATCGCTACGAATAATAAATCGTAACTTGGCAGTAGGAAACCGATAAGCGGAAAGAGGATCACCCCAAGTACAGCAGCAAGGGCAGCAGTAACACTAGAGAGAGAAATCATGCTTCCTAGATAAAGGGTTCCAAAGAAGACTACTGCTAGATAGAGGCAAAATAGAGGAGCAAATCCGAAAATAACTCCAGCACTGGTTGCGACAGCTTTACCCCCCTTAAATCCTGCAAAAATTGGGAAAGTATGTCCGATTACGGCTAAGAGACCAAAAATAAGAGGAGAGATTCCTTGTACATGGAAGATAAGGGGAAGCAAGGTTGCGATGGTTCCTTTGAAAAAGTCAATCACGAAGGTTGCCATACCCGCTTTTTTACCTAAAATACGGAAGGTATTGGTTGTTCCAGTATTGCCAGAACCATGTTCACGTAAATTTATCTTAAAGAAGGCTAGTCCAATCCAAAGTCCTGAAGGGATTGACCCCAGCAGATAGGCAGAAATTAATAATACTATTGTCATCATGCATCTATTATACCATGAAATTGGTGAGAAGCGGAAGGAATCTATTCTCAAATTGTGACATCTGATACTTTATGTAAGTAGAAAAATTTTCTCATGAACACTATTGTTCGGAAATTAAGGCTAAAGTTTTAAAAATTCATGGAAATTTCTGAAAATCTTTGATTTTATGTTTATTTATGCTATAATAGGAACAATTATTTTTAGGAGGTGGAATATGTCTTATTTATTCGAGATATTACCAAGTTTATTGAGCGGTGCTACAATGACTTTACAAGTTTTTGCACTGGTCTTGCTCTTTTCAATCCCTTTAGGTATTTTGATTGCCTTTTGCTTACAGGTCCATTGGAAACCCCTCCATTACATAATTGACATTTACATCTGGATAATGCGTGGTACACCCTTGCTCTTGCAGTTAATCTTTATCTATTATGTTTTGCCAAGTATCGGGATTCGACTAGATCGGGTGCCAGCCGCTATTATTGCCTTCACGCTTAATTATGCAGCCTACTTTGCTGAAATTTTCCGTGGAGGAATTGCAACGATTCCTCAGGGGCAATACGAAGCAGCTAAGGTTTTGAAATTTAATCCTATCGATACCGTTCGCTATATCATCTTGCCACAGGTGACCAAGATTGTCTTACCAAGTGTATTTAACGAGGTTATGAGTTTGGTTAAGGATACTTCTCTGGTCTATGCACTCGGTATTTCAGATTTAATCCTAGCCAGTCGTACTGCAGCCAATCGTGATGCTAGCTTGATTCCAATGTTTCTAGCTGGAGCTATCTATCTTCTTATGATTGGTATCGTTACGATTTTAGCTAAGAAGCTTGAGAAGAAATTTAGCTACTATAGATAGGAGGTTATCCATGTTAGAGTTAAAAAATATCAGCAAAAAATTTGGAAAAAAAGAAATTTTATCCAATTTCAGTTTAACAATTCCTGAAAAGCAAATTTTGGCCATCGTTGGACCTTCTGGTGGTGGGAAGACAACCTTGCTTAGAATGTTAGCTGGACTTGAAACCATTGATTCAGGTGAGATTTTTTATAATGGAGAATCCCTACCTTTGGATGAACTTGAAAAGCGTCATTTATTAGGTTTTGTTTTTCAAGATTTTCAGCTTTTTCCTCACTTATCCGTTATGGAGAACTTGATTTTGTCACCCATCAAGACTATGGGAATGTCTGAAGCAGATGCCAGGAAGAAGGCAGTCGACTTGTTAACTCGTCTGGGTCTCGAAGCTCATGCGGATGCTTATCCATTCTCATTATCTGGTGGTCAAAAGCAACGGGTTGCCTTAGCGCGCGCTATGATGATTGATCCAGAAGTGATTGGTTATGACGAACCAACTTCAGCCCTTGACCCTGAGTTGCGTCTTGAGGTTGAAAAACTGATCCTACAAAATCGAGAATTAGGTATGACTCAAATTGTCGTGACTCACGATCTCCAGTTTGCAGAGAATATTGCTGACCAGATTCTCAAAGTAGAGCCTAAGTAGGAGGTATCTATGAATCGAAAGAAAATCAGCCTTGTTTTGGTATTCTTTCTGGCTTTTTTCCTGGTAGGATGCACACAAAAAGCTAGTGATCCCAAAGTCGATAATTGGGACAAATACCAAGAACAGGGTACAATTACCATCGGGTTTGACAATACCTTTGTTCCCATGGGCTTTGAAGAAAAGAATGGTCAATATGTCGGATTTGATATTGACTTAGCCCAGGCTGTTTCTGAGAAACTGGGGTTCAAGGTACAGTTTCAACCCATTGATTGGGATATGAAGGAAACAGAACTTCAAAACGGCACTATTGATACTATCTGGAATGGATATTCAGCGACTGATGAACGCCGTGAAAAGGTTGCTTTTACCATTCCCTACATGGAAAATCAACAAGTTCTAGTCTCAAAAAAATCGCAAAATATCCAATCTGTGTCTGATATGACAGGTAAGATTTTGGGTGCCCAAGCAGGATCTTCTGGTTATATAGATTTCGAAGCCCAACCAGAACTCTTAAAAAATATCGTAAAAGATCAAAAAGCTAACCAATATCAGAGTTTTAACGAAGCCTTGATTGACTTGCAAAATGATCGGATTGATGCTCTTTTAATTGACCGTGTTTATGCCAATTATTATCTTGAAACTGAAGGAATTTTAGACCAGTATGAGATTTTTCCAGCTGGTTTTGAGAGCGAGTCTTTTGCAGTTGGAGTGAGACCAGCTGATAAGACCTTGTTAGCGAATTTGAATCAAGCTTTTGTGGAATTGTATCAAGATGGAAAATTCCAAGAAATTAGCCAAAAATGGTTTGGTGAAGATATTGCAACAAGTCAAGTTAAAGGAAAAGAAAACTGAGACTCTCGTCTTGGTTTCTTTTTTTGAAGAATAAACAATTGAGTTCAAACCTGCTCAATTAGAAAAATTTTGCAAAATCCCTAGAAAACCTGTAAAATAGTAAAGATGAACGAATAGGAGGTTCCTTGTGTTAAAAAAGGAAATCAATATTAACAATTATAATGATGACGCCATTCAGGTGCTAGAAGGGTTGGATGCGGTCCGAAAACGTCCAGGGATGTATATCGGTTCGACCGATGGTGCTGGTCTCCACCACCTAGTCTGGGAAATCGTTGATAATGCGGTCGATGAAGCCCTGTCTGGGTTTGGCGATCGTATTGATGTGACCATTAATAAAGACGGAAGTTTAACGGTTCAAGACCACGGACGTGGAATGCCGACTGGAATGCACGCTATGGGAATTCCAACGGTAGAGGTTATCTTTACCATCCTTCACGCCGGAGGAAAATTCGGTCAGGGTGGTTATAAGACATCAGGTGGTCTCCATGGGGTTGGTTCTTCTGTCGTCAATGCCCTCTCTCGTTGGTTAGAGGTAGAAATTACTCGTGATGGAGCAGTTTATAGACAACGTTTTGAAAATGGAGGCAAGCCAGTTACCACTCTAGAAAAGGTTGGAACGGCACCTAAGTCTAAGACAGGTACTAAAGTTACCTTCATGCCAGATGCTAGTATCTTTTCTACGACTGACTTCAAGTACAATACCATTTCAGAGCGTCTCAATGAGTCAGCCTTTCTCTTGAAGAATGTAACCTTGTCATTAACGGACAAGCGAACAGATGAAGCTATTGAGTTTCACTATGAGAATGGGGTGCAAGACTTTGTTTCTTACCTCAATGAAGACAAGGAAACCTTGACGCCTGTCCTATACTTTGAAGGGGAAGATAATGGTTTTCAAGTAGAAGTAGCCCTCCAGTATAATGATGGATTTTCAGATAACATCTTATCCTTTGTTAATAACGTCCGTACCAAAGACGGTGGAACGCATGAGACGGGACTCAAGTCTGCCATTACCAAAGTCATGAATGACTATGCGCGAAAAACTGGCCTTCTCAAGGAAAAAGATAAAAATCTTGAAGGGTCAGATTACCGTGAAGGTTTATCAGCTGTTCTTTCTATCTTGGTTCCTGAAGAACATTTGCAATTTGAAGGACAGACCAAGGACAAACTTGGAAGTCCACTAGCTCGTCCAGTTGTGGATGGAATTGTGGCGGATAAGTTGACCTTCTTCCTTATGGAAAATGGGGAGTTGGCTTCTAATCTGATCCGTAAGGCTATTAAGGCCCGTGATGCCCGTGAAGCTGCACGTAAGGCGCGTGATGAGAGCCGAAATGGAAAGAAAAACAAAAAAGATAAGGGATTGCTTTCTGGTAAACTAACGCCAGCCCAGTCTAAAAATCCAGCTAAGAACGAACTCTACCTGGTCGAAGGAGACTCTGCCGGTGGTTCTGCTAAGCAAGGCCGTGACCGCAAGTTCCAAGCTATCTTGCCTCTTCGTGGTAAGGTTATTAATACAGCCAAGGCCAAGATGGCAGATATCCTTAAAAATGAAGAAATCAATACCATGATTTATACCATCGGTGCGGGTGTTGGAGCAGACTTCTCCCTTGAAGATGCCAACTATGATAAGATCATTATCATGACCGATGCGGATACCGATGGTGCCCACATTCAAACCCTTCTCTTAACATTCTTTTATCGCTACATGCGTCCACTTGTCGAGGCAGGACATGTCTATATTGCCCTTCCGCCTCTTTACAAGATGTCCAAAGGTAAAGGCAAGAAAGAAGAAGTGGCTTATGCTTGGACAGACGGAGAACTGGAAGAACTTCGTAAGCAGTTTGGCAAAGGAGCTACCCTCCAACGCTACAAGGGGCTTGGTGAGATGAATGCCGATCAACTCTGGGAAACAACCATGAATCCAGAAACCCGCACTCTTATCCGTGTTACAATCGAAGATCTAGCACGCGCTGAACGCCGCGTAAACGTCCTCATGGGAGACAAGGTCGAACCACGTCGTAAGTGGATTGAGGATAATGTCAAATTTACGCTGGAAGAAGCGACTGTGTTTTAAGAAATGTATGCATATTAAAGGAGTGTTATGGAAAAATTATTTGTTATCGGAAATGGGTTTGATCTTGCTCATGGTTTAAAGACGAGTTATTTGAATTTTAAAAAATTTGTATATCAGCAGTCTTGTAATTCTCAAGTTGATATAGAATTAGATAAACTGTCTGAAATCAGAAATATTTCTTTTTATGATTTTGAGATCCCTTCCTCTACTACAGGTAATCATGGTGAGGAATTGTATAATGATCGAGAGGTTGCAAAGAAATATTACGAGTTAATCTCATTGATAGTTGAAGATAAAAAAGACTGGAGAGATTTTGAGAACTCTTTGGCAAAGATAAGTAATATCGAATTTGAACTGAATAGTTTCTATGACGATGAAGGAGATTTAGATCCTTTTCAAACAGCACATTATATAGAAGATTTTTCAGAATTATTAAAAAATTTTTATCAATATGCGACGAATAGTTTGTTTAGTGGATGGATTAATACGATTTCAAAATCGGAAGAGTATGAACATTTTTTACCCACTAAGGAAAGTGTACTAGATTCAAAGGGAGTTGCACTATATCTAACATTTAACTATACAATGGTATTGGAAGATAAATATGGAATTCGAGAAGAGGATATTTTTCATATACATGGAAGCATTAGGACAAGAGAGTATTTGGTTGGTCATAATGTAGAAGAGGAAGTAGAGGAGGATTTTAATCCACTTTCTTTAAATTCGTACATAGATTCTAGCATTGAGGCTGTTAGAAAGCCTGTAAAGGCCAGATTAGAATCTAATGCAATGAAAAACTTTCTGGAAAGAATTTCTGATGTAACTGAAATTTATTTTATTGGTTTTAATCTAAAAGAACAAGATTCCCCAGATAAACTGTACTTTCAAAGGATATTTGAAATATTGCCAAATGTAAAAGTTTTTATTGATGATTTTAGCAAAGATGATGAAAAGTCTATTAAGAATACTCTTAAAGAATGGGGATTAAAAAATTATGAAAGTATTGAATTTATAAAAACATAATCAAGTTAGAAGACCCATGTAGGTATTGATATGAGAACAGAAACAGAAATGCTCGATGTGATTTTACAGACTGCCCAAACTTTACAAGTCGAGGCTGTTGCCATGTCTGGTTCACGGACTGATACAAAAGCACCAAAAGATGAGTTTCAAGACTATGATGTGGTCTATATCGTGGACGACTTAGATACTCTAACAAGCAATCTTGCTTGGTTGGACCAGTTTGGCAATCGTCTGATTGAGCAGCATAATATTCTAGGAAACCGTCGTCTCTACCTCATGCTTTTTGAAGATGGGAATCGCATTGATCTAACCCTCTGTCCTAAAGATCACATCAACGAGTGGGTGGATAGTGAGGCAGGATTCACAGTTTTAGTAGATGAGAAGGGTTTGTTTGAGTCTTATTCTCCCAGTCCTCAGCGTTTCTGGATAAGCCCAGCTAGTAAGACGGATTTTGAAAAAACTTGCAATGAATTTTGGTGGGTGTCGGCTTACGTGGTCAAAGGACTCTGTCGCCATCAGGTTATCTATGTGACGGATCATCTCTATGGTATTTGTCAGCAAGAACTCTTGAAAATTTTGGCTTGGCAGGTTGCAAGTGATAGGGGGAAAGTCGATATCGGCAAGAACTACAAGTATCTCTTCAACTATTTACCTGCTGAGCAAAAGAAGGAATTCTCAGATTTGCTTGATTTTTCAAGTATAGATAAAATCACTCAGTCTTTATTGACTACGATGCAACTTTTCCATAGAGAAGCTCAAAGACTTGCTCAAAAGCTGGGCTTTGACTACGATAAAGAAGTGGCTGAGAAGATGATTAAGTATGCTGAGGAGAGACTCGAAACAAATGAAACATTTACAAAATAATAAGATAACAAAATTTTTACTGATTAGTTTTCTCATTTCTTGGGGATTTGGTTGGGAATTACTCGCTTTTCTGACGCAAATGAGCCTCTTAAGTCTAACAAGTCCACTAGGAGTTTTTCTCCATTTACTAGGAGGTTTCGGTCCAACAATTGCAGCCATTTCTTGTTTGCCTCAAAAATCCATTAAAAGCATGGTCTCTTTTATCTTAGGGGACTCAAAGAAATATATTTTGTTACTTCTTTTACTAATTTTCGCGCAGACAGGTGTCATTGCTTTCTCATCTAAGGAGCTTAATCCGGCTTTTCCACTAGGAAATTTGTTTGTTGTTTTTTTGAGTGCAGTCTGTGTTTATGGTGGAGAAGAAGAATTGGGATGGCGAGGCATCTTGCACCCAACTTTGGAAACTAGATTCTCCTTTTGGATTTCCGGTTTGATAACAGGTTGTATTTGGGCAATATGGCATATACCTTTATGGTTTGTGATTGGAAGTTCCCAAAGTGGTATGCCTTTTATATTATTCAGTCTATTTGCAATTTATCTCAGTATTCTTCTGGCAGCTGTTTTCAAAAAGACTAAGTCGATCCTTTTTTGCGCCATTTTTCACGGCCTAATTAATACCCTACTTAGCTTATTTGTTATTAAAATTAATCTTTTATTTATTCTAGGATTAGTAGGATTGCTCTTCTTTTCTCACTACCTACAAAGAAACAGTTAAATTTATAAAATATAGATTTACTTTACAATAAAACACTAAAAAGAGAATTATTATGTCTAACATTCAAAACATGTCCCTTGAGGACATCATGGGAGAGCGCTTTGGTCGCTACTCCAAGTACATTATTCAAGACCGGGCTTTGCCAGACATTCGGGATGGATTGAAGCCGGTTCAACGTCGTATTCTTTATTCGATGAATAAGGATGGCAATACCTTTGACAAGAGCTACCGTAAGTCGGCCAAGTCTGTCGGTAACATCATGGGGAATTTCCACCCACACGGGGATTCTTCGATCTATGACGCCATGGTTCGTATGTCTCAGGACTGGAAAAACCGTGAGATTCTAGTTGAAATGCACGGTAACAATGGTTCTATGGATGGAGATCCGCCTGCGGCAATGCGTTATACCGAGGCCCGTTTGTCTGAGATTGCAGGTTATCTCCTTCAAGATATCGAGAAAAAGACAGTTCCTTTTGCTTGGAACTTCGACGATACCGAGAAAGAACCAACTGTCTTGCCAGCAGCCTTTCCAAATCTTTTGGTCAATGGTTCTACAGGTATTTCAGCTGGTTATGCCACAGATATTCCACCACATAATTTGGCTGAAGTCATTGATGCGACAGTCTACATGATTGATCACCCAACTGCCAAGGTTGATAAGTTGATGGAATTCTTGCCTGGACCAGACTTCCCTACAGGAGCCATTATTCAAGGACGAGACGAAATCAAAAAGGCCTATGAAACTGGTAAAGGGCGCGTGGTTGTTCGTTCTAAGACTGAAATCGAGAAACTGAAAGGTGGTAAGGAACAAATCGTTATCACTGAGATTCCTTATGAAATCAATAAGGCTAACCTGGTCAAGAAAATCGATGAAGTCCGTGTCAATAACAAGGTAGCAGGTATCGCTGAGGTTCGTGATGAGTCTGACCGTGATGGTCTTCGTATTGCTATCGAACTCAAGAAAGATGCGAACACTGAGCTTGTTCTCAACTACCTTTTCAAGTATACTGACCTACAAATCAACTACAACTTCAACATGGTGGCGATTGACAATTTCACTCCTCGTCAGGTTGGAATTGTGCCTATCTTGTCTAGTTATATTGCTCACCGTCGTGAAGTTATCTTGGCGCGTTCTCGCTTTGATAAGGAAAAGGCTGAAAAACGTCTTCATATCGTGGAAGGTTTGATTCGTGTCATCTCTATCCTGGATGAAGTTATTGCCCTTATCCGTGCTTCTGAAAATAAGGCTGATGCCAAAGAGAACCTCAAGGTCAGTTATGATTTTACTGAAGAGCAGGCTGAAGCTATTGTTACCTTGCAACTATACCGTCTGACCAATACAGACGTAGTTGTCTTGCAGGAAGAAGAAGCAGAACTTCGCGAAAAAATTGCTATGCTGGCGGCTATCATCGGTGACGAACGAACCATGTACAATCTCATGAAGAAAGAGCTTCGTGAGGTTAAGAAGAAATTTGCGACTCCACGTTTGAGTACTTTAGAAGATACAGCAAAAGTGATTGAGATTGATACAGCTAGCCTGATCGCAGAGGAAGATACCTATGTCAGCGTGACGAAGGCAGGCTACATCAAACGTACTAGCCCTCGTTCTTTCGCAGCTTCAACACTGGAAGAAATTGGTAAACGTGATGATGACCGCTTGCTATTCGTCCAATCTGTCAAGACAACTCAACATCTCTTGATATTTACAACCCTAGGAAATATCATCTACCGCCCTATCCATGAATTGGCAGACATTCGTTGGAAGGATATCGGGGAGCATCTGAGCCAGTCTATTACAAACTTTGAAACCAATGAAGAAGTGCTCTATGTAGAAGTTGTGGATCAGTTTGATGATGCGACAACCTACTTTGCAGCAACTCGCCTTGGACAAATCAAACGTGTCGAACGAAAAGAATTCTCTCCATGGAGAACCTACCGTTCTAAATCTGTCAAATATGCCAAGTTGAAAGATGATACGGACCAGATTGTAGCAGTAGCTCCGATTAAACTGGATGATGTTCTCTTGATTAGTCGAAACGGTTATGCCTTACGCTTTAACATCGAAGAGGTTCCAGTCATCGGTGCCAAAGCTGCAGGTGTCAAAGCCATGAATCTCAAAGCAGATGATGTGATACAAACAGCCTTTATCTGCAATACTTCGTCTTTCTATCTTTTGACGCATCGTGGAAGTCTTAAGCGCGTTTCGATCGAGGAAATTCCAGCAACCAGTCGTGCTAATCGTGGTCTTCAAGTCCTTAGAGAATTGAAGAGTAAACCCCATCGCGTCTTCCTAGCTGGTGCAGTTTCTGAACAAGGATTTGTTGGTGATCTCTTTAGTACAGAAGTGGAAGATGGAGAACAAACTCTAGTTGTTCAGTCAAATATTGGAACAATTTATGAATCAATCCTACAAGATTTGAATCTATCAGAGCGTACTAGCAACGGTAGCTTTATTTCAGATACTATTTCTGACGAAGAAGTTTTTGATGCCTACCTCAAAGACGTTTTTAAAGATGATAAGGAAAGCTAAGAAAAGGATCAGTCCCAGTGACGAGTCCACTGAAAAAGTCATCAAATTGATGGCTTTTTTGTTATACTAGAGATGAGGTGA
>JAQDPW010000060.1 GCA_027659245.1 Streptococcaceae bacterium AM104-57
GTGAAGAGAGTTCTGACGCCAACATCAAAAACTTTGGCTGCCTCGACATGGCTGTGTCCTTCTTTGATGTAATTTAATGCTCCTTGCTTAAAATCTGTACTATATGCCATAGCTTTATTCTAACATGTATTTTATAGCGGATTGAAATAAGATATGAACAAAGAGTTAGGAAAGTCAAATTAATTTCTAAAAATGTTTTAGAATCTGTAGCGTACTATTCTAGATTCAATCCACTATATAAACTAAGTTACTATAAAAAACGAGCCTTTCCACATAAGGAAAGACTCGTTTTTATCCAGCGAAATGAATTGGGAAATTCTCGCAGTCTCCTAGGAGAAAAACAGAGACATGATTTTTCTCCTTTTTTAGGAGCAAGAACAATCATTGATGATTGATTGGGAGACGACTTCTTGCTCCAGTTCTAAACATATTAGCGTTATTCGCCATCATTCCTAGAAAGGGAAACCTTACTTTATTCTTGATCTTTTTTACGCTTCAGAACTAGTAAGCTTGCTGCTCCCAATCCTGCAAGAGTTGCAGCACTGAGGAGGGATAGCTCAGTCTCTTGGCCTGTATTTGGCAGGTATTTACCAAGATTATTGTAAGCACTTGAACCTGTACTTTCTCCAGTGCTTCTAACCGTGTTAGTTGCTAGATTCATTGGAGAAGTTGGTTTGTTTGGTACATGGCCTAAAGTCCCTAAATCTGTCGTACCAGTACCTGGAGTGCCTCCGGTGTCTGGAGTTGTGCCTGAGCCGGTATTTGTACCTGAACCAGTGTTGCTGCCGCCACCTGTATTCGTTCCTGAACCGGTGTTGCTGCCACTGCCTGTATTCGTTCCTGAACCGGTGTTGCTACCGGTGCCAGTATTTGTTCCGCTACCTGTATTTGTTCCTGAACCGGTATTGCTGCCGGTGCCAGTGTTAGTTCCGGTGCCAGTATTTGTGCCGGAACCGGTGTTGGTGCCGGAACCTGTATTCGTTCCTGAACCTGTGTTAGTGCCGGAACCTGTATTCGTTCCTGAACCGGTGTTAGTGCCGCTACCTGTGTTGGTTCCTGAACCGGTGGTATTGGTGTCACTGCCTGTATTCGTTCCTGAACCGGTGTTCGTTCCTGTGCCAGTGTTGCTGCCGCTACCTGTATTCGTTCCGCTACCTGTATTTGTTCCTGAACCTGTGTTGCTGCCGCTACCTGTATTTGTTCCTGAACCTGTGTTGGTGCCTGAACCAGTATTGCTTCCTGAGCCAGTGGTTGTGCCGGTAGTTCCAGTTGTGCCGGTGCCAGTATTGCTACCGGTGCCTGAAGTTGTGCCGGTGCTGGTATTTGTACCTGTGCCAGGGGTTGTGCCACTGCCTGTATTCGTTCCTGTGCCAGTGTTGCTACCGGTGCCGGTATTGGTGCCGCTACCTGTATTTGTTCCTGAACCGGTGTGGGTGCCAGTACCAGTATTAGTGCCGGTGCCATCACGACCATCCCTTACAATTTCACTCTGGATAATATCATCCACTCCTGGGGTATATTTTCCATCGCCATCCAAATCATAGTAGAATGTTATAACAGTCAACTTACTTTGCTTAATACGAAGTGTGTCAACAGATACCGACTTGCCATCTGCTCCATTCTTACCGTCTTTGACCTTGATTGGGTCACCGATTGGGTTACCGGTGCTTGGATCTTTAAAGATGACGGTGGTGGTGCCATCTTGGCCTGGTTTGACTTCAACTACTGGGGTCTTACCATTTTGGCCTGCGGCTCCAGCTTCACCAGTTTCACCTTTATCACCCTTAGCTCCTTTTGGCACAAGAACGCTTGAGCCGTCTGAGAAGGTTACGCGAATGTCGCCATTTCGAAGGGTTTCACTTGTCGTAATCGTGATTGACTTACCATCCGCTCCGTTCTTACCATCTTTGACCTTGATTGGGTCGCCAATTGGGTTACCGGTAATTGGATCCTTGAAGATGACGGTTGTGGTGCCATCTTGGCCTGGTTTGACTTCTACTACTGGAGTCTTACCATTTTCACCTGC
>JAQDPW010000061.1 GCA_027659245.1 Streptococcaceae bacterium AM104-57
AGGAACCAATACCGGTTCAGGAACAAATACAGGTTCAGGAACCAACACTGGCACCGGCAGCAACACCGGTAGCGGCACCAACACCGGTTCAGGAACGAATACCGGTAGCGGCACCAACACCGGTTCCGGCACCAATACCGGTAGCGGCACCAATACCGGTAGCGGCACCAACACCGGTTCAGGAACGAATACCGGTAGCGGCAGCAACACAGGCACAGGAACCAACACTGGCACCGGCAGCAACACCGGTAGCGGTACTAACACCGGAACAGGAACCAACACCGGCTCAGGTACAAATACTGGCACAGGAACCAATACAGGTAGTGGAACGAACACAGGTAGCGGCACAAATACAGGTACCGGCACAGGTAGCGGCACTAACACCGGTTCAGGTACCAACACCGGTTCAGGTACCAACACAGGTAGCGGAACGAATACAGGTAGTGGCAGCAATACCGGCACCGGCAGTAACACTGGTTCAGGTACAAATACTGGCACAGGCAGCAACACTGGAACAGGAACAAATACCGGTACAGGAACGAATACAGGTAGCGGAACCAACACAGGCAGTGGCACCAACACAGGCTCAGGTACCAACACCGGTTCAGGCACCAACACTGGCACCGGAACGAATACCGGTTCAGGAACGAACACAGGTAGCGGCAGCAACACCGGTACAGGAACCAATACCGGTTCCGGCACTAACACCGGTAGCGGCAGCAACACCGGTTCAGGAACGAACACCGGTTCCGGCACAAATACTGGCACAGGAACGAACACCGGCACAGGAACTAACACTGGCTCAGGTACCAACACAGGTAGCGGCAGCAACACTGGCTCAGGAACAAACAGTGGCACCGGCAGCAACACCGGTTCAGGCACCAACACTGGCACCGGAACCAATACCGGCTCAGGTACCAACACAGGTAGCGGCAGCAATACTGGTTCAGGAACCAACACAGGTTCCGGCACTAATACCGGCACAGGAACCAATACTGGCACCGGCACCGGCACCAATACCGGTTCCGGCACCAACACCGGCAGTGGCACCAACACTGGTTCAGGCACCAATACCGGTTCCGGCACCAACACTGGTACCGGCAGCAACACCGGTTCAGGAACGAATACAGGTAGCGGCACCAACACTGGTTCAGGAACGAATACCGGTTCAGGTACGAACACCGGTTCAGGTACAAACAGTGGCACCGGCAGCAACACCGGTAGCGGCACGAACACCGGTTCCGGCACAAATACAGGTAGCGGCACCAACACTGGCGCAGGAACCAGTACTGGCACCGGCAGCAACACTGGTTCAGGAACAAATACAGGTAGTGGCACCAACACAGGTTCCGGCACAAATACAGGTAACGGCACCAACACCGGCAGTGGCACCAATACCGGTTCAGGAACGAATACCGGTAGCGGCAGCAACACAGGTAGTGGAACCAACACCGGTTCAGGAACGAATACAGGTTCCGGCACGAACACCGGTTCCGGCACGAACACCGGTACAGGTACAAATACTGGCTCAGGTACAAATACTGGCACCGGAACTAACACCGGCTCAGGCACCAACACCGGTACCGGCAGCAACACCGGTTCAGGTACAAATACTGGCACCGGCAGCAATACCGGCTCAGGCACCAACACCGGCAGCGGCACCAATACCGGTTCAGGAACCAATACAGGTAGCGGCACGAATACAGGTTCCGGCACAAATACCGGTAGCGGAACGAATACCGGTAGCGGCACGAACACCGGTACAGGAACAAATACCGGCTCAGGAACCAACACCGGTAGCGGCACAAATACTGGCACCGGCAGCAACACCGGTTCAGGAACAAACAGTGGCACCGGCAGCAACACCGGCAGTGGAACCAACACAGGTTCCGGCACTAACACAGGTTCCGGCACCAACACCGGTAGCGGCACTAACACCGG
>JAQDPW010000062.1 GCA_027659245.1 Streptococcaceae bacterium AM104-57
AAAGAGCCCCTAAATGCTGATATAACAGCTTTTTGGAGCTCTTTTTCTCTTTTTGAAAAATGCGTACTTTTTATCTAGATTTGGTTTTTTTAAAAATTTTTTTCATATTTTTTTCGCTTATAATCTCAAAATCAGTTTGGAAGCCAAATGCTTGGTGGAGTTGATCCGTGATAGTTGTTCTGGTGTAAGTTGGAAGATATCCTATTCCATAAAGATGTTTGAACTTGTAATTGCGTAAGGTTTGGATGAGTTCTGAACAGGTGACTGTTTCTCCTAGTCGTTTTTCCAAGAGACGATAAATCATTAGTGCTAGGAAACAAATAGTGAAATGAGCTTGAATCCTATCTGAACGACTGAGATAAACGGGTCTGGCTCGTAGTTCCTGCTTCATGATACGAAAACTCTCTTCAATTTCCCACCGTCTTTGATTGATGGCTACAATTGTCTCAATATTTTCATCTAGATTAGTAGCTACGGCGTAAAGACCATCATATTGAGCCTCTTCTTGAATCCGTTCCTCATCAAGAGTTAGAATCCTTTTCTCTGCGATTTCCCCTTCTTTAGTAGTACTTGTTTCTTTCAGAAATCTCTTGAAATCGGTTTGTCTCTTCTTGGTAGCTTGGCTGGGCTTGCCCAGTAACTTACTAGCCCGTTCAATCTGTTTCTCTCGTATCGTTCGATGATAGTCTTGATATTTAGTAGAAAAGGTCACAATCAAGCGTTGATTTGGTAAGTCTTCATCATAAAAAGGAGATTCTTTAAAGAAGAGCTGTTTTTTAAATTCCTCTCTCTGTTCTAGCTCATCCAGATTGTAAAAGATAGGATTCTTATCCCCTACCATTCGCCAACCACTTTTATCCAAAGCCCAGTCTCTGTATTCTTTCTTTAACTTCTTGATAGATTGGGTTGTGACATAGGAACGTTCCCCAAAAGAATTGTACACCTTATTGGCTTTTGATGAGAGTCCAGCATCTGTACAGACTACAAATTTTGAAGCCTTGTAATCCTTGACAATCTTTCTTTCTAATGGTTTAAGAGTTGTTTGTTCATTTGTATTTCCAGGATGGATACAGAAAGCTAGGGGAATTCCTTGTTTGTCCATAAAGAGTCCCATCTCCACAATTGGATTTGGGCGATGTTCCTTAGAAGGACCGTATTGTCTCAGAAGTCCCTCCTCGTCTTCAGCTTCAATTTCAAAATAGAAGTTAGTACAGTCATAGTAGAGAACTTCTGTCTGTCGTTGGGTCATCTTTTTTGAAGTTTGATAGGTTTGTTCTTGTATAAACTCTGTTTCATTAGAAATAACTTCAAGAGCCCGATAAAAGTGTTGGAGTTCAAATTCTTTAGGTTCGAGCAATGTTTTTGAAAATTCTAGGGTGGAACGCTTTGAAGCAGGAGCTAGAATCCGTCCATAAATCAAGCGAGATAGGATATCATCTAGAGAGAAATTAAACTGATGTCGTTTTTGGATTTCTTTGTTAATTCTAGGCAGATCTAATTGATGATAGAGGTCTTGTAGGAAGAGATAGCCTCCATGATATTCGTTCAATTGATTTTGTTTTAACTGTTTGGTCTGACTAAAGGTAATGAGAAAATCTTTATTTTCTTCTTTTTCTTTCTCGGTTAATTCTTTAGCTCGTAGGCGAGCCCACTCAAGAGGGTCCATATCAGGATGTTCTTTTAAGAGTGTGTTATGATTGCCTAAGTTTTCTACGATAGTAGAAGTCCGTTTATTTCCAACCTTGATATCTTTAATAATAGCGTAGTTGATAGTGTTTTTTGACTTTGATTGTTTAACTCTCATCTTTTCATACCTCACTCCATTATAACAAAGTACGGTAAAGTACGCAAGTGAAAAGCAGTAAAATTTGACAAGAAAATGCCCTTATACC
>JAQDPW010000063.1 GCA_027659245.1 Streptococcaceae bacterium AM104-57
GGGGATTTTGTGCGCTCTTTTTTTCTATTCATTTTGGATACAAAAGCGATGAAATCAAGCATGATTAAAACCAGTGGAACTTAGTTTTGGAATTTAGCACTATTTCATAAAACTAGCTAGTCACTTTCTCCACTTTTACATCATTTTCAGATACAATATCCACTAGATATTCTGTCGACATTATGAAATAGTGATGAAGCTTTTTATTAGCTATATTTGCATAAGTAACCAAGTCACCAAACTCTGTATTCTCGACCTCATAGATATAGTTGGTCAGATAAAGTGGTCTGTTCTCTGCTAATCCTTGCTCCCAATATTTATCTCTTAATTCTAAACTTTCCTGGACTGTTCGGAAAGCCCAAATTTTTGTAAAGGTAAATTTAAATTTTTCTGAATCTTCCAAGTAGGCAATTAAAGTATCACCATCTATATGTATCTCAATACCATAGTCACCAAAAGGGATGAAGCCCGGTTTAATTTTCGTCCATTTTTCCATCTCATTTCTCCAAGTTCTATTTTCTGATAATTATATTTATACTAAGATGATATACATGTTTGATTAGTAAATTTTTTAGTATTGACTGATACTTAATTTCAAATTTGCAGAAACAAGAATATCTAGTACGCTATCTTGAGTTATGATGATATAATGCCGTGAATGCAAAGTTCCTGGGTCATAATATGATGTGTATTCCAGTTTCTTCACTAATTGACTATTCTTGACTTCGTAAATGACATTTTGGAAATTATTTTTTTCAAATTTTTCAAACATCTCTTTATCCAGAATTGCAGATAAATACAATTCCCTACTAAAGAATCGTGCTTCATCATAGCAAAAACATGATAATTTAAAACGATTCTTTTCTCCAATCAACCGAATTTCTTGACCATCTGACAAGTTTGTCAACAAGACTTTTAACTTATAGTTATCTACAGGAATTAAACCTTTAAAGACTTCTACCCATATTTCATTTTTAGTTTCTAGCTCTGATGTCATATATACCTCCATTATTCCATTTTACGTTTTAAACCTCTAATTTTCATATATTTCATTTGATACTTCAATAAGTAAATCTTGAAGTTCCTCTAAATCAAGATATAAGTTTCTAACACCTACAAGTAACTGAGAAAAGGCTTGTCTATCTAATTGGCGATTCTCACTTAATGACTTAACAATCCAAGAATTTCCCTTCTCTATCCATTTTAAATGAAGGAGTAAATAATCATTTATATTTTCTAAATTAGTAGAAGATATCTTGTTAGAGGTTTGACTGTCATTTATTAAAGATAAACTTTTACCAATTTTTTTCAACTCTGTTTCTATCGTCACTTTAATCTACTCCCTTGTGCGCCAATATCTAAGCCTCCAAATCATCCAAAGACTAGATGCTATAGTCTAAATTTAGCCCTTCTTTCTCCGCAAACTCCCTAGTAAAATAGTCCATCTAAAATCCAATCTGAAAAATCCATTCTTGAAAATCTTCTTGTGTGTATGCCATGTTTTTATCACCTGCTTTTTATAAAACAATACCTTTATCTGAATTTCTAAAATTTTTTAAAGTTACTTGGCTTAATCATTCATTTGGTTTTTTTTAAATATACCATAGTCATTCAGAAAAGATTATTGCAAAATCTCTGTAATGGTAACTTCTCTGTCTAACTTTAAATCATAAAATCCTATATGTACATTGTCCTCGTATAACCAAAATAAATCTGTTCCATATTTTGCAGAAAAAATTTCTAGTAGAACTGGAGCAATTTGCAGCATACTGGTCGCACCTAGAATTGTAAAGTTATCAGGATTAGAAATATATTCTTCATCATCAATAGAAGATAATATTGTCCAGCCATTTAACTGAGAAA
>JAQDPW010000064.1 GCA_027659245.1 Streptococcaceae bacterium AM104-57
GCCGGTGCCAGTGTTGGTTCCTGAACCTGTATTTGTTCCTGAACCGGTATTGGTTCCTGAACCGGTATTGGTTCCTGTACCAGTGTTGCTGCCGCTACCTGTGTTCGTACCGCTACCTGTGTTTGTACCTGAGCCGGTGTTGGTGCCTGAGCCGGTGTTGGTGCCTGTACCTGTGTTCGTACCGCTACCTGTGTTTGTACCTGAGCCGGTGTTGGGGCCACTACCTGTATTTGTTCCTGAACCAGTGTTGCTGCCGGTGCCAGTATTTGTGCCGGAACCGGTGTTCGTACCGCTACCTGTATTCGTTCCGCTACCTGTATTCGTTCCGCTACCTGTGTTGCTGCCGCTACCTGTGTTGGTACCACTGCCGGTGTTAGTTCCGCTACCTGTATTCGTTCCTGAACCGGTGTTCGTTCCGCTACCGGTGTTCGTGCCGGAACCGGTGTTCGTGCCGCTACCTGTGTTGCTGCCTGAGCCTGTGTTCGTACCGCTACCTGTGTTGGTGCCGGAACCGGTGTTCGTTCCTGAACCGGTGTTCGTTCCTGAACCGGTGTTCGTACCTGTACCAGTGTTGCTGCCGGTGCCAGTATTTGTACCTGAGCCTGTGTTGGTGCCGCTGCCGGTGTTGGTGCCGGTGCCTGTGTTGGTGTCGGAACCAGTGTTGCTGCCGCTACCTGTGTTGGTGCCGGAACCGGTGTTGCTGCCGGAACCGGTATTCGTTCCACTGCCTGTGTTAGTTCCACTACCGGTGTTGGTTCCTGAACCGGTATTTGTACCTGAGCCAGTGTTGGTGCCGGAACCGGTATTTGTACCTGAACCGGTGTTGCTGCCGCTACCTGTATTGGTGCCGGTGCCGGTATTTGTACCTGAGCCGGTATTCGTTCCTGAACCGGTGTTGGTTCCTGAACCGGTGTTAGTTCCTGAGCCGGTATTCGTTCCTGTGCCGGTATTGGTTCCTGTGCCGGTATTGGTTCCTGTTCCGGTGTTGGTACCGCTACCTGTATTGGTGCCGCTGCCAGTATTTGTACCTGAGCCGGTATTAGTTCCACTGCCTGTATTCGTTCCGCTGCCTGTGTTGGTACCTGAGCCGGTATTCGTTCCTGAACCGGTATTAGTGCCGGTGCCGGTGTTAGATTTAGGAACAACAATTGCTGTCACAGTTTGACTTGGTTTACGGCCCAATAATTCCTGAACGGCCGAAACTTGATCTCTTTCCTTTAAAACAACTGGTGATATAAAAGACCAAGAACCCGTTTGACTAACTTCTGTAGATACAGAATCACCATTTGGGAATGTTACTGTTACTATAGCTTGTGGTGTTCCTTTTCCTGTCACCAAACGAGAACCAGCTTCCAAAGTAGAAATAGTAGGACGCTCCGTTGCTGGTCTCTCAATGACAGTCTGTGATCCAGCAAAGCGATCCTGAGAACCATCAGAATAAGTAAGTGTTGTGCCGCCATCATCTGCAACAACTATTTTGACATTGCTTGGCAAGGCCGTATTTGCTTTTTTAATAGCTTTCTCAACAAGGACTTTTTCTTCAGCACTGACTTGCTGTTTGTCACGAACTGGTGTCAACTCTGGCGCTTTTAAATCATACTGATCTGCTTCCTGAGTCAAATGAACTGTAAATTTCTGAATTTGAACAGGCGCTAGCTGTACATTACCTGGATGTTCTTCAGCATAAGCTGCCAAATCTTTCGGCAATGCAAGCACCTCAACTTTACCGCCAGTTACACTCTCTGTTTTAGCAGCAATATCTTGAACAGATAAACTATAGACAAGAGCTTTTCCATTAGAGTCCACAGA
>JAQDPW010000065.1 GCA_027659245.1 Streptococcaceae bacterium AM104-57
GAGTCCACTGAAAAAGTCATCAAATTGATGGCTTTTTTGTTATACTAGAGATGAGGTGAAATAATGCTTGATAATCAATTAACTATGGATGTCAGTCCTTATTCTAGTTTGTATAATATCGTTGTTCCGAAAACCCACTTTTTACGTCAGCTAACTGAACTCTGTGATTTCAGCTTTATTTATGATGAACTAGAAAAGAATTATCGTCCCGATTTTGGGCGTAAAGCTTATTCACCGATTATGATGTTCAAATATCTCTTGTTAAAAGATATTTATAAGTTATCGGATGTCGATGTGGTGGAACGTTCCTTGTCAGATATGGCCTTTAAATTTTTTCTTGGTCTAGCTCCGGAGGATTCTGTTATCGAGCCATCCTCTCTGACAAAATTTAGAAAGCTAAGAATTAAAGATAACAAACTGCTTGATGTATTGATTCAGAAGTCTGTTCAAATTGCACTCGAACATAACTTGATTAAGAGTAAAGTCCTCATTGTGGATGCCACTCACACCAAATCTCATTATAATCATAAGAAGCCCCAAGAAGTTCTTAGGGAGCGTTCAAAAGCTTTACGTAAAACGATTTATCAACATTCAGAAGATATCAAAATAGAATTTCCAAAGAAACCTCAGGAAGATAACCTCGAAGCAGAGTTGACCTATACAGAGGAGTTAATGGCTGTGGTTGAAAAACACGAGGAACTCTTAGCCCTACCGGCTGTTTCTCAAAAGTTCAATTACCTAAAAGAAGCTGTTGATGATGACTTAGAACACTTGGAAGCTTCTGTTAAAGAGGAGGCTAGGCTTGGACATAAGACAGCTGACAGCTCTTTCTATGGATATAAAAGTCATATCGCTATGACGGATGAACGGATTATTACTGCTTGTGTGGTCACTTCTGGTGAACAAAGCGATGGGAAATATTTACCTGAATTATATGCCAAAACAAAGGAAAATCGTCTGGACATCGAGACTATTATTGGTGATGCGGCTTATTCAGGAAAGGACAACATTCAACTAGCTCGCAAAGAAAAGATTCATTTGGTGTCAAAACTGAACCCTTCTGTTTCAAAAGGTTACCGTAAAGAAGAGGATGCGTTTAAATTTAATAAAGATGCAGGGCTATTTGTCTGTCCAGAAGGACACATGGCTGTTCGCAAAGCAAGGACAGGGAAAAAACATCAAAATAAGAATCAAGTTGTCACTCATTACTTTGACATTGAGAAGTGCAAGAGTTGCCTTTCCAAGGAAGGGTGTTATAAGGAGGGTGCAAAGTCTAAAACTTATTCAATAACCATTAAGAGTAACGACCATCTTTTCCAGAAGAAATTTCAGGAAACACCTCATTTTAAAGAAATGGCCAGACATCGCTATAAAATCGAAGCGAAGAATGCCGAACTAAAACAGAGACATGGCTTTGATGTCGCAAGGGCATCGGGTCTTTTCAACATGGAGTTACAGGCAGCCACAACCATCTTCGTGGTCAATATGAAACGAATTATGACCTTAATAAATACAAAATAACCGAGGAATTCGCTCAAAGTGACGAGAGATTCCTCGGTTTTCATTTTATTAAAAGTAAGAGAGTTACTTTTTCAGTGGGCTCCC
>JAQDPW010000066.1 GCA_027659245.1 Streptococcaceae bacterium AM104-57
TGAACTGCACCCCAAAAGTTAGACAGAAAAAATCTAACTTTTGGGGTATTTTTATTATGAAATTAACTTATGATGATAAAGTTCAGATCTATGAACTTAGAAAACAAGGATATAGCTTAGAGAAGCTTTCAAATAAATTTGGGATAAACAATTCTAATATTAGGTACATGATTAAATTGATTGATCGTTATGGAATAGAGTTCGTCAAAAAAGGAAAAAATCGTTACTATTCTCCTGATTTAAAGCAAGAAATGATTAATAAAGTCATACATGAAGGCTGGACTAAAGATAGAGTTTCTCTTGAATACGGCCTCCCAAGTCGTACTATACTTCTTAATTGGCTAGCACAATACAAGAAAAACGGGTATACTATTGTTGAGAAAACAAGAGGGAGAGTACCTAAAATGGGACGTAAGCCAAAAACGAGACCTGAAGAGAGAACAGAATTAGAACGTCTTCAAGCAGAAAATGAGTACCTGAGAGCGGAGAATGCTATCCTAAAAAAGTTAAGAGAACTCCGATTGAAGGAGGAAAAAGAGAAAGAAGAAAGACAGAAATTGTTCAAGAATTAATGACTGAGTTTTCGTTAGATATTCTTCTAAAAGCCATTAAACTAGCTCGTTCGACCTACTACTATCACTTGAAACAACTAGACAAACCAGATAAGGACCAAGAGCTTAAAGCTGAAATTCAATCCATTTTTATCGAACATAAGGGAAATTATGGTTATCGTCGGATTCATTTAGAACTAAGAAATCGTGGATATCTGGTAAATCATAAAAGAGTTCAACGCTTGATGAAAGTACTCAATTTACAAGCTAAAATGCGACAGAAACGAAAATATTCTTCTCATAAAGGAGACGTTGGCAAGAAAGCAGATAACCTTATTCAACGCCAATTTGAAGCAGCCAAACCAATGGAAAAGTGCTACACAGATGTGACAGAATTTGCCATTCCAGCAAGCGCTCAAAAGCTTTACTTATCACCAGTTTTAGATGGCTTTAATAGCGAAATTATCGCCTATAATCTTTCAACTTCACCCAACTTAGAACAAGTGAAAGCTATGTTAAACCAGGCCTTCAGTGAGGAACATTACACAAATACTATTCTCCATAGTGATCAAGGATGGCAATATCAACACGATTCTTATCATCAGTTTCTAGAGGGTAAGGGAATTCAAGCATCCATGTCACGTAAAGGTAACAGCCCAGACAACGGCATGATGGAATCTTTCTTTGGCATTCTGAAATCGGAGATGTTTTATGGTTATGAGAAGTCATTTGAGTCGCTCAACCAATTGGAACAAGCCATTGTAGACTATATTGATTACTACAACAATAAACGAATTAAGGTAAAACTAAAAGGACTCAGTCCTGTGCAATACAGAACTAAATCCTTCGGATAAATTAATTGTCTAACTTTTTGGGGTCAGTACA
>JAQDPW010000067.1 GCA_027659245.1 Streptococcaceae bacterium AM104-57
ATTTGGATCTGTATAGAGTACCAATTTTTTATTGGCATCATAACCATAGCTACTTGAATGGCCATTGGCATCGGTCATTTTAGAGAGGTTGCCAAGGACATCATATTCGTAAGAAGAGGTATTGCCATCGGCATCCGACTCTGTCACCACTCGGTTGAGAGCATCGTAGCTATACTTGGTTTCACGTTTCAGATGATCGACGATCTTAAGCAGATTGCCGTTTTGATCATAGTGATAAGTCTTGGTCTTACCTTCTTGGTCGGTTGAACTTGCGACATTACCCATGACATCATAGGTGAAGGTTTCGCTGGTCTTATCTGCGTAGACCACCTTAGTCAGTTGGTTGTCGCTATTATAGCTGTATTGGGTAATCTCACCCAAGCTATTGGTTAAAGTGAGACGATTTCCTGCCTTATCGTAGGTGTAGGTCTCATTGAGATCCTGATTATCTTTTTTGTTCACTACGCGGTTGGCAGCATCGTAGCTGTACTCTGTTACCAAACCACTAGAATGCGTCTGCTTGATGAGACGATCAAGGGCATCGTATTCTTGTCTTACGGTAGTTCCGTCTGGAAGAGTCACTTCTTCCAGTTGAGCCGTTGAAGAATAGGTCATCTTAGTGACATTGCCATTGGCATCGGTGACTTGGGTCGGATAGCCTAGTTCATTATAGGTGTACTGAGTCTTGCCACCCAAGGCATCTGTCAACTCTGTCAACTGTTCCATCTGGTTGTAGGCCATCTTAGTGACATTGCCTAAACCATCTGTAATACTGGAAACTTGATTTTGGCCTGTATAAGTCGTGCTAGCAGTATAGCCAGCCGCATCTGTTAGGCTATTTTGATTGCCATTGGCATCATAGGTCATGCTTGCGACGCCACCAGCACATTATTTTAAGTTAAACCTCACTATTTTGCTTACTATAGTGGATTGAAATAAGATGTGAACAAATCGATTAGGAAAGTTAAATTAATTTCTAGAAATATTTTAGCATCCACAGCGTACTATTCTAGTTTCAATTTACTATATTTGAAAATGAAGTTGAGACCACATCATCTCAACTTCACTTTGTAATTATTTTTTCTTAGTTCTCAAATCCCACTCCGCCTGTAGTCTGGGTAATGAGTTCTAAATGTTCTTTGACGGTAACTTATTGCAGTATTTCAGTAATAGTAACTTCTCTTTCTGACTTTAAATCATAAAATCCTATATGTACATTGTTCTCATATAGCCAAAACAAATCTGTTCCATATTTTGCGGGAAAAATTTCTAGTAGAACCGGAGCAATTTGCAGTATACTTGTCGCACCTAGAATTGTAAAATTATCAGGATCAGAAATATATTCTTCATCATCAATAGAAGATAATATTGTCCAGCCATTTAACTGAGAAA
>JAQDPW010000068.1 GCA_027659245.1 Streptococcaceae bacterium AM104-57
CTCTTGCTTTTCAGAGTACTCCACCTTGAGTAGTTGATCCAGCTTGTTGTAGTCATAGCCAATGGTTTTCCCATCGGACTTGGTTACTTTTTCGAGCTGGTTATTGACATTGTAGGTATAGGTCTCCTTATCTCCAAGACTGGTCATGCGCTCCACTAGATTGGAAAGCTGGTCATAACTGTATCTTGTGACCTTACCATTTCCATTCGTGACCGAAGTGACATTGCCCACACTGTCGTAGGTATAGCTAGAGGTAGAAGCCTTCTCTCCACTTCCTTGTGTCGCTGTAAGCAACTGATCCTTTAAGTCATAGGTGTAGGTCTTGACACGCTTGCTTCCGGATGTGACACTGGTGAGGTTGCCATTGGCATCATAGGTCATGCTTGCGACGCCACCAGCTTCATCTGTGATCTTCGTGAGATGATTATCGTGGTCATAGCCATACTTAGTCCACTGGTCTGCCCCATCGCTTTCTGAGGTGAGGCGATTGAGGCTATCATAGGTCCGCTTGGTTACTTGACCGAGAGGATTCGTCTCCTCAAGGAGATTGCCATTCGGGTCATAGGTATAGGTCGTTTCGCGCTTGCCATTGATAGTTCGTTTGGTCACCTGACCGACTGGGTCATAGCTTGATTCCACCGTTCGACCAGTTGGCGTTTTAATTGTTTTGAGTTGATCGAGGGTCGTATAGTCAAAAGTGGTTGTAGCACCGGACGGTTTGGTCAGTTTGGCTAGATTCCCCGCTTCATCGTAGCTATACTTGGTTTCAAGGTCAAGGGCGTTCTTAGCCGTTAAGAGACGGCCAACCTTGTCATAGCTATAGTGATTGCTTCGATCGGATTGGTCTGTCTCTTGCACTAAGTTTCCAGACACATCATAGCTATAGGTTTTTGATAGCCCCTGTGGACCTGTTTGCTTGGTGAGACGTCCCAAGGCGTCATAGGCATAGGTGTATGCTGCCTCATTTGGTAAGGTGCGTTTGGTCACACGACCATAAAGGTCATTGACATAGTTGGTGCTATGACCGTTGGCATCTGTTTCTTTTGCCAAGCTACCTGTAGTATCATAGGCATACTGAGTCTCTCCACCTGTTGGACGTTTCTTGCTGCTAACACGGTTCATACTGTCATAGCTGTAGGTCGTTGTATGTCCTTCGCCACTTGTTTCGCTCAAACGATTTCCCAAAGCATCATAGCTGAAGCTTTGCTTGCTTCCTGTCGGAGCTACTGTTTCGATGATTCGTCCTAATGGATCGTACTTAAAGGCTGTCGCTTGACCATTTGGATCTGTATAGAGTACCAATTTTTTATTGGCATCATAACCATAGCTACTTGAAT
>JAQDPW010000069.1 GCA_027659245.1 Streptococcaceae bacterium AM104-57
CAATAGCCTAGCAGGCTCAAGAGAAGACAAAGAGGTGCCGTCAGCAGATGCTGGAACGGTTTTTTCTGCTAGTTCGGCAGAAACAGACCGTCTAGCGCCAAGCACAGAAACCCCTGCGCCTGCTGAAGCAACAAGACCAAGCACAGAAACCCCTGCGTCTGCTGAAACAGCAAGACCAAGCACAGAAGCTCCTGCGTCTGCTGAAACAGCAAGACCAAGTACAGAAGCTCCTGCGTCTGCTGAAACAGCAAGACCAAGTACAGAAACCCCTGCGTCTGCTGAAGCAACAAGACCAAGCACAGAAGCTCCTGCGCCTGCTGAAGCAGCAAGACCAAGCACAGAAACCCCTGCGTCTGCTGAAGCAACAAGACCAAGAGCAGAAGTCCCGTCTGTGGACAAGCCTGTTGCAGCACCATCAGCAACGGCAGAGAAAAAACCTGTCGAGCCAGCACCAGTAGGAAAAGTACCGGAAACATCAAATAAAAACGCTTCAGATGCAACGATAACCTCACCAAGGGAGTCTACTGCTAAAGCGGAAGAGTCAGCACCGGCAAGACCAAGAGCAGAAGTCCCGTCTGTGGACAAGCCTGTTGCAGCACCATCAGCAACGATAGAGGAAAAAGCTACCGATCCAGCACCATCGGCAACGGTAGAGGGAAAAGCTACCGATCCAGCACCAGCAGGAAAAGCGCCGGAAGTATCAAATGAAAACGCTTCAGGCGCAAGGGTCGCTACACCAACTGAGTCAACTGCCAAAGCAGAAGAGTCAGCACCGGCAAGACCGGAAGCTAGTCCAGCTATAGATAATGCCAAACCAGAAACGGCGACAATCGGCTATGACGTGACTCGCCCTCGAGCTCTAGCAAAAGCAACTGATGAACGATCTGTAGTCCCTCCAACACGTTTCAAGCGCAACCTTGTTGAACGAGAGGCATCCACTCCAGTAGCTGATCAGATGACTGTAGAATATCTTGATAAAGATGGCAAGAAGCTTAATCTTAATGATGTTTTACAAGGTGGAGATGGAACAAACATCCCTTTGAAAGTGCGTGTCACTGTGCCTAGTACGTCAACTCAAAATCAAGT
>JAQDPW010000007.1 GCA_027659245.1 Streptococcaceae bacterium AM104-57
AGTCGGTAAACCCTTGAGGATCTCCATTATCAGGTAAACCTAACGTTGTCCATGTTACCACAGAGCCATCCGGATAAGTGGCCATTCCACTCGGGGTATTAGCCGTGCTTGGTTCTGCATCACGGGTTGAGCGTTTTTTCACTTGTCCTTTGACCTTGAAGGTTACTTCTGTATAAACCCCTTCGGTCAGGGTGACTAGTTGCTCTTTGAGGTCGGTTGCCAACTGGTAGCCTTTTAAGTTTTCGGAGGTGACTAGCGCATCCGGTTTTACTGTATAGCTAATGCTTGCCTTCGGTTCGGTGGTTTGAACGGTACGGGTCTTGGTCTCACGATAGACCTCTAGTCCTGTCTGCTCATCTTGGTAAACCACGGTATAGGAGAGTTCTGTTTGGCGTGGTTGATAGGCGTGGTGACCTTCTGTCTTTTCTAGCGGTCCTTGGGTGCGAGTCACATCATAGCGGATAGTCGCTGTTTCTTTGCGCGCTAGATCGACTTGACGGACTAGACTCTGACCAGATAGGTCTGCATAGTGGGCTAGGGCACTGTCATTAACGAGTTCCTTGCCATACTCGAGGATAGTGATGCCATCCTTGCCGGCTGGGATGACTGCTTGGCGTTGAAGGCTGTGGACGATCTGACCTGTTTCTGTATCTCGGTATTCGACTGTATAGGTGACTGTTTCTGGTTTGCTATTGTCTGTAGCTGGACTAGCTGCCGGTCTTGCCGGCGCTGACTCTTCTGCTTTGGCAGTTGACTCAGTTGGTGTAGCGGCCCTTGCGCCTGAAGCGTTTTCATTTGGTACTTCCGGCGTTTTCTCTGTTGGTGCTGGATCAACAGCTTTTTCCTCTACAGTTGCTGATGGTGCTGCAACAGGCTTGCCGGCTACTTGCAGACCAGCCATGCTAGCTTCAAGCTTGTTGCTGCTGGCAACAAGTTGTGCTTGGAGCTGAGCTACCTCATCTGCTGATACTGTTTGGCTAGATAAGGCTGTTAAGGCCTGCTGAGCCAGGCTTTCTGCCTCAAGGCGGGCTTGACGATAGCTAGCAACGCTGTCGGCTGTTTTGTCAGATAGGCCAGGCGCTTGCTGGAGCAGACCTTGCAAACGTGTATAAGCTGACTCTAGGCCACTCTTGTCCACAGACGGGACTTCTGCTCTTGGTCTTGCTGTTTCAGCAGGCGCAGGAGCTTCTGTGCTTGGCGCTGGACGGTCTGGTTCTGCCGAACTAGCAGAAAAAGCCGTTCCAGCATCTGCTGACGGCACCTCTTTGTCTTCTCTTGAGCCTGCTAGGCTATCGGTTGTCCCAGAGGTACCCCCCCGATGTTAGCGCTTTCAGTGTTAGTGACTACATCGCTCGCAGCGGTCGGGGAACTCTCTGACGATACCGGGGTAGCCTCTTCTACCAAACCGGCAACTTCATCTGCCTTGACCTCTTGGCCTTGGCTCACAAACATCTGTCCTACCAGGACAGATGCAACTCCAACGCTTAGTTTGCGTATGGAGAATTTTTCTTGTTTTTCCCAATCCATATTAGATTTCCTTTCTCGATCATCTATCCTCTACTCTTTCAAGTTGAGTATTTGAAAGATCATCTATAACTTATTTATTTCGTTTTCTACTTTAGTCATCAAAGCTCTAGCCTATGACTTAGGCTCTCATCTCAGTCATAGGACTGAGCAAAAAGGAGGTCATATTTTTTTCGATGCGTCGGATCATCGCATGAAACTGTTCAAATGCCTCTCGTTGGTATTCTACGACAGGCGTGTTCTGAGCATAGGCTCGCATACCGATACTTTGCCGTGTCGTGTCCATCAAGTCGATATGAGCTGTCCACTCTTGGTCAACGATCATCAAAAACTGTAGCTTGATGGCATGATCTGTAAACATCATCGCGTATTGAGCTCTCTTGACCCGATAAAGGATCAAGGCCTGATCGATCAGATATTGCTCCAAAAAAGCAGGCGACTTATCTTTACAGGCTTGCACTTGATCTTCTGCTAAAGTGAAGGGGAGCTCATCCAAAACTCTGAGCATCTCATCAGAGTTTGTCTCAGCCACTAGTTGCTTGATCGTGCGTCGAATCATTCCTTCTGCATAGGGAGATAGCTCATCCTCTAGCTCAAGCAACTGTTCCCGCTCTCTGTAGATCAGGCGCCGTTGTTCGGCTATGATATTGTCATACTGTAAAATTTTTAGACGCTCATCATAGCTATTTCCCTCTACCTGAAGTTGTGCTGACTCTATATAGCGGCTAATCATCTTACTTTCGATAGGAGCATCATCCACCTTCAATTTTTCCCAAAGTTTTTTGATCTGATACCCTCCATTGCGAAGAAGTAGCTCATCCTCAAGCGAGATAAAAAACCTAGAGTAGCCCGGATCTCCTTGGCGTCCCGATCGTCCTCTCAATTGATTATCAATGCGGCGATTATCATGACGTTCTGTGCCTATCACACACAAGCCACCCAAATCACGAACCTCCTGAGTAAGCTTGATGTCCGTTCCACGACCAGCCATATTGGTCGCTACGGTTACGGCGTATTTCCTACCTGCCTGCTTGACAATCTCAGCTTCGGATGCATTGTTTTTTGCATTCAATACCTGATGAGGGATCTGGGCTTCTGTTAACAGTCTAGAGAGACGTTCCGAGTTTTCCACAGACACAGTCCCTACCAAAACTGGTTGCCCCCTTGCGTGTCGCTGTTTAATTTCTTCAACAACTGCATGAAACTTACTCTCTAAGGTTGAAAAGATAAGATCAGAGTCATCCAGTCTCTGGATCGGTCTATCGGTCGGAATGGAGTAAACGCTCATATTATAAACCTCGCGGAATTCCATCTCCTCTGTTTTCCCTGTACCTGTCATCCCTGATAGCTTGCGATACATCCGAAAATAGTTTTGAAAGGTAATGGTCGCAAGGGTTTTATTTTCGTTTTTGATGCTAACATTTTCCTTAGCTTCTAGTGCCTGATGAAGTCCGTTTGAAAAACGACGCCCAACTAAAATACGACCCGTAAAACTATCAACCAGTTGAACTTCGTCATCGTTCACGACATACTCTGTATTTTTTTCCATGGTATAGTTAGCCCTGAGTGCTTGGTCTATGTGGTGGACTAATTTCAGATTTTTTTCAGAGTATAGATTATCAACCTTAAAGATAGCTTCTGCTTTTTCGATACCAGATTCTGTCAAAGCAATGGCCTTGGTCGGGATATCAATCATATAGTCCTTTGTTTTATCCAAGCTCTTTACAAAAAAATCCGCTTGGAAATACAAATGACTAGCTTTCGAAGCACCGCCTGATATGATCAGAGGCGTCTTGGCTTCATCAAGCAAGATAGAGTCAACCTCATCGATCACTGCATAGTTCAAGGGGCGTTGCACCCGATCTGAAACATCTGTAACCAAGTTATCTCTCAAATAATCAAAGCCAAGCTCACTATTTGTTGTGTAGGTCACATCACAAGCGTAGGCTTCTTTTTTTTGGATTGGAGACAGGTCCGAACTGCTTCCATTAATGCCGACACTTAAGCCCAAGCGCTCATAGATTGGCCTCATCTCCTCAGCATCCCGTCTCACCAGATATTCATTGACTGTCACAACGTGAACGCCTTCACAAGTCAGCGCATTTAAATAGACAGGCAACACAGCAGTAACTGTCTTGCCTTCTCCTGTCTTCATTTCTGCAATGTTCCCGCCATGCAGGGCGATAGCTCCCATTATTTGTACTTTATGCAATTGGAAACCAAATAGTTGTTCAATCGCTTCACAGGCCAGCGCGTAGGCTTCTGGAAGCAGAGCATCAAGGCTCTCTCCTCGCTTCAATCGTTCTTTAAAGCGCTGACTAGTTTCTTTAAATTCCTCTTCTGAGTAACCTTTGTATTTTTGCTGCAGTTGCAGTATCCTATCGGCTAATTTTCGGTATTTTTTTAGCTCTAGGATATTTTTACTCATTATTTTTTTTAGACTTAATTCCATAACTTCCATTTCTCCGACAAGTCATTCGTAGTTAACCGATTGAGATTTTCAGCATGGAAACGAGCTACCAAAGCAACTAAAATTTGCAAGGAGGCGTTATTTAAACTGTAGTCTAAACGATTAAATACTAACGATTGGCCCAAATTTTGATTCTATCTTTTCAACAATGTGCATCATGACATTCGCTCCTGTATTAAGCACATCATACACCATCTGCACATCTTGATGAACTTCTGTGACGTATCGTGCAAAGATACGACCATCATTTTCTAAACAGAGGTAGTAATACAATCCCATTTCAAGATTCAGTTGATTAAGGAAAGCCAACCATTCTCCTTGTTTTCCATAGGATTTGCAATAAGCGACATTATTAAAGACGATTTGGCATACTGCTCCATCTGTTTCACCAACCTGAGTGAAAGAAACTGCAAAATCCAAGATATGATAGTCTGTCATTTCTAATTTCCCTTTGTAAAGCCATTGTCCATTTTCAAAGCTAACTTTCATTGGAAAATCATTTTTCATAAGAAGGTGCTGGAACTCTTGATTTAATTTTTCCATTCTCTACTCTACCTTCCTAACAGTTAAAACCGGGATGTCGTCCTCTGTGAACTCCGGTAAGGGAAAGCAAATCACGTTCCTATCCCCACTTTCTGTACTGTCTTTTTCGAGCATATCTAAGGTCTCAAACTCATACTCATCTTCTAAGGAGATAGAAATCCTATCCAAGTCCGCAATGTAGCGTTCCAGTAACTTTTCCAAAGTCGTAATCATTGTTTCACGGCGACTAAGAAGTCCCTTCAAAGTCTGATCCAAGTAGGCATAATCTTCTTTGTTCTTAGCCAGCCACTCTTCACACTGCTCATTGTATTTTTCCTTCATTTTCAAAGATGTCTCCGATGCGCTCGCAAACATATCTCGAACTCGATTTTGAGCTTCCATTGGAATCTCAATGATTTGTGCTTCTTTGTCTTTATAACGGTCAACTTGTTCAGTTAGTTCCTGACCAACAACTTCCTCCAACTTTAAGTCAACATTTAGCTGGCGAATCTCTTCATTTAATTTTTCTATCGCCTGTTCTACTTCCTTGACATTATAGCCAAATATGGTTTTTGGAAACAATCCCTTTGCCATTTACTACTTCTCCTTTTTTCTCTTTAGATTTTAAATAAAATATTCCGGAACAGAAACTCGTTCATTTTCCGCCATTTGTACTTGTGACTTCTCTTTTTCTAAGTTTTTGGTCAAACTTGTCAAGCGTTGCTCCAAATCGTTCATCACTTCTGTTGTCGTTGTCACATTAGATTGGAAGAGTCGATAATCCGAAGTCCGCAAATCTTCTAGCCATTGAACCAAACGATCCTTTGTATCGTTTTTGATTAATAGCTCTTGTTCTAGGATCATCTGCTTTTTAGCTTTGATCTCATTGTCGTCAAAAGTCTGCTCTGCTTTTTTAGCTAGCAATTCTTGACGTGTCGCAGCTAAAATCGCCTCGGCATCTGCTTCTCCTTTCGCAATCACTCCTTCTGATAATTCGGCAGACTGATTAAAGATAGGAACAAACATTGTTTCTCTGCTCTTGAAATATTGCAACTCTCTCTTCAAGTCTTGATTGCTTTTCTTTTGCTCTTGCAATGCCATCTTGGTCTCTTTTAACTTTTCTTCCAGACTCAAGAGTTCTTTCCGAACTTTTGAGCGGGAATACCCTACCATGTTTTTAGATAAGTCCATATATGCTTCTCCTAAATATATTATATAAGAGATAATTTTCTTTTAAAAGGGATTCACTCGTTTTACTAGAAACAAACATCTCCATTCAAACTTCAAATTATCCTGTCATGTACCTTTAAAAGGCATTTTGTTGCCGTAATATCGCTAACGCTTCTGACACTTTTGCCCCCTGTCTTTCAAAATCTTCTAGGATTTCGATAATGGTCTGGCGATTATTCCAACTATCCGCCCTCGCCGTTGCGACATATTGATGCAAATTCTCTGAAACTTGATATTTTGTCCAGTAGAAGGCATCTTTACTTAGCAAAATCCACTTAGAACTTTCCCATCCCTGTTGAAAATCTCCAACATGGAAGGAGCTCATCGCCAGTTCATAATGCCATAAAAATTGATAGATTGGTAAATGAATGACAATCGCCTCTCTTGCAGGAAGCTGACAATCTTTAACCGCCTTTGCAAAGAGATAGGCAAGCCTATAATTGCCATGTTCACGTGAATACCTAACAGCTTCGTATAAACTTTCTAAACGTTGCGGATAATACTCATAGCCTTTCAACCAATAATGCATAGCCTGCGCTTCATCACCTAGTTGCTCAAAACAGCAACCAAGCCGAGCGTAGGCAGCTGAAATTTCTTGATCCCAATATCCAATTTCGATAAATTTCAAGTACCATTCACTGGCTTCTTTTATCATCCCCGCAGCCATAAAGGACTGACCGGCATAAAAAGCATAGCGCGGTTTTAAATCTAAATCTTTTTCTGGGTCGTAAAAGGCCGTTACCAATACTTGGGCGTCGTCGTAGTATTTATTTGGATTTTGACTTCTGCCACCAAAACGTCCAGAAAGCACATTGTAATCACCTTCTATCTTAAGGTGCCAATTTTTATTTTCTGTGACAATGTACTCATGCACAACGCTTCGCCAATGGAAGCTAGGATCGTTTTTGAACAAGAGCAAACGGTCATATACCGCTCCGTTATCATCCTTTAATCTAAACGAATACCCATCTGCTACCAAATCAGGTAATGAAAAACTTCCTTCAAATCGATCATCAGCATCAAACACAAAGATATAGTCACTTTTGCCATCTGCATGTCTTAGGGCCTGTGTACGATTCCACGCAAAGTCCACCCATGAATCTTGATAAATCTCACCAGGGATACCTCGTTCTTGGAAAAATTCCTGTATCTCAGAAATCGTGTTATCAGTGGACCCTGTATCACTGATAACCCAGTAATCTAACGGAATGTATTGGCTAATATTTGCTAATGTTTCCTTGATAATACGCCCCTCGTTTTTAACAATCATATTCAAACAAATGGTGGCCATGATATTCTCCTTATTTAATCGAACAATAAGTTACTTACCTTCATTATATAAAAAGAATCGTTTAAAGTCAATCATAGTAATCATCGCTTCATCAAAAATGAAAAATCCTTTCCTACTTGCCGTCCTCCAAAATCTTTTCAAACTTCATTTATCTTGTCTGGCAACCTCAACGCATTGCTTTGAATTGTATAGTGGATTGAAATAAGATATGAACAAAGAGATTAGGAAAGTCAAATTAATTTCTAGAAACGTTTTAGAATCCTTGGTGTACTATTCTAGGTTCAATCCATTATATTATACAGGGACACAAGATTACCATACCCTTACTTCAAATCTACTTTCCTAGGCCGGAAAAAAGCTCTCTGCTACAACCGTTGAAATGTTACTCTATCAAGAGACTTCCTTTTCACCTTGATACTATAGTGGTTTGAAATAAGATATGAACAGAGAGATTAGGAAAGTCAAACTAATTTCTAGAAATATTTTTAGCAGTTGTAGTGTACTGTTCTAGATTCAATCCGCTATAAAACTCTTATCATAAAAACATTTGGCAGTGACAGTTGCTTAAATATCGCTGACTAAATCAATCTTGACAAAGCAAGGGCTCGAACATAAAAACACTCGCAAAATATTGAACAAGATTTTGAACAAAGGTGCAAACATTTCCTAAGTCAATTCCATCTATTGAAACTCACATCTTACAAAAGTTTCACAAGAACGAAAAAACGACAAAGAATAGCATACCAAGAAGTTACACATCAATTACAGGTATTAACCGGTTATAGCTAAGTGCAGCTTTCAACCTAAAACATCCCCCAGATAGTTTCACTATATTTTTTCACCTTTCCCTCCCTTATTTATAGGAAAATATGGTAAAATAGAACAGATAAAGAATCATCATTTCACGAAAGGATACCAGATGAAAATTACGCAAGAAGAGGTAACTCACGTTGCCAATCTTTCAAAATTAAAATTCTCAGAAGAAGAAACTGCTGCCTTTGCGACAACCTTGTCTAAGATTGTTGATATGTTCGAATTGCTCGGTGAAGTCGACACTACTGGTGTTGCACCTACTACAACGATGGCTGACCGTAAGACTGTACTTCGACCTGATGTGGCCGAAAAAGGAACAGACCGTGATCGCTTGTTTAAAAATGTACCTGAAAAAGAAAACTACTATATCAAGGTACCAGCTATCCTGGATGATGGAGGAGATGCCTAATGACTTTTAACAATAAAACGATTGAAGAGTTGCACAACCTCCTTGTTTCTAAGGAAATTTCAGCAACTGAATTGACGCAAGCAACGCTTGAAGATATCAAGTCTCGCGAGACAGCTATCAACGCTTTTGTTACCATCGCTGAAGACCAAGCTCTTGCTCAAGCTAAAGCCATTGATGAAGCTGGAATTGACGCTGATAATGTCCTTTCAGGAATTCCACTGGCCGTTAAAGATAATATCTCTACAGACGGTATTCTCACAACTGCAGCCTCAAAAATGCTCTACAACTATGAGCCAATTTTTGATGCGACTGCTGTTACCAATGCAAAAGCCAAGGGCATGATTGTCGTCGGAAAAACTAACATGGACGAGTTTGCCATGGGTGGATCAGGTGAAACTTCACACTATGGTGCCACTAAAAACGCTTGGGACCACAGCAAGGTTCCTGGTGGATCATCAAGTGGTTCAGCTGTAGCTGTAGCTTCTGGACAAGTCCGTTTATCACTTGGTTCTGATACTGGTGGTTCTATCCGCCAACCTGCTGCCTTTAACGGAATCGTTGGTCTCAAACCAACCTATGGAACAGTTTCACGTTTCGGTCTCATTGCTTTTGGTAGCTCCCTAGACCAAATTGGTCCTTTTGCTCCAACTGTTAAGGAAAATGCTCTCTTGCTCAACGCTATTGCCAGCGAAGATGCAAAAGACTCTACTTCTGCTCCTGTCCGCATTGCTGACTTTACTTCAAAAATTGGGCAAGACATCAAGGGCATGAAAATCGCTTTACCTAAAGAATATCTTGGCGAAGGGATTGACCCAGAAGTTAAGGAAACCATCCTCAAAGCCGCTAAGCACTTTGAAAAACTTGGTGCTATCGTTGAAGAAGTTAGCCTTCCTCACTCTAAATACGGTGTGGCAGTCTACTACATCATCGCTTCATCTGAAGCATCATCAAACTTGCAACGCTTTGACGGTATCCGTTACGGCTACCGCGCAGAGGATACAACCAACCTTGATGAAATCTATGTAAACAGCCGTAGCCAAGGTTTCGGTGAAGAAGTAAAACGCCGTATCATGTTGGGTACTTTCAGCCTTTCATCAGGTTACTATGATGCCTACTACAAAAAGGCTGGACAAGTCCGTACCCTCATCATCCAAGATTTCGACAAAGTCTTTGCTGATTATGACTTGATTTTGGGACCAACTGCTCCAAGCGTTGCCTATGACTTGGATTCACTCAACCATGACCCAGTTGCCATGTACTTGGCTGACCTCTTGACAATCCCAGTAAACTTGGCAGGTCTTCCTGGGATTTCAATTCCTGCAGGATTTGTTCAAGGTCTACCAGTAGGACTCCAATTGATTGGCCCTAAATACTCAGAAGAGACTATTTACCAAGCTGCTGCTGCCTTTGAAGCAACAACAGACTACCACAAACAACAACCCGTGATTTTTGGAGGTGATAACTAATGAACTTTGAAACAGTCATTGGACTTGAAGTCCACGTAGAGCTCAACACCAATTCAAAAATCTTCTCACCTACTTCTGCCCACTTTGGAAATGACCAAAATGCCAACACTAACGTGATTGACTGGTCCTTCCCAGGAGTTCTGCCAGTTCTCAATAAAGGTGTTGTCGATGCCGGTATCAAGGCTGCACTTGCCCTCAACATGGACATCCATAAAAAGATGCACTTTGACCGCAAGAACTACTTCTATCCTGATAATCCAAAGGCCTACCAAATTTCCCAGTTTGATGAACCAATCGGTTATAACGGCTGGATTGAAGTTGAGCTAGAAGACGGTACGACCAAGAAAATCGGTATCGAACGTGCTCACCTAGAAGAAGACGCTGGTAAAAACACGCATGGTACAGATGGTTACTCTTATGTTGACCTCAACCGCCAAGGGGTGCCCTTGATTGAGATTGTATCTGAAGCTGACATGCGTTCGCCAGAAGAAGCCTACGCTTACCTAACAGCCCTCAAGGAAGTTATCCAGTATGCTGGTATTTCTGACGTTAAGATGGAAGAAGGTTCGATGCGTGTGGATGCCAACATCTCTCTTCGTCCTTATGGCCAAGAAAAATTCGGTACCAAGACTGAGTTGAAGAACCTCAACTCCTTCTCAAACGTTCGTAAGGGTCTTGAATACGAAGTGCAACGTCAGGCTGAAATCCTTCGTTCAGGTGGTCAAATCCGTCAAGAAACACGTCGCTATGACGAAGCTAACAAGGCAACTATCCTCATGCGTGTCAAGGAAGGTGCTGCAGACTACCGCTACTTCCCAGAACCAGACCTACCACTCTTTGAAATCTCAGATGAGTGGATTGAGGAAATGCGTACTGAATTGCCAGAGTTTCCAAAAGAACGCCGTGCTCGCTACGTATCTCAACTTGGTCTATCAGACTACGATGCTAGCCAGTTGACTGCAAATAAAGTCACTTCTGATTTCTTTGAAAAAGCTGTCGCCCTCGGTGGTGATGCTAAACAAGTTTCTAACTGGCTCCAAGGAGAAGTCGCTCAATTCTTGAACGCTGAAGGCAAGACACTGGAACAAATCGAATTGACACCAGAAAACTTGGTTGAAATGATTGCCATCATCGAAGACGGTACTATTTCTTCTAAGATTGCCAAGAAAGTCTTTGTCCACCTGGCTAAAAATGGCGGTGGAGCGCGTGAATACGTGGAAAAAGCAGGTATGGTCCAAATCTCAGATCCAGATGTCCTGATTCCAATCATCCACCAAGTCTTTGCGGATAACGAAGCTGCAGTTGCCGACTTCAAGTCAGGCAAACGTAACGCGGACAAGGCCTTCACAGGATTCCTTATGAAAGCAACCAAAGGCCAAGCCAACCCACAAGTCGCCCTTAAACTACTTGCCCAAGAATTGGCTAAGTTAAAAGAAGATTAAGCGGAAGGAAAGCAGCCAGAAGGTTAATGTTACCCTTCTGGTATCTTTCAAAACCATTTTGGCTTTATTTTCAGACCATTTTATGGTAGAATGAAGAGTAATAATATTTATTAAAGAGGTAAAAACATGATTGAAGCAAGTAAACTAAAGGCTGGTATGACTTTTGAAACAGCTGAAGGAAAATTGATCCGCGTTTTGGAAGCTAGCCACCACAAACCAGGTAAAGGAAACACTATCATGCGTATGAAATTGCGTGATGTCCGTACTGGTTCAACTTTTGAAACAAGCTACCGCCCAGAAGAAAAATTTGAGCAAGCTATTATCGAAACAGTTCCAGCTCAATACTTGTACAAAATGGACGACACAGCTTACTTCATGAACACAGAAACTTACGACCAATACGAAATTCCTGTTGTAAATGTTGAAAACGAATTGCTTTACATCCTTGAAAACTCAGATGTAAAAATCCAATTCTACGGAACTGAAGTAATCGGTGTGACTGTACCAACTACTGTTGAATTGACAGTTGCTGAAACACAACCATCTATCAAAGGTGCTACTGTTACAGGTTCTGGTAAACCAGCAACTATGGAAACTGGTCTTGTCGTGAACGTTCCAGACTTTATCGAAGCAGGACAAAAATTGATTATCAACACTGCAGAAGGAACTTACGTTTCTCGCGCCTAATCTCTAGAAACTAGAAAGAGGTCATTCTATGGGAATTGAAGAACAACTTGGCGAAATCGTCATCGCCCCACGTGTACTTGAAAAAATCATTGCTATTGCAACTGCGAAAGTTGAAGGCGTACACTCTTTTTCAAACAAATCAGTATCTGACACCCTTTCAAAACTTTCTCTTGGTCGTGGCGTATATCTAAAAGAAGCAAACGATGAGCTCACAGCTGATATCTACCTCTACCTAGAGTACGGTGTCAAAGTTCCTAAGGTTGCTATGGCTATCCAGAAAGCTGTTAAGGATGCTGTCCGTAACATGGCTGATGTTGAAATCTCTGCTGTCAACATTCACGTTGCAGGTATCGTTCCAGATAAAACACCAAAACCAGAATTGAAAGACTTATTCGACGAGGACTTCCTCAATGACTAGTCCATTATTAGAATCTAGACGTGAACTACGTAAGTGTGCTTTCCAAGCCTTGATGAGTCTTGAATTTAGTTCAGATTTAGAAACTGCTTGTCGCTTCGCCTACACGCATGATCGCGAAGATACAGACGTACAACTTCCTAACTTCCTTGTAGAGCTCGTTTCTGGTGTCCAAGCTAAAAAGGATGATCTGGACAAACAAATCACTCAACATTTGAAAACTGGTTGGACCATCGATCGTCTAACTTTGGTAGAAAAGAATTTACTACGCCTAGGAGTTTTTGAAATCACTTCATTTGATACTCCTCAACTCGTAGCTGTTAACGAAGCCATTGAACTTGCTAAAAGCTTTTCAGATCAAAAATCAGCCCGTTTTATCAACGGACTCCTCAGTCAATTTGTGACAGAAGAAGATTAAATAATATAGAAAAAGAGGTTGGGCAAAAACTCAATTTTAGGAGAAAATCAAGTAAATCTTCCTACAATAAAACGCATAGTATCAAGGTTGTTCAATACCTGATACTATGCGTTTTTATGATTTTAAAGACTTTTTGCCCAGCCTCTTTTTTCTTTGCCTTCCACTATCTAAAAAAGTGATAATAGACATAATTATAAACAAACATCCAGATGGGCTTGGCATAAGTGAGAAAGTTGAAAAAACTATGGCATAGGATTGTGATTCTTAGATTCTTTGTCCAACGGTAGACCAGGGCAAAGAATAGACCGCCTAAACTATAAAACATCAAACTGATAGGATCGCGATGGGAAAATACCAGATGACTGAGCCCAAAGATAAGAGCTGATAAGATAACATCCAGATAGTACTTAGAGTTTGGAAAGAAGGTATTCATAAAATACCCTCTATCAACGCTCTCCTCAAATATAGGAGCAATGATAACACTCGATATAAAATGGAAACTAGTCGCTAAAAAAGTAGGTTGTCCATTAGAATATAAAGTCGAAATAAGGTCTTGAAAGATATATTTGTTATCAATTAAGTGATGAAACTGTAACTGAAAAGTATTCAACAACTGACGAACAAAATAAGTAGCCACTAGAGCAAATACAAGGTAAAAGAATCTTGACTTCTTCGAGCCCTTTGTTTCAAAAATATAGAGCATCTTTTTCTTTTTCAACCAGCAGACAAACATCACTAAAAGAGTTACTTCCCCAACTGCTGAAATGATAGAATAGCCATCTATCCCCCATCCTAAAAACTTAGCCAGATGAAGACTACTAAACTCTAGTAGATAAACTGAGAGGAATACCAGTAATATATAGGTTCCCAAATGCCCTAGTTTTTTCATACTCACTCCTAAAAAATTAAAATTACCTTGATGGAGGGAAAGATTAACAACCCCCTATTCAGTTTATCAGTTATATACTGACCTAGCACAGCATAAAATCTATAAAAACTTAGTCTATTCTCTGTAGCGCTTATAGATTATCATTCCTTATTATATAATATATAGTGGATTGAACTTAGAGTAGTACACTATGGATTCTAAAACATTTCTAGAAATTAGTTTGACTTTCCTAATCTCTCTGTTCATATCTTATTTCAATCCACTATACATCTTTTTTCATGACTCTCAGTTCCATTTCCTCAACTGTCAATTTTTAATCCTGAAATGTCTTTTTTATAGTAGCAAAAAAGAGGCTGGGACAAAAGTCCTGGCCTCTCAATTGTCTTTGGATTGTCGAGCAAGACGCAGTGGTTGAGTGGGCTCTACTACGCTGATTTCATCAGCTTTTACAGCCCTACTCAACTGTGCGGAGGTGGGACGACGAAATCGAATTCTAACGAATTACCGATTTCTGTCCCACTCTCTTTCTTTTTAATATTTTCTAAAGCGTTGATAACGTTCTTCAATGAGTTGGTCTAGCGAAAGTTTACCAAGTGTGTCTAGCTCCGCTTGAAGTTGTTCTTTCACTTGCTTGATCAGTTCTTTACTTGATAGACCCACCTCAGAGATGACCTTATCAACAACTTGCATATCCAACAACTCATACGAGGTGATTTTCATCAACTCAGCTGCTTCCATGGCACGAGTTCCATCTTTCCATAAGATAGAAGCAAATCCTTCAGGACTCAGTACGGCATAGATGGAATTTTCAAGCATCCAAACACGGTCTGCTACAGCAAGGGCAAGGGCACCACCAGATCCACCTTCACCGATAATAATCGCAATGATGGGAACTTTTAAATCACTCATTTCAAAGAGGTTACGGGCAATAGCTTCACCTTGACCCCGTTCTTCTGCTCCTACACCAGGATAGGCTCCCGCAGTGTTGATAAAGGTAACAACAGGACGACCAAACTTTTCAGCTTGCTTCATCAAACGAAGGGCCTTGCGATAGCCTTCTGGATGAGGTTGACCAAAGTTGCGGTTAAGATTATCTTGTAAGCTTTTACCTTTTTGGATTCCAACTACAGTTACCGCTTGTTCTCCCAACCATCCGACACCACCAACCACAGCACCATCATCTCTGAAAGAGCGATCTCCATGTAGCTCTACAAAGTCATCAAAAATTCCTGTTGCGAAGTCCAAGGCAGTTAAGCGGGTTTGTTCACGTGCTTCTCTGACGATTTTTGCAATATTCATCAACAATCCCCCTTATGCAACCTTACTAATCGAGCAATCATATCTGGCAATTCTCGCCGTTTTACAATTGCATCTACAAAGCCATGTTCCAGTAAAAACTCTGCTTTCTGGAAGTCTTCTGGTAGGTCTTCTCTTACTGTATTTTCAATCACACGGCGTCCAGCAAAACCCACCAGACTTTGCGGCTCTGCCAAGATGATATCCCCTTCCATGGCGAAGGAAGCTGTTACACCTCCAGTCGTCGGATCCGTAAGGATTGTCAGATAAAAGAGACCTGCATTGGAATGACGTTTAACTGCAGCAGATATCTTAGCCATCTGCATCAAACTCATGATTCCTTCTTGCATACGGGCACCACCAGAAGCCGTAAACAAGACGACTGGCAATTTCTCATCTGTGGCAAATTCGAATAAGCGAGTAATTTTTTCACCAACCACTGTCCCCATTGATGCCATGATAAAGTTAGAATCCATGATGCCAAGGGCAACCTTCTCTCCCTTAATCAAAGCTGTTCCTGTTACAACAGCCTCATCAAGACCTGTCTTTTCACGCATCAAAGTCAATTTTTTACGATAGCCTGGAAAATTCAAAGGATCCTGAGTCTCAATCCCTTTAAACATTTCCAAAAACGTACCCATATCAATGGTTAAAGCTAAACGCTCTTGAGCTGAAATACGAAAGGTATAGCCACAGTGAGGGCATATACGCTCACTCCCCAAGTCCTTTTGGTAAATCGTATATTTGCAACCTGGACATTGGGAGAAGAGCTCATCTGGAACCTCTGGCTTGATCTGAGGTTGATTTACAGTCGAACGATTGGGATTGATTCGAATATATTTATCTTTTTTACTAAATAGAGCCATACATCCCCCTTTTCAGTCTCATATTCTTTTTACATTATTCTTTTTCTTGATAGTGTGGTAAGAAAGTTTCCATCAAGAATGAAGTATCGTAGTCTCCTGCTATCACACGACGATCTGAAATCAAATCGAGTTGAAAATCAGCATTGGTGACGACCCCTTCAATTTCGAGTTCATAAAGAGCTCGTTGCATTTTCATGAGTGCATCAAAACGATTTTCCCCATGAACAATAATTTTAGCAATCATACTATCATAGTAGGGTGGAATGGTATACCCTGGATAAACTGCAGAGTCAACACGCAAGCCAACACCACCGCTTGGTAGATAAAGATTGGTAATCTTACCTGGGCTCGGTGCAAAATTAAAGGCTGGGTTTTCTGCGTTGATACGGCACTCAATAGCATGTCCTTTTAGAACAATGTCTTCTTGTTTCAGAGTCAAAGGTTGACCTGCTGCAATACGGATTTGTTCCTTGACAATATCCACACCAGAAACAAATTCGGTTACTGGATGTTCTACTTGGACACGAGTATTCATCTCCATAAAGTAGAATTTACCAGTTGCTTCATCTAGTAGGAATTCAATAGTACCAGCATTTTCATAGCCAACAGACTCCGCCGCACGGACTGCTGCAGCACCAATTTCATTACGCAGTGTTTTCCCAATGGCAATCGAAGGACTTTCTTCTAAAACCTTTTGGTTATTCCGCTGAAGCGAACAGTCACGCTCACCTAGGTGAATAACATGTTCCATCTGGTCAGCAAGAATCTGTACCTCAATATGGCGAGCAGGATAAACCACACGCTCGAGGTACATAGCCCCATTACCAAAGTTTGCTTTGGCTTCACTAGAGGCTGTTTCAAAGGCTGATACAAGATCTTCTGCCTTTTCAACCTTACGAATCCCTTTACCACCACCTCCAGCTGATGCCTTAAGCATGACTGGATAACCAATCTTTTCGGCAATAGCAAGAGCCTCTTCAGCATTATAGACTTCTCCATCTGACCCTGGAATGACGGGCACATTGGCCTTAATCATTTGAGCACGGGCGTTAATTTTATCACCCATGACATCCATGACACGAGCTGACGGGCCGATAAATTTAATACCGACTTCTTCACACATGGTTGCAAATTTAGAATTTTCACTTAAAAATCCAAATCCAGGGTGAATAGCTTCAGCTTCAGTCAAGACCGCAGCTGATAGGATGGCATTGATGTTCAGATAAGATTCTGCAGCCTTCCCAGGGCCGATACAGATAGCCTCATCAGCCAAAAGCGTGTGGAGAGCTTCCTTGTCAGCAGTCGAATAGACAGCGACTGTTGCGATTCCTAACTCTCGTGCCGCACGAATAATACGAACAGCGATTTCACCACGATTGGCAATTAAAATCTTACGAAACATGGAAAACCTCCCTAGTTTCCAATAGCAAAGGTCAGAGTGCCGCTTGCTGCAAGCTTACCATCTACTTCTGCCTTCGCTTCTACTACGGCGATTGTGCCACGACGTTTGACAAAAGTTGCTGTCATGACAAGCTGATCACCAGGAACAACTTGTTTTTTAAATTTAACTTTGTCCATACCAGCATAGAAGACAAGCTTCCCTTTGTTCTCAGGTTTTGATAATTCCAAAACACCTGCTGTTTGTGCCAAAGCTTCCATGATCAAGACACCTGGCATCACAGGGTAAGCTGGAAAGTGTCCGTTGAAGAAAGGTTCGTTAATCGTCACATTTTTAATGGCAACAATTGTATCTTCACTAACTTCTAAGACACGATCTACTAAGAGCATGGGATAACGGTGTGGCAAAGCTTCTTTAATTCCTTGAATATCAATCATTTGATACGTACCAAGCCTTTCCCGAACTCAACCATTTCTTCATTTTCAACAAGAATTTCTGTTACGACACCATCTTTAGGTGCTGGAATTTCGTTCATGACCTTCATAGCTTCGATGATGACCAGAGTTTGGCCTTTTTTAACAGTATCACCGACTGAAACAAAATTAGGTTTGTCTGGTCCGGCAGCCAAGTAAGCAACTCCGACAAGTGGACTTTCTACAAGGTCCCCTTCAGCTTCAGATTCACTAGCACCTGATTCTGAAACCACTTCTACAGCTGGTGTAGTAGTTGGAGTTTGTGGTGCAAGTGTAGATTCAGTTACTGAAACCGCTGGTTGAGGTGCTGGACTTGTTTCTGAGATAAATTTCACTTCATTCTTACTGAAGACCAACTCGTCCGTTCCATTTTTATAAGAAAATTCTTTCAAGCTTGACTGGTCAAATTGTGCCATCAAGTCTTTGATTTCATTTAAATTCATCTTTACTTATTCTCCCAACGTTTGAAAGCAAGAACTGCGTTATGCCCACCAAATCCAAAGGTATTTGAGATAGCATATGGAATTTCACGTTCCAATCCCTGTCCATAGATAACGTTCGCTTCGATATAGTCTGATAATTCTTTCGTTCCAGCTGTCATTGGAACATAGCTATGACGAATAGCTTCAATAGTAGCAATAGCTTCAACAGCCCCTGCCGCTCCTAGCAAATGACCTGTGAAGGATTTTGTTGAAGAAACTGGAACATCCTTACCCAGAACAGATACAATAGCTCCACTTTCTCCTTTTTCATTAGCAGGAGTTGAAGTACCGTGAGCATTAACATAAGCTACTTGATCTGGTGTGATCTCTGCTTCATCCAAGGCAAGTTTGATAGCTTTAATAGCTCCTTGTCCTTCTGGATGTGGTGAAGTCATATGGTAGGCATCACAAGTATTCCCGTAGCCAACAACTTCTGCTAAGATAGTCGCTCCCCGTTTTTCAGCATGCTCTAAACTTTCAAGAACCAACATTCCTGATCCTTCTCCCATGACAAAACCATTACGGTCTTTATCAAAAGGAATCGAGGCACGACTTGGATCTTCAGTTGTTGAAAGAGCTGTCAAGGCTTGGAAACCAGCAATGGCAAATGGAGTGATAGAAGCCTCGGAACCACCAACTAGCATAACATCTTGGTAACCAAACTTAATGGAACGAAAGGCATCCCCGATTGCATCATTTGAAGAAGCACAAGCAGTATTGATAGATTTACAAATACCATTAGCACCAAAGCGCATAGCAACATTTCCTGATGCCATATTTGGTAAAGCTTTTGGCAGGGTCATCGGTTTCACACGTTTTGGACCTTTTTCATGAAGGCGAACCACTTGATCTTCGATTTCCTTGATTCCACCGATACCTGAAGCAACGATAACACCAAAGCGATCCTTATCCAGAGCCTCTACATCAAGACCTGCATGATTAACGGCTTCTTGTGCTGCGTATAGCGCATACAAAGAATAAGCATCAAAACGGTTGGTATCTTTTTTTACAAAATATTTGTCAAAAGGAAAATCTTTGATTTCTGCTGCATTATGCACTGCAAAGTCACTATGATCAAACTTAGTAATTTCACCAATTCCAATCTTACCAGTTTTTAAGCTGTTCCAAAATTCTTCTGGTGTGTTGCCAATTGGAGATGTCACTCCATAACCTGTCACTACTACTCGATTCAGTTTCATTCTTCTACCTCTATTTTAACTCTTATTGCATGGTTAGTCCACCATCAATTGCAATTACTTGTCCTGTTAGATAATCTTGACTAGCAAGAAAGACTGTCACATCAGCCACCTGCTCTGCTTGTCCAAACTGTTTCATCGGAATTTGCGCCAACATGGCATCCTTTACTTTATCTGTCAAGACAGCGGTCATATCCGATTCAATCATTCCTGGCGCAATAGCATTTACTCTCACATTACGATTGGCAACCTCACGCGCTACAGACTTGGTAAAACCAATCAATCCTGCCTTAGAAGCAGCGTAGTTTGCTTGACCGATATTTCCCATCAAACCAACGACACTAGACATATTGATGATAGCACCTTCGCGAGCTTTTATCATCGGTTTTAAGACTGATTGTGTCATATTGAAGGCACCTGTCAAATTGACTTTTAAAACCTTCTCAAAATCTTCTTCTGTCATCTTAAGCATGAGAGTGTCTTGAGTAATCCCAGCATTATTAACGAGGACATCAACTGAACCCAGTTCTTCAATGGCTTGGTCTACCATACGTTTTGCGTCCGCAAAATCAGAAACGTCACCAGAAATAGCAAGTACTTTCACCCCGTATGGTTTAAATTCGGCAAGAAGCTCCTCGGAGATTTCACCACGACTATTCAAGACAACATTGGCTCCCAAGCTGGCAAATTTATGAGCAATGGCAAGACCAATTCCTCGACTTGAGCCTGTGATAAAGACATTTTTATTTTCTAGTTTCATGTTTCTCCTTTCAGAACTTCTACCATTTTGGTCTAATTTTCTAAGAGTGCTTGTAAACTTGCTTGATCTTCCACATTTGCAAGTTGAGCAGTTTTATCAATCTTTTTGACGAATCCTGACAAAACTTTACCAGGTCCAATCTCGATAAAGTTGGTTACGCCTGCTTCTTGCATAACTGCAATACTTTCATAGAAACGAACTGGTTCCTTGACCTGACGCGTCAAGAGTTGAGCAATGTCTTCTTTTTTCATAACTGCAGCTTCTGTATTGCCGACTAGGGGACAAGTGAAATCTGAAAAACTTACCTGAGCTAGAGTTTCAGCTAGTTTCTGGCTAGCAGGTTCCAATAAAGCTGTATGGAAAGGACCAGAAACATTGAGCGGAATCAAGCGTTTGGCACCTGCTTCTTGCAAGAGTTCAACTGCACGATCTACCGCCACTACCTCACCACCAATAACAATTTGACTCGGCGTATTGTAGTTAGCTGGAGTTACCACGCCAAGTTCTGTAGCGTCCTTACAAGCTTGCTCGATAACTTCAACTGGTGTGTTGAGGACAGCTACCATCTTACCTGACCCTGCTGGTGCCGCTTCTTCCATATAAGCTCCACGTTTAGCTACTAGAGCCACCGCATCTTCGAAATCCAAGGCACCACTAGCTACAAGGGCAGAATATTCTCCAAGAGACAGACCTGCCACCATATCAGGTTGGTAACCTTTTTCCTTTAAAAGACGATAGATAGCAACGGATGTAGCTAGAATAGCTGGTTGCGTGTAACGAGTCTGATTTAGTTTCGTTTCATCGTTGTCAATCAAGTCACGGAGATTATAACCTAAGACTTGACTCGCTTGGTCAATCGTTTCTTTAACAATAGAATATTGGTCATATAGTTCACGGCCCATTCCAAGGTACTGGGCTCCTTGACCTGCAAATAGAAAGGCTGTTTTAGTCATTTCTTGTAACTCCTGCCCAACGAGTGGCTTCTGCTTGAATTTTTTCAGCTGCACCGTAGTAAATATCTTTTAAGATTTCTTCAACAGTTTCTTCTTTCGAAACCAGACCTGCAATCTGACCAGCCATCACTGAACCGCCATCCACATCACCATGGACAACAGCCTTAGCTAAGGCTCCTGCGCCCATTTGTTCAAAAATTTCTAAATCTGGATTTTCTTGTTTGAAGGCATCTTTTTCAGCTTGCTCGAAATCACGTGTCAATTTGTTTTTAATAGCCCGAACTGCGTGTCCAAAATGTTGTGCTGAAATGGTTGTGTCAATATCACGAGCTTTTAAAATTTTAGCTTTATAGTTTGGATGAGCATTTGATTCTTTAGCAACTACAAAACGAGTTCCTACTTGCACAGCTTCTGCACCAAGCATAAAGCCAGCAGCTGCACCCTCGCCGTCTGCTATACCTCCAGCAGCAATAACAGGAATTGAAACAGCAGCTACAACTTGACGAACCAAGGTCATAGTTGTTAACTTGCCAATGTGTCCCCCAGCTTCCATACCTTCAGCAATGACGGCATCCGCACCAATTTTTTCCATACGTTTTGCCAAAGCCACACTTGGGACAACTGGAATAACAGTAATCCCTGCTTCATGGAATCGTTCCATATATTTACTTGGATTTCCAGCGCCAGTTGTAACAACCTTAACCCCTTCTTCAATCACAAGATCAACGATATCTTCAACAAATGGAGACAAAAGCATAATGTTGACACCAAATGGCTTATCTGTTAATGATTTAATCTTATCGATATTGGCCTTAACCACTTCCTTGGGAGCATTTCCTCCACCGATGATACCCAAACCACCTGCCTTTGAAACAGCACCCGCTAGGTCACCATCAGCAACCCAGGCCATTCCTCCCTGAAGGATAGGATATTTAATATTCAATAATTCTGTAATACGTGTTTTCATAGTGCCTCCATGAGTCTTGCTTAGGTAATAGTTCGACCGCATTATACTTTGACTGTCAAACTATTACCTGAACAAGAGGGAGCGGGTTTCCCTACTCCTTCTCCATTTATTCTTATTTTGTTTGCTCTTCAACGTAGGCAACCAAGTCACCAACTGTTTTCAAGTCATCTTCAGCTTCGATTTGGATATCAAAAGCGTCTTCTATTTCTGAAATTACTTGGAACAAGTCCAATGAATCTGCATCCAAATCATCAAAAGTAGATTCTAGCGTTACTTCTGATGCATCTTTTCCAAGTTCTTCAACGATAATTTCTTGTACTTTTTCAAATACTGCCATGATAGACTCCTTTAAAATAAATAGTTTTTATAACAATGTGTTCACCACATGATTACCTAAATTGTAACAATAAGCGTGCCCCATGTCAAACCTCCACCGAAGCCTGATAAAAGAACAGTCTGGCTACCATCTAAACGGATGAGGCCTTGTTCTACACACTCTGAAAGTAGGATCGGAATACTTGCCGCACTGGTATTTCCATACTTGGTCATATTGGCAGGAAGCTTGTCTCGATCTACACCGATCTTTCTAGCCATTTTATCTAGAATGCGGATATTAGCTTGATGAAGCAGGAGATAATCTAGTTCTTCTCCCGACAGAGGACTCTCTTCTATGGTATTTTTTATAGACTTAGCAACATCTCGAATCGCAAAATCAAAAACTGCTCGGCCATCCATTCTCAAGAAAGCATCGGGCTTTTCTTGAACTGAAAATGGGGAAGTCAAACCTGTCTGCCCATAGGTCAAGCACTCACTACGTGAACCATCGCTATTGAGACTCTCCGCTAGGAAATGTTGCTTATCGCTTGCTTCTAACAAGACGCCACCAGCTCCATCTCCAAATAGGACAGCTGTTGAACGATCTGTCCAGTCCAAGGTTTTGGACATAGTTTCACTACCGATGACCAAGCCCTTGCCAAATCGTCCAGATGATATGAATTTCTCAGCAGTTGAAAGGGCAAAGGTGAAACCACTACAAGCGGCAGTTAAATCAAATGCAAAGGCATTACGAGCACCAATACGAGCCTGTACACGTGCTGCAGTAGAAGGCATCATTGAGTCAGGTGTCATCGTAGCTAGGATGATAAAATCCAACTCTTCAGCAGAAATCCCTGACTTCTCTAGGAGTTGTTTGGCAACTTCCGTAGCCAAATCCCCAGTTGACTCGGTCTTAGAAATGCGGCGTTCTTTGATTCCAGTTCGACTTGAAATCCATTCATCACTCGTATCCATGACCTGAGCCAAATCTTCATTTGTGACAATCTGCTCTGGAACATAATGAGCAACCTGGCTTATTTTCGCAAAAGCCATTATTTCAAATCCTCCAAAAATTGATAAAGATTGGTCAAACCTTTACTCATGACATCCATTTCCTCTGGGCTCATGCCTTCGATGATCCTTTCGACCATGGCCTTGTGAAAACGTCTATGGAGCCGATGTACCAAGCGACCTTTCTTTGTCAAATGCAGATGTACTACACGACGATCCTGATCTGATCGCAAGCGCTCGATATAACCTTTTCGTTCCAAGTTGTTTAAGCTAGTTGTCACGGTTCCTAGAGTTACCATCAACTCTTTGGACACTTGACTTGGAGTCACATCTGGAAACTTGCCAATCACATCAATCGTGTGCATTTCCTTGATGGAGATATCCTTGAAACGACTACCTCTCAAACTCACTTCCTCGATCACCAGGACGTTATTAAAAATAGATGTTAAATAGTCATTGATCCGTTGGTAGTCCAATTTTCTTCCCTCCCTCATCAAAAAGTTTAACTATCAAAACATTTGACAAAAAAAGTATATCAAACTTCAAAGAATTGCGCAAGTATTTTATTATTTCCCAAAAAATTTTGGACGTCTTCTTTCAGAATGTGCACGAACACCTTCCTTAAAATCTTCGGTATAAGATAGAGTTTCCTGTAGTTTCAGTTCCAATTTGGCATATTCATGCCACTGCTTAAACTCGCTCTCCCAGACCAATTTCTTAATGGCTGCGTAAGAGTTAGTAGAGCCTCTTCTCAACTTCTTCAACAGTTGCTCTCTTGTCTTTTCCAGTTGCTCACTAGCACACAGACGATAGACAGTTCCTGCTTCTAAAGCCTTCTCAGCTGTAAAAGCTTCACCGGTCATAGCCAGTTGCGTTGCCCGAGTCGCTCCTAGCGATCGTGTCAGCAAGAATAAACCACCCGCGTCTGGAGCCAAGCCTACGCCTACAAAGGCTTGAATAAATTTAGCCTTGTCCGACGCAATACAGAAATCAACTGCCAAGGCCATATTAGCTGCTGCCCCAGCAACTGCTCCGTCTACTTCCATGATGACAGGCTTAGGAATTTGCTTAATTTTATAAGAAATGGCATTGACTAATTCTGCAATCTGAGCCAAGGATGCAATATCATCCTCATCGACAGCTCGTCTCATCTCTACCAAGTCCCCTCCGACAGAAAAAACTTTGCCTCTTGCATTGATGAGAATATAGGAAACAGCACTATCTTTTTCAGCTAATTCTAAAGCTTCTAAAATTTCCTGACACATAGGAATATGAAAACCATTTGCCACCTCTGGACGATTCAGAGTAAGTATCGCTAGATCGTCCTGAACTTGATAGAGGATATGATCCATAACCACTCCTTTCAATTTACAACGAAGATTAAATTATTTTATTTTCAAATTATATCTTTTTCCGCCTTTTTAAACAAGAGAAAAATCGACCGAAAGTGTCTCGGCCGATTTTAAAACCTTAGTTTGGTCTCTAAAAATACAGGAAAACCATTACTTGTATCATCCACGAAATCATAAATCACTTCAAGCATTCGCCCTCCTTCTCTCTGATAGAGCTTTTCTTGGTTGGATCCCTTATGGTAGAATTCTCCTGAAACCATGTAAAAAACACGATTTGGATCTTCAAGGTAGGCAAAAAGATTTCCTGTAAAAGGAGCTTCCTTATCCCCGTCCTTGGTGACCAGACTTGTAGCTAAGAGTTTCGTGATTCCTCTAAATTGTCCACTTTCATCTGTTCGACAATAAAACTTGATTCTAGCTTCATAGTCAGGATTGACGATAATCTTTTCAGAGAGAATTCGATAGGTCCTTGCCTTACTATCTGACAAGCCGATAGATAAGATAATTTTAGCCCTCTCAACTGAAATCCGACGCTCCTGCGCATACTCTATCGCTAATTCTTCTCCGGTCAAACGACCACTGGGAAGAGGTTGAGAACTTGCTCCGATATTTGTAGGAATCATCACGAAGGTAAGGACTAGTAAGATTAAACAAACTACTCTTTTAATCATCTTCCCCCAACTCCTTTCATCAGAAGAGTCTTTCCTCCTACACCTTTATTATAAGCTTTACTGATGAGACTTTCAAACAATTGTATAGGATATTTTCCAGATTGAAAAAAGCCCCTCTTTCTGCTATAATCGTATAAAATACTTACTTTAGGAGTTCTTATGAAGGTTGTAAAATTTGGTGGAAGCTCGCTTGCCTCTGCTAGTCAGTTAGAAAAAGTTTTAAATATTGTTAAAAGTGATCCAGAACGTCGTTTCGTAGTTGTATCTGCTCCAGGCAAACGTGACGCCGAGGATACTAAGGTGACAGATGCCTTAATTAAATACTACCGCGACTATGTAGCTGGTAACGATATCAGTAAACGTCAAAACTGGATTATTGATCGTTATGCTGCCATGGTTAGTGAGCTAAAACTCAAACCCACAGTTCTAGAAAAAATCTCAAAAAGCATCCGTGCTCTCGCAACTCTTCCAATTGAAGACAATGAATTTCTCTACGATACCTTCTTAGCAGCAGGAGAAAATAACAATGCCAAGTTGATTGCAGCCTACTTCAACCAAAATGGCTTGGAAGCACGTTATGTTCATCCTAGAGAAGCTGGTATCGTCGTTACGAGCGAACCTGGAAATGCGCGAATCATCCCATCAAGTTATGATAAAATCGAGGAATTGACAAATTCAACTGAAGTTCTTGTTATCCCTGGTTTCTTCGGTGTTACTAAAGAAGATCAAATTTGTACCTTCTCACGTGGGGGATCAGATATTACTGGTTCAATCATCGCTGCTGGTGTCAAAGCTGACCTTTATGAAAACTTCACTGATGTTGACGGAATTTTTGCTGCCCATCCTGGTATCATCCACAAGCCACACTCTATTCCTGAGTTAACCTACCGTGAAATGCGTGAATTGGCTTATGCAGGTTTCTCTGTCCTTCATGACGAAGCCCTTCTTCCTGCCTACCGTGGTAAAATTCCTCTCGTTATCAAAAATACTAACAATCCTGACCATCCAGGTACCCGCATTGTTCTCAAACATAGCAGTGATAAATTCCCAGTTGTTGGGATTGCTGGGGATTCTGGCTTTGTCAGCATTAATATGTCTAAGTATTTGATGAACCGCGAAATCGGTTTTGGTCGTAAAGTTCTTCAAATCTTGGAAGACCTTAATATCGGCTGGGAACACATGCCTACAGGTATTGATGATCTTTCTATCATCCTTCGTGAACGTGAGCTGACTCCTATCAAAGAGGAAGAAATTCTCCGCCAACTTGTCCAAAAGGCTGAAGTTGACCATGCTGAAATTGAACACGGCCTCTCTATCATCATGATTGTAGGGGAAAAAATGAAGAGCCACATCGGGGTAACTGCTACTGCTACCCGCGCCCTATCTGAAAACAAGATTAACATCCAAATGATGTCCCAAGGTTCTAGTGAGGTTTCTATCATGTTCGTTGTCCAAAAAGACCAAGAAAAAGCTGCTATCAAGGCGCTCTACCAGGCCTTTTTCGGAGAAAGTAAGGAAGACTAAGTATGGCACAATCTCTCAACAAGGTCATTGACCTACAAACTACTGGAACTTCTTACCTTTCTATACAAGGTAAAGTTGGAAAATTTCTGGTAGGAGACCAAGCCTTGGAGTTTTACTCGGATCGCAATATTGAGGATTATATCCAAATTCCTTGGACCAGTGTTAATCAAATTGGAGCAAATGTCTTTGGCCGCAAGGTCAGTCGTCATTTTGAAGTCTTTACAGATCAAGGAAAATTTCTCTTCGCCTCAAAAGACTCTGGAAAAATCCTTAAGATTGCTCGAGAAAAAATCGGAAACGACAAGGTTGTCAAACTTCCCACCTTAGTCCAAATCATTGGTCGAAAAATTAAAAATCTATTTGCAAAAAAATAGAAAGTTTAGTATAATCATAGCAACGGATAAGTAGGTTACTTCCTTCTTTCAGAAAGTCTGCGGATGCTGCGAGCAGATAGAAGATTTAATTGAAATTCTACCGTTGTTTTAAATCAAATACAGAATCAAGTGCACACCTGTGAAGTTGGATGGAACCGTGGCCCTGCCACTCCAACGCTTTGTCAGGTGTGCTTTCTTCATAAAGGAGTTTATATGCTAGATATCAAACGTATTCGTACAGACTTTGATGCTGTCGCTGAAAAACTAGCTACACGTGGTGTAGACGCTGCTATCTTGAACGAGATGAAAGAAATCGACGCAAAACGTCGTGACATCTTAGTCAAGGTTGAAACCCTCAAGGCTGAGCGTAACACAGTTTCTGCTGAAATTGCCCAAGCTAAGCGCAACAAGGAAAATGCCGATGACAAGATTGCTGCCATGCAAACCCTATCTGCCGAAGTCAAAGCACTCGATGCAGAATTAGCTGAAATCGATGCTAAATTGACAGAATTTACCACTACTCTTCCCAACATCCCTGCTGACAGCGTTCCTATCGGTGCAGACGAAGACGATAACGTAGAAGTTCGTCGTTGGGGAACTCCTCGCGAGTTTGACTTTGAACCAAAAGCCCACTGGGATCTCGGAGAAGACCTGGGTATCCTTGACTGGGAACGTGGTGGAAAAGTTACTGGTGCTCGTTTCCTCTTCTATAAAGGCCTCGGAGCTCGCTTGGAACGTGCTATTTACAACTTTATGCTAGATGAACATGGTAAAGAAGGTTATACAGAAGTCATCACACCTTACATGGTTAACCATGATTCAATGTTTGGTACAGGACAATATCCAAAATTCAAAGAAGATACGTTTGAATTGAAAGATACGAACTACGTCCTCATTCCTACCGCTGAAGTTCCTCTGACTAACTACTATCGTGATGAAATCCTTGACGGAAAAGACTTGCCAATCTACTTTACTGCTATGAGTCCATCTTTCCGTTCTGAAGCTGGTTCTGCTGGTCGCGATACTCGTGGTTTGATTCGTTTGCACCAATTCCACAAGGTAGAAATGGTTAAATTTGCTAAACCTGAAGAATCATACGAAGAATTAGAAAAGATGACAGCCAACGCTGAAAACATTCTTCAAAAACTAAACTTGCCATACCGTGTAGTTGCTCTTTCTACAGGAGATATGGGCTTCTCAGCTGCTAAGACTTACGACTTGGAAGTTTGGATTCCTGCACAAAACACTTACCGTGAAATCTCAAGCTGTTCAAATACAGAAGATTTCCAAGCACGTCGTGCTCAAATCCGTTACCGTGATGAAGCAGATGGTAAAGTTAAACTTCTTCACACCTTGAATGGTTCTGGACTGGCTGTTGGACGTACCGTCGCTGCTATCCTTGAAAACTATCAAAATGCTGATGGTTCTGTTACTATTCCTGAAGTCCTTCGTCCATACATGGGTGGAGCTGAAGTTATCAAACCATAATATTTTCAGATAAAAAAAGAGGAAGCTGAGCTTCCGCTTTTTAAGTGATTCAAAAGAAACAGGTAGAAATTATGATTTCTACCTGTTTTTATTTATTAGTAACCACCCATCATTGAGGGATCCATTGCTGGAGCTGGGGCCACTGGTTCTGGTTTGTTAGCCACAACTGCTTCTGTTGTCAAGATAAGACTTGCAACTGAAGCTGCGTTTTGAAGGGCTGAACGGCTAACCTTAACAGGATCGATAATACCTGCTTCAATCATGTTCACCCATTCACCTGTTGCAGCGTTGAAACCTGTTCCAGCTTCTGCATTTTTCAATCGATCAATAACGATTGAACCTTCATAGCCTGCATTGTAGGCAATTTGGCGAACCGGCTCTTCCAAGGCACGAAGAACAATGCTACGTCCTGTTGCTTCATCACCTGTCAATTCTAAAGCTTCAACAGCTGGAATGACATTCACTAAGGCAGTACCACCACCTGCAACAATTCCTTCTTCCACTGCTGCACGGGTAGCGTTAAGGGCATCTTCAATGCGGAGTTTCATTTCTTTCAATTCAGTTTCAGTTGCAGCACCGACCTTGATAACTGCCACTCCACCTGATAATTTAGCCAAGCGTTCTTGGAGTTTTTCACGGTCGAATTCTGAAGTTGTTGTTTCGATTTGAGACTTGATGACAGCTACACGGTTAGCAATCGCTTCAGGATTTCCTGCACCTTCAACAATGACTGTACTATCTTTATCAACAGACACTTTAGCTGCTTGACCTAAAGCTTCGATGGTAGCATCTTTCAATTCAAGACCAAGATCTTCTGTGATAACAGTTCCACCTGTCAAAATTGCGATGTCTTCAAGCATAGCTTTACGGCGGTCACCGAAACCAGGAGCCTTAACAGCAACTACATTGAAAGTACCACGAATCTTGTTCAAGACAAGGGTTGGAAGAGCTTCACCGTCAACGTCATCAGCAATAATCAAGAGTGGACGACTGCTTTGTAGAATGCTTTCTAGCAGTGGCAAGATTTCTTGGATATTTGAAATTTTCTTGTCAGTGATTAAAATGTATGGATTTTCAAGGTCTGCAACCATTTTTTCATTGTCAGTGACCATGTACTGCGATAGATAACCACGGTCAAACTGCATTCCTTCTACGACTTCAAGTTCTGTTTCCATTCCACGAGACTCTTCAATGGTGATAACTCCGTCTTTACCAACTTTTTCCATAGCTTCAGAGATGTATTCACCAACTTTTTCAGAACGAGAGGATACTGCAGCAACCTGCGCAATAGCTTCTTTATTGGCTACTGGAATAGCATTGTTCTTCAAGGCTTCCACGGCTGCAGCAACTGCTGCTTCAATCCCTCGACGAATACCGATTGGATTTGCTCCTGCTGTAACGTTTTTGATTCCTTCACGAACGATTGCCTGTGTCAAGACTGTTGCAGTAGTTGTCCCGTCACCAGCAATATCATTCGTCTTAGAAGCTACTTCTGATACCAATTTGGCACCCATATTTTCAAAATGGTCTTCTAGTTCAATTTCTTTAGCGATTGTCACACCGTCGTTGGTAATCAATGGTGAACCGAATGATTTTTCAAGAACAACGTTACGTCCTTTAGGCCCCAAGGTTACTTTAACTGTATCAGCTAGGATATCAACACCACGGACCATAGCTGAACGTGCATCAGATGAAAATTTAATGTCTTTTGACATACTTACTTCCTCCTATTATTCTTCAACGATTGCTAAGATGTTAGCTTCACCCACGATGGTATATTTTTCGTCACCATCTTTGACATCAATACCTGCATGAGCTTCGACTAAAACTTGATCTCCAACCTTTACACTTGGAGCGACTAGTTCACCGCTCAAGGTACGAACACCTTGTCCAGTAGCCACTACTTTAGCTGTTTTTGTTTTTTCTTGAGCTGATCCTGCAAGGACAAAGCCTCCAACAGTTTGTTCTTTTTCTTCAATTTTCAAGACCACGCGGTCTCCTAATGGTTTCAACATCTGTTTTCCTCCATAACATAATCATATTGTTAGCACTCTTTGCAAACGAGTGCTAAACCATAGTTCTATTGTATCACTTAGTCAAAAATAGTCAAGAAAAAAACACCTCAAAAATGAATGAGATGTTCCTTTAATATCAATTGAGAATCGTCATCTTTTGATTGAAATCATCGATAACTTTTTGAAGATTAATCCGACCACGGTAGATTCCATATCCAAAAACCACCATACCCAAGATTCCAACCAAGGCTAGTAAAATCCCGAAGACAAAAAGTAGGAGGAGGCTTTTATGAAAGAGATAAATCAAGACCACACCTATACTGGCAGTTATAAAGAGTAAGCTAAACCAACGGCCAAGATTTTCAAGCATATGACGTTGATACTTAATTTCTGTTTCATATCCATTAACAAGTTCTTGTTTTGTAAGCATGAGAGTCCTCCTGATAAAAATTGAGAATGAAGTGTAAGAGAAGGAGGTTATCTACTTCATTCTCAAAATTTTTACTAGTAAATATGCGTTTTTCTTGAGCTTAGTAATTAAGATGTGGGTCAAAGATACCTAGAGCAACACCGACCAATGCGACGACAACTAGAAGCAACATAACTTTGTTTGGTGAAACTTTTTTCTTAGACATTAACCACCAGCAAATAGTGATGAAAGTTGCTGTCAAGAGTCCTGGATAAACACCATCAATCTTTTCTTGGATATTTAAGAAGACTTTTCCTTCAGAATTCTCGAATTGAAGGGCTGTTGTAACAGATACCCAAGTTGCTGCTACCGCACCGATAACCATACCGCCGACAACGCTGATTGCTTTACGAAGGGCTTGTCCTTTTGGTCCTACAAGGAATTCAACGGCTTTATCCCCTAATTGATACCCTTTAAAGAAGGCAAAGCGCATACCAAAGTATACTAAGAGGTTCCATACGACGATGTAGAAGATAGCACCAGCGATGTTACCACCTTTAGAGAGACCAAGGGCAATCCCCAAAAGAACTGGAATCAAGGTCCCAACGACCAAAGAGTCACCGATACCAGCGATTGGACCCATCAAACCGGCACGCATACCATTGATGGTTTCACCATCCACTGCATCTCCGTTTGCGCGCGCTTCTTCCAAACCAGCTGTAATCCCTACGACAAGAGATCCAAGTTGCGGTTCAGTATTAAAAAAGGCGGTATAGGTTTGCATGGCATCTTTTTGTTCTTCTTTTGTGTCATACATTTCTTCTACGATTGGAAGCATAGAAGTTAAATACCCGAAGGTTTGCATGTGTTCTTGAGAGAAACAAGTCAGATGGCCATAATACCAATGATGAAATGCTTTTGCTAATGTTTTCTTTGAAATTTTCTTTCTATCAGCCATCTTAAATATCCTCCTCATCATCGTCTACGTACACCACTCCAGCTGGAGCTGCTTTCATAGATTTAATCACTTCAAGTTCATAGTAGATTACTGCAAAGATCAATGAAACAACCGCACTAGCTACCAAGTTCAATCCTAGAGATTTAGCCAAGGTAAATCCAACAAAGAATGGAATGAAGTCAGTTGCTTTTGTAACAATTTGTTTCAACAAGATAGCAATACCGACACATGGGAGAAGGGCTCCAACTGTAAAGAGGGCTTTCATCCAGAAACCATCCATAGGAAGGTAAAGTTTCATCAAATCAACCATGTTTTCACCATATTTGGTGATAATCATAGTTGGAAGGAAAGAGAAGAGGAAGTGAGAGATCCAAGGATAAACCCAGTCAACTGCGTAGAGTTTTTTGAAGTTTCCTTCTGCAACAGCTTTCCAACCAATGTGTTGCCAAAGCAAGTTCATTGTAGCTGTACCGTAGAAAAGAACAGTACCGATTGTTCCAACGGCCGCACCGATTGGGGCTGCAGCTGCGGCAATTCCAGCTTCGTCTGTGATGTTATTGGCATGCACAAACAAGATAGCAAGAGGAACACCGATATAAGAGATGGCACGAACATCGGCAGATACGGTACCACCAGGTGTTACCAAGGCGATATAAACGACTTGAAGGGCAACCCCGACCATAATACCAGTTGTCACATCTCCAAGAATTAAACCTGAAATCAACCCACCGATCAAGGGACGACCGAGTGTATAGTTCCCGATACTGGTACCTCCCATACCAGGCATTGAAGACAAGCTGGCGAAAATACCAAGCAAGATTGCTTGAATCCATGAAATTGTCATAACAAACGCTCCTTTTGTTTGTAAATTTATTTACCTAACAGATAAGACTGTTAGTTTTAAAAACCAAATTTAGATTTGAAATCATCCCAGTAACCAATTGAAACATCCGGCAACAATTGGAATTTAACCTTGTAACCTGCTGCCTGAATAGCCTGAAAGGCTTCTGCTTCTTCCTGTGTGATAGATTGGTTATTACCCAATTTCACTGCACCAGGTCGATCATTTGCAGGGCCAACGATGATTTCTTTAACATCTCCTGGGATAAAACCTTGATCCACCAAAATTTCCTTCATATCGATTGGATTTTTGGTAATCAAGAAGTACCGACTGTCAGATTCCGTTACTTTTGCTGACTTTTCTTTAAAGGCTTCTTTTGTCCATACAAAGGTTTTCTTGTCTGATGCTCCTTTGTAAGCTTGGATCAAAACCTTGTTTGATGCTGCTGCATCGTTTACGGCAATCAAACCATCACATGGTTTTTCTTTTGCCCAGCGTGTGACTGTTTGACCGTGAATCATGCGGTCATCAATCCGTACAAATGTTACTACCATAAGGTACCTCCCTATTAAATATCGTCATCATCTTCTTCAGCACTAGTGGCTGAAACTTCAAAAGGTTGTAGTGCAGATTTTGCTTCTGATAAGATAGTTGCTGACAAATCGTCTCCATCCAACACATCCTTCATCACAACTGCTGTCAGGGCCATGGTCAGGTTCATCCCACCAAGAATCAAAGCTCCATCTAACTTTTTAGCTTCTTCTAGGACAGTGGCTGCCGTGGTTAATGGACTACCACCTACAATGTCTGCCAAGACCAGCACAGAATCATCTGCTGTCAATTCTGAGATGCTCTCTCTAAAATCAACTGCAAAGTCATCGACCGATTTTCCTTCTTTAAGTCCAACTGCGATGACCTGATTCATCTTGTCACCAGCAAACATAGCTAGCGATGTTTTTAGTCCTTCTGCCAATTCACCATGACTGACTAAAATGAGATATTTCATTTTGCTACGCCTCCTTTATTTGACTCTATTGTAGAATATTTGGAAGCGTTTTTACATTGTCAAATGTCACATGATAAACATGACATTTAGCAACAAAAAAATGACATCTGTCACTTGACACAATGTCATCTTATTTTTCTTTAAACTCCTACCTGAAGACTACTTTCAATTTCCCTCTGAATTTGAGGCAAGCGGTTCTCGACATCTTGATCCCGCAAAGCATTGCCAATCAAGTAGTCCAGCTTTTCCAACATTTCTTTAGAGACATTCTTGGGACTACTTTCAACAGCTTGTTCCATGATACGATTCAAGGTCTGATTGGTCAAGGAATCCGTGCCAAAATCATCTACCTGTAGAAGATCTTTACTAGATTGACTTTGGACCACCTGTGGCATAACGGAAATTCCTTGAGATTGAGCAAAGAGGAGTTGTTGAATTTCTGGATCTTCTGTCAACAATTGCATCAATTCCCAAGCTAACTTGGAATGAGGAGTCCGAGCAGACATGGCAAAAGAAGTCGTCGTAACCAAAGTCGCCTTTGTAGTTTTTGACTTAGCAGGCATAGGGATACAGGTCCAGGTAAAGTTTGAATATTTTGAAACGTGGTAAGGATAAGGTTTATAGGTTCTATATTGAGCCAAAGTCATGGGATAAAAAGCGACTTTCCCCTGGTCAAAATCTTTGGAACTCACCTTATAGTTCTTATTCAACTCTTCCAATTTTTGTAAAAAAGTCAATGATTCTTTGACTTCTGGAGCCGTAAGTTTGAGCATCCCACCTTGAAAAAGACTACCCCCATTTGCTGCCAAAGCTTCTTTCCATGTATATTCTGTACTCCCAAACTGATCCAATTGACCATCTCCATTGGTATCTTTGGTTAGTTTTTTACAAATTGTATAGAACTCTTCCAAGCTCCAACCTTCCTTTGGAACCTCAATGCCTTCTTTGTCCAGCAAATCTTTATTAACACACATCAAAATAGGATTACTTTCATAAGGTAATGCATAGGATTGCCCCTGATAGACACCTGATTCAAATGCAACAGGATAAAAAACAGCTTGATCTTCTTGATTCACATAGCCATTTAACTTTTCTAGAACGCCACGCGCCGCCAATAAAGACAGATCTTGTTCAGAGACCATAAACACATCCGGCGTCTTTCCTGAAACAATCTTTTCTGAGAGCCAGTCTGAATAATCTGACTGTGGAATCCCATTTTCATATTCCACACGGACATTAGGATGGGACTTTTCAAATTTTTGAATCGCAAGATCCAAAGCATGGGAGCGTTGACTGGTCGGTACATCCCAACTAGATCCTGCATAAACGCCTATATGGAGCACGATCGGTTGTTGTTTCCACCAATAAAAACCAGTACTCAAAGAGAGCACAAAAAGGAGAACGATTCCCCAACAAAGATGCTTTCGGTTTAATTTCATTCCGTATTTCCTTTTGAAAAATCGCGTCTAGTCACTCCTGTTTGAACTGACCAAATTGCTAATTGCGTTCGATCTCTTAGGTTTAATTTCGCCAAAATCGTTGATAGGTAATTGCGCACAGTTCCTTCTGATAAGAAGAGTTTTGCAGCAATTTCTTTGTTTGACTCGCCATAACCGACTTCCTGAATAATTCGCCATTCTGTCGTGCTCAAATCCTTGACATTGTCCTCATCCACAGCAATAGAGAAATTCGATTTGGCCATTTGAGAGAATATCTGAAAGACCTTGCTTGCGATATTGGGGTTGATCATAGCTCCACCCTGATGCACCACCTTAATAGCCTCATAGAGCTCTTCTGTCGAGACTCCCTTTAAGAGATATCCTGAAGCACCATACTTGAGTGCACTATAGATAAATTCATCATCGTCAAAAGTTGTTAAAATAATAATTTTGATATCCGGATAGTGTTCTTTTACTTCTTTTGTAGCCAAAACCCCATCCATGCCTGGCATCCGAATATCCATCAGGATTAGATCAGGATGCGTCTGTGGAATGCTGGACAAGACATGATTCCCATCTTCCACTGTAGCTACCACTTCGATGTCGGAGTGAGCCGACAAAATAATTTTCAAAGATTCTCGAATCAAGGCTTGGTCATCTGCCACCATTACTTTTATCACCATATCTTATCTCCCTTCTTTATATTTTGGTAAACTGACACGTGTGAAAAATCCATCACGACTTTCAAATTGAAGCTGGCCTCCTAGAATTGAAATACGCTCCATCATCTGTTTGAGTCCATAGCCATAAGTCAAGGTTTCAAACCCAACTCCATTATCTTGCAAAGCGATCAAATAATTCTCTTTATCCTCAAAAAAATGGAGTCTTAGTTGGCTGGCGTGACCGTGGCGAACCGCATTGGTCATAGACTCTTGTATGACACGAAAGATCGTATCTTCAATCATGACATCCATATCGACATCTACCCATTCATAGTTTAGATCAACTTGTAGGTTGGAAAGAATTTGATACTCGCGGATGGTCTTTTCTAAAGCATCTTTGAGAGTTCGTCCCTCAAGGGCTCCCGGACGAAGACGATTAAGAGAACCTCTCACATCTTGGATTCCTTCACGGACCACTTCTGATACGTTTTTCACCTGCTCTTTTGCCCGATTTGGATCGATATCAATCAAGACCCCAACAGCATCTAAACCTGCTGAGATGCCTGTTAGTGCGTGCCCCAGAGTATCATGAATCTCACGAGCAATCCGCTTACGCTCCCGATCCTCTGCAATCTTCTCAGACAAGGCCATATAATTGTTCAACTCCGTATTAACCTTGGACACCATAGCCAATTCTTCCTCTACTTCGTGGTTTTCTGCAAGGACGTTCATAATATAAAACAAAAGTGAAATAATGAAGAGTACCATATTCGAGGCATAAAGGGAATTCTTTAAGAAAAAGGCCAGAATGCGGATAGATTCAGGATAAAAATGAATATAGACATCTAAGGACGGAATCGGGAAGAAAAGCGAAAAGACATCTGAATTTGTCACAAGGAGCATCAAGAAGCTCACTAGGATAAAGGCAAACCAATACTTCCGATCTCTCTTGGTATTCAACTCTTTGGAACCATAGAAGATATCCGCAAAAACCAAGAGAATGAGCCCGTTATAAGCTACATTTTGAACCCACATCAGAAGCAGCATCAGGAGAATCTCCAGAATATTCCTCTTATCAAAAACAGACCATCGACTCGTTTGAGGCCGATATCGACTTATCGATATCAAAGCAATCCCAGCAAACAAAACTGCAGACAACCAAAAAGTCGTAGATGGAGCAAAGGGAATACGCTCTAGGCGCTCTAATAATAGAGAGGCTTGGCGTTGAGCTATGATATAGTTGGTTGCTTGAAGATAGATGATACTGTTTAGCATAACAGCGATAAAATTGACGACCATAAGAATGGCCAAACTGTATCGAACACCTCTAAACTTTCTCATTACTGCCACCCATTCACATCAAACTGATCAATGTTTTCCTTTGTCATCATTTCAACTGGAATGCTCACCTCTTTGGTATAGCTCTTCCCTTCAGCAATATCTTGAATGACCTCCATCACGCGGTCTCCCATCTTCAAAGGAGACTGAGCAACGGTTCCCACAACATCATCCGTCGAGTGCAACAAAGATTTCATATCTGGTGAACCATCGATTCCATAAATCGCAATAGGGTAAGTTATTCCTTGCTCCTTAATTGCAGCCAGAGCTCCTATAGCTGAGCGGTCATTTAAGGCAACCAAGGTATCAATTTCAACCCCTGATTGTAAAAAATTCTGGACAGCCGGCATGGCGATTTCCGTTTGCCCCTTGGTTTCCAGTTCCGATACAATCTGATAAGAACTGTGCCCCTCAATAGTGTCTTTAAACCCCTGAATCCGCGTATCTGCTGAAACAGTCCCCTTATGTTCCAAAAGGAGGACCCGAGCACTAGAAGAACGTTTCATCAACTCTTTAGCAATCAATACTCCCGCTTGGTAGTTATCAGATACAATACTTGCATCTGGCTTAAAATTCTTCAGTTGGGTATCGACCGCAATGATTTTAATTCCTTGTTTTCTAGCTTTTTCAAGAGCAGTTAAAATTGACTGGCTATCCCCCTTGACCGGATTGATCACTATCATATCAACTTTTTGAGCACAAAAATCATCAATCTGTTGGCTCTGTCTTTCTTCGTCCAATTCTGGATCTCGGACGTAAACAAGAGCTCCTCTTTCATCGGCAATTCGACTAATTTCCGAATGAATACTTTTATAGAACCCATTGTTCATGGTCATATAGGTGACACCAATTTTAGTCTGATCCTTGATGCCACTTGTTTGACAACGGCCGAAAACCCATAAGAGAATGCAGACCACTGGAATCAGCAGTAATAGACGCTTTATCAGCCATTTCAACAATTCTATTTTTTCTTTATTTTTCTTCAAATTTCATTCCTTTTCTGAAAATTTTGAATATATATTACTTTATTCTACTACTTTTTCAAAAAAAGTGCTTGATTTTATTGTACAAGTGCATTTATTCGACCTATCTTAAAAATTAATTTCCGAACAATACTACAAAAAAAATAGAAAAAGCTGGTCTATAGGCGAACCAGCTCTTCTATTTGATTGATACTAAAATGGAAGTTTCTCCTCTTCCAAAACAAGATCTGCTAAGTCTTGGCCTGCATTATTTTCACGCATAGCACGTTGGGCACGACTTTCCAAAAGTTGGAATCCTGTACAGAGAACTTCAGTTACATAATTCTTCTGTCCATTCTTCTCAAATTTACGGGTACGAAGTTCCCCATCCACAGAAATGAGACTACCTTTGCTTCCATAACTAGCCAAGGTTTCAGCCAATTTGCCCCAGACTACAATATTGATGAAGTCTGCTTCACGTTCCCCATTTTGATCTTTATAACGGCGATTCACTGCGATAGTTGCTCGTGCAACGGACTTGTCATTGTTGGTTTTGTGCAATTCTGGTGTAGACGTCAAGCGTCCAATCATAATAACTTTATTATACATTTTTCATCCTCCTACTTATCTATTCGAAGGAAATCAAAAAAAGTTACAAAATTTGTAACTTTTTTAAATAATGTTAATCTCTGTGAATCATAAATCCAGTTGCTTGTTGATTGGCCATAATGGTCATATCTGTGATTTGCACACGACGTGGTTGACTACTCACATAAACTACAGCATCTGCGATATCTTGTGCCTGCAAGGCTTCAAGTCCCTGATAGACCGTTGCAGCCCGTGCCTCATCTCCATGGAAACGGACTTTTGAAAAATCAGTCTCTACAATACCAGGCTGAATAGTCGTCACCTTGATATCCGTTGCGATGGTATCAATCCGAATCCCATCTGAAAAAGTTTTGACAGCTGCCTTGGTTGCTGAATAGACTGCTGCACCAGCGTAAGCGTAAATACCTGCGGTTGAACCCATATTAATGATATGGCCTTGATTTGCAGTCACCATAGAAGGCAAGAGACAACGAGTAACAGCCATCAAGCCCTTGACATTGGTATCCAGCATGGTCAGCATATCCAACTCCTCATAATCCTGATAGGGAGCTAAACCTAAAGCCAGGCCAGCATTATTAACTAAAATATCAATCGAACCTACTGCTTCAAGAATTTCTGAACAAACAGTCTTAACCATGCTCATATCCGTAACATCTAAAGGAAAGGTCCAAACTTTTTGATTTGGAAAGATTTCTGCAAACTCAGTTTTGAGAGCTTCAAGTCTTTCTGTTCGACGCCCTGTGAGAACGATATTTTCACCTTTTTCTAGATAGGCACGCGCGATTGCTTCACCAATACCTGATGTTGCACCTGTGATCACAACATTTTTTGACATCTTACTTTCTCCTATCTAACTTAACAAATTTAAGCTGTCCAGTGTTTAGACGGATCGAATGGAGTTCCAACAACTTGGTCTTCGGACAATTCAATGACACCACGCTTTTGTGGAGCATTTGGTAAGGCAAGTTCACGAGGACTGCACATCATCCCAAAGCTCTTTTCTCCACGAAGTTCCCCTGGGAAAATGAGATTGCCTTTTGGCATCATAGCTCCTGGAAGAGCTACAATGGTTTTCAAACCAAGACGCGCATTGGGAGCACCAGCAACGATTTGTACTATTTTGTCATTCCCAACAGCAACTTGACAGATGTTCAAGTGATCACTATCTGGATGTGCCACCATCTCTACAATTTCTCCAACCACAAATTTCGGTTCCTTGTCATTGATAATCTCTTCGGTAAAATCTTGAGCTTGCAATTCTTGATTCAAATGAGCTACTTGGTCGTCTGTCAAGAATACTTGGCCACGTTCCTCAATTTCGAATAAGCTAGAAACTTCAAAAATATTCCAAGCAACAGTTTCACCTGTTTCCTTTAGGAAAACACGCGCCACATTGCCTTTACGTTCAACATCTAGTTTGGCATCGCCACTGTTTTTCACGATGACCATAAGGACATCACCGACATGTTCTTTGTTATATGTAAAAATCATTCTTTCTTTTCTCCTATTTTAATCCTGCTAAAAAGTCGTTAATTTGTGCCTTGGTTTTACGGTCACGATTGACAAAGCGTCCAATCTCCTTGTCCTTATCTAAGACAACAAGACTTGGAATCCCGTAAACATCCCAAAGTTTGGCTAAGTCCATGTACTCATCACGGTCTACTCGTATAAAGGTGAACTCTGGATTGATCTCTTCAATCTCTGGCAAAGCAGGGTAGATATAACGACAATCGCCACACCAATCCGCAACAAAAAGGAAGACTTTCTTGCCATCCTGCTCTACTAGATTAGCTAGTTCTTCTATATTTTTAGGAGAAATCATAAGACTTCCTCCTCGTAGATGAGATCTTCATCTTCGTAGACAAAGGTATAGTGACGGTCATCCTCAAAAATAACACCACCAACAAGACGTTCTAAGCTACTTTCGTACACTTGGACATAGAGAGTTCCAATCTCACCCATTTCTGAAAAGTAGTCTCGCACAATAGCTGTCAACTCTTCCTGGTTCTTCATGAGTTTGTGATCATCAGCGACTTTCTTAGCACCAAAAGCAAGAGCTCCAAGCCCTACCAATACCAAGCCTGTCTTAAAAATATTTTTCGTTTTCATGCTAACATTGTAACACAAAAAGGCTCAAGGAACAATGAAAAAGGGAGTTTCCCTCCCCTTTCTAATTTCTAAACATTAATAATTTCTCTCGCCAAACAAACCTTCTGGTAAATCATGGAATCCCTTGCCTGCCTTGAAGTTTTCAAATTTACCTAGTAAGAACTGGTAGGCATCCAAGCGACTCTCGTAGCGAATCATGGCATCTTTAGCGCGCTCATCTTGATCTTCTTCATAGACCTTTTGACTTTCCTTAAGAGCCATATCGTTGATCATAATCTGGGTATTAACCCAGGCTTCAAATTCCTTCATAAATTCTTGCTCGTAACTCATTGTTTCTCCTTATTCTAATCCACGAAAAAAGTCTGTATCAATCTCACGGTAGGGTTGGATGTCCTGAACATATTCCAAGACTCCTTGAAATTCCCCTGTCTCATCATGAACAGCTGCGTAAGTAACATGGATAAATTTGCCTCGTGACTCGGACTTAAACCACATCTCGTACTTGTCCTTGACCCCGTCACGAAGACCTTGCATAATGGTTTTTACCTTATCCAAATACTTGGGCGGATGACATAGCTCAACATTGCGCCCGACTTGAGACGGTGTCCGCTTGAAAATCATCTCATCCGCTGGCGTATTGTCATTGTAATACTGGAAAATATCATCTTTATTGACAAAGGTAATCTCCATAGGCAGGTGGTTGAGGATAAGATTAGCTTGTTCAACTGAAAGATAGCCATTTCCAAAAGCCTGCTGACTATTTCGGTCCATCACTGCTTTCTTTTCCTTAGGTGTAAAGGTGATAGTAAACTGACCTTCTGGTGTATCGATCACTTGCTGAACTTGTCCATCTACAGTTTCTGGCTGAGTTGGTTCTTCTACACTTTTCTCCTCAACAAAACTTTGACGCTCAGGAACCCATTTTTCAGATGGCCGGATGATCGCATAGCCATAAGCATCACTTTCCTCGGCAATCTGAATCCAGTCATCCTGGGTAAAGGATTCAAGCAGAATCATGAGAAGGATTGATTCTTCCTTAAAAATCATACTTTCAAACTCTGTCGCAAAAGCTTCAAAAGCTTCCTTTACGGTGGAAATTGACACTTCTGGGAGCGACTTAGTTGCCACTAAGGCTGTTTGAAAGAGATCCCTAATCTGATCATCCACTCCCCACATGACTTTTGGAGGCGAATCATGGCCATAACGTTCCATGATAGGAAAGAAGAGTTCTTCCTTGCGCTGGTAGTGACGGTCGAACTGACCTACAAGCCCCATCTGACGAACCAACCCCTTACGCATCTCTGCAAGCATTTCCTCGTCTTCCATAGACTCATATGTGTCTAACAATCTTCGAACACGAATCAAAGCAGCACGGAGAGCTAGATTTTCATCCTTAAAGACTCGTACAGGGTGACCAGGATGCTCTGTATCTTCAACTTCGACACCCTTAACAGCATTCTTAAAGAGATTGGCATGGACATCACAGAGCTCCATGACGTCTTCAAATGTCACGCCAGAGTCAGAGTTCATCAACTCGTGCTCCATGAGAGAAATCTCGATAGCTGATACACCAGTAAAGGTCGCATCAAAGCGCTCCTGAACGGACTCTGGAGAGGCTCCATTATGCAATTCTAATAAAATATCCCGTAGGATATGAATACGTTCATCTGCCATTAGTCTATTCCAATCACTTCGTAACCATTTGCTTCAAGTGTACGCACAATCTTATCCATAGGAGTTCCCTCCAGTTTAGACCCCTGTTTGAGCGATACTTTTCGTCCGACTGTATTTCGCATCAAAGGATTTGCAAGAGGTTTAAAACCGAGTTCTACTAGGATATCTAAAACTTCTGGATGCTTGTCCACAACTTCCGCAACAGGAATAGATACATCAATGATATTGTCCATCATAACCTCCATCATATTCTCTAACAGTTTTTTCTTTTTTATTATACCACAAGGGCAAAGATTAAAAAACTAGCAGTACAAGACTTACTAGTTCTCTGAGACTTGAATTACGGCCTAAATAAGTTTAAAGAGCCAATCCAATAGTTTAAATAATAGCTTGTAAAACAGCAATTGGATTGCAAAATAGATAATCATCCAAAAGAATTTTACAATTCCAATAATCGGTTTGATAAAAAGAATAGCAAGAATTGCCCAGAAAAATTTCATTCTCTCTCCTCTGGCTTGATGAGCCACCGAGCCGTATCCATTAACTTGTCTGCAATAAAAAATTTTCCTAGAGCGACAACAATATTGTCATCTTTCTTTATCGTTCTCATTACTTTTACACCTTGCATGGTCAAAAAGTAATTACCATAAATTTTAGTAAAAGCTTTGATAGGATTCATCTCACTCACCCTCGATTATTTCAGCCTCTTTTCGGATTGTTTCAACATCTTCTTGATATTGAACTTCACTATAGTTGACTAGTTTAGACAATTCTTTCTGCAAGCTTTCACCCATGGGTTTCATGGTTGCAAAGGTTAATCCTCCAGAAATGATTCCACCTAAAATAGGAATAAATTTCCCCATTCCCTTGGCCAATCCTCCTTTTGTTAAGTTAACTCCAAAAATTTTCAAAACTTTTTTCAAAATTGGGTACCAAAGTGTCTTAGTCAAAGCTTTCTGGGGAACAGTTTTCATGACCTGCTTAGCAACAGCAACACCTCCCGCCCGGAGGAGAGCAGCAGTGCCATTCACTCCAAGCATTACTCCGAGGTAGAGTAAAAGTGTGTTTTGAGCATCTTCACTCAACTCCTCGCGTGAAGCCCAAAGATCCTCATAACCATAAATATAACCTAATTCTTGAGCCAATTTCAGAGAGAAACCATAAAATTGAGCCACATCAGCTGGAATGGTAATTGCCATAGCAATCCCTCCAGGTAATCCTGCCAAAACAGAGGTTCCACTCGCCAATAAAACATTATCCCTAATGCAGGCATTAGCCGCTCTATCTAAGGTTTCTTGAGATAAGAGAGACGTTGGACCTTGTTCTAATAAGGTAGGAATGTCCTGTGGATCCAATTCTTTGGAAAACTTATCCACTAAAAATTTCGAACGATCAACCTTAACAACAGGTAGTTTTACCACTTGTTGTAATACTTGCATAGCTAAGTCTTGTTCAGCCATATACAAACTCCTTTTACTTCTGTAAGTTATATTCTATGATAGCATACTCTTTTAAAGTATGTTTCAAATCCCCCTCAAAAATTTTCAAAAAATCCTTAGCAACTTATTTGTTAAAGATTTTTAATAGTCTTTGTAGAGACAGCTAGAATATTCAACTCCTACCTTTACAACATGATATTCTATCTGTGAACGATAGTCTATTATTGTTTCACCTAAAATGTTCCTTGAATACACACTAACTATGAACTTTCGAGCTTCATCTTATAAATCCATAATTTCTTTTTTCTTTCGATCAAACTCTTCCTGAGATAATATATCTGCATCTAAAAGTGATTTGAGTTTAGTAAGAGCTTCGATTTGCTCATCAAAAGATAAACTTGGTTTAGTTGCTTTTTCATCTAACTGTTGTGCCATATTCATACCAAAAATCATCCCCGCACCATCTCCTAGCCCATGTTGTTCGATCCCTGATGCGACTTTTTGTTGTGCAGCAATATTAGAAGCTTTCTGCGATACATCATCAAAGGCCTTTAAATTCATCTTATTTGATGAAAAGTTCTTAACTAATTCCTTAGATTCTGGTGAGAATTCTATATTAGCAATCGCAACTTTTATAATCTCAAACCCAAAACGATCTTTCCAAGTACCAGCATACTGTTCATCATTCGATACTTGTTTTGCAAGTACTGATGCTTGTGATGGTAGTTGTGAGATACGATAAGTTGTTGATAACGAATTAAGGGCAACGGTAAAGGATTGAAGAAATTCCGTGACTATCTGAGCCCTTGCTTGAGCACTATCAAAGCTATAGTAGGTTACATTTGCAGGAAGGAAATTTTTTACAAACTTGATAGCGTCTGTAATTTGAATAGAAAAAGTTCCAAAAGCACGTACTTCTAAGTCTGTACCATAAAACAAGTCGTTATACATAACCGGACCACGAGTACCAAACCTAATATCGCGAATTTCTCTCAAATTGACAAAACAAATCTGTTTTTGCTGATCACTTTGTCCGCCAAATCCAACACGATTAACAACATTATCAAACAGTGATTTTTTTAGCCCATCACCATTAAAAACACTACTCTCCCCATTTTGATATTCATATCCACCTGGTTCTGTAATAATTTCCTCGATACCAGATTGACTAAAGATAAAGGCAGCAGTATTTTCTGGAATAAAAATCTTGGATCCGTTGGAAATAACACCGACAGATCCCTTCGTATTGACACCCCTACCATTATTACTTTCTTGAATAATACCTGGACTTACAGCTGTATGTTCATCAAAAGCCTGAACTGTAATAATCTCCTTCCATTGATCTGCAAAAGTACCACTAATTGAATCTGTAAATGCTTTAATTATTCCCATATTTCATCTCCTACAAGGTCTGTTCCATATCACAAAAACTACATTTGACAGTTTGTTTTACGGTTCCAGACAGAGGAGCTCCACAAAAACTGCATTTAGTAGATAGTTTCTCTGGTTCTGCCTCCTTAATACCAAGCCCTGCTTTGAAAGTATCAAACGTATCTTTTAGAGTCTCTGCTAAAATTTCTGCACCAAATAAGCTATTATCACCCAAGGTTGCAAAGTTACTTGTATCACCGGAAATTAATTTAATAATATTCGTTGCCCATTTTTCAGTATCCTTAGTATTAGAGAATGAGAAAATAACTTGTCCACCATTATAATAGATTTCTAATCGTTTAGAACCGTTAGTTTTAGTTACCGAAACTTGTGGTTTACCTTCAAAAATTTTTATTTGATTAATAGGTATGATAATTTGTCCTTTTCTCCCCCCAAATATGCCTTTTTTTATGTGTATTAGATGTAAGTTTGTTAAAATTAGATTATCCGTATATAAACCATTCTTACCAAAACTAACATCATCACTATTCATAATCATATATTCATGAGGTAATAATTGATAGTCCATCCCGAACTCCATTCTTATTATTAAAGACTAGCTTTCCACTGTTCTACTTGTTCGTGTAGAGAATCACGATATTCCTTTAGAAACTTAATTATTTCCTCTTTGCCTTGAATCGGTGCTTTCTTCAATGGTCCATATTGTTTTTTCTGTTCTTCCATTTCTTTTTTAGTACTATCTTTTAATTCTTGGATAGAAGCACTATCTTCTAAAGCAGTTCCCTTAAAGGCTTCATCTGCCTCGGTATAGTAATTATCAACAATTTTCTCATACATAGTCAAATAATCTTCATAAGTCTGGATAGATTCAATGGTCTCATCACTGACATCTTGTGGATTAAAGTCACTTGAACTAAATTTATCTTTTGCTTTGGCAAACAACCCTTTCTTTTCAGAACTATTAGATGAAGCTTCTGTTTGATTATCACTAGAAGAGCTACTTGTTTTTTCAGAAAGAGAACTACAAGCAACTAGAGTAGAAACGGACAGACATAGTAAAGCTAAACGACAAACTTTTTTTACATTATTCATTAATAGAATCTCCTTTTATTTATGAAATTATCATATCATATTTCCTAAAAAAAAAAAAGCATTTTCTGATAAGCAAATATTTTATAAATACAGAATCCCATTTTTAAAAGAATATTTTTCCATTTTAAATTCCAGCTATTTTCCACACAAAAAAGAGGGTTGCCCCTCTTTCTGCTTAATTTTTATCCAGATTGCGTAGCATCTCGTCAATCTTGTTTCCATATTCGATGGATTCGTCTTTGACGAAAGTTAAGTCTGGAATTTTGTACAATTTCAAATTGCGACCAAGTTCACGTTTGATAGTACCAGTTGCTTTTTCAAGTCCGACTTGAGCTTTTTGATTATCTGAAGCAAGGTTACTCAAAATAGTGTAGTAAACCTTAGCCATAGATAAGTCACCTAGCATCTGAACATCAGTGATGGTCACACCTTGGACACGCGGATCACGGACTTTCTTTTGCAAAATCTCATTGACTTCGCGCTTGATTTCCATGCCCACACGATCCGTACGGAAATGATTTGCCATGCTTTTTTCCTTTCTCTCAATTGAACCAAAAGCTAGGCCAGCAGACCTAGCTTTGTCTAGTAGATAGAGAAACTAGAGTCATTTGAATCTAGGAAACAAGCCTTAGATAGAACTAAAGTTCATTAAGGCGCTGTTGACGACGAGTCAAATCGGCTATCGTTTCTCTATTATCGTTTGATTTCTTCCATGATATAGGCTTCAATCACATCATCCATCTGGATATCATTGTAGCCATCAATCATAAGACCACCTTCACGGCCGTTTGTAACTTCTTTAACGTCATCTTTATAGTGTTTCAAGCTAGCTAGAGCGCCATCGTAAATAACAACACCATCACGAATCACACGGACTTTAGAGTCACGGGTAACTTTACCGCTAGTAACCATAAATCCTCCGATTGTTCCCACTTTAGATACCTTGAAGGTTTCGCGGATGATCGCTTCACCAATAATTTTTTCTTTAAATTCTGGGTCAAGCATCCCTTTCATGGCTTCTTCCATCTCTTCAATCACCTTGTAGATGATGCTGTGGAGACGGATTTCTACATCGTCAGTTTCTGCTTGTTGACGAGCTTGTGGTGTAGGACGCACGTTGAAACCAACGATAAAGGCATTTGAAGCCTCGGCAAGAGTCACGTCAGATTCGTTGATGGCACCGACAGCTGCATGGACGATAGTAACTTTCACGCCCTCAACATCAATTTTTTGAAGTGATGCAGAGAGAGCTTCAACAGAACCTTGTACGTCGGCTTTGATAATGACGTTAACTGACTTGAGTTCACCAGCTTTAAGGGTATCAAAGAGATTTTCAAGGCTGACACGTTGTGTAGCTTGACGTTGCTTCATAAGAGCACGTTTAGCACGTTCTTCACCAGCTGCACGAGCTGATTTTTCATCTTCGTAAACGGCAAAGTGATCACCCGCCATTGGCGCTTCGTTCAAACCAGTGATCGATACTGGTGTTGATGGTCCTGCAACCTTCACACGACGTCCAAGGTCGTTGGTCATGGCACGGACACGTCCGAAGGTATTTCCGACAACGATTGGATCTTGAACGTTCAAAGTACCTTGTTGAACAAGGAGGGTTGCGACCGCACCTTTTCCTTTATCCAAGCGCGCTTCGATAACTGTACCGATCGCACGCACTGTTGGGTCTGCCTTGAGTTCTTGGATTTCAGCCACAAGAAGGACTGTTTCCAACAATTCTTCGATGTTTTGATTGAATTTAGCTGAGATTTCAACAAATTCAGAATCTCCACCCCAAGCAGTTGACATAACTCCATGCTCTGCCAATTCACCGATAACACGTTCTGGGTTGGCACCTGGTTTATCAATCTTGTTGATGGCTACAATGATTGGAACGTTGGCTGCTTTTGAGTGGTTGATGGCTTCGATAGTCTGAGGCATAACCCCGTCATCTGCCGCTACGACCAAGATAGTAATATCGGTAACAGAAGCACCACGCGCACGCATAGATGTAAAAGCCGCGTGTCCCGGTGTATCAAGGAAGGTAATCTTCTTGCCATTTTCCACGATTTGGTAGGCACCGATATGCTGAGTGATACCACCTGCTTCACCTGTCGCAACACGAGAGTTACGAAGGGTATCTAGGAGTGTTGTTTTACCGTGGTCAACGTGTCCCATGATAGTTACAACTGGTGGACGCTCAACCAATTCATCTTCATTGAGATAACCATCTTCGACAAAGAAACGTTCGATGTCGGCATTGTCCACTTCAACCTTTTGTTTGGCTTCGATACCATAATCCACCATGAGGAGTTCAATTGTTTCCCCATCCAAGGATTGGTTTTGTGTGGCCATGACACCCATCATAAAGAGTTTCTTAACGATTTCAGCTGGTTCACGTTTGATACGTTTTGCGATTTCCGCAACGGTCATACCATCTGTATATTCAAATTCTGTTGGCAATTCATGGAATTTACGCTCCGTAACAGGTTTCGGTGCCTGACTACGGTTGTTTTTGTTATTGCCTTTTTTATTCTTTTTGTTATTGTTCCAGTTACTATTTCTTTGATTTCTCACTTGATTTTGACTACTTCGATTCTTTTGTTGTTTTCTAGGACCATCTTCTTCGTGATCGAAATCATCACGTTCTTTGTCTGGTCGGGCTTGTTTCTTACGACGTGTATCCACTACAGGTTCTTTAGCTGCAGGAGCAACTTCAACCACTGGTTGAACTTGTTGCGCTTGTTCAGCTAACTTAGCCACTTCTTCAAAGATTTCCTCTGGCTCCTTGCGTTTGTTAGCTTGGGCCAAGGCTTCTTTGGCAGCCTGAGTCTGCTTGAAACGTTCCTCGCTTGAACGGGCATATTCTGCATTTTGCTCTGCTTTTAGTGCTGCTGCACGGGCTTTAAAGTCAACACGTGGTCCAGCTTGTTTTGCCTGGAAGTCTTGTTGCTGACGGCGCTCATTTCCACGATTTTGCTGACCTTGCTGTTTCTTAGCTTGGTCATTAAAGCGACGATTGTCGCGGTTGCCATGACCTTGTTTACCACCATTACGGTTATCATTTTTTTGACGATTTCCATTTTGTTGGTGGTCACGGTTATTGCCCTTATTTTGCTTGCGTCGTTCTGCCTGCTCTTTGGCACGAGCTTCACGCTCAGCCTTAAAATTACGGCTTTGCGGTTTAGCTACTACTTTGTCTGCCTTCGGAGCGACTGGCTCAGCAGGTTTTGCCTCTTCCTTTGCTACAGCTGGTTTAGCTGACTCAGATTTTTCGGCTTTCTTTTCTGCACTTGCTTTTGGTGCTGCAGGTTTTGCTTCTGCTTTCGGATCAGCTGCAGGCTTAAAGCTGGCAGCGATTTTTGCAGCGACAGCTTCTTCCACACTTGATGAGTGGCTTTTCACATCCAAGCCCAACTCTTTTGCACGCGCTACAACTTCTTTACTTTCTTTTCCAAGTTCTTTTGCGATTTCGTACAATCTTTTCTTAGACAAATCATGTCCTCCTCTTCTATTCCATAAGAGACCTCATTTTCTTTGTAAATCCAGCATCTGTCACAGTCAAAACCTTTCTTGATTTTCCGACTGCTATGCTTAATTCCAGTGTTGAAAACACGGTTACAATTTCTACTTGATAATAATGACTTTTATCCTGAATCTTCTTGGTCAGATTGGGTCCAGCATCATGGGCTAAAAAGACCAACTGGGCCCTGCCGTCTTGAATGGCCTTGACCACCAATTCTTCACCCGATATGATCCGCCCTGCTCTCTGAGCAAGTCCCAAGAGATTGCTTATCTTTTGCTTATTCAAGTCCTAACTCTCTTCTTTTCACTTTGTGATCCACATAAGCGATCAACTCGTCATAAAAGCTTTCTTCAACTTCCATGCTAAAGCTACGGTTAAAGACTTTTTTCTTTTTGGCCTCAAGGGCTTCTGCATTGTCTAGCTTGATATAAGCGCCACGGCCATTGGCCTTGCCTGTCGGATCGATAAAGACTTGTCCTTCTTTGTTTTTGACAATGCGGAGCAAATCACGCTTATCAATCACTTCATTGGATACAACAGACTTGCGCAAAGGGATTTTTCTCGTTTTCATCTTTCCCTCCTCTAGCAATCTTATTCTTCAATATACTCTTCTGTTGTTGCGTAATCAACTTGACCAGCTTCTTCCATGGCTTCAAACTCACTAGCTGACTTGATATCGATGCGGTATCCTGTCAAATGAGCTGCTAAACGAACGTTTTGTCCACGACGACCAATCGCAAGAGAAAGCTTGTTATCTGGCACAACGACCAAGGCACGTTTGCTGTCGTTTTCATCAAAGATAACTTGGTCAACTTCTGCAGGAGCGATAGCGTTGTAGATAAATTCAGCTGGATCAGCTACCCATTCGATAACATCGATGTTTTCTTCGATTGGAATCATACGATCGCTCTTGGCATCATAGCGAGCCGGGTGGAATTTGCTAGTGATTTTCTTGATGTTAGCTCCACCACGTCCGACGATTGTACCAATGGCGTCCACGTTTGGATTGTGGCTACGAACAGCAACCTTGGTACGGTCACCTGCTTCACGAGCTACGCTCATAATCTCAACTGTTCCGTCATAAACTTCAGGAATTTCTTGCTCCATCAAGCGTTTGATCATTTCAGGGTGGCTACGACTTACAAAGACATTCACTCCACGAGGATTGTCTTCAACCTTGTAGACATAAACTTCGATACGATCGTGAGAAGCAAAGACTTCTCCAGGGATTTGGTCTTGTTTTGACAATTGGGCTTCGATGCTACCAAGGTTAACATAGATAAAGCGATTGTCGAAGCGCTCCACTGTACCTGACATGATTTCTTGTTCATGCTCTTTGTAAGTGTTGTAGGTAATGGCACGTGTTTGCTTACGCATTTTTTCCATGATAGTTTGTTTGGCAGATTGGGCTGCTACACGACCAAACTCAGCTGGTGCTTCTTCAAACTTAATCTTATCACCAAGCTCATAGGCTGAATTAATGGCAAGGGCATCTTTCAAGCTGATTTCCAAACGGCTATCAAACACTTCATCAACAACTTCACGGACAGTATAAACTGTAAAGTCACCTGTTTTTTCATTGAAGTCAATGGCTACGCTATCTGACTGACCATAGCGTCTACGATAAGCGGAACGAAGCGACTCTACTACTGCGTCGATGATGTCTTCTTTTTTGATTCCCTTGTCTTCTTCCAAAATGCGGAAGGCCTCTAGCATTTCTTTACTCATGTTTTCTTCACTTTTGAATTTTCAAAAGCTTCCTTTCTTTTACTATAATTTTACTGCTAAACGTGCTTTTGACACCAAACTGTATGGAATTTGGACTGTTTTCTTACGAGTCTTGTCCATATACTCCATAGTCAACTCATCCTCTTTAAAGGCTAGCAAAGTTCCTTCAAAGACCTTTTGCTTATCGATAGCTTGGTAAAGTCCAACATGGATATATTTCCCAACCGCTCCAGCGACTGCTTCCTTGGTTTTCAAAGGGCGCTCCAAGCCTGGGCTGGTGATTTCTAGGAAATATTGTTCTGGGAAGGGATCTGGCTTGATAGTATCTAGGACAGGACTGATAATCTCTGTCAAGTCCGCTGTGTCGTTCAAGGTAATTCCCTCTGGTTTATCTACAAAAATACTAAGAATCATGTCACTGCCAATCTTTCCGTACTCGATATCCACAAGTTCAAAAGGAGCTTCAATGACAGGTTCTACGACTTCTCTGACTAATTCTACGATAGTTGTGATTGCGTCCACCTCCTCATAAGCAAGAGGCGAAGATATTTCCCCGCCTCACTTTCTCATATTCTTACTTACAGTATAGCACTTTTGACTACTTATGTAAAGCATAAGCACTCAAAAGGCTTGATTTTAAGCTTTTTCTTAAAATTCTGCTTCAACTCGGTAAATGACTTGACCCTTACTTGAGAATTTTTCTTCATATTCAGTCATGACATTACCTTCAAAGTCGCTGGCATGCAAGTCCAACCAAACTCCATTGAGCTTCATGCCGTATTGAGAAAAACTCACTAGGCTATATTCAAACAAACCACGGTTATCTGTCTTGAAATGAATCTCACCGTGTTCAGGCAAGATACGCTTGAAGGTATCCAAGAAACTCTTATAGGTTAGACGACGCTTTTCATGGCGCTTTTTAGGCCACGGATCTGAAAAGTTTAGATACAAGCGGTCAATTTCACCATCTTCAAAGTAGTCGGTCAAATCTGAACCATCAACCCACAACAACTTAATATTGGGTACAGCGACTTCCAAGACCTTGTCCAAGGCATAACTCAAAACAGACTTTTGAATATCAATCCCGATATAGTTGATATTAGGGTTTTGCTTGGCCATACCTGACACAAAGGCTCCTTTACCACTACCAACCTCAACATGGATAGGATTGTCATTTCCAAAGAGGCCTCGCCATTTTCCTTTGGCTTCTAAAGGATTTAAGACAACATACTGAGGATTAGCCTCTAGTAATTCTGTTGCCCCTTTACGATTTCTAACTCTCATCTCTTCTTTCCATACTTGTCACGGAAGATGCGCAAGGCATAAATCTCCCGATTGACATTTTCTAGATCTTCATTTGTATAATATTTGGCAATCTGGCTCAAGAAGGATAATTGAGCATACCAAAATAGTTTGCTGATGACTGTTTGGTTGTATTTGTAACCGTAATAAGTCAACCACTCTTTCCACTGATAGTCTGGAATATAGTGACATAGCATATGCGCCACATCAAACATGCGATCCGTTAAACGAACGGAATCCCAATCCACTAAATAAATAAGACCGCTCTCTGTCTCAATCCAATTACTATGTCGTACATCTCCATGAACAATCGTTGCATAATCTTCCCTAAAGTTTGGCAAGCTTCCTCGCAAATCCTCTACTACCGTTCTTAGATATTGATTGTTCTTCAAGGATTCTGGAGCATCTTTTAACCAAGCCTGAAGCAAGTCTAAAGGTGTTTCTAAAGAATAGCCCAAACGAGTCAATTGCGTCATCAAAGGACGCGAACGATGCAAACGACTCAAAATATTGATAATCTGCTTGCGATTCATATCATAAGGGGTCAAAATTTTACCATTCAACCATTCTTGGGCACACATATCACGCCCATCCGATAAACGGCGAGTCCATAATAATTGAGGAGCGATTTGTTCCTTGGCTAAACCAGGTAGGATTGGAGAGGTGTTCATTTTAATAAAGACGCGCTTCCCATCAGGGTAGCTTCCCATATAAGCTTTTCCGCTTTTCCCAGGTATAGGGGTCAGCGTTAGCTCAATATCACCCAAGTCCATTTCTTTCCTCCGTATAAAGTTTCCTTACTATTCTACTAGTTTTTAGCCTATTCGTCAACCAGTCCAGACCTGATTCTCAAATAAAAGCCCTTTATCCAACCTTGTTAATACTAGCCTAAAATCAAAAAACATCTTATAATAGTAGTTATGAAACTTACAAACGAAGAAATACAAAAAATTGAACAACTCCTAAGAGATTCATCGTACGCCAAATATCACAAACGTCTACAGATTATTTATTTTCTCTCCAAAGGAAAGAGTTATAAGGAAATCATGGATCTGCTAGATTGCAATAAAACAACTGTTTGGAGAAATTTGAAGAAATATAAGGAGTTTGGTTTAGAAGCTCTTCTTCAAGAGACCCGTGGTGGACGTCATAGAGAATATATGACTTATGAAGAAGAGCAAGCGTTTCTAAAACGTCATATAGAAGCTGCTCAGGCTGGAGAATTTGTAACTGTCAATCAGTTATAGCGGATTGGGTCTAGAATAGTACATTACGACTGCTAAAAATATTTCTAGAAATTAGTTTGACTTTCCTAATCTCTCTATTCATATCTTATTTCAATCCACTATATTTACACATCCACTTTGTGTGTGATAAACTATGTGCCTTTTGTGCCATATTTTTCTCCTTTCGCTTTACAATTGGCTTGAACACCTTAATTGTATCGCGTTTGGAGTTTTTTGGTATAACCTTCGATGCGCACCCGCATAGCGGGTGGTTTTTTTGTCTCGCACCTAACGGAGCGAGACAGACTGAAAGTCACATAATAAAAAGACCGGATTGCTCCGATCTTTTAATAGTTTATGTTCTCAATTTCTGTTTTAAGAATCATTGTGGTTAACTTCAAACGACTAAGTGTCCTACTTCATACGATAAAAATCAAGCACTAGACCAGCAGGACCTTTAACTAATAAGGACTCTGTTCCCCAATCGGTTACAGTTGGTCCGTGTAAAACCTTTATACCAAGCTCGTTCAACCGTTTGTAGTTCAGGTCTACATCCTCAACCTCGATGTGAAGAATGATTCCTGACTGAAAGTTTTCCAAAGGAATCAAATGATTTTGAGAGAACATGAGGCAGTGACTGCCAATCGTGAACTGAGCAAAACCATCATCAACATAATCGGCTTTTTTATCCAAAATACGCTCCAGGTCAGCACAGACTTGGGGAACATCTGAAACGATAATATCTAATTGATTTAAATTCATTTACTCTCCTCCATAAAAAGACCGGATTGCTCCGATCTTTTAAGTTTCTCTCTATGAAAATCAAAGAATAAACAAGGCGGAACCAAGTTTGATGGCAAATCTTTGCTCATCAAACTACGAAAAATCCTTTGGGACTTTTTCTAGGATCCACACTAGATTCCATCATTGAAAATTAAGGTTTCAATGATGAAATCGTCGGAAGTAAACCTCAGAATGAAGTCTACAAATTTATCTTTTATTTTCGACGAGAGGAATTATTTGATTGCGCGTGATTGCAATCCTTCTTCTTCCAAGAAGAGGCGGAATGGTACGAGTTCTTCAGCTTCGTATTTTTCCTTGAAGGCTTTGATTGCTTCTTCTGAGTAAAGTTTTGGATCCAATTCAAGTACTTCTACTGGAAGTGGACGATGTGGAGTGATGCGAGCATCGATAACAACAGTTTTACCTTCTTTGTTGAGTTTAACAGCTTCTGCAACAACTGCATCGATGTCTTCGATACGGTCAACTGTAAATCCAATAGCTCCTTGAGCTTCAGCGATTTTCGCATAGTCAGCATTAGGGAAGTCACAACCAAACAAGTGTTTGTTTGTGTCTTCGTATTTGTCCTTGATGAAGGCATATTTACCATTTGAGAAGACAACGTTGATAACTGGAAGGTCGTATTGAACGTTTGTGATAACGTCTGGGTAGCACATGTTGAATGCACCGTCACCCATGATGTTCCATACTTGGCGATCTGGATTGTCTTTCTTAGCAGCGATACCACCAGGAAGGGCAATACCCATTGTCGCAAAGAGTGGAGATGTACGCCACATGTTCTTAGGTGTCATGTGAAGGTGACGAGTAGATGTTTGAGTAGTGTCACCTACGTCGATTGAGTAGATAGCGTCTTGATCAGCATGTTTGTTGATTGCATTGTAGACTTGGTACAATTGCAATTCACCCTCAGTTTTACCTTCGAGTTTGTTCATGTAATCACGCCAGTTTTGGTTGTTCTTCACGTTTGCACGCCACCACGGAGTTGACTCAACTGGGTGTACTTTATCAAGGATAGCTTGTGCTGCTTGACCTGCATCACCAAGGATTGAAGCGTCAAGGGCATGACGTTTACCAAGTTTGTAAGGGTCGATATCAACTTGGATGAATTTTTCAGTGTTCTTGAATGCTTCGTAAACTTCAGCAAATGGGAAGTTTGAACCAAGGAAAAGAACTGTGTCTGCTTCAAAGACCACTTCGTTGGCTGGTTTCCAACCAACACGGTAAGCAGAACCTGTCAAACCTTCATAGTTCCATTCAAAGGCTTCAAAGTTTTTACCAGTTGTGATGATTGGTGCTTTGATTTTACGTGACAATTCAGTGATCACTTCACCAGCTTTAACACCACCGTAACCAGCATAGATAACTGGACGTTCAGCATTGTTCAAGATTTCAACAGCTTTGTCGATTTCAACTTCGTTCAAAGCAGGAGCGATGAATGAACGCTCGTATGAACCTGAACCGTAGTATGAGTTTTCGTCGATTTCTTGGAAACCAAAGTTTACTGGAATTTCAACAACGGCTGGACCTTTTTTAGAAACTGCAGCACGGCAAGCTTCGTCGATAACTTTTGGTAATTGCTCTGCGTAAGCTACACGTTTGTTGTAAACAGCGATACCGTTGTACATTGGGTTTTGGTTCAATTCTTGGAAGGCATCCATGTTCAATTCGTTAACTGGACGTGATCCAAGGATAGCAAGGAATGGAGTGTTATCCATAGCTGCATCGTAAACACCGTTGATCAAGTGAGTTGCACCAGGTCCACCTGAACCAACTGCAACACCGATAGATCCGCCAAATTTAGCTTGCATAACCGCTGCAAGAGCACCTGTTTCTTCGTGGCGAACTTGCAAGAAACGGATATCTTTGTCTTCAGCCAAAGCGTCCATCAATGAGCTGAGTGTTCCTGATGGGATACCGTAGATAGTGTCTACGCCCCATGTTTTCAATACGTTAAGCATTGCTGCAGATGCAGTAATTTTCCCTTGAGTCATAATGATAACTCTCCTTAAAAGTTAATTTGATGAATAATAAAAGCGCTTTTATATGTTATTTGAAAACGATTCAGTAAATTTACAATCCTAATTTATCACATTTGATTTCAGATTTATAAGAATGTGCTCAGAAAACTTCATTCTCTATTACAGTACAGATTGAAAACGTTTTGAAAACCTGTTTTAGAATAGCAAAAAAGCGGTTAAAACCGCCTTTTTAATCGACTTTAGTAAAATTAAGCATGAGAGAGCTGATCAGAACAGAGACAGAACTAAAGGCCATGGCTAATCCTGCAAGTTCTGGATTGAGTACCAAACCAAGACCAGAAAACACTCCTGCTGCAATCGGAATACCAATGAGGTTATAGATAGAAGCCCAGAAAAGATTGAGTAGAATACGATTAAAGGTCTTCTTACTCATATCAAAAGCACGCGCCAATCCTAGTAAATTGTTGGTTGTAAGGACAAGATCTGCGGATTCAATGGCAATATCTGTCCCAGAGCCCATGGCAATTCCGACATCCGCTACACTGAGGGCCGGCGCATCATTGATACCATCTCCAACAAAGGCCAATTTGCCATTCTTTTGAAGCTTGTGAATTTCATGTGCCTTTTCCTCTGGCAAGACATTTGCAATCACTTCTTCGATTCCAATTTGCTCTGCAATCGCATGCGCTACTCCAGCATTATCTCCGGTAAGCATGACCGTTCTAAGAGCACGTTTTTTCAATTTAGCAATAGCTTCTCGAGCATTTTCCTTAGGGACATCCTGCAGGGCAATTAAGCCTTTTAACTGACCATCTACGGATAGGAAGACAACTGTTTTTGCTTCTTTCTCAAGTAATTCAAATCGTTTTTGATAATCATGTGGAATAGCAAGATCATCTAAGAGTTTGGCATTCCCAAGCAAGACTTGTTTACCATTAATAATCCCAGTCACACCTTTTCCATGCAAGGCTTGGAAGTTTTCCACTGGGTAAAGGCTAATTCCTAGTTCAGATGCACGATTAACAATAGCTTGAGCTAGCGGGTGTTGAGATACATCTTCCAGTGAAGCAGCCAAATTTAGCACTTCTCTTTCATCACCAATAACATCTGTCACTACTGGCTTCCCTTCGGTCAAGGTTCCTGTCTTATCAAAAACAACCGTTTGGACTTTTTGGATTTCCTGTAAAACTGTACCATTTTTGAGAAGAATCCCCATCTTGGCACTTCGTCCTGTTCCAACCATGAGTGCTGTCGGTGTCGCGAGTCCTAGTGCACAAGGGCAGGCAATAATCAAAACAGCAACTCCGTAGAGAAGTGAAGTCACAAAGCTTTCTCCTAGGAAAACAAACCAGATCCAAAAAGTAAGAAGTCCTAAAATGACAACTGCTGGTACAAAAATCCCAGAAATCTTGTCTGTCAAATCTTGAATAGGAGCACGACTCGTTTGCGCTTTTTTCACAAAGTCCACAATCTGAGCCAACATAGTCTCAGAACCAACTTTTTCAGCTCTAAAGATGATCGTACCACTATTATTGATGGTTGAACCAATGACAGCATCTCCAACTGATTTATCGACTGGAATACTTTCCCCAGTCACCATTGATTCATCAATACTCGTTTCACCTTCTAACACAGTCCCATCAACGGCAATTTTTTCACCTGGTCGAACGCGAATGAGATCACCAACTTTGACTTGTTCTAGAGGTATTTGAACATAAACATCATCACGCAAAACCTCTGCTGTTTTTGCTTGTAGGTCTAATAATTTTTCGACTGCCTGCGAAGTATTTTTTCGCATTTTTTCCTCAAAAACTGCTCCCAAAAGAATGAAGAAGAGGATAAATGCAGCACTTTCAAAGTAAACGGGCAGACCAGTGAAGAGGGCAACTAAGCTATAGAAATAGGCCACTAGGGTTCCCAGAGCAACCAAGGTATCCATGTTGGAATTGTGCTTTTTAAAACTAGCCCAGGCGCTTCTGATATATGGAACTCCAGCTACCAGCATAATGGGTGTTGTGGCTAAAAAGGTGCCCCAACGCATGACTTGGTGACTAATTCCTCCTGTCGACATCCCAATCATGAGAATCACAAGAGGCACAGTAAAGATACTAGTAATCCAAAAACGCTGAAAAAGACTGAGAGACTTTTTAGTTTTTTCAACAACGGTGTAGGTTCCCTTTTGCATCTTCATGCCACATGAAAATTCATGCTCACCCAAGTCTTGAGGAGTAAAACGAATGACTTTTTCCTCATCTTGAGCGATTGGTTCTAGAATCCCTTCTTCTTCGAAGAGAATCTCCTTATAGCAGTTTGATGGTGTCACACGATGAAAGGTAATCTCAGCAGGAATCCCTTTTTGCAGTTGAATGTGGGCTGGATGGTAGCCTTTGTCTGCCGTGATACGGATTTTTTGAACACCATTTTCAAGACTTGCTTTTACAATTTCAGTCATATCATTATCCTATTCTACAATCATCTTACCGTGCATCATATTCATGCCACAAGAGAAACCATACTCACCTGCTTCTTCAGGAGTGATTTCAACCACATGTTGGTCTCCCATAGGCAGATCTGCATGCACTCCAAAGTCTGGAAAAACGATTTGGTCCAAGCAAGGTGAAGGGTCTTTTCGATCAAAAATAATGCAAGCAGGTTGCGATTTTTTGAGGATAATGGTTTCTGGAGTATATCCTCCCATGACCTCCACTCGAATCTCCTGATAGCCATTCTTTTGTTGGGCTCTCTTACCGTCTTCTTGCGGTTTTTTAAAAAACCAAAAGAGTATAAACGCAATCATTCCTAAAACAACAATAGATACAAATAGATTTAACATAGCGTCTCCTTTACATACAATTACATTTTACTTCTGTTACAGCACTTGCTTTTTTCTTTGAAATCACTTCTTCCAAGCCTTCCAAGTCAGCTAGGGTAAAGTCACATTCTTCAATCAAATCAGCTAGCAAGAGCTTTATTCTGCGAGAACAAAGCTTGTCTTTGATATCATGAACCATTAAGCCCCTACTATCATCTAGCGTTAAAAGGGCCGAATAGACAAAGGACTTGCCCTGTTTTTCCCGAGTCAAACATTCTTTCTCCACCAAACGAGCCAAGAGTGTCTGGATCGTGGACTTGGACCAGCTGAATCTTTTTTCTAATACTTTTATAAGATCAGTGCTTGTCTGTTCTCCCTGCATCCAGATAATCTTCATGACCTGCCATTCTGCATCCGAAATCTGCATCAGCACACCTCCAAAATCTACATTTGTCAATTATAAAGATAAGTATACTCTTAAAATCTACATTTGTCAACTAAATTTCCTTAAAATTTTAAAATTTCCCTTTCCAATAGATTTTGTCTATCATTGTGATAGAAAATACATATTATCCAAAGCTCCCTTTTAATGCTACAATGTTTTTATCATTTCTAGATAGGAGGTTCTACTTTTGGATTGGTCCATTGTTGAACAATATCTACCACTCTATCAAAAGGCATTCTTTCTGACCTTGCATATTGCAGTTTGGGGAATTCTAGGTTCTTTTTTGCTAGGGCTCATCGTCAGCGTCATCCGGCATTACCGAGTTCCTGTTTTCTCACAGTTGGCAACAGCCTATATCGAGCTTTCACGAAATACACCCCTTTTGATACAACTTTTCTTTCTCTACTTTGGTCTACCTCGAATAGGGATTGTTCTTTCATCAGAAGTCTGCGCAACACTGGGACTGATTTTTTTAGGTGGTTCCTACATGGCGGAATCCTTCCGAAGTGGACTAGAAGCTGTCAGTCAAACCCAGCATGAAATTGGTTTAGCCATTGGGCTTACTCCATTCCAGGTCTTTCGCTACGTGGTTCTGCCACAAGCGACAGCGGTTGCTCTACCATCCTTTAGTGCCAATGTTATTTTCCTCATCAAGGAAACTTCTGTCTTTTCGGCAGTCGCCCTTGCTGACCTTATGTATGTTGCTAAGGATTTGATAGGACTCTACTATGAAACAGATATCGCACTAGCCATGTTGGTGGTTGCTTACCTTATCATGCTGCTACCTATTTCACTAGTCTTTAGTTGGATAGAAAGGAGGCTCCGTCATGCAGGATTCGGGAATGCAAGTACTCTTTCAGGGAAATAATCTCCTGAGAATCTTACAGGGATTGGGCGTCACGATTGGAATATCTATCCTGTCTGTCCTCTTATCCATGATTTTCGGAACGGTGATGGGAATTATCATGACTTCTCATTCTAGAGTGATTCGCTTCTTGACACGCTTATATCTAGAATTTATCCGGATTATGCCGCAGCTAGTGCTTCTCTTCATCGTTTACTTTGGTTTGGCTCGAAACTTTAATATCAATATCTCTGGGGAGACTTCTGCTATTATCGTTTTCACTCTCTGGGGAACAGCTGAGATGGGTGACTTGGTACGTGGAGCTATCACTTCCCTGCCTAAACATCAGGTTGAGAGCGGGCAGGCACTTGGCTTAACTAAAGTGCAACTCTACTACCATATCATCATCCCACAAGTCTTGAGAAGATTACTTCCACAAGCCATCAACCTTGTCACTCGGATGATTAAAACAACTTCCTTAGTTGTTTTGATTGGAGTTGTTGAGGTTACCAAGGTTGGACAACAAATCATTGATAGCAATCGCTTAACTATCCCAACAGCTTCCTTTTGGATTTATGGAACCATCCTAGTCTTGTATTTCGCAGTTTGCTTCCCTATTTCCAAACTATCTACTCATCTAGAAAAACATTGGAGGAACTAAATGTCTGAAACTATTTTAGAAATCAAGGAACTAAAAAAATCCTTCGGAGACAATCCTATCCTCCAAGGACTTTCTTTAGATATTAAAAAGGGGGAAGTGGTCGTCATCCTAGGACCATCTGGTTGTGGTAAAAGCACGCTACTTCGCTGCCTCAATGGTTTAGAAAGTATTCAAGGAGGAGATATCCTGCTGGATGGCCAGTCCATCGTTGAAAATAAAAAAAATTTTCACCTGGTTCGCCAAAAGATCGGTATGGTCTTTCAAAGTTATGAACTCTTTCCTCACCTAGATGTCCTTCAAAACCTCATCCTAGGACCTATCAAGGCTCAAGGGAGAGACAAGAAAGAAGTAACTGAAGAAGCTCTGCAACTACTGGAACGTGTCGGACTTCTAGATAAACAACATAGCTTCGCTCGTCAATTATCTGGTGGACAAAAGCAACGGGTAGCAATTGTACGAGCCCTGCTCATGCATCCAGAAATTATCCTCTTTGACGAGGTGACTGCTTCGCTAGATCCAGAAATGGTGCGTGAGGTTCTAGAACTCATCAATGACTTGGCCCAAGAAGGTCGTACCATGATTCTGGTAACCCACGAAATGCAGTTTGCCCAAGCTATTGCGGACCGCATTATCTTTCTAGACCAAGGAAAAATTGCTGAAGAAGGAACTGCTCAAGAATTCTTCACAAATCCACAAACCAAACGAGCACAAGAATTTTTAAATGTCTTTGACTTTAGCCAGTTTGGCTCATATCTATAATCAATAAAGGAGATTATTATGAAACTACTTAAACAAATTCTAACTGTTTTTGCTCTAGCATTTGCGCTTATCTTTGTCACAGCTTGTAGCTCAGGTGGAAGATCTGATGCTTCATCAGGAAAAACAACCGCCAAGGCCCGTACTATTGATGAAATTAAGAAAAGTGGTGAACTTCGAATCGCGGTATTTGGAGACAAAAAACCATTTGGTTATGTTGACAACGACGGTTCTTACCAAGGTTACGATATCGAACTTGGTAACCAATTAGCACAAGACCTTGGTGTGAAGGTTAAATACGTTTCTGTTGATGCTGCCAACCGTGCTGAATACTTGATTTCAAACAAGGTTGATATCACGCTTGCTAACTTTACAGTTACTGACGAACGTAAAAAACAAGTTGACTTTGCCCTTCCTTACATGAAAGTTTCTCTCGGTGTTGTGTCACCAAAAGATAAAGTCATCAAGGACGTTAAAGAACTTGAAGGCAAAACCTTGATTGTTACAAAAGGAACTACTGCTGAAACTTACTTTGAGAAAAATCACCCAGAAGTAAAACTTCAAAAATATGACCAATATAGCGATGCCTACCAAGCTCTTCTTGATGGACGTGGAGATGCCTTCTCTACTGACAATACTGAAGTCCTAGCTTGGGCTCTTGAAAACAAAGGATTTGAAGTAGGAATTACCTCTCTAGGTAACCCAGATACCATCGCACCAGCAGTTCAAAAAGGTAATCAAGAATTACTTGACTACATCAACCAAGAAATCGAAAAATTAGGTAAGGAAAACTTCTTCCACAAAGCCTATGAAAAAACACTCCACCCAACCTACGGTGACGCTGCTAAAGCAGATGACCTAGTTGTTGAAGGCGGAAAAGTTGACTAAGTTTTAAAAAACAAAACGAACAAGACTAGAATTCTGATAATCAGAATCTCCATCTTGTTCGTTTTTTATCTAGTCCATCATAGATGCAATTTCCATTATTGCAACAACGTTTGTTGGATTATCAGAAGTCAATGAATGATTTGCGAACCCAAGAGCAACACGGAATTGTACATTCTTGTTTGCTGGGCTATAACCATCACCCATCATCATAGCTGCATAGTGACCTGGTGAGTGTTTCCATACAGTATAGAAGTAGTGAGCTAACGCTTTTTCATTTGTAAGACTTACAATATCCCAAACAGATGTTGTTTCTGCTGTATTTTCAGTCATTGCATTTGTTTGTTTGTAGAATTCTGGATCATAAGCAGTTGACCAACGAGAACCATCTGGACGTTTGTGCTTACCTTCCTTCTTACCTTGGTAACGTAATGAACCGTGATCTGCCATTTCATTTGCACGAACATTGGCAACTCGAGTTAGTTCGCTATCATCTGCTGCGATTGTTGCAGGAGTCAAGCCGATACGAGTACGCTCTTCATTAAGAAGTTCCATGAAGTGTTCGTTAAGTTTACGATTATCTACGATTTGTTCAAGTTTATCAAGTTCAGTTTGAGAAAGGCGTGATGCTTTCCAAACTGAGACAAGTCCCATGTCTCGAGGAAGGTCATCTTCGTTATCTGTTGTATCAACAGCGACACGATCTTTATCTGCTTGAGAAAGATTATCGTGTAGATACTTAGCACTGCGGTGATCTTCATTGTTTGGATCTAAACCGTTTTCACCTAAACTCTTAATATCTTTCCATGTGCCATCAATATCATAATTGTCATCACTTGTTGGAACAATGACATCTGTTGGATCAGCGACACGTTTTTTCTTAGTACCATTAAAGGTTATTGTATCAACTGCATCCTTAGTTTCTACTAGTTCACGACTCTTAATAGTTCGTTCACCAGTTTTGTTGTTTACTGAAATAACTTTGCGGTAACGTTTAAATCCGTCACGTCCATTTTCAGTACGAGTTTCACCTTCAAAAAGGTTAGAATCATTTTCTGTTCGATAACCATGAGAAATTGTTTCAGTTTCTTCTTCAGTAACTTCAGACATCAATTTCTTAGTTCCATAATGAACAACTTTTTGTTTTGCTGGAACAGAGTTGATAAGTTCACGACTGATTTCTGTGCGGGTTTGATTTTCATCATTTAGATACTTAACTTTATAAGTTTCTTTACCATTTACAGCATCTTCAACAGTTTCATCACCTTCAAAAAGGTTTGAGTCGGCAACTCGTTTTTCACCTTCAGCGGTAATAACTTTGTCTTCGTTAGCATAAGTGTAACGATCTTTGGTTCCAACTTCGACTACTTCATCCACTGCTGGAACAGTTTCAGTATTGACTAGTTCACTCTTAACAAGTTTACCATCTTCATAGTAGTCTTTGTAGTTTTCGATGATTTCACCGTTTTGACCTTTTGTTTTAACAACTCGTTGGTCAGAGAAGAGTTTGTCGCTTTTAACTTCAACAATCTTGAAGTTTTCACCAGCTTTGCGTTCAACTCGAGTTTTATTTTCTGTTAAAACTTTATGAGTTCCAATTCGAACAATCTCTTTAACCGGTTTAACTTCATCACTTTTAACTACGGAAGAACGACCATCACCATAAACAATTGTAGTTTCTGTATAAGATCCTTTTTGACCCTTAGTTTCTACTACACGTTTTCCTTCATTTAGTGTCTCATCTTTAACTTCTTCAATTTCGTAATTTACTTCAACTGTTCGAGAAGTGCGACTTGTTTCAATGTTTTCACCAGTTCCAATTTCAACAATTTCATCAACTGCAGGAACCTCATTTTCTCGTTTTTCATCACGAGAAACTTCTGTACCATCTGGAGTGGTTACAACTGTAGTAACAAGTTTATAAGAACCATCCTTACCAGCTTGAATTACTTTTTTCTCACCTTTAGGAAGGTCTGGATTTGTGTTGCTAGTAACTTTATGTTCAACTTTGTGAATTTCTCGAGTCACTGTTTCAAGATTTTTCTTAGCAACTTTTGTTCCCACATGAACAACTCTGTTTTTTGCATCTTTTTGAGTAGAAGAAACAAGAGTACGACCAATTTCTACACCATCTTCAAGTGTTACAGTATAGACTTCAAGTTTTTCACCAGATTGACCAGCTCTCACTTCTTTTTCTACTCCAGCATCTAAGTTTTCATCTGGAACGTATTCTGTATCAGGAAGAATAGGAGTACGAACAACCTCTTCTTTTGTAGTACGAACCACTTCTTTAGAGGTTTTAGTACCAATATGGATAACTTTATCAACTGCAGGAGTTGTTTGAGTTCCTGTTACTGTACGACTAACTTCCACACCATTTTCAATGGTAATTGTGTAAGTTGTTTCTGTTTTACCTGCAACACCTTCTTGAACAACTTTTGTTTCCCCAACGCTAAGATTTTCGTCAGGAACATGTTGAACTCCAGGCTCGATGACAGAAGTTTCTACTTCAGTTCGAGTAGTTACAACTTTTTTGACTTCAGGTTGAGACGGAACTGCTGGTTGTGCTTCTACAGCCGGTTTTCCATCTTCTGCAGGTTTAGCAGGAATAGCTGGTTTAATAACTTCTTCAGTCGTTTTTTCGCCAACTACAGTGTTAGTTTTACCAGTTTCAACTTGGCCTTTGTCACCTGGCAAGTTTGCTTGAGTACCTTCAACCTTTTCTTTTTTCTCATCTAAAGTTTTTTCGTCTCTAGTTGGAGTACCAGTTGATTGATCTTTGTTTTCAGGAACAGTTGGAGTTGTCGATTTCACGTCAACTTCTTTCTTCTCTTCCTTTTTATCTAAGACCTTATCTTTTTCTTGTTTAGCTTCAGGTAATGCCGGCTGGACTTCGGGTGTCCCTTTGTCACTAACTACCAACTCAGGCAATACAGGTTGAACTTCGGGTGTTCCCTTTTCAGTAATTACCAATTCTGGTAATGCTGGCTGAACTTCTGGAGTTCCTTTGTCAGTAACTACCAACTCAGGTAATTTAGGTTGAACTTCAGAAGTGCCTTTTTCGCTAATTACCAACTCAGGTAGTTTAGGCTGAACTTCAGGAGTGCCTTTTTCGCTAATTATCAATTCTGATAGTTTCGGTTGAACAGCTGAAATACCTTTGTCATCTGTAACTACAAGTGATGGCAGTTCTGGTTGAACAACCAGTTTTCCTTTTTCTGATGTTGATTTTTCTACTTCAACCTTTTTAGTTAGGTTATCAGATTTTTCCAATATTTTATTATCTTTATTACCTACTTCTGATCTAGAAACTTGCTCAACTTCTTCACCCTCAGTTCTTACCTGTGACTTAAACTTTTCCTCTACCTTCGTTATTTCTGATAATTTTTCATATGATTTATCAAGAGATTTAATCGAATCTTCAGCACCAATTTTTTTAGTAGCTACAAATCCTTTAGCCAATTCCTCTTTGGCTTCTACTTTAGGTAGAAAACTCTTCTCTGTTTCTTTAATAGTATCAGTTGTTGTGTATTCTTTTTCTTTTGAAGAAGAATCTGAAACAGTAACACTTTCAGATTGTCCTTGGTTTTGACTCGATTGATTTTGCAACACAACAGTTCCAGCTGAAATTCCTAAAAGTGCGACAATTGCTGCTGAGATTACCCAACCTCTTCTACCTTTTTTCAAAGTCTTTTTTTCGTTAGTATTTTGTCTATCCATCTTTATTTTCCTGACTTTTCAATGATTCTCTCTTTAACATACCTACACTATCTAATATATTTTTTAGAAAAACGATAATTTCGAACAGTACCTATAATACCTCCTATGCTGCATGTAAATAAAATCAGAATAAAAATGGAAAAGCTATCGCCAATTACTTTAATACTATATAGATAATTAAAAATTAAAAATAAAGGTAGCGAAATCGGCAGTATAGTACAGCTCACAGCAGCTCGTCTCATTTCTTTGGTCTCTCCACTCATAAACCAAGTCAAAGGTAAAAATCTCATCCAGTTTAAATATTCTTTCTGTTGGATTTTTTCTTCAAACAAATGAGTAAATAAAATATAAAACGGCAATGCAACATAGTAAGTTGCTTTCACTAAAAAGTACATTACAGTTATAAAAATAGCAAAGCCCCACCACATATCTCTAACTGTTTGATCAATATCACTCTCATATTTAGGTTTTCCAAACATCTTATTTCTCCTAATCTATTATTTCATTAAATTTGTAAATGTATTAATTGTTGTCATTTTGTTATTGTAATCAACTTTTCTTTGTAATTCTTGAAACTGATAATTTAATTGCTCTGTCCTCATCATGTCTTCATACATATTTTGCGCTTGTCCTAGGTCATAGGCTCTACCTTGATCAATTACATTAACCATATAAGCAAAAGCATCAAAATGAATATCTAACCCTGCTTGTTGCCTTGCATAAACAAATGGAATACTATTCAATTTCTCCATACAATAGTTTCTAGCTTGAGCAACTTCATCCTTATGTTTTTTTACTTGATCTGCTATTGGTTTTTCATGCTTCACTCGTTGATAAGCAAAATAAATTGGAGACCATAGCAGAACCCATGCTCCCACCCAAAGGGAGTATTCAAAAGGTTTACTTAAGATTCCTAAACCAGAACTAGAAAATTCACCAAGTCTATCTATATAGGCAACTAAGAACAATGAACCTAAAATTCTGAAAATCCATCCCAAAACACTTAATTTCGGGTTAATAAGAGAAACATGTTTTCCATCTACTATATAAAAATACTTAGTCAGGTCCTCTACTCTTTTAGACCAAATAGCAGCTTCAACTATTAAGTTTCTACTACGTTTAGGCTCTTCTATTGTCGAAAGATATTCTTGTAAAACAGTCTGGTATGATTGCGGATTAGCGATAGGATAATATTCATATTTTTTGCCTTCTGCAGTAATGACATCAAGTGAATGGTATGTCCCATTATCAAAAACTTCAGACCAATGTTTATTTGGTAACCGCCCTTTTACATAAGCTTCCCAAATAGTCCATTCATCAAACAAATCTGACTTATATTCATCCGGAATAATTCCTAAAAAATAATCTAACTCATTCTCCTCTTGAGAAATAATATCACTCTTATTCATCTATAACTCTCCTTTCCTAGTTATTTTATCATATTGTGGATATATACACAATATGAAGTCAGATACTTTTTTCTTATAATTAAATAAAAGGAGTTGATGACGATAATCAGTTTTAACCCACTCTGGGCTACAATGAAGAAAAAAGAAGTTTCTCAATATAAGTTATTAAAATCCGGAGTTGATAACAAAACTCTTGACAGCTTAAAGAAAAACAAAAACATAACTTTACTAACTCTAGAAAAGCTATGTCGCATTTTAGATTGTCTTCCAAATGATATCGTTGAATTTATCGAAGAAACTCCCGATTCTAATATTCGTAACACATTTATCTAGTTCTAATATTTATTCTTGTATTGGAACATTTACTTAATCTACCTTCTATGACATTGTTCACAGTATAAATCCAATAATCAGAACAAAAACTCAATTGGACTAGAAACTTCGAAAAACATTTCCACAATAAAAACGCATCACATCAAGCTTTTCTACACCTGATATGATGCGTTTTTATATTATGAAAATCTCTTTCTCAAAACTCTTTGATTTTTCTACACTTCTTGCCAATTTTCCTGGTCTTCTTTAAATCGCTTTAAAAGGTCAAGTCCTTCTGGTGTGATGTAGCCTTCTTCTTGGGCTAGGTGGATGAGCTCACTATAGTTTGAAAGGGTCACCAGTTTGACACCAGCATCTGCAAAGTTCTTGTCTGCTTTTGGCAATTGATAGCTAAAGATAGCTACAACACCTAGAACATCTGCTCCTTCACGCTTGGCAGCAGCCACGGCCTCAAGAACTGAGCCACCAGTTGAAATCAAATCTTCAACAACGACCATTTTTTGCCCTTGGGCTACACGGCCTTCAATTTGATTTCCAGCACCGTGATCTTTTGGTTTGCTGCGGATATAGGCAAATGGCAAGTTCATCTTGTCAGCGATGATGGCTCCGTGTGGAATCCCTGCTGTCGCAGTTCCTGCAATCACTTCTACTTCAGGAAAGGCTTCTTTGATAGCTTCCACAAAACCATTTTCGATCAAGTTGCGTGTCTCTGGGTAGGCAAGCGTTACACGGTTGTCCGTATAAATCGGTGACTTGATACCTGATGCCCATGTGAAGGGCTCTTCTGGTTTGAGGTAAACGGCTTGAATTTTCAATAGATGGCTGGCAATATCTTTAGCAAGTGTCATGGTGTGCTCCTTTTTATAGTGTTAAATGAATCTTCTTTTTAAACCCAATCTTGTGTCCATTCTTCTTTGATGGCATGGTAGGCTGCGACTGGATCAGCTGCTTGCGTAATCGGACGCCCAACTACGATGTAGTCACTGCCAATCTGGTAAGCTTCTCCTGGGGTTACTACCCGTTTCTGATCTCCTGCTTCTGTCCCTCTTGGGCGAATACCTGGTGTCAGACAGATAAAGTCTTCATGAGTTGCTTGTTTGATAAGCTTGGCTTCTTGGGCCGAGCAAACGACTCCATCCAGACCCGCTTCAGCTGTTTTCTGGGCATAGTGGATAACCGACTCTTGGAGGCTGGTTTGGATATTTTGACACTCTTGCATTTGTTCTTCCGAGGTTGAGGTTAATTGGGTCACAGCTATGAGAATCCCCTTGTCTCCCAATCCTTCACGCGCTGCCTGCATCATCTCAACCCCACCTGCTGCCTGCACATTGGTCATGTCAACTCCCAGGTTCGATAAAATTTTCATGGTTGATTTGACTGTATTGGGAATATCATGCAGTTTGAGATCCAAAAAGACACTATGTCCTAATGATTTCAAATAGCGGACAACTTCAGGCCCTACAGCATAGTAGATTTCCATTCCTACTTTGACATAGAGCTTTTCCTCTGCTGGAAATAGGGCTAAGAACTCCTTGGCTTCTTCAAAACTTGGAAAATCCAGAGCTATGACTGGACGACTTTCACGCATGCGTTTCTCCTCTTATCTTTCTTATCAGCCCAGCTTCCTTCAAAAAGACTACAAAAAAGGAACCTGCCAACAGCAAGGTTCCACGAAAAATGGGTAGAATCCACCCTTTCACCGTCTAACCTTAGCTGCCTCTCTGGACTGCTTTAAAGGTTTTTTACTATTCTATTATTTAAAGCGGGACTTGTCAAGTAAAAACTAGTATCCGAAGAACTTTAAAGCCAAGACTCACAATCAAGCCGATAGAATACTCTCAAGTTTATCGACTCTGTGATTGTTGAGTTGTTTGGTTTTGATTACCCTGTTCCTCTTGTTTTTTCTTCTCTTCTTCCAGCTTTTTCTTCTCCTCTTCTTTGGCCTTGATTCTTTCTTCCTCAAGTGCCTTATCTGCCAAACTATAACTATAGATCCCAACTTCCATATCAATACCACTTGGTACTGTCAATTGTGGTTTAATCTTACTATAGTAAGGCAATTTTTTACCTAGTTCTGATAGAGGAACCAAAACTTCATCCGTATCATACATGGTAATCTTGAGCAGATCACTTGTTACACTAGTTGGAGCCAATTCAATCGTTTTGATCGCCTGCTTAATCTCTGGGCTGACTTCAGCCAGTTGTTCAATCAAGGTTTTGACTTGCTGCTCATCGTTAAAGAGTACAGACATATAGGTTTCTGGAAGACTGACTAGGCTAACTGGACTAGTTTCCACCGTCCCACTAGAAAGAATCGGATAATGATCCTCTCCAGAAACATAATAGGCTACAATCCCGTATTCCTTGACCTGGATGGTAAAATTGGTCGGGAATTGATAGTGAATGCTAGCAGATTCAATCCAGTGATTGGACTTAATCATCTCAGCATGCTTGTCTTTATTGAGGAGCAGATCAAAGGTATAGTCACTATCACGAATCCCTGAAGCCTCTTTGATTTGGTCTGCATTGGTCTCTACCGTACCAGTAACCTCTATGTTTTTCAAAGTTGAGTATGGCGTCAAGAGATAGATGGAAAAGAACAAGACAAGCAAACTTGGGATTAGAATCGTAACAGCACGCCAAATATGAACTGCTGGAATAGAAGGCTTGGCAGCCTTTTTCTTGGTTTTAACCTTCTTTTCCTCTACCTTTTCTACTTTTGCTGCTTCTGATTCTTCGGCCTGGTCTTCCACTTGTTCTGCTTCAGCTTCTTCCTCTTCAAGTTCAGACGAGGACTCATCTGCTATAAGCTCCTTCTGCTCTTCGCTATTAGGATCTACTTCCGTTGCTTCCTCTGTATTTTCGGATATATCTGACTCTTGCTCTTCTTTGGTTTCTTCAGCCTTTTTACGCAGATACTCTCGGTTTTTCTTCTGCCACTCTGATAAGGTGTTTTCTTCTTCCAGATCTTTTGCCGCTTCTTTTTTATTGGTATCTGCTTGGGCCTTTTCTTTGGCTAGTTGGGCCTCTTCTTCAGCTTTTTTTTGAAGATATTCTTGATTTCGTTTTTGCCACTCTGACAATTCCTTGCCTTGAGTTGGCTCTTGTTTCTTATCCTTTGACATCGATTTTCCTTATGATAGATCTTTTTTTAGTAGCGCATAAAAATCCGCCACAGATTTTAATTCCTGAGAATTCTTCATCGTGTTTTGATAGATCTCTTTGTTGGTCAAAAGTTGATTTACTTTTTCTTCCAAAGTAGACAAGGTCAAGTCACTCTCTTGCAACTCCTCTGCATAGCCTTTCTTCACAAAATAGGCTGCATTTTCAATCTGATCTCCACGGCTGGCTTCACGACCCAGTGGCACAATGACGTGCAATTTAGCCATAGCAAGGAGCTCAAAAATAGTATTGGCACCACCACGAGTGACGACTACATCAGCCATATTCATGAGCGATTGATAGAGATCAGTCACATAGTCAACACGATAGAGGTTTGAACTTAGTTCGTTTAAACTAGCATCCCCTGTCAGGTTTATAATATTGTAGCGACTAGTTAACTCTTCCTTATGGTCTGTAACTAATTGGTTAAAGACACGCGCTCCAGCAGAACCACCTACAAAGAGAAGGGTTGGTAACTTACTATCAAAATAAGTTCGGATATCCACCATTTCTTCAGGCTCTTCCATAATTGGTCCAGAAACCTTGGTCACGGCTCCTACATGCTCTACCTTAGTGAGACTAGACGCTTGTTCAAAAGTAGAGTACATCTTGGTCGCAAACTTATAGGCGATTTTATTGGCCAAGCCCATAGAGAGGTCAGACTCGTGGATAAAGACTGGCACTCTGCATACTCGAGCTGCAATAACAGGAGGAACAGATACAAATCCACCTTTAGAAAAGAGGGCCTGTGGACGAACTCGAAGCATGATAAAGAGCGATTGAAGGATTCCAAAAGCAACCTTAAAGACGTCAACCATATTTTGCCATGAGAAATATCGGCGCAATTTCCCAGTTGCAATAGAATGGAAGGTGACATCTAAACCTGACTTGAGAATTTCATGATGCTCAATTCCGTTCTTATCACCAATATAGTGGACTTCCCAGCCATCTTCGATGAACTTAGGCATTAACAAAAGGTTGAGGGTAACGTGTCCAACCGTTCCCCCACCTGTAAATACTATTTTTTTCATATTATCCCTTTAACAACGCTACAGTGTCGATGAAAAGATCTCCACGTACTTCAAAGTTAGCATACATATCCCAGCTAGCATTAGCAGGACTGAGGAGAACCACATCTCCTTCTTCCGCAAGTTCATAAGCCTTTCGAGTTGCGTCAGCAATATCTGTTGCATCCACATAAGCCACACCAGCCTTGTCCGCTGCACGTTTGACACGTTCTGCAGACTGACCGAGAATGACCATTTTCTTAAGTCCAGTAATATCTAGCACCAATTCGTCAAACTCATTCCCACGGTCCAAACCACCAGCAATCAAGATAACCTTGCTATTATCAAATCCTGACAAGGCTTTTTGAGTTGCTAAGATATTGGTTGACTTACTATCGTTATAAAATTTAACGCCATTGATTTGGTCTACAAACTGGAGACGGTGTTTAACTCCTCCAAAGGCTGACAAGGTTCCCTTGATGGTTTCATTATCAACGCCACGCAGTTTAGCAACAGCAATGGTTGCAAGAGCATTTTCCACATTGTGGCTACCTGGAACACCGATTTCATCAGCTGCCATGACCATTTCGCCACGGAAGTAAAGAAGACCATCTTCAAGATAAGCTCCATCAACCTTTTCAAGTGTTGAAAATGGTACTACAGTCGCATTTGTCTTTGTCGCAAGCTCTTTAGCTAATTCCTGGTTGAAGTTCAAAACTAGGTAATCAGCCGCTGTCATATTTCTTTGAATATTCCACTTAGCTGCGACATAAGCTTCAAAAGAACCGTGATAGTCGATATGGGTTGGCATCAGGTTTGTGATAACAGCAATTTCAGGATGGAATTCCTGGATTCCCATTAATTGGAAAGAGGATAGCTCCATGACAAGGGTGTCCTTATCTGTCGCAGTTTGAGCTACTTGACTAGCAGGATAACCGATGTTCCCTGATAAAAGTCCATTTTGCCCCGCAGCAGTCAGAACTTCTCCAATCATGGTTGTAGTTGTAGTCTTACCATTAGAACCAGTAATACCAACAATCGGTGCCTCTGAAACCAAATAAGCCAACTCAACCTCAGTCAAGACTGGAATGCCTTTTTCTAGAGCTTTTTCAATCATCGGATTGCTATAAGGGATTCCTGGATTCTTCACCATGAGAGCAAAATCTTCATCCAACAATTCCAAAGGATGGCCACCAGTGACAACCTTGATACCCTCTTCTAAAAGGCTCTGAGCTGCTGGATTTTCCTCAAAAGGCTTGCCATCGTTAACCGTTACAATGGCACCCAACTTGTCCAAAAGACGAGCTGCAGATTCACCAGATTTGGCCAAACCTAGGACTAATACTTTCTTATTTTCAAATTGATCAATTCGTTTCATATCTAGAACTCCATTTCTACTCTTACTATTTTACCATTTTTATGAAAATAAAAAAGCCACAAAGGGCTTTCTTATTTGTTTTTGTCCTCGACCAACTATTCTACAGACTTGAGGGCTTCAAGCATATCTACCTTTCGGAGATAATGATTGACAAAAAAGCCTAGGATGGTCAAAATGACACTGACGGCTAGAACTGGGATGAGATAAACTTCCCAGCCGACCTTGGGTTGAAAACGGAAGGTTCCAGGTGCAATCATCTGAATGAGAAATTGATGGAGATAAAAGCCTGAGACCAATCCTACAATCATTCCAATTAGTGACAATAGGATGGTCTCCCGATAGATATAAAGGGTCACTTCTTTGTTATGAAAACCAAGAACCTTGATAGTTGAGAGTTCCCGAATCCGTTCAGCAACATTGATATTGGTCAAATTATAAAGAATCACAATGGCTAGTAGCACCGATACCAGCACCAAAATCGCCATGGTGTGATTCAGAGAATTGGCAAAACTTTCAAAGAGCTGAATGGTGGAGGCGTTTTGAACGAGGCCACTGACAGCTACCTGGTCCATAAATTCTCCTGCGACTCTTTCAGTATTCCCTTCACTTTTATCCTTGAGTTGGACCAGATAGGTGTTCATCTTAGGAGTTTGACCATAAATTTTCTCATAGGTCTCCTGATTCATATAAACAAAATGGCCTACATAATGCTCCGTGATGCCACCTACTTTAAAGGTTTTTCCATCTATTGTAAAATTGTCACCAACAGAAACTCCTGCCAACTGGGCCAATTTTTCTGTCAAGACAACTCCGTTAGACAAGCCCAGTTTTTCCCCATTTTTTTCCAAGAGGACAAAGGGAGCCAGGTCATCTTGATCCGTTACCATCATAGTCACGGTTTGAACACCTGCCTTGCCAGCATACCTTTCTTCAATCTGTTTGGAAGAAATTAAACGATAGTTTTCAACTTCATCACTTTTCAGTTTTTCCTCTAGCTTAGCCTTGTCAGAATCAGAAGCTCGAGAATTGACAGAGAGAACCATCTGGTATTGTTGCAGATCCTTAAACTGCCTGTCTGCCACGCCAACCACAGAGGATTGAATCCCAAGTCCTGCAAAGAGGAGGGCTACTGAACCTGCAACCCCAAAAATGGTCATCAGCATGCGTTGTTTGTAACGGAAAATGTTACGGGCTGTTACCTTCTGAGTAAAACTCAAGCGTGACCAGATAAAGGTTATCCGTTCCAAGAGAATCTTTGAGCCCTTGACTGGTGGCTTGGGTAGTAATAATTGCGCTGCTTCTTCATGCAACTCTCTGCGAGATACAAGGTAGGCAGGTAGGACACTAGCCACTAAGCTTAGTCCAAGAGCTAAACAACTATAGGTCCAGTAGAAATATTGCTGACTCTCTCCAACAATCATTCGCTCAGTAATGATATGCGAAATAGTAGGTGCTAGGATGTAGTGACCAAGCAAAATTCCTAGAAGGGTTCCAAGAGTACCAGCAACCAGACCGTAAATCACAAACTTAGCAATGATGTCTTTGCTATGGTAGCCTAGAGCTTTGAAAATCCCTGCATTGCTCCTTTCCTCGTCTACAAATCGTGTCATGGTGGTAAAGGTAACCATGGCTGCTACGGCATAGAGAACAACTGGAAAAATATTCCCTACGGCACGAATACTCATGGCCGAGTTACCATACATGAGATAACCTTGACCAGTAGGAGAACTCTTGCGATTGTAGACATGATAGGTTGGCTCTGTCAGAGCATTGACTTCATCCTGACTGGTCTGCCATTTAGCCTTTTCGCTCGCCAGATTCGTTTCAGCTTGGCTTAGCTTTTCCTTTTCTTGCTTTAGTTGTTCTTTTGCTTCTTCTAACTGACTAGATGCTTGACTTTTTTGTGGTTCTGGTAGTTGGCTCACTTGATTTTCTTGAGCTTGTAGACGCCTTTCGATTTCTTGCAGGCGTTTCTTGCCCGCTGTCAAGTTGGTCTCTGCTTCATCCAGTTGTTTCTTTCCTTCATCAAGGGACTCTTGGGCATCCTTCTTCATTTTCTCTAGTCGCGCTTGTCCATTATTAGCAACTAGTTCCTTAAGAGTCGCTTCTTCTTCCTCTAGCATTTTTTCGTAATCACTGGAAAAAGGATTCACATCTGTCAGACTAGTAAAACGCAAGCGGGCAATCGTGTATACAGAGCTCTTAAAATTTTCTTCAGTTACGACAGCGTAAGCTGCTAGATTTCCATTGCCACTAGCTGAACTCCCCATATCCGTTTTTGAGAAAATATCTGGAGAGTGGACAAAGCCTGTAATGGTATAACTATCCCGCTTTAATTGAGAATTACTGCCCTTTTTTTGACTCAAATAAATGACTTGACCAATCTGATAGCGATCTTTCCAAAAGTCCGCCAAGGCCAATTCATCTTCTTTTTCAGGCAAACGACCTTCCGTTACTTGAAATTTTGAAATCTTTTCAGTATTTGAAAAGATTCGTATGGCATCTTCACTGTTTGACAGAGTCAAATCTGTCATATAACCAAATTCGACATCTGCTCCTGATAGAGTTTGTAATTCTTCCTGGTCTGCCTGATCTAGACCATAATCTGCTATGACAGTAATATCAGCCAGATTGGCTTTTTGAATATAATCCCATGCTGTTCGCTCCATATTGGGACTGGCTACTTTGAGACCAACCACGGCCAAAGAACCCAACATCATCAGAGTTAGGATGGATATAAACCGTCCCTTTGAACCTGTGAAAGACTGGAGCAGGTCTTTCCAATATGTCTTTCTTTTCATCTCAGTACTCCAAATCATCAATATCCTGTGGTTGAGGATTGAGGACAACACTCTTGACACTGGCATCATGCATCTGAATCACGCGATCAGCTATGGGAGCTAACGAAGCATTATGAGTCACGATGATAACGGTGGCTCCTTTTTTACGTGACATATCTTGAAGAATCTTTAAAACCTGCTTACCGGTCTGGTAGTCCAAAGCTCCTGTCGGCTCATCACAAAGGAGAATTTTAGGATTTTTAGCCACCGCTCGGGCAATGGATACCCGTTGTTGCTCACCACCTGACAACTGGGCTGGAAAATTATTAAGACGGTGACCTAAGCCTACATCCTTGAGAACCTGCTCAGGATCCAAGGCATCGGCAACAATTTCTGAAGCTAGCTCAACATTTTCCTTAGCAGTCAAGTTAGAAACCAAATTGTAAAACTGAAAAACAAAGCCAACGTCATCTCTACGATAGTTAGTTCTCTGATGAGAAGTGAAATTCGAGATATTGGTTCCATCAATCCAGACTTGCCCTTCATCGTTTGTATCCATACCACCTAGAATATTTAAAACGGTTGACTTCCCTGCACCAGATGCCCCAAGAATAATGACCAGTTCTCCCTTTTCAATCTCGAAGTTGACATCTCGATTTGCTACAATTTCTGTATCACCAGTATGATACCTCTTATAGCTATTTTTCATTTCAATATAAGCCATCCTATCTCCTCCTCTTCTCCTATTTTCATCTTTATTATAACTCTTTTGAGGAGAGAAAGAAAGCTTATCCCTGTATACATTAGAGTGATTTTAAGACTCCTTAACAGAGATTAGTTTATAAAACACATGTTATAATAAAGCTATGGCATATAGTACAGATTTTAAACAAGGAGCATTAGATTCCATCAAAGAAGGACACAGCATCGAGGCAGCTAAAGTTTTTGACGTTGGCGTCAGAACTCTCTTCACATGGGAAAAGAAATTACGTGAACAAGGACACTTAGAGCGGAAAAAGCGAGTCGTCAAAAAGCGAAAGATTCCTTTAGAGGAATTGAAAGCCTTTGTAGAGGCTCATCCAGACGCTTTCTTACGGGAAAGTGCGGCACATTTTGATTGTGCTGTCCCTTCAGTATGGGCAGCTTTAAAGCAGATTAAGG
>JAQDPW010000070.1:0-204 GCA_027659245.1 Streptococcaceae bacterium AM104-57
AATCTAGGAGACCAAGTAGTAGCAGCAGATGAAGTTGCTGGTCTGGTAGAAGATAGCAGTCCAGTACCATCAGAGAGTTCCCCGACCGCTGCGAGCGATGTAGTTACCAGCGTTGAAAGCGCTAACATCGGGGGGGGGGTACCTCTGGGACAACCAATAGCCTAGCAGGCTCAAGAGAAGACAAAGAGGTGCCGTCAGCAGATG
>JAQDPW010000070.1:214-975 GCA_027659245.1 Streptococcaceae bacterium AM104-57
GCCGAAACAGCAAGACCAAGCACAGAAGTCCCGTCTGTGGACAAGAGTGGACTAGAGTCAGCTTATACACGCTTGCAAGGCCTACTCCAGCAAGTGCCTGACCTATCTGACAAAACGGCCGACACTGCAAGTAATTACCGTCAGGCTCGTCAGGAGGCAGAAAGTCAGGCTCAACAGGCTTTAACAGCCTTATCGAGTCAAACAGCAAGAGCTGAAGAAGTAGCGCAAGTCCAAGCACAACTTGTTGCCAGCAGCAAGAAGCTTGAAGCTAGCATAGCTGGTCTGCAAGTAGCCGTCAAACCTGTCGCAGAGCCATCAGCAACTGTAGAGGAAAAAGCTGTCGATCCAGCACCAGCAGGAAAAGCGCCGGAAGCATCAAATGAAAACGCTTCAGGCGCAAGGGTCGCTACACCAACTGAGTCAACTGCCAAAGCAGAAGAGTCAGCGCCGGCAAGACCGGAAGCTAGTCCAGCCGCAGACAATGCCAAGGCAGAAACGGCGACTATCGGCTATGACGTGACTCGCCCTCGAGCTCTAGCAAAAGCAACTGATGAACGATCTGTAGTCCCTACAACACGTTTCAAGCGCAACCTTGTTGAACGAGAGGCAACCACTCCAGTAGCTAATCAGATGACTGTGGAATATCTTGATAAAGATGGCAAGAAGATTGATCTTAATGGTGTTTTACAAGGTGGAGATGGCACAAACATCCCTTTGAAAGTGCGTGTCACTGTGCCTAGTACGTCAACTCAAAATCAAGT
>JAQDPW010000071.1 GCA_027659245.1 Streptococcaceae bacterium AM104-57
TTCTGACTAAAGCCATACCAGAAGAGGGAGTTTTCTTCCCCACTTGGAGCTGTATATGGCGACTTACGACCTGACTTGCTTTCCTTTGGCTTGCGTTGGAAGAGTTGATAAGTGTTCTTGCCTTCCTTGCGACTGGCAGTGAAGACACGATTATCATCTCCGTCGTAAAGCGCAGCCATGAGAAGACCCTTCTTGTCCTTGATCGCAAGCAGGCGGTTCTCTGTGTCGTAGATATAGTCTAGCTTCTCTGAGTTTTTCTCAGAAGCGATGCGATTGCCATTCTTGTCGTAGGTATAGGTGATGGTACCATCTGGACCTTCTAGTTTGGTTAAGCGGTTATGGTCATCGTAGGTAAAGCGTGTCTGGCTCTCCTTGCCATCGACTGTCTCGGTGCTGGTTAGTTTATTGCCGGCTAGGTCATAGGTGTAGGAGAGCTTGGAGAGTTCCTTACCAGCTCCATCCGATACGGTCATGTTTTCCACTTGACCCAGAGTATCGTAGGTATAGGTATGGACTAGGGTTTCGCCATCCTGCTTAATGGTTTCTTTGGCAATGTAGCCACCATCATCATACTCATAGCCGTAGCTGGAGATGAGTTTATCCTGCTTGTCCATATGGCGGAGTTCGGTGAGGCGGTGAGCCTTGTCATAGGTCATGAAGCTCTTGGTGCCATCTCCCCGGTCAACCTCCGTCAGATCCCCTGCGGTGTTGTAGCTATAGCTGGTCTTTTGTCCCTTGACATCTGTCACAGAAGTCAGGCGATCCAGTTCATCATAAGTGTAAGAGACTGTACTGCCATCTGGGTAAATCATCTTCGAGATATTGCCATAGGCATCATACTCGTACTGAATCAGGCTACCATCTCCCTGACGAACACCCGTGATCTCGCCTTCTTCGTTGGTCGCGTACTGACTAGTTCCTGTCAGGTCACTCATAGACACCCGACGACCATCCGCATCATA
>JAQDPW010000072.1 GCA_027659245.1 Streptococcaceae bacterium AM104-57
ACTCATCATATTTGACTGCAAATAGTCAAATAAAAGAGGAAACGTAATCCTGATCCCACCGAAAAGTAAGCTCTGCAGCTTGACTAAAATCATGACCACCCGTCAAACGGGTGGTTTGTCCCAGGGCTATAAGCCCAAATCACCAGCCAGCGCCTAAAGACGCTGGCTTTCACGTTGTTCAAGCCTTATTGCTCTTGACTCGTCACTTGCCTCTCAAAGAGGCTTTAGTATTACTTACCACTATCCCTAAAGGGATCCTCATATTCTTTGACACTCAATTTATCTAGTGCTATATCATGCTTTACTCGTTCTCAAATTTTCATACTCGTGAATATATTTCTTAATTGTGGCTTCATTAAGCCCTACTGTACTTACATAATAACCTTCCGCTCAGAAATGCCGATTCCCAAACTTGTACTTGAGATTGGCGTGTTTGTCAAACATCATGAGTGCACTTTTTCCTTTTAAATAACCCATGAAACTCGAAACACTTATCCTTGGTGGAATACTTACTAACATATGTACATGGTCTGGCATTAAGTGACCCTCGATAATTTCAACTCCTTTATGACTACACAAGCGATGAAATATTTCGCCTAAACTACTTCGATATTGATTATAGATCACTTTTCGTCTATACTTAGGGGTGAACACAATGTGATAGAACACATCCACTTTGTGTGCGATAAACTATGAGCCTTTTGTGCCATATTTTTCTCCTTTCGCTTTACATTGGCTTGAACACCTTTATTGTATCGCGTTTGGAGTTTTTTGGGTATAACCTTCGACGCGCACCCGCATAGCGGGTGGTTTTTTTGTCTCGCACCTAACGGAGCGAGACGGACTGAAAGTCACATAATAAAAAACGAGGAATCTATCCAAGTGTGAGATGGGTTCCTCGTTTTGTTTTATAGTT
>JAQDPW010000073.1 GCA_027659245.1 Streptococcaceae bacterium AM104-57
AGAGCCGTTAAATTCAAAGAAAGACGGAAAAGTAAGCTACCTTCCATTCCTAAAGAAGCTAAAAAAGGCCGTTCCTATAAGGATTTCCTAAATTATTTGGCTCTTAAGTAACTGAATTCTTGGCTAGAAATGGATACAGTTCTGGGTAGAATGGGAGGTAAAGTCCTACTCACCTTCAATCTATCTTTCTGTAACTTTATCTTCGCTAGGCTGCTGGATAATAAAACTGCCCTTGAGGTTTCCAAACACCTCTATGATATCAAGAACACTCTTCACCAAGATGACAAAGATTTCTTCCAACTCTTCCCTGTCATCCTGACAGATAATGGTGGAGAGTTTGCCAGGGTCGATGATATCGAAATGGATGTGCGAGGAGAGAGTAAACTCTTCTTTTGTGACCCTAATCGCTCTGACCAGAAAGGCAGAATCGAGAAAAATCACACGCTAATTCGCGACATTCTACCTAAAGGAACTTCTTTTGACAATTTAAATCAATCTCGTCTGCTCTCATATCAATAGCGTCAAACACGCTGTTTTAAATGGAAAGTCAGCCTATGAACTCTTTGCCTTTACCTATGGAAAAGAGATTCCTAAGCTTCTCGGAATTTCTAAAATACCTGCAGAAGACGTCTGCCAGTCTTCTAAATTACTCCAACATAAGTTCTAAAAACTAACCTTTAACCGCATTCAAACGTCTCACACTAACTTCCACCATAGCGGAACATAATCTGAAACGCTTTCAGATGAGGGGATTTTGTGCGCTCTTTTTTTCTATTCATTTTGGATACAAAAGCGATGAAATCAAG
>JAQDPW010000074.1 GCA_027659245.1 Streptococcaceae bacterium AM104-57
AGAAACTGAATAATCTTTAGTTTTTCATCTAGCAAAGTATTGCTAGTTAAAACCATGTTTAACAAATTCAACTTCTCATGTGTAATTTGATTCACATCGCCCTTGTAGAGCGAATGAAACTCTTCAAACGTTCCTTCTTGAGCAATCATTTCTTTCTCCTATTCATATTTATGACTTCTATTTGATTTTGGTACTTCAATTTGAAAATTAGCAGGATTTGACTGAAATGCTTTTAATTCTTCCAATGTTAATACTCCATTTTTATAAGATTCAAAAATTTTTTTATAACTTTTACCTTGAATATGTCCAAAATCTGCAATACCTTTTCTTGGTTCTCCTGGCCTCCAATCTATTACTTCGTTCGTGTTTGGATCACGAAGTATACCGTTGGAATCCACTTGAGCTTCATATACAGCACGTTCAAAATCTAATTTAGACTTTCCACTTAGAGAAGGGCGACCGTTAGGCTTACCATTTTTTATATACGGGCCATCTTTTATCGGCTTTATCGTCACCACATCAGCTTTAGGAGCTGGTAAAGCTAACACAGGATCTGGTGCTGGCAAGGCAAGGGGTTTACTAGTCGGCCCAGGCAATGCTAGTTGCTGTACAGGGGTTACATCCTTGCGTGGTCTCGTGACTGGTACATCCCCTGATTTCGGCTTCGTCGTTACCACATCAGCCTTAGGAGCTCGAACTGTTCGGCTACTTACACCTTCTGTCACTGCGTTAAGGAAAAGGCTTGTACCAATGCTGGTTGGAGTGATCTGGCCTCCTTGAGCCGC
>JAQDPW010000075.1 GCA_027659245.1 Streptococcaceae bacterium AM104-57
ATCGGGAAGACAGGATTCGAACCTGCGACACCTTGGTCCCAAACCAAGTACTCTACCAAGCTGAGCTACTTCCCGAGTTAAATAGAAAAAATGCACCCTAGAGGAGTCGAACCTCTAACCGCCTGATTCGTAGTCAGGTACTCTATCCAGTTGAGCTAAGGGTGCTCATTAATATATGCCGAGGACCGGAATCGAACCGGTACGATCGTTACCAATCGCAGGATTTTAAGTCCTGTGCGTCTGCCAGTTCCGCCACCCCGGCCTCTCTAAGCGAACGACGGGATTCGAACCCGCGACCACCACCTTGGCAAGGTGGTGTTCTACCACTGAACTACGTTCGCATAGACCTCTTGGTTATATTAAAAAATGCCGGCTACATGACTTGAACACGCGACCCTCTGATTACAAATCAGATGCTCTACCAACTGAGCTAAGCCGGCCTATTTCTATTATGCGGGTTAAGGGACTTGAACCCCCACGCCGTTAAGCGCCAGATCCTAAATCTGGTGCGTCTGCCAATTCCGCCAAACCCGCAATGATGACCCGTACTGGGCTCGAACCAGTGACCCATTGATTAAAAGTCAATTGCTCTACCAACTGAGCTAACGAGTCTAAAATAACTTCCGTTATCTTAAACGGTCCCGACGGGAATCGAACCCGCGATCTTCGCCGTGACAGGGCGACGTGATAACCGCTACACTACGGGACCTTTGGGAGTTAACGGGTTCGAACCGCTGACCCTCTGCTTGTAAGGCAGATGCTCTCCCAGCTGAGCTAAACTCCCT
>JAQDPW010000076.1 GCA_027659245.1 Streptococcaceae bacterium AM104-57
GTTACTGATGGATCCTTAACAGCTTTATCAGCTGATTTCTTAACTGTCTTATCGGCTGGAATTACAGCTGTGGTGCTATCTGGGTAAGTTACTGTTGTTGTGCCATCTTTGCCAACCTCTACCTTACTTACTGTAGGGTTTGATTTCTTAACTTCGTCAGCTACTTTAGCTTTTTCCGCATCAGTCAAGTTGCTTGGATCTGTAACGGGAGTCACTGATGGATCCTTAGTACCTTTATCAGCTGATTTCTTAACTGTTTTATCGGCTGGAATTACAGCTGATGTGCCATCTGGGTAAGTTACTGTTGTTGTGCCATCTTTGTCAACCTTAACATCTGTTACTGTTGGATTAGCTTTCTTAACTTCGTCGGTTACTTTAGCTTTTTCCGCATCAGTCAAGTTGCTTGGATCTGCAACTGGTGTTACTGATGGATCCGTTACGACTTTATCAGCTGATTTCTTAACTGTCTTATCTGCTGGGATTACAGCTGTGGTGCCATCTGGGTAAGTTACTGTTGTTGTACCGTCGTTGCCAACCTCTACCTTACTTACTGTAGGGTTTGATTTCTTAACTTCGTCGGTTACCTTAGCTTTTTCGGCGTCAGTCAAGTTGCTTGGATCTTTTACCGGAGTTACTGTTGGATCCTTAAGCTCTTTGTCTGCTGATTTCTTAACTGTCTTATCTGATGGAATTACAGCTGTGGTGCCATCTGGGTAAGTTACTGTTGTTGTACCGTCGTTGCC
>JAQDPW010000077.1:0-250 GCA_027659245.1 Streptococcaceae bacterium AM104-57
GGTAGCAACACTGGTTCAGGAACCAACACCGGTACCGGCAGCAACACTGGTTCAGGAACGAATACAGGTAGCGGTACGAACACCGGTTCAGGAACCAACACAGGCTCAGGAACTAACACTGGCAGTGGCACGAACACCGGTAGCGGCACTAACACTGGTTCAGGAACCAATACCGGCTCAGGTACCAACACCGGTAGCGGCACTAACACCGGTACAGGCACTAACACAGGTAGCGGCAGCAACACCGGTT
>JAQDPW010000077.1:260-717 GCA_027659245.1 Streptococcaceae bacterium AM104-57
CAGGCACTAACACAGGTAGCGGCAGCAACACCGGTTCAGGTACAAATACTGGCACCGGAACAAATACTGGCACCGGAACAAATACTGGCACCGGAACAAATACCGGTTCAGGAACAAATACCGGTTCAGGAACGAATACCGGTTCAGGAACGAATACAGGTTCAGGAACCAATACCGGTAGCGGCACGAACACCGGTTCAGGAACGAATACAGGTTCAGGAACCAACACAGGTAGCGGCAGCAACACCGGTTCCGGCACAAATACAGGTAGCGGCACCAATACCGGTACAGGAACAAATACAGGTAGCGGCACGAATACCGGTACAGGAACGAATACAGGTAGCGGCACTAACACTGGTACAGGAACCAATACTGGCACCGGAACTAACACTGGCTCAGGTACAAATACAGGCACCGGCACTAACACCGGTTCCGGCACCAACACAGGCACCGGCAG
>JAQDPW010000078.1 GCA_027659245.1 Streptococcaceae bacterium AM104-57
ACGATTACTAATACAGAAACCCTTCAAAATGGCGACATTCGCGTAACCTTCTCAGACGGTCACGAAGTTATCGTACCGAAGGGAGCCAAGGGAGATAAAGGTGAAAAGTGACTAAAGGAGAAGACGGTGTAACCACTATTGTCTTCAAGGATCCGATTGACCATACCCCAATCGGTAATCCAATCAAGGTCACAGACGGTAAGAATGGCGCGGACGGTAAGCCGATCACGATCACGAACACTGAGACACTTTCAAGTGGAGACACTCGTATCGTCTTCTCAGACGGTCACGAAGTGATCGTACCGAAGGGAGCCAAGGGAGATAAAGGTGAAACTGGTGAAGCTGGAGCCGCAGGCCAAAATGGTAAGACTCCACTTGTCGAAGTGACTAAAGGAGAAGACGGTGTAACCACTATTGTCTTCAAGGATCCGATTGACCATACTCCAATCGGTAATCCAATCAAGGTCACAGACGGTAAGAATGGAGCAGATGGGAAGCCAATCACGATTACCAACACCGAGACACTTTCAAGTGGAGACACTCGCATCGTCTTCTCAGACGGTCACGAAGTTATCGTACCGAAGGGAGCCAAGGGTGATAAGGGTGAGAAAGGTGAAACTGGTGAAGCCGGTAAGACTCCAGTAGTCGAAGTGACTAAAGGAGAAGATGGGGTAACCACTATTGTCTTCAAGGATCCGATTGACCATACTCC
>JAQDPW010000079.1 GCA_027659245.1 Streptococcaceae bacterium AM104-57
ATTTCTGAATTTGAACAGGCGCTAGCTGTACATTACCTGGATGTTCTTCAGCATAAGCTACCAAATCTTTCGGCAATGCAAGCATCTCAACTTCACCGCCAGTTACACTCTCTGTTTTGGCAGCAATATCTTGAACAGATAAACTATAGACAAGAGCTTTTCCATTAGAGTCCACAGATTCTAAATCCGTTACACGAACGGATTGTTGTCCCGCCGGAATCACAACTGTTCTGGCAATCTGGTTCCCATTTCTAATAGTAACCACAACTGGATCAGGGTAAGTTTTAGTTAAAGAAACCTCTACAACCGATGCTTTCTTGACTAACTCTGCTACAAAAGTCTTATCTGTTTTGCCAAAGAGTTTTGAACGAAGTTGTTCAACCGACTGAACAGATACCAATTGTCTATCTCGCCAACCAGCTAAAAGATAGCCAGGCTGAAGTATGTCTGCAGAAACTGTAGGAGCTACAATTGGATCATCGTAAAAACCACTAGTTTTGCCAACAGGAATCAATTGCCCATTTTTTTCTGCCATAAAAGAGTAGGTCGTTTTATCAGAGGTCACACCAACGTGTTGAATAGATACATTGTCCTTACTCAAGTTTGCTGTCAAAGTGAACTCTGTATAGCGCTTATCTTTCTCAATTTGTCCAGTTGTAAAATGGTACTTGGAAACATCTGGATTAG
>JAQDPW010000008.1:0-47150 GCA_027659245.1 Streptococcaceae bacterium AM104-57
TCTTTTCCCAATGCATGATGTGCATCTCCTTTTTACTTTATTTGCAGAGGGGGTGACCAAAGTTGACTAGGACACAGCCTCCTGCCTTGCCTCCATTTTATCACAAAAAAATGTTTTTGGGAAGAAAAACAAAACCTTGCATGTCAACTATAGAATCCGTAGCGTACTATTCTAGATTCAATCCGCTATATTTTTTATCTTCCAAGAAAGGCTCCCTAAAAAGAAAAGAGGCTGGGACAAAAGTCCTGACCTCTCAATTATCTTTGGATTGTCGAGCAAGACGCAGTGGTTGAGTGAGCTCTACTACGCTGATTTCATCAGCTTTTACAGCCCTACTCAACTGTGCGGAGGTGGGACGACGAAATCGAATTCTAACGAATTACCGATTTCTGTCCCACTCTCTTTTTAGATATTATTTTGTCTTCACAGGTTTATCTGCGAGGGCCTTGATGGCTGAAGCTATCGTTTCTGCATAGAGCTTGACTCCCGCTTCCAGCTTGGTATTGTCATTACCAAAGTGAACTTGGTCAGTTCCTTTCCAGATATCTGGATGATCTTTGGATACTTGGTTCCAATCTGCAATCACAATGTAGGGATACTTTTGAGCAACTTCACGCGCATAGCTGGCATATTGTTCTACATAAGGTTGAGTTTCCTGGCTTGTATCCCCTTCATAAGGTGTCACCAGAACAAGCTGATGCCCCTTAGGTAGATTTGTCACCAAGGAGTCTATGTCAGCCTTGTAGTCCTCAGGATTATTAACACCAGTAGCAATAACAACGATCTTAGGCAGTGCCTTATTTTGGCTGTTATTCAGCATAATGGCATTGGCTTGCTTTGTATTTCGGCTTACTTGCCCATCTGTCTGTGCATCCGGCAAAACCTCTTGTAAGCCAGGTGTTGCCCGTAAGGTTACAGAATCTCCTATGATAGATACACCATCTGCAATATTGTAGCGGCTTGCTTCCGTCTGATCTGCCACAGTTTTTGTGCGAGTAAGATTGGTCTGCGCTTGTTTAAGACCATTGACAGTCAAATCTGTCTCAAAAGCACCAACTTGTGGAGCGATGATCATCACAATCAGTGTGATCAAAGTAAGAATTCCACTACTAGATGCAAAAATAGTCTTGATATGCGGAATCTCTTTTGCCTTTTGCAAAAGCCCTGTTGTCTTTCCAGCGATTAAAGGTTCAATTACATAGAATGAGAGGGTTGCAAAAAGATACGAGAGGACAGTCGTTAAAATCGCTGCTGGTAGATTGCCCATCAACTGGGTAAATATAATGTAAAACGGCCAGTGGAAGAGATATACTGCGTAACTGGTATCAGCTAGGAAGCTAATTACCTTTGGTTCTTCAATCGTCGGAGTTTTCTCATGCAAAAGTCGTGCTGCAACGATCATCAGAAGGGCAGCTAAACTTGCTAACAAGAAGCCAAGCAAGTAGGCAAAGAGATAATTGAATTTCACGAAGAAGGTCAATAAGAGTAAAACTCCGAGACCAGCTGAAAAGACTAATAAGGTCTGTTTCAAGTCCAAGGTTTGATTCAAACGTTTGAGAAGAGGTGTCGTTTGACGGACACCTATCAAGGTAGCTAGGATACTGCCTAGGAAGAATGGATAAACATGAGTTAGACTTGAAAAGTAAACCGTCGAGTAAGAGCTAACGATAAAGCTACCAATAAACATTGAAAGGAAACTAACAACAAAGGTCGTTGAAGATAGTAGAAAAACCATTCCCCGTAGTTGCCCACCTGTTTTGGATTGCTTAGACATGAGCCAAACTGCCAAGCCCCACAATATATAGTAATGAACTTCAACTGCTAGACTCCAATTGTGGACAAAAAGATGAGGGATAAACTGAGATTCATAACTTCCCCCTGTTAACATTTCATAGAAGTTAGTCATAAAACCAAGAACACCAGCTATCTGACTACCTATGCCTGCTACATAATCCTGTCGAACCAAGAAAGTAAAAGGCATAACGACGAGGATCATCAAGACGACTGGAGGGAAAATCCGATAAAAGCGTCTCCTGAAAAATCCCAAGAGATCAATTTGCCCCTTTTGGCCATACTCTTCCAACAAGAGTGACGTGATGAGAAAGCCCGAAAAGGTGAAAAAGACGTCAACCCCGAAGAATCCTCCAGGAAAAATCGTCTGAAAGAAATGGTACAAAAGCACCAAGAGTAAGCCTGTAATCCTAATCAAGGAAAACCATTTAATACGCATACGAGTTTATTCTCCGTTCATTAGAGTAGTAAAAAAACCATCTAATGTTCATTCCATATTACCTTTATTTTATCAAAAAAAGAAGAAAAATCCTAAGAGAAAACTTAGGATTTCAGCTTTAGTCTACTAAACTTAGAAATTACGCCCTGACTTGTTATAGCCATATTTTTCAACAAAATGCTCACGGAATTCCAAAAGATTATCATCCATGATAGCCTGACGAACCTGCTTCATAAGGTTGAGCAAGAAGTAAAGGTTATGGTAACTTGTCAAGCGGATACCAAAGGTTTCATCGGCCTTGAGCAAGTGACGAAGGTAGGCACGGGTATAGTTCTTACATGTGTAGCAATCACACTCATGATCCAGTGGTGTAAAGTCCTCTGCAAACTGGGCATTTTTTACAACCAAACGTCCTTGACTTGTCATACAAGTTCCGTTACGAGCGATACGAGTCGGCAAGACACAGTCAAACATATCGACCCCACGAATAACGCCATCAATCAAGCTATCTGGCGCTCCCACTCCCATCAAGTAGCGAGGTTTGTTTTCAGGAAGGAGTTGAGTGGTGAAATCCAAAACTGCGTTCATCTCTTCGTGGGTTTCTCCAACTGCTAGCCCACCGATAGAATAGCCTGGGAAGTCCATACTTACAAGGTCATGAGCTGACTGACGACGAAGATCTTCAAATCCTGCACCTTGTACAATCCCAAACAAACCTTGATCATGGGGACGACGGTGAGCCTTTAAACCACGCTCAGCCCAACGGCTGGTACGTTCGATTGATTTTTTAACATAATCATAAGGTTGGTAGAACTGAGGACATTCGTCAAAGGACATCATGATATCTGAGCCTAGATTGTTTTGGATAGAGATGGCTTTTTCAGGTGATAGAAACATCTTGGAACCATTGAGGTGGTTCTTGAACGTTACCCCTTCTTCTGTGATGTTACGACTATCCGCTAGAGAGTATACTTGGAAACCGCCACTATCCGTCAAGATAGGTTGGTCCCAGTTCATGAACTTATGAAGCCCACCTGCTCGAGCAATCAACTCATCTCCAGGACGTAGCCACAAGTGATAGGTATTAGAGAGGATAATCCCTGACCCCATCTCCTTCAACTCTTCTGGCGATTGGGTTTTGACCGTTGCTTGAGTCCCAACCGGCATAAACATAGGAGTTGGGAAGGTTCCGTGTGGCGTGATAATCTCACCCAGACGAGCTCCCGTGTGTTTTTCTTTCTTAATCAAACGATATTTGATTGGTGAATCTGACATTTTTTACCTCCGAAGCTGGGAAAGACAGTCCCAGTTCTTACTTTGTGCCCAAGGGCATACTGTATGATTCTATCAAAAAAAACAGGAACTGTCACGAACTATGGTATAAGTGACAAATGTTTTCCAATGCTTTCTGTTGCTTATCAATAGTTGAGTTTTTGCTTATTTTTATTTAAAATCATTTCCATTGATTACCGCCATTTTTTTAAATCGTATTCATCTTCGTATTCATTTTCACACCATGTTTGCCCGTATAGTTGAGAAGGTTGCAATTTAATTCTAATAGTTTACAAAAGGATCAGTGAGTAATTTCACTGTTTTTTTCTACTTTCAGAGAAATAGCTTGGATTTTAAATCCAAGCTTTTCAGACCAAACAAAAAACCGCAAGCTACTGCCTGCGGGTCATTAAGAAGAAAAAAGAATCTCCTTTCTTTATTTTGTGGTAACAATTAAACCGCCGGGCAGGACAGTAAGCGCTGGTTTGTCTGAACGGCTTCCATCTTCGTTGACGTAGTACCAGCCACCTTCAACTTGGACAAGCTCTTTTGAAGACATTGCGCCATTCTCTTCCTTGAGATGGTATAGTTTGTCCTTGTATTGAACCCAACCAGTGACCATCGCTCCTGAAGCATCAAGATAGTACCATTTGCCATTCACAAACACCCAACCAGTGGCCATTGCTCCATTTTCTTTGAGATAATACCACTTGCCATCATCCTTCAACCAGCGAGAAGCTATTGAATAACCTCTCTCGTTGAAGTAGTACCAGATGCCATCAATCTTTTCCCATTCGTCTTTTGGATAAGAGCCGTCAGGGTATTCATACCACCATCCAGTATCATTTCTTTTCCATTTGGGCTTAGCTTCTTCATCATCTAGTAAAACAATGTTCTTGTCGTACGGATTTGAAGAGTATTGCCACCATCGAATCCCATCCATGCTAGGAAAATATTCAAAATCAGCTGTACCATCATTCAAACCATAGCCTGCAATCCAAAGGCTATTTGGAAATTTCGCAAGAATCTGCTCATAATAGATATTATTGAGCGTGAATGGCTTGTAGCTGTAATAGATTGGCTCATAGCCATTTTCTTTGAGGATTTCCATAAAGCGAATACATGCATCTGTATTTGCCTGTTTATCTCCGCTAGCGTGATCTTCGTAATCAAGACACAAGTATTTTACTTTTTGAGGTACATTATCAAGGAAGTAGCGTGCCTCTCGTTCGGCTTCTTCAATGTCACCTCCAAACCATGCGAAATGATAAAATCCAACAGGGGTTGATTGCTCAACTTGAGCGGACAGGCAAGGGTTGATATAGCTTGTACTTTCAGAAATTTTGATAATAGTATTCTGTGTACCCATGTCAGCCAAAATACCTGTAATATCGTATCCATTGTGGCTAGATACGTCGATGAATAAGTCGTTTTTCTTCATTGTTTTCTCCTAATCTTCGCTTGGTTCTTGATAGTCAAGAGCACGTTTGCTATCAGAAATTCCTGCAGTTGTTGGGTCTGGAATGATATTTAGGATATTTACAATTGTCAACCCCACAAGATAAGGGTTCGCAAAGAATTTGCCAAGCAAGTCTAAAATGACTCCCCAACTAACCAAATCCTCCAGTTTAAGATTGAAATATGCGAGAATTGGCAAAGCTAATGCGAATGCCAGTCGCAATAAGAATGTTTTATTTTTTAAGCTAAAACGTACTTTCCAGTTAATCATGTGTTATTCTCCTTTGTTTTTGTCGTCATCTTTTTCAAGTAATCGCTGAAACGCTTTTAAAATCGGCTGAAAAAGAGTGACATTTCCTTTTAGTTTGCGGTAATTTTCAATGAGGGATTGAAAAGTAAATGCAATGTACCCGAGATAAATCGAGTACAAGAATGCGAAGCCTGTCTTCTCAGGAAGTAGAACAGACATTGGGATAAGGATCATTAGCAAGAGGACTCCTAAAATCTTACGAAGGAGTCCATTGATGCCGATTTTGCTCTTATACTCGATATCGGGATTGGCAATAGCAGCAATCGTTCCGGTTAAAAAATCAATGATTTCCATTGAGACAATCAAAGCTAGAGCGTACAAGACCAGTCCGTCCTCAGTCTGGACGACACTTCTTAAAAAATTGAAAAATTCGATTTGCATATAACCTCCTTAATCAATTCGTGGCATGACCACGGTCAAGACACCTTGCTGCAGCATCTCAGCAAGAGCCTGTTCTTTCCAAGTATAGCCCTCATTAGCCTGCATCTGGAACTTAAAGATAGTCTTGGTTCCACTCGGCCATTTTGGATTCGTATCAAACGGATAAGGCATGGCAATGATATCACCATTCGCATAGCGTGTGCTCTTCACAAGTGGCTTAATAAACCCAGCCACTTTATTGTAAGCATGAGTAGGCATACCTCCATTTTGAGAAATGGCTAGAGCAATCAAGACCTCAGTGATAGCTGAAACCGTGTCAAGGTTTTCCTTATTCTCTACGGTCGCTTGTTCCATCTTAGCGGTCATCTCTTGGTTTTTCTGGATTTGCTCATCAACCTTGTTGAATTTTTCGGTTTCTGCTCGGTTTGGGAAATTCTCCTGATAGAGAGCTTCCAAGGCTAACTCAAAAAGTTCTGTATTAGACAAGCTGATTTTATCAGCTGGTAAGAGAATTGGTACGATAGCACCGTCTGCATTGACTAATGTGACCTTAGTCGCTGATGCTGTTCCGCTAGCATCAAATTCTTGGGACTTTGTCCCGTACTCTAATTTCATATGTTCTCCTTTTTAAATTTTGAATGAAACGTTATCTAAATTAAGCCATTTAGAATCTACATTGTGTTTCACAACGACATTCCCACTTGGGTAAATACCGATAACGGCATGGTTGAAATCATTATTTAGAACAGACTTAAATAATGACGTTGTTGGTCGAAATCCTTCAGGGAGATTAAATAACAAGGTTTCGCGATTCGTTGTCCCGTTTCTACAAGTGCCTTTTAAATAAACAATACCGTCAAATGTTTTTGAAAATTGGACATTTCCATAATCTCTATGATGACCCCACCCATTTTGTAAATTGGCATTTTGCCAGGCTGTCGGATTGCTTTCTGACTTTAGTAAAGCCACATAGTCAGAGTTATTAGTGGATTTTGATTGCTGCACTAGATAGCGCCATGGCCTCCAGTTGTTATCAAAACCATTCTCTCTAACAGCCATATATCCTACAGACGTTGTGAAACGTTGAATACATTCCTGAGAATTAGGGTTAGGTCTGAATACTTCTAACATCCCCCAAGCTCCAAAAGGATTGTTGGGAGAAGAGCCATCTATCCACCAAAAACCAGTATCTTTCATGTTATTGAAGTCCTGTTTGATAATCTTTCCACATCCGTTACCATCCGTTAGCTGGTATTGCTGAATTGGTTTGTTGCCTGAATAAATATCTCCCAAAACATCCAATGATCCTGGCTTCCCAAATTCTGCAACCTTACCGATGCCTACACGCCCGTTCTTATCATAGGACATTACTACGCTTTCAGTTGCTACTGTTGTAGAAAATTCAACGCTTGTAAACTTGTCCTCAAGTTTACCAATAATCACAAAAGTTTTGTTTGATGGATAATTCCCTCCCATGTTAGCTGCTGAATTTGTCAATGTATGAACACTTGTAAAGTTGCCAGATGCACTACCATTATCGGCCGTGAAATTTTCATTACCCATCTGGGCAACTTTGAAAGTTAAGGACATTACATTCCTTTGCTTTCCTGACTGCATTATAGGGGCTATTCGGGCATTTCTTAACACTTGCAATGTATTTGGATTTCCTCTAGTTCTAAGTGCGGAGAAGCTAAAGGAGGGGGCATAATACTCAATCACGTTGATAGTAATATCTTTAGTATCTGATTGTTTACCCCGACTATCGACAACATAAGCTCGAATGGTCGCCAAACCGCTGAAGTTCATGATACCAAAACTACCACCGTTTTTAGTTACGACCATTTTTTTATTAACAATTTCAGCTCGATATCCTGTAATAGTAGATCCATAGGCGCCAGACGCATTGTTGAAGTTTACTTGGATATCTGAAATTATTTGTAAAAAGTCATTTCCACTCAAAAGCTGTCTTGCGGCCGTATTCATGTCAGTTAATGAAAGACCTGTGAAGGTAGGCTTTACACTGTCTGGGATTTTAAAGTACCATCCATTAGAATACACGTCACTACCGATTTGAATAGTACCGTTATATGTTCGAACACAGATGTCCATAACCCCAGAACTAGATTTAGGTAGATATCGTGCTAAGTCTAGTGATGGAGTAAAGGAAACGCTAGTAGTATGGTTCTTACCTAAATCTATCCAGTCACTTCCAAAAACTCGGTACCAAACTTGGTGGGTGAATGCACTTGCTTTTCTGTCAATTCGTATAGTATGACGAGAGCCTAGATTTCTATCTCCGTCTAGACCAGCTACTGCACTAGAACGAGGCAAGCTGGATAACGTATACTTAGTCGAGATAGTAATATTTCCGTGAACTCCATTATTAGGATCAAATGAAGCCCAGACTGAGAAAGTTTTTGTCCCATCACTATTATGAGGAATAGTAACTTCACCACTTGCTAGCGACACTTCTTCACCGGACGTGTCGTAATCCGGGTGACTACTATGAACACTTGAACCATTTAACCATACGGATAGGTTACTAATATTACCATAAGTCCATGTTCTATAAGCTCCATCGCGGTCAACGGTAGCTCTCCAACTAACTCTAGAGGAGTTGTTAGCGATGTCCTGACTAACTTGTTCAATATAAATATTCAAGTGCAATGGGCCACTAGAATTGATAAATTTAGTCATTTTCCTCTTTTTAACCTCCTACATATCGAACAACATTCACATCTTTGTCAAGATAATACTGTTCTGTTCTAAAGCGTCCGATTTGAACTGACGCGGTGAAAATACCGTTGTCAATATGAATCACACCTTGCGAAATATACATGACTTCCTTACCTGCAGAAAACATGGAAATCCTATCATGACTGACTTTTATTGATGAACTAGCATCGTTCTTTCCAATGATGAGCCCCTCATTTGAAGCACTCATATAGGTATCGATGAACTTTTTCATCTCTTTCAAGCCACCAAATTCTATTGATAAAAACTCAATTCTCCTGCCTGCTTCGATTAAATCAGATTCAGATTTTTTTTGGCTTTCTGCATTTGATTTTACAAAGGCATTATAGGCTTTTTCTAAATCACTGAACTGATCCATTGTTGCTTTAGCTTTTAGCTCAACGTCATGAAGTTGAGCTTTTTCAGCTAGAGCATTAAGTTGCTCCTGAGTTAGTGCTTGGTCTGCTTTAGAGTCAATGTCTCTCTGGATATCTTCAGTAGCTTCTGAAAAGTCTGTAGAGACTGTTCCTACCTCTACTTTTGGAAAGGCAATCCAAACAGTAGCAGCGGTAAATATATGTAAAATCAGCTCATTAGTTGCATTTGAGTTTTCTTTTTTCGTCAACTCAATGTCATAAAATTTCCAATCCGTAGTCAGCGAGACACCTTGAATAGTATTTCTATACCCTGCTCTAGCTTGGAAATTCGTATTATTGACAGTAGATTTTGCCCAAAAACTAAAACGAACAGATTTATTTTTCATCTCGTCAGCGGTGCCCAAACGTGTATCCCCACCAGTTCTAAACGTAACTTTTTGATTAGTCGCCTTACCGTTATAAGTAGATACAATTTTCAAAGTATTAGCTCCTCTGAATTTGCTATTAGTATCTATGCTTAAGGTAAGCTGTCCTTGTGTTTGCTCCTGACTATCATCTAAAAAGTAAGTTGAGTATCGCTCTCTTAGACTACGTTTGAATAGTGAATTAAGAAAGAGATTTCTTCCACCAACCTCAACTTTAGCCCAACGATCAACCCATTTGTATTTAGTTTTATCTGAGCTGTCAGGTTTCTCATAATCTGAATAATGACCAAAATAACGCTGTCCGTTATCTGTCATTGTCAAACCAGAACCATCCGCATTATCAGAATAAGCAAAGTGAACATAAGGCGTTCTTCCATCTGCTCCTGGTTTACCTGGTAGCCCATCGGCGCCATCATGACCTTTCCATCTCGTCCAGCGATAGTCAGTAGGATTTCTGCTATCTGTTGGATTAAAGTCAATGTACACCCCAACAAAGGTTTTGTCAGTGTTTGTTTGACTGAATCCACTACCTGTTGCATTATCAGCGTAGGCAATGTGAGTATACTGTGTACGTCCATCTGAACCTTTAGGCCCTGGAATCCCTTGGTCACCCTTAGCACCTTGCAAGCCTTGGAGACCTTGTAAGCCACGGTCTCCTTTCTCCCCTCGATCTCCTTTAGGACCTATTGCTCCCTGTGGTCCAGGGTCGCCTTTATCACCTTTAGGGCCATTTAAGCCATCAGATACATTTACTAGAGAGATTTCATCTACTGCGACTTCTTCATTGTCTATGTAAGCTGCAACAGTCAATGTGATTATGTCAGAAACATCTCTACCTCTAGCTGTGTATGTCTGACCAGTTGTTACAATCCCATTTAAAGACCATCTCCAAGTGACTCCAGCCGTTATCAACTTACCGCCCTTGTAAAGTGTAGGAGTGATAACACTTTCTCCAGTTTGATTTTTAAAAATGATACCGTTACTAGTTGAAAGTTTGATTGCGTAAGGTTTAGACTGCTCAAATAAGCGCTCAAGAGCCTCTTGTATTCCGTCTGATAACTGATTTTCAAAGGCTTTAAAGTTCGAAAATACTGTTTTGTTGCTTGCTGGATTTGAAAAGCTGATTTTCTGTTCAGTAACTCGCGCTTGAACTACTAGCAAAGGATTGAATCCTGAATCATGAATTTTGACTGTATCGCCGATTTCAACATCGACAAAACCATCGACTTCATAAGTGATTGCTGGATAACAATGTTTTTTCAATTCATTGTATGCCAAACGACGTAGTTCTTTTGGATTATCAGTGTCGTAGCTAAAATCTTTTCTCGTCCATTGATCATCAGCTGTACCGTGTGAGAATGTTGAAGGATAGAGCTGCATTGAGATTGGAGCATAAAGCGACTCGTTTCGCTGGTAAAACTCACAAATACCGTCTTTGTTATACTTTTTCCAATCGTCAAGCCCTCGGATAGTTACCACTTCCTCAACTTCTTCACCAGCTCCATTTTTAACCCGTATTTTACCAGTTGGGCGGATTGTATTGAAAATGCCAGTCTTATCAACTTTTCTAGTGATAGAATTGATATTCTTGCCATATTTTAACTGTAGATCATTTCTGATACGTCCTACACCTTGATGGTTGTCATCATTTTCATGATAGACATTGATAGAGAATTTCTTAATTGTACTGTCAGCGTTTAACTGCGTGTCAAACTCAATCTCAGCATCAAAGCGTTTGGCAAGGCTTAATAGACGGGCTAGTTTGGTTTCTTGCCCCTCCCATTCCAGAGTACGCTTGTAATCTGAAATTTCATTGATGCCGATGGATAGGTGAGTATAGTTTAACAAGTCCATGGCCTCACAATATTCTGCAAAGCTCATAGCCTTTGTAGCCTTGTAAGGGTTGGCTATCTCATTGATAAGCTCAAGATTGAGGTTTTCGCAATAACATTTAATTGTCTGCTCATTTTCTTCAACCTGCATAACGTTGAAAATAAAGCTCTTGCCATGATATTTGAAAGATACCCACGCCCGTTCATTCAGATAAGAATAGGCTTTTTGGGTTGGAGTGTCTGACTTAATAGCCTTTTTAAATACAGTGAATTCAAAAGTGGATGATCCTGTTTGTAAACTTCTAGTCCAGGTATCGTTGTAAAAGTTAAGTGTGCTTTGCTTGCTATTATCAACAAAAGCAACCTTTTGTAAATTTGCATCATGAATTGTTAAAAGCATGATTAGAGCCACCTTTCTTCAAATTCGATTGTCACGGTTGGTTTTTTCTTTATAAAACTTGAAAAATACATCTCAAGTTTAGATTCTCCAGGCGGTACAGATAGCCATTGTGAACCATCAACAACCTCTCCAGCTTTAGCGATTCCGTCAATATAGACCGTATCATCTTCACTGTTGATTACAACATTTGAACCGATAGGATAGCGATTAGGAATGTCTCTTGATGCTTGTACAAAGTCCTTACGATACATCAACTCATCAAGATATAAGTGAGAGATGATTGTTTTCCCTCGAAAAGCACCTATCGTAACATGGATCTTAGCTGACTTTTTGCCTTTGATTTCAGGGACAATAAAGTCATAGTGCGAGCCATTATAATAAACTTGAACTCTCTCGTCGTTTCTTTGTAGTTCAAATTGACCTTTTGAAAGTGCAAACGGATTTGTATTTTTGTCGCTAGAAGAGTCAAAAAGCAAAGTTTTTAAAAAGTTATATCCACCAGCGTTATCTGTCGCAAAGACATTAAATCCACAGTATAGACCGTTATAGCGCTTATAGGTTTCGATTCCGTACAAAAATTGACCACTAGTGTCAGATACAGCTACCTTAATAAAGCCACATTGATTGATTGACTCTAGCTGATAGACCAATTTACAAAATAGATAATCATTGAGTGAGCCTTTCTGACCTGTTGAGTCTGCAGGTATCTCCCATGAAAGCCCTGCGCCATAATTCTCATTGTAAGCCCCACTGGCCTGCTCTCTTACCTTTATACGTTTCTTGCCATCTACTGTGGTCAGTTCTGATGTTCCCGTTATATTGTCCCATCTGCTATTGGTCACTGAGCTATTTTTCACTGCTCTAGCAAAGCCGTCAGCGATTTTGTCGCCTCTAAAATCAAGCAAGACCTCAGACCGTTTGACTGGTTCAGTATCAGCCTCCTCACGGTTTCCCATCTCAAAAGCCGTATTATTATTGACAAGACCTATATATCCATTTTCAGCATTATGCTTAACTCTGATAATTGGAAAGGCCTCAACCGTCCCATTGTTTACTAAGTCAAAAACCATTTTATCGGTTGTAGTTTGTGCATTTGAATCACTATTGAAATTCTTATAAGCTGAGCTATGGGCTACACCGTCTGGAACAATGAATTTTATAGAACCAGTTGACCTTCGACCGCTCGTTTCTTGCATTGAAATACTCTCAATCGGCATGGACAGATAGTATTTGTCGGGCTCATCTGAAAATGTCAGCTCTTTAGGACTATCAACATTAAAAATACCCGCAAGCTTGTGCTTGAGGGTATTTCTGTCTTTGGACCAGATGGAAAAATCTACCTTGATATATTTTGCATCAATGGTTTGTTGCTGGATATTGATTCCGATTCTTGGCGCATGATCGATAGAGATTGAGCGATTGTTCCCTATATCTCGTTGGATGTCATGGATTTCAATGAGCTCTCGAAAATCAGTTTTATTGAAACGCATTGTCACTTCACTCATTCAAGCACTCCTTTCATTCTTAGTGTCATTCTTTCTCGCTCTCTCTGCTTCTTGGTTATAATATCCGTCACTACAGAGCTATCCATATAAGCGTTCGTATCCTTGTTGAGGATAGCAATAAGCAATTTTTCTAAACTTGCCCTCAGAATTCTCATCTCAGCAACGACTTTTTCTGTATCCTGACCATTTTGAACACTTGTAGTCTGAATTGTAATATTACGCTGCGCTTCTTCCATTTCACGGAGGAATTTCGCATCGCTAGGAATACCAACCCCTGTCGCGTATTTGGGAATGCCCATCTCACGCATCAAACGTCTAGTCTTGTCAGCTCGCAATACTTTCGAACCTTTTGGAAGAGGGAGCAGAACATCTCTGCCTTCAGGAATGAAACTCCTGCCATCTGGTAGGGTAACCATTTCTTTGTAGTTGCTGTTGCGCTGGTCATTGACAATAGCAAGACCACCAGGGTGGTAGTTGGTCCCGTGGGCGTGTCTGCTTGCAAAAATATTTGTAAAGAAGTTGCCCGTTACACTATTGATCCAGCTTCGAATCCCTGAAAGTACACCAGAAGCGTTGTCTTGGGCGTTAATGGTTACAGTTTTGTCACGAATAGAATCAACCCCACTTTGTACCTGGTTAACAGTTCCTTGTGTATTGTTTTGAGCCGAAATGCCAATAGGACTATTCTGTTTAATAGCATTGATTTCACTACTTGTCTCGTTTCGGACATCACCTGTCAAGTCTGTCGCGTTAATATCAACTGGTTTATGTTGACGAATAGAATTTACACCATACAACACCGACTCTACAGTGCTTGGTGTATTATCAATCGCTTCAATTGGTAATTGCTTACCAGTCATCATATCGATACGACCTTGGACTACCTTAATATCGCTACTAGCTAAATCTTTTAAAGTCAATGCTTTTTCGCTCGGTGTCATTAAGTTCCACTGAGTCAATGCTTGCTTAGCACCTTCTGCACTGCTTAAAAAGCTTTCATTCTTACCAAGAATTTCTTTTACCTCAGAAGGCAAATCGTTCCATTGTAACATCAGTTCTTTGCTATCCAAGATAGCTTGTACCGCTGGTTTGCCATTCACAATTAGTTCTTTTTCTTCTGGAGATAACTGCTCCCACTGGCCGTTTGCTACAAGAGCCTCTCCGATAGTCAAACGAGCATTAGTCTCAAGATTCGCTTCTTTAAGGATGAATTGCATGGCATCCCATCCACCTTCTGCTTCAAGGGCCTTTTGCACTTCTTCAACTGCATTTGTTTTCAGCTTACCAGTTTTTTCATCCCATACCATGGAATTCCACTGAGTGTTTGCAAGCTTCATTGATTCGGTTGCATCTTTAGCAGTTTGTGCCCACATACTATTACCTTCTTGCACTTTTGAGAAGGTGTTTTGGAACTTGATGGCCATTTCATCGTAAGTCAATCCCATTTCCTCAGCTCGTGACTTAAGCTGATTCATGATGCCGGATAATGCTTCTGGACTAACTTTTAAAGTTTTTAAAAGTCTACCTTGCAAATCATTCCATTTCTGGCTATACGCTTCCATTTTAGCTGTGTGTTCAGCTTCCAACTGCTCCATTTTACTCTTGATCTCAGCGCGAGCTTTAACAGATTTTTCATCCTCGCCTTTGATTTGTTCCATTAGTTTCTTGTATCCGTCCAAACGTTCTTGGTAAGAAGCTTGTTCATCTTTGACCCATTTCTCAGTTAACTCAGTGGCTTTTTTAAGCTGTTCTGTATTTAATTCATCGGCTTGACCATTGAAAGCTTTGATCATGTTGATACGTTCTTCACCAGAATATTCCATCAACTCTAACTGAGTATTGATGAGTTCATTCTGATTCGCTAAAACAATTGCTTTTTCCTCTTCAGAAAGTTTTCGATGATTGTTTGCAGCGTTTTGATAAATTTTGATAACCTCATCCGACATCTGTTGCACATTATCTTTAACTTGATTAGAATGCTCAGTTAGAGCTTGAATCGCTTCATCACTAAGTCCTAACTTTTGTGCTAAATCGATGTCTTTGGCTAGGTTTTCATCAGCTAACTTTTGAATCTCAGTAGCTAGCTTTTTGACAGACTCAGTTACCTTATCGACACTAGCAGCGCCTGATCCAAAATCTGTCATCGCATGGTTTGCTTCATCTACTTTATCTTTGAAATCTTGAAGTTGATTTGCTTGATCCACACTAACGCTTGCACCCCATTCTTGGGCACGTTGTCTGGCTTCATATGCTTTATGAGCAAAGTAAGCAATTGCACCCCCAACTGCAAGTGTTCCAAGAACTACAGCTCCTGTTGGTGTAAAAGCAAGCCCAAGCAATGTTCCTGCTTTTGACAACAATCCTACACTTGCACCAGCTTCAGCAGCGGTTGCCCCTACTGCTGATATGTTTCTTGCTGTGTTAAGTAGCTCAACTCCCTTCCCAGCGATTTTAAATACTCCTCCGAGGGTTGTTGAGAAATTACCCAGCATATTCAAAGCAGGATAAGCGACTGCTGCACCTAGTCCAACTTTTATCCAAAAATTTTGTACTTCTGGGGAAGCCTTTGAAAAACTCTCTATGATATGATTAACCTTTTCGATTAGAGGGCTTAAAGTTGGCAACAACTTTTGACCAATATTTATCTGCAATACTTCAAGATTAGCTTTAAAACGTTCAACTCCATTTTTTGAAGAGTTCATCAACTCTCTAGCAAGTTTATGAGTATACCCACGAGCACTTTCAGTTTGTTTTGTTAGATTCCGAAGTGCATCTCCGCCTTGATTAATCAAGGCATTCATACCTGTTTGAGCCTCAATACCAAATGCACGAGCAATTGCAGAGGATTTTTCTGCATCCGTCCAGCCTTCAGTAGATTTCTTGATTCGATCGATAATATCTGGCAACTTCAATGCACCAGACTGGAATTCTTCAACGCTAAACCCTAATTCACGCATTGCATTCGCATTAGATTCAGAAGGTTTCAATAATTTCGATAAAGCACCACGTAATGCCGTACCGGCCTTCTCACCAGCTATACCATTATCAGAAAGTAGACCAATAGCAGCTGAAGTCTCCTCAATTGACATACCTAGCGAATGAGCTACAGGTCCGATATATTCCATAGCAAGTCCCATATCTGAGAATCCAGCTGATGTTTTGTTAGCTACATAAGTTAGACTGTCAGTTACCCTACCAGTATCTTTTGCTTCTAGTCCAAACTGGCGTAAGATGTTTGTAGATGCGTTCATAACCACGTTAAAATCATCGCCAGATGCTTTAGCAGCATCTAGGATGCTTGGCATAGCATCAATAGTTTGATTAGCATCAAAACCTTTCTTGATGATTTCTTGCAATCCTTCGTTAATAGATGCCGTAGAAATCCCATATTGTTTCGCCCATCCTTTGGAACTCTCACCTAATCTTTTTGTTGTTGTATTCAGTTCTTCAACAGTAGGTACAGTGTCTGCAAGGAGTGATTTGGTTGTGTTCATCTGGTCCTCAAACTCAATTGCTTTTCGAGTTGCTAATGTAAATCCTGTAGCAACCAAAGTCGATACGGGACGCATAGCGTCTCCCATACCACGCAATTTCCCACCTAGCCACTCAAACTTTTCCCCTTGTTTGGATAACTGATTCGAAATTATACCAGCCCAGCTATTTTCGCGACCAACATCTTTCAAAGCTTTTTCAACTCCACGTAGCTGGTTTTCCATTACTGCCAACTTAGCATTCTCACGCTGAATATCAGCAGCAGCCTTGTCAAACTTAGCTGTCCCAGGATCAAGCTTATCAAAACTTTTCTTCATCTCATCCAAAACTTTACGTTGCGAATCAATGGCTTGTCCTAAAGTCTTGTACTTCGCTTGAAGTAAGCTAGCATTTTTTTCATTTCCTTTCAAAGTACTATCCAAAGAACGGACATTATTTTGAAAGTACTTTACAGCGTTTTTTGCACCAGTTAGAGTAGGATTGAAATTCGACACGTCCAGCCCCAGCTCGATATACATTGCTCCTAACGGCGTACCACTTGCCATCTTGTTCTCCTTCCTAACTCCTAAGAGCAAATAAAAAAGCCCTTACGGACTCTTTTCATTTATTTATATCGTTGCAAATTACGATAAGCAAATTCTACACAAGCTAATAAAGACATTCCACCAACTGCTATCAAAAACATAGGGATCAACGGTGCATAAATTAACAACATGATGAAAGGCGCAAAGATTTCATCCATATCATGATTAAAGATATAAATAATCGCATAGGTATAGAACGCCAAAGCAGAAATAGCCACACCTAACCAAATACGTGCCCAAATCAATCCTTTTCTACTCATCTTGTCCTCCCAGCTCTCTATAGAGCTTCTCTATTCCTTGACGGATCGTTTCTGATCGTCCTTGTTGTAGCTTAGTTGATATAAAATTTAGTTTATTTAAAATTTTCTCATCAACTCTCGCTCGTATAACAAATTGCTTATCCATGTAGCCACCATCTTTTCAACATTATTATACTCCTGTGTAGCTACATTTGCAAGTTAAAAGCTATATAGTTCCCAACAAATCAGCTAGGTCTATAACTTCTTCTCTCTCACTTGTTTCCATCGTTTCCATAGTTCCCAAAACCCCCATCAGATCCTCCCAACTCGTATCCATCACATCACGAATACTCATACCATAAGGACCCTCAGTAGCTTGCTTGACAAATCCATAAAACCGCTTCAGTGCTTCACTCGGCTTTATTTTTTCTCCTTTGGGTCAACATCACCGACCAGATGAGCATAAATTTCTGTAAAGATAGAAATAATTTTCGAAAAATCTGTATATTTCAGTAAATCTTCAACAGTTACATCATCACATAGATTAGCAATAAATTGCAGCTGCTTATCAAGTTTTACTACTTCAGACTCTGCTTTTTCTATTGCATCCATTAAAATTAAGTAATCACGATAATGTTCGGTTAGGATTGTCTTAGTTGACTTAACAACATCCTCTCCTTTTTCATTTTTGATTGTAAATTGCACCTTAGCCATATACTTTCCTTTCTAGAAAAAAAGATAAAAAGAGAGCTTACGCCCTCTTCCTAGCCTGCTGCGGTCATCTTTAGTTGACCCTTCAATTTCTTCAACTTTTCAGCATCCGATCCATACACAATTGCACCATATCGACCATTAGTTGCAGCATCTGAACTAGCTGTCGCAGCAAAATTCACATTAGTGGTAGCTAACTCATTAGCCTTATCCTTAATCGTTTCAAAATCAATAGCATCCATGGAAAGCTGCCCTTTGTAAAAACCATAGTAAACTGGTTCCCCATCAGCAGTATTACTTTCAATGAGAATTGAAACATTCTTGGCAACGGTGTCTGCACCGAAGTAATAGATACCATTATCATTGCCATACCCCAAAGCACTAGTATATAAAGCTAATGGGACATCAAGTAAACCCATCTCTACCTTAACATCACCTACCCCTCGATTGGATACGTGATAAGCCACATTACTACCATAGGTCTTTACAGGGTCACTAGATAATCCAGTTACTTTAGCAGTCTGTGTAGCCCCTTCGTTATCTTTACCTTCTAGCGTGAAGAGGTTCTCTCCAGCTGTTGGAGTCTTTCCATCATGCACACGAATTGTGACCGATTTAAGGCCAATAAGTGCTGTTCCTTTTACTGTCATTTCTTTACCTTCTTTCTAGTATTTATCATACAGAGCACTCTGACCCTTGTAGGTCCGAGCGTCTACATAGCGTTTGATATCAGGGATCCATTGATCCAAACCACCTTCAGTCTGATAAAATCCCTGATGTTCCATTATTTTTTCAATTTTTCCTTGGAGTTCTTTACACTCCACTCGATTAGTAGACTCTACATTGATTTGATAGAGAAAAGTCTTAGCCAGACTAGTATTGCTACCGTGAGCTGTCTGCATTGGAGGTCCGACAGGGATAATGACAATACTCGTCTCGTCATCTCCCAAGGTATCAGGACGGTCAAATGACTTGATACTAATACCAGATAAAGACTCATCCTCTTTCAAAGCGTTGTAGAGTTCAGTTAATTTGTCCTTAATCATTACAAAAACTCCTGTTTTAACTTCATGCCTACTTTGGATTTGAAGACCGGTTTGCTACCTTCAAAAAAGCGGCGCATAATACCGAAACCACGAGGGTGCCCATTCTTTGCATAGCCAAATTCATTTAAGTGAATAAGAGTCCAACGAGGACTTTTAAAACCTAATTTAACCATCGGAACACCGCTAGCTGTACCAGTCACATTCCCATGAACGACCGCACCAACCGTCTTCCCAGTGTCAGCGTATACTCTCAAAGCTATTTTAAAAGAGGGCTCAAACTCCTTGACAGTCTCCCTCAAGACCTTATTGACTTTTCTACGAACCACTGGCTCTCCTAAACGAGCCTCGATATTCCTCAAAACATCATCAAATCCTTTTAGATTTGCTCCACTAGACATCACGACCACCTCCGATAATAACTATCAAAAAATCCCGATTGTCAAAATCAGGACGGACATCAATGACCTGCCATTTCTTGCCAACTAGACGGATATCCCCAACTTCGACAAAATGCCGACTTTCAGGCTGATAATCTGTCAAAGGGTCACGAATTTTCAAAGTCATCTTAGCTTTCATCGCTTTTCCTGTCGCAATCTCGATGTCTTTAAAGCTAGGGGAGTAAACTTGCCCCATCGTAGAAAAAGCCTTCTTGTAACTCACATCACGACCATCAACCCCCTCCTCGACTTTAGAAGTATAGAAAGTCAAGGGGGTTCTCAGGTCTCCATTTTGAGACTCAGGCTTTTTGTAGCGATAACTGGGACGGTTATACATAGTATGGTGATGTTTCAGTTACTTCTGTAGTTTTATCTTCCCATTCAACAAACTCAGGTAAAGCTGTATTGATTTCGTCAAAACGTTCCTTAGTTTCTTCGAATGTATCGCCCTCTTTGCGGACCATTCCAGCTTTCAAGTCATAAAATTCTTTTAAAACCTTAATCATGTTTTTCCTCCGATTTATAGTTTTCTAGAGACAACGCCATTAAATCACCTTGAAAGTTTTGATAGAAAAACTCTACCTGGTCATTATAGACGTATCGTGAACGTTCTAAAATAAGCTCTCTCACTCGTGGATCGCTAGTGTTCTTACTACCGACTAAACTGTGAATCGCTAACTCAGAACTTTCCAACATACGGGAGAGGTTATCATCCTCTCCACTATGAAAAATTCTCATCCGCTCCTTAAATGCTTTAAGGAGTGGGTGAAATTCTTTTGTCTCCTCCATAGGGCAACACCTTAGTCCTTACCAAGTTTTAGGGTCCAAACCGCAGCGGTTTTTTCATCATGTGGTTTCCCATATGCAAATTGTTTGCCAGTATAAAGATTGAGATCGTCAAAAGCAAGAGTTTGGTCAAAAGTATCAAATTCAATTCCACCACCAATAACTGCATCGTAACGGCCTTTCACAAAAGTAGTGATTTTACCTGCTTCTTGAGCAATTGATGGAATTACAATTGGATTGAATGGAAGATTTGTTACAAATACACCAAGTCCATTCAGAGTGGTGAATTGAGTTGTAAAGTCAAGTTCATCGCTCGTATTTACAACGATAACCATGTTTCCACGAGTTACTACAGGTTTCCCATTTGCTTTAGTGGAATGATATTTGTAAATTTCTTTGAATTCATTGATCGTGATGTTAGCTTTTTCTTCAGTCGTCTTTCCTTTTGCTCCAAGAGTTACATCGCCAGATGATGTCTTAGCATTGTATGTTGTTTTCCCTGCCGCAACCGTTCCTGTCAAAGTACGGGACAAACCGATTGGTTTTTCATCTCCATCCCCATTCAAAAAGGCTGCTTCAAGAGCAACAGCGAAAGCTTCTGTAAGCTGAGCAGATACGAAAGAATGAAGCCAACCAGGTCCGAACTTTTCTGTGTCTTTTGGAAGGACAACAAAGGCAGTCAATTTGTTCTGAATAGCTTCTTCTTCACCGAATCCAGCAGTCAATTGACCCTTGATTTCATCGTTGATTTTCCCCCAAACTGCTACACCTGTTGTAGTAGAACTAAGGAACTTCAAACGAGGGCCACCGTTACGGAGTCCAATATGTTCAAGCAATGGATGTTCTTGTACCATATCTTCAAAGATGCGATCAACTGTTTCTTGCGGGAAGAACTTTTCAATTTTTCCTGGAGCTTTTTTGTCCAAATTGTTGAAAAATTCACGTTCACGAAGAGATAGTTTTTCATCAAATGGACTTACTGCAACAAGGCCATCTACTTCCTCACGAGCTGATTTCTTTGCTTCGTCCAGAATGGCGTTAAGCATCTTCTCATAAAGTTCTCCTTGCTTTTCAGCAGGTTCATTGTTTGTAACAGCATCCAGAAAGTTCTGACGAGCTGTTTTGAATTCATCTGATAATTTCATCATGTTTAAATTTTCCTTTCTTAAAATGCAAAACGACCGAAACCACTAGGCTCAGCCGCTTTCTTATTTTCGGTTTTCACTTTTTCTGCCTCATGCTCTGCCAGTTTTTGAGCCACTAGCTCAGCAATCTTGTCTACATCAGGAGTCATAGTAGCCTGCATCCGCTCGATAAAGTCTTGTGGGATCATTGGCGTTTCACTCGCTACTAAGAGTGGCGCAACCTCTTGCGCAAACATCACCTTATCCGCAAAACCATTCTCAACAGCTGCTTCCGCGTCAAACCAAGTAGTCTGATTCATCAGTTCCAACAAGTCAGGCAAAGCTTTTCCTGTCTTGTGGACATAAGCACTCGCAATAGACTTGTTAAACCCTTTTAGCACAGTTGCCTCATGCTCCAGAGCGTTATGATCTCCATAAACGCCAGAGGATACATTATGAATCATAATTTGAGCAGTTGGGCTGATTTCAACAGAATCACCGGCCATAGCAATGACACTAGCAGCGCTTGCTGCAATACCTACTATTTTGACAGTTACTCGACCAGAGTAAGCTCGCAAAGCTGTGTAGATTTCGCTACCAGCGTAGACATCTCCACCACCAGAGTTAATATGAATTTCTACATCTTCTCCAGTTTCCGGTAATACAATGTCTTTTGGTGCAGTAGCTTCCCTCTCAAATAACTCGTAGATCCACTTGCTGTTATTTGAGATAATTGTTCCTTTAATTGGAATTACCTTCATCTTCTTTTTTACCTCCTTTCTCTATTTCCTTACCAATCTGATAATTTTTAGTCATGACTGGTTTGTCACCCCAAGGAACCGCCTCTAGTCCTAGCTCCGCTCGGACTTCATTGATTAGCATTGCTCCAGAGGAAATTAACTTATCAATGTTTTCAGCCAAAGCAAACTTATCCCTCTGACCTTCCCCGATAATGACAAAGAAACGTTCCCCAGCATAAGCATCAGGACCAACCATGGCATGATTTAACCCGTCAGATACCTTCTTCACTAGAGATTTATAGCAGTAACTAGTAAACATTTTCTGACTGTTTTCTAGATTAGCCATATCCCCGTGCATCAATGCAGTTGGAATACCCAATATATCAGCAACCTCATCATCAAATTGCCTTCGAAGTTTTTTCAACTCATCAACGGACAGATTTGCAGTTCCGACTGTATTGGTCAATTCGTTATAATCAAAACCATTCTGAGCTGGAACAATGGCTACAGTCTTTGTAGTAAAAGACTTGAAAAGACCGTCAGCATATTCTTTCATCTGCTTAAATCTTTCTTCGTTAAAGGTACCGTTTGTCTTAGTGTTAAGAATGCCCCGAATCTGATTATTACGACCCAAGGCCTCGACCAAGCGACTATGTAGCTTTTCATAGTCTGCAAATAAGTCGCTCATGTATTCTTGCAGTCGATTATTGTTATACTGCAAAAAAATCACATCACTCATAGCAAACTTTCGCTGAAACGTATAGTCTCGCACAGATACCATTTCAAAAGTATCATCATAGACTGCATATCGTTTTCGAGTGAAGCTATCGGCGACTAATAGTTGATCATCATCTGACAAGATAATGAGTACTTCATTTTTCGTCAATAGACGATAAATCACCTTTTGCCAAAATTCTGAAGCAGACTCATTGCGATTCGGACGGACATTTAAAAGATAATCCCAATTAGAGCGTTCGTGCTTGTTTTTGACCATGTAGCGAAACTCAGACTTTGCAAAGATACGAGCTACAAATTCAGCTGATTTATCTACAGCTAAACTTTTGAGATAAAGACTCCCAAAAATTCGCTCTAAATCATCAAAATCAAAACCAGTAATCACTTCCTTCCGAGCTTTGAAAATATCAAGCCACCCCATGTTGCAACCTCCTTTCTTTTATTTTCTGCCGACCACCCGCCCAAAATTAAAAGCACCCTTTCGAGTGCTTATATTATGCTACTTCTGCTAATCCTTTTTCTTGATTTTTAAATTCAAATCATATCTAATAGGTAACCGTTTAAATCGATCATTTATATCATACCCCATACCTCCAGAAATTTTGACTTCACCACCTATGATATAGTTATTTTTATCCAAGTACTTCTTTAACATTTTATTACGTTTTCGTGAAATATAACCAATAAAATAACCTTCAACAATAACTTTAATAGCATTGCTATCAACTTGATTTTCTGGCTCAGCCACCAATTCAAAATTAGAAGTAGTGATAGTATCCCAATATTCGTCATAAGTAGAATAGTCTACTTCCAATAATTCTTCAAACGGTTTATTCCTATCTGGTCTATAGTTAGTTCCAACAACAAATACCTCGTCAAGAAATTTATAAAGTTTTTTCTCCTCATTCTTTTTAAGTTCCTCTTGCTTTCTGTTATCCTCTTCTAACCACTCTTGTTTCTTTTTCTCTATTTCACATTCCAAGTCTGTACAACGTTGTTCCAACCAACTAACTCTCTCGCTTTTTTGATTAGAAGCACCAATTATTCCTAAGATGGACAGAAAAGCTAATATAAGACCAAAGAATTTAACAAAAAAACCAGAAAGTATAAAAATCATAAAAATACTTATAAAAAGAAAAATCACTGAAATCATCTGACCAGGAGTCATACCTGATTTTAAATCACCGATTTCCTTATTTGCTTTAGCTATTTCATTCTCCAATTCAAGTAATTGTTCCTGCCTGTTCATGAGTCCATCTCCTAATCCTATTAGCAAAATAATATTGCACTAAATATCAGAACTAGTATATCAAAAAACAGAGCTACATTCAATTACAATAATGTCATTGCCTAAAACTCCCAATCCTCTAACATGTCAAGGAATTCCCCAACGTTCGACTCTTGCACCAACTCCCTCTTGTAAAGAGCAGCAATTAAGGCATGGAACCCATCCGTCTTTCTTCTGACAGGCTCTTTCTTCAAGAAACGCTTATTGCCATCCTTGTCCTCTTTGACGTAGGTATTATCTGTATACCAGATCATAGAGTTGTCATTTCCAAAGATAAATCGCTCATTAGCAAATCCATCTTCAATAGTTGGCGCAACCTTAGATTGAATAGCCCCAGGATTGCGCAAGAACTCATAGTCAAAGCCAGCCTCTTCCAAAAGCGGTTTTAACAAGTCCATTCTGAAACCATCAGCACATACAAGTTCAATCTGATAGTCTTTGCTCCATTCGTTCAATTTTTCAACCAATAAACGAGGGTCAATACTAGGGCCGTCCACAATTGTGAATAAGCCTCTATCTGCCCATTCCTGAATAGGGGCTTTCAGCTTAAAAGCTTTTAAAAATGATTTTCGTGCAAATGAATGTTGCTTCCAGATGAACTCATCACCATTTTTGAAGAGCAAACCAACACTCGCAAAGTCTCGGATACTCGCATAGTCAAATCCAGCCACACATGACCGACCTTTCAAGTCAATACCAGGAGACCGCAAACAAGCAACTAATTTTTCTCGAGAAGTCACATCTTTCTCAAGGTCTGCTTCAGGAAGGTTCATCCGTTTAGTCATGAACTCCTGACGGCCAGACGGTTCCAACTCAAGATCATCATAGTCAGCCTTGGTTCTTGCAAGCAACCTCTTAGCGTAAGGAGTGCTTTCATCCAACATCGGATTTGCCTTTGGCCAGTTCTTCATGTCATCCACCTCATCCGCACTATCAAGCTTGCAGATGAAAGGAAAGAGCCTGAAATCATCAACCTCTCCATTCAAGATTTGCATAGACTTCTCTATCAGCTTGTCATAGAAGCCCTCGCGCACATAACCATTCGTCCCGTTGTAGAAAGTCCGAGCATGAGCGATTTTCCCAAGACCAGACCTTTGAACCTTCACAGCCTTATCATCTTCAAACTGGTGAATCTCATCAAACTCAAGACAACCATCACGAGCAGAGTCCATAGTCTTCGGATTATTCGTCCGAAAAGAAAAGACCGAGTTGTTCGCTCGACCTGTAATTGACATTTTAGTTAGATAGAAATGGTCCTCAAGACCTCGCCTTTGAATGGTCTCATAGACTTCCTCAAAAGAGACCTTCCCCTGTTTCTCAGAGTTAGCAGTGATAGTCACATCATAATCTCGGATAGGGTAGATAGGACTGATAAAGAACGAAGACCTGGCAGACATGAAACCATTCTTACCACCACCACGAGCAAGAGTGTATAGATACTCGTCAAAGTGTGGCTCCCCGTCTTCCTTCCGAAAAAGGAAAATGAAAGGAGTCAAGAAAAGCTGGTACTTTGCTAAAGGGAAAAAGTTCTTTTCCGCAAAACGAATGAACTTATCAATCAAGTCATTATCAAAATATAAATCATCACGAGGGTAGATTTTCTCTTTGATGATTTTAAACAGCAACTTCCTTTCCTTGTTGACAACAATTTCTCCACGTTCGGCCATTTTGATGTAATCATCAACCAACGGATGAGAAATCATAACAGATCACTTCCAGACGTAGGTTTCTCAACAGGAGAGTTTTCAACCTCAAAATCAAACGACCGCTCAATAGCCAAAAGCTGATTGCTTGTTGTGTTGATTTCCTTGATGAGAGAATTCGCTTTTTGGAATCTCTGTTGCCCATTGTGAACAGTGATGACCAATCCGTCTTCATGAAGTTTAGCTTTCAGCTCATACAGCAATCTGACAAGATAAAGATATCGATTCACTTTTTCGTACTGGATCGCATCCTTTTTTCTAGGACTAAAATAGCCGATTTTAGAAAGTAGCTGATTTTCTAATTCTTTTATATTTTTTTCTGAGTATTCTTCCATTACCCCCCACCCCCTTTAATTTTTCGTTAAAAATTTGGACAGTCGAGTGCAGACCGCTTACCGACATCTTTGAAAATTTCCGATTTTTTTGACCGGGGGGTATTTAAGGTTCGTTCACCTAACCCCACCATTCATCTTTTCGGAAATTTCTGTCATTCTTATCAAAACGATCATGCCTCTTATTATGACATGCTTTGCACAGTGTTCGTAGATTATCGATATCAAGCGCAAACTCTGGATAGAACTCTAGTTCCTTGATGTGGTCAACCTCTAGGTTCTCTCTAGTGACTTTGCCTTCGTCTTTGCACCAAACACATTCATTGTGATCACGTTCAAGTGCTAACTTACGAAGCGCTCTCCATTCACTGGAATTGTAAAATTGGTTGCGTTCTTCTCGAGTTGAAACTTCAATCATTTGATTATTGATGTTGATACTTTGAGCTCGAATGTATTTAGCTTCTCAATACAATTGTTCAAGTGTTCGATTGCTTCACAACATTCTTGAGTTAACTCTTTTAATTCTGAGCGATTTTCAATTTCGACTCCAACTACAATTTTTCCTAATGGTTTTTGTTTAGTGGTTCTTTTATTAAAAAGTCTTTTAATAATACCTTTCATAACTGTGCAATCTCCTTTGTTTTTACTCTTTCAATTCCTTGTTTTACATATTCTAGTGAATTCGCTGCATGAGTTTCAACTTAGATTTATCAAGCGTTTATCTCGCATGTGTAGAATGAAATCATCATAACCTTAAAACAATGAATTGATGTTAAAATAAAAAAATTAAAAGCCTTGAAACTTCGTCATGGCTCGGTCTTGTGAATCTTGATTTTTGCCGATATATCTTAGTGAAATACTCTGGCTTGAGTGGTTCAGTAGGTCCATTATCAGAGCGACATCCTTGGTTTGTTCGTACATGAATAAGCCAAAGGTCTTTCTCATCGAGTGAGTCGCTATATTTTCCAGACCAACCTCTTCAGCAGCTCTTTTAATAATCTTGTAAGCTGTGTTAGGTTTTATGTGCTGGTGCTTTCCGTTTCGACTAGGAAAGAGGAAGTCTTCATCTTTCTTGTCTTTGATGTACTGCCTCATGGCATTCTTGAATTTCTTTGGCATCTTTCGTTTGGTTGGCTTGTCAGTCTTCTCATCGACAATTTGAACATGCCAGCCTTTAACGTGCTTTACTTTTAGTTTGACGATATCACCAATACGAAACCCTAGATTAACACCAGACAAAAAGAGCATGAGGTTACGTTGTCTATCCGACTCTTTGACTGCGCTGTGTAACGTCAGCCATTCAATCATAAGCTGAACATCGTCTCTATTTCTGATTGGTTCAACAACTACCACATATCCTCACCTCCTTTTTTAATGCACAAAAAAGCAGAGATTTCCTCTCTGCTATTCTTCATGATACTAATTTAACACATTGTTTTTGTCAATTCTATATGTTTTTTTGACAACTTTACATAAAGAGCAAATTCCCAAGTGTATCAAGAATGACTTCACGTCTTCTGTAAATCTGCTTGCTATGCCTATACAAGTAGCCAGTTTCGCCATTTTCCATAATATGCCAAACTTGAATCCAGTCATATCCAGTATGTTCTCCCCAGCGAAGATAAAAGATTTTTTTGTCATCTGGTTCTAGACTTTCTAGTAATTGGGAGATAGCATTTTGGAGATTTTCTAGTCTTAAAATCATAGGATCGCTTGCATAAGCAACCGCTAGATTCTCTGACCTGTTGACGAATGTCCCACTGCCACTTGCTCCAGTATCATCAATACCAGGAACAGTAAGATGCTTAACTTCATACAAACGTTCTAGCTCATGCCTTCGTTGGCCGATAAGTTTGTCAATCTTTAAATATTTATCATCGAGTTCAAACTCAAGATAATCTCTTCGTGCCTTTGTTAAGTTCTTTTTGACCAAGCCTTACCTCCCATATATCTTTTACTTTTAATCCACTTGATAATCTTACCGTCGTTATTGTTATTGTGATAATCTGGCAGTCTTGCTGTTGGACTCTCTTTGTAGACCACTTTTTCAACTACCTGGATTGCAGGCATCATTTCATCATCTATCCACCCTACAAGCCAAGCAGGATTTACATCATAGGTTTTAGCAATCATTTCAATTTGCTTAATAGATGGATATCCACCTCGCTCGTACAAGTGAATTGTATTTTGAGAAACACCCGTATCCCTAGCCATATCTTTGACAGAGAGCCCTAGGTCCTCTCTAAGTTCTTTTAATCTCAGTTCCATGCTATGAACCTCCTTCCTAAGTAACTATTTTGTAAAATTCTTCCAGACACATGTTCGACCAAATGAAATGATTGCTTTCTAAAAGCTTCTCGCTCCCCATTTTTTCAATTCTTTGATAAAGCCTGATTTTAAACAACGCTTGATTTTGTTTCGAAAACCTAGTTCCTTTTACTGGTAATGTTGCTATAAACGATAATGCTTCACCATAAGCGCGAATTACACATTTTGCTAATATATCACTGTTTTCCCCTTCTCTAACAACAATTGACACATTAATTGGTTCGTAATTTAAAATCTCAGCGAATTCGACTCTATCTTGTTTGTTATCTGTCTTTTGAGAGCCTGAATACGGATATTTTTTTGGTCTCATTGTTTATCCCCTTCCTTATTCTCTAAAACAGCATCTTGTGTAAAAGTGTTACCAATTTCATAGTACTTGTATTCCTCGGCTGTCACTTCAAATGTTTCTTCAACGTGCTTATTTCCTACATGTCCAGAAACGACCAGAATATATCTTCTTTTGGTTCTTGTTGGCACAAGTACCGAACTTTTTCCTGTATTAACAGGTATGAACGTTGTATGAGGTTCATCAATGTACTTGTCTACAACCGTCCCACTCGAAATCTCGTGACATGCTACGAGGAAGGATGCGAGTAAAACAACACATAGTATTTTAAAATATCTCACTCCTTGTCCTCCAAACTAACAGCTATAGCCTTATTATCTTCTTTACAGATAAAAATAAGTGTTTCGCCTTTTTTCAAGTTTTTTAAATCCTTTTTTGTGAGTTTCATTATATGGGCTTCGTGGCTTTTGCCATTTATTTCAAGCATCTGGCAGATCCTCCTTAAATAAACAAACTAGCTAGCCACAGAACAAATGCAAAATATATAATCTTTGAAATGGCCTGAGTAAGTTTTTTTGAAATATCTTCATCACTATAGATTGTTGGATTTATGAAGCTTAGTAAAGCATCTACTCCCAAAGCTTGCCAAAATGAAATCTTTCCGACCGGGAGGATTGTCGTTACAATCTCATTCCAACCAAATTGAACAACAAACGGTGAGACAATTGTTACAAGTAATACACCAATAATAATTCCTAGTTTTTTCATTTTATAAATCCTCCTCTTTAACAAACACCCCATCAATCATCTTACCTTTTCGGTCTTTAATAACTTCATAAGCTTCTTCTAAGCAACTTTCAGCTGTGGTGCCATTGCAAAATGAAACCGTGCTGATCACACTGTCAAGAAACATCAAATCTGCTTTGATTAAAGGAATCTGTGTCTCATTATGACAGATATGAGCGTATAGCTTCTGAGCTATATTACCCAGACTAGAAACCATCAGCAACAATTCAAGTTCCTGTTGATTGGCTGAAATCTGAGCCCCATTCTTGATCTGCTGATCAAGCCCAATCAAAACCACCTGAATATCACCAAGCGCATCGTAAATCAGTTCAGATTTATCCTTTGCGATACCCTCAAACAATTCTCCTGACTCTTCCATGAGCTTCAAGAACTGCTTGACTGGATTTGCTTCATGTAAGTTTCGATCAACAAACCACTGTTGAACCTTTTCTTCCAAATTCATTTTTGTATTCATCTTATTTTTCCTCCGTTTTCTTCCGCTTCTTTAAATGATCCCATTGTCTTAATAATTTTTTCTAACATAGATTTATGTAGTGTGATGTAATTATTTTTCTTCACTTGTCCACAGAATATACAAATTCGTTTGCCAAGGTAATTACATTTTCCGTCTGAACGGTAACTTTCATCTGACTCAATTTGTTCTTTGTTAGCTGAGCTAACAAGAATTACTTCATCAGACTCGTTCCAATCAGGAATTCCCATACATTTGTGAAAATTCTCAAATGCTAAATCAGTTAAAATATCTCTAGCCATTATTTTTCACCCTTTTCTAAATCACGGTCAATAAACCATTGTTTTACATTTTCTAGTCTGGTCATAATTTATCCTCCAAGATAACTGAACGGAACTTCCCAACTATAATTATCATACTTACGTACGATATCTTTTAAAATTTTACCTTTTGAGATTTCAATTTCTTGTGTAAATTGCATACCTTGTTCAAACGTGAATATCTTAATGTCAACATTGAATTTCTCAGATATTTTTGTGTAATCGTCTGGGATAGCTCTCCACGCCTGCTCAAAATTATCAAGTTCGATGATAAGAAAATCATCATCAAGATGAATTTCAAAACTATCATTGTCAATAAAAGCACGTTTTGTACCATTGATATAAAAATAAGAGTCCGTTGTAGTAAAAGTGATTATCTCACCATCTGTATCTTCTTCGATTGTGATGTCTCCAACAGCTCCAAACATATATTTCAAAGCTGATTTAATATTTTCTGCACGTCCTCTTAGTTTAATTGTTCCTTCTGCAAAATTTGCCATATTTACCTCTTTTCAGATACCTCTGATATCTTTATCTCGAACTTGTGCCCGTCAATAGCGAACGTCCCGTTACTTCCTAACAAATTTTCGTCTTTAATAATTGACCTTGCTGTGTGCAAAACGAGCTGTCCTACTTGAAAAATAAAAGCAAGTTCTTCTAACTCTTTTCCTTCCATCTAAATCCTCACCTCATCCCCAACTTTCACCTTCTCATACACTTCCTTCGTAACTACGAAAATACCGTAATCACGAACTGTAAGCGTGTATAGCTTGCCATGGCGTCCTTTCTCGACGACTTTACCAAATATCTCAGCGCCTTGATTATCTGCTTTGTAGATTACAATAGGGCGCTGTTCTTCCAGATTGCGGATTTTCTCCATCTGCCAGACATTCAATCCAGCAGACAATAATATCCAGATTGCGATGAATCGTTTCATGTTCACTCCCTGTAATAATTATAAATTTCAATAGCTGGAATTGATTCATTATTAGTTGCAGAAGTAATTATCAGCTCGCTTCCCACTTTTCTCTGAAATTCTAACAACTCCTCTATCGAATTGATTTCGATAAAATGCCCCTCTGCACCGTTCGGGAATTCTCTTTGTATTCGACCTTTAGACATTTTATGATTAACCCCTTTAGAAAGCCAAGTGCCTTCCATCCAAGAAAGTCGCTTATCAAATTCTTCAAATGTCGAACAGCATCTAACTTCTCTTTTTGTGTATTTTTTAATTGTGGTGTTAGGAATTTTATTTTCAACTCCCCCGCTTGTGCTTGTTAGTAAAAACTCCATCACTCCACCTCTCTAATATCATCTTTTTTGATATCAACAACCTCTTCAAGATATTCCTTTGAATACCAATCATATTCAACGCATTTCCTAATAAATCTTTTTTTATAAATACAATGCTCTATGTATGCGATTGGAAATAGCAAAGCAATAAAAGGTGAGCATACAATTAAAAATAAATAAATAGCAATTGCACAAACTCTTGAATCTGCAATGTATTCATAAAAATCTACTAAATCTTTTATTTTCTTTAAATGCCTGATAAAAATAATATAGTTTTTTCTTTTCATCCTTCACACCTCCCTAAAACTGAGTAATCGATAAAAAAGCACAGAAAAGTTATTCCAAATTCTTTAATAAGTTCAATCATTTTCTTCTCCCTTCATTTGTTCTGCATCTTTAAATGATTCCATTGTCTTAATAATTTTTTCTAACATAGATTTATGTAGCGTGATGTAATTATTTTTCTTCACCTGTTCACAGAAGATACAAATTCGTTTGCCAAAATAATTACAATTTTCAGTCGAACGGTAATTTTTATCTGCTTCAATTTGTTCTTTGTTAGCTAAACTAACAAGAATTACTTCATCAGATTCGTTCCAATCAGGAATTCCCAGACATTTGTGTACATTTTCAAATGCTAAATCGGTTAAAATATCTCTAGCCATTATTTTCCTCTCTTTTCTTCGTAATCAAGTAGTAACAGTCAACTGCTCCGTAATCAATCCTGATGTTTTCTCCACTTATGTTTTTCCGAAATCGTGGATGGTTGATAGCTGAGTAACTAGCTTGATGTTTCTTTAATTCGTTGATTGCGCTATGTATGTGGCTAAAACTCCCAATGAGTATCTTGCGGTGACCGTTATAAATGAAGTATAGATTTATCATCCCTTCACCTCCACTGGATAGAAATTCCCAAAGGATACTCTCAATGCCTTGCCCACCTGCAATGCAACCGCCCGAGAAATAAAACGCATAGCTTTCCGCTCGTCCGAATACGAGACATCAATGCCAGTCACACTAATAGCCACAGACATCAAGAACGGTTTGTCTTCTCTTGACCCATGTTTCAAGATAAACATCAGCCACCTCCATTCTAAAAATATTGCTTCCGCTTGTTTTTCAAGTCATTAAATACCATCAGATGATCATTGTCTACACCTTTCATCAACCGACTCATAAACGGTCGACCGTAGCGTTGCTGAATTTCTTGTGCAGTCAGATTAGTCGTGATAACCGTATTAGCCCTTTTGTTGAGAATATTGTAAAGAATACTAAAGGACCACTCACTGTCCTTCTCCATACCAAGATCATCCAAGACCAAAAACTTTGCACTAGCAATTTTATTGACCAGGAACTCTTCCTGACTAAAGTCTGCCTTGATTTTCATTAACAAGTCAGTGACATTGATAAAAATAGCAATTTCTTTTGTAGTCTCTGATAAAGCTTTCATAATGGCAAAAGCAAGATGGCTTTTACCCGTTCCAGCTTCGCCTTGAAAAACAACATTGTTTCTCGCTCCACCTGCCCACTCTCTACAAATTTTTTTGGCAAACTTCAACTTTTCAGCTTCTTTTTCAGTCGGTGTGTCAAAGTTATCAAGAGTAGCATTTTTCAGTACATCATCATAGAGAGAGAATCTCTCAAGATAGAACTTTCGCTCTCGTTCATACTCTGCATCAGCCAGCTCATTAACCTTCAATTGATTCTCTGCATGGATCCGTTCCGATTCGCATAAGCGACAGAGTACATCATTTGTCCGGAGGATTTTGATAAGAGGAATCCCATGCCTATCACAAATTTCATCCTGCTGTTCAGTATTTCTATGGTAAGATAAGGCCATCTCCTCGAGTGCATCAGTTACCATGATACCTTACCTCCGCAAGCCTGCCAGCTGGCCATATCTGACAAGCAAGCAGTGACGGTAGAAAGAGATTGTTTTGCAAGCAGTGACTTCTTTTCCTCGCTTATCGGATAAAAGTCATCTTCAAATTGCTCGATAAGTTCTAAAATCCCCATTCGTCTGTCGCCTCCTTGCCTGATTTTTTTTCTTGATGTTGTTTTTGAGATTGTTGAACCTGTTCAACTGTTGTAACTTGATTCATCTGCCAATTTCGCAAAATACCACCTATGTATTTAACGTTTGGTTTTCCTGAATTAACAGCGGTCCTCAAAGCTTCTTTGACTAGTTCAGAGTCATTTTCGTTCAACAGATGATTGATTTCTTCAATTTCGAAACCTGATAGCAATCTGCGAAACTCAGACTGAAATAGTTCTAAGATATTTTCACTATTACTAGTAGTAGTAGTTATATTCTTATCTTCATCTAATCTACTCTTATTCTTATCTCCTTCTTCTTCTAGTGCGTTACCTTGCGTTACGGTAACGTTACATGTAACGTTACCAAGAGCAAGACTTTTCTGTTTCTCACGGTGTCTTGCTACACGATTCCGTGTTTGTTCCTTGATTCTTTCCATGCCATCAATATTTTGGTGTTTTTCCCAATTTGGCAAAGTAATGACACCGTCAATAATCTCAATCATCCCGAATTGCTCAAAGACTCCCAGGGCCATTCTGACAGTATTTAGAGGCCTTTGAAAAATTGTAGCAAGCATTTCATCAGTGTAATGAACCTTATCTGACATCATCAAAAGCCCGTTGCGATTATGTTTGCCAGCGAGAGCTAGGATTTTAAACCATATAACTAAAATGGCATCATGGTCTGGTAGTGCATCAATAAGACGTATTTTTTCATCGTCAAAAATGTCCGTCGTAATCTTAATCCATTTAATTTCTGACATATTTCCTCCTTGGAAGCATCATGCCCTAGCTCCCCATTTTCGTTGATTTCTACGAAAATCCATGGTCATTTCTTTGTAGAGCAAGCGCCCATTTTCTTTTAGGAGATTCGCATTTTGCATTCTTAACGAATCATTATGACTTGCTTCTTCCAGGTAATCCTGAGCTAGCCTGTCATAGTCTTCGATACATGTCCGAAAAACTTGTGGCACGTCCTCAATCGTTGAAGGAAGGCCGACAGGAGGTTGAGAATCATAGGTGAATCCTCTATCACAGTTTTTCAAGTTTCTTCTTGCAACCTCTCTGAAATCTTCAGCTTCTTCAATGATGATCACTGTTTTTTGTTTAGTTTCTTCTTCATTTTTAACAGTCAGTAACATCAGGATAAAAATCCCGATAAAGATTGACACTAAGCCAAGCAGCTGGCTTGATAAAGTTGGTTCTGTCATTTTATTCTCCTTACGCTCTCAATTTTCGTACTTGTTTTTCTAACTCTAAAATCTCATAAACATCATTGACATCATACATAATATCTTTCCCTTGCTTACGAAATCTTAATCCTTTGCGCTCTAGCATCTTAACATAGCCATGAGTAAAGCCGAACTTCTTCATCAAAGCTTGTTGATTGATTGGCATGCGATCATTCTCTAACTGCTCCTTGACCTGCTTTTCAGCAAAAGCCAATAATTGATTCGTGAACAATTCAGCACTTTCGCCGTCCAATCGTAATTGTAACGTTATTCCTTCCATTTTCTACATCCTCTCAACTATGCGGGCAAGCATTTTTGTGATATAATGGTTTAAATTGTTTAAGTATGCGCCTGATTTCCGTCAGGTGCTTTTTTGTTTATACAATATTATTTTCCATAGCCCTGAGTTCAATCTCATGGCTAACTTGTTTTAATAGCTTCTCACACGCTATCTTAGCTTCTCTGTAGGTTTTAGATTCGCTGATGAAGTAATCAGCAAGTTCAATGATTTTATCTTCCATTCAACCTCCTATATCAGTCTCAAGACCGATGCCATTTTCTCCTCGATTGCTATAATAAGTTTGACTAGGACCTCTCACCGTTTTAGTCAAAATTTCAACAGAAAGGAGGAAAAGAAAATGAATCTAAATCAAATCCGTATTTTAGAAGCTTGTCATAAATTTTTAATTGGTCTTACGGAATTTAAGGATGAATTAAAAAACGATTCCCTTGTCTATCGATTCCAAGATAAAAATATTACGTTTGTAACCTATCAAGAGTACAGGAATTTATCATTTATCGATTTCAATTTAAAATATGATTATCTAGATGATTCTATAACCTATTTAGATAATAGAAAAGAATTGATAAGTGCATTCCCAAGCGAACACGAACTAAGAGCCTTGAACAGAGTGCCTGATATGGAACAAGCTCGTATTCAGATTTTTAAACTACTATCACAAGCTAATCTTGAAATACTCACTGAAAAAAATTCAAATGCCAAAAAAGATTATTTTGGTTACCAGTTCCGTAATCTCGAAACAAAAGAATCATATCCAATTTATCTGTTTCCAGAAAATGCTAATTTTGAACTAGTTGCCATCATTTGATAGGATATCTGCTTCAAAACGAAACCAATTCAACTCATGAGCAAGTTCTTCAAGCTCGTGAGCTTTTTTATTGAACTCTTTGACAAGATCATTAAATTTCTCCATATTCGTAACATTAACTTTAACTTCAAGGTTCATTGAATTTTTATCCATTCTTCTTACCTACTTTCTTTATCTATAATCATCAATACAAATGTTATTCCCAACACTAATGTCTTTAGCTTGTAATTTTGTTGTCAGACTTTGAGAATCTATAAGAATACTCCTAGGTCTTAAAATTTTTTCAACTAACTCATTGTCTGCCTTTATAAAGGTGGACTCTTTTTTCCCACTGTACGGATATCGTCTTGGTCTCATTACACCGCCTCCTCATTTAAAAATTTGTTGATAAAATACTGCTGCCCCTTACCAGTGACCTTGACGGTCTTGCTGACAGAGATATGACCGTCAGGATGTGTGATGGTTGACTCCTTGATTTCAAAGAGTTTCATTTCCATGCTTCGTTGTGTTGGCATGTTCCAGTCAGAGCCTTTTCGCTTGATCAAGTAGCCATTTTCACGCAACCAGACAAAAAGACGATTGCCTCCGATTTTATAGCCGTTTTGACTGATGAGCTTAGCAAGGTCTCCGACCAAGATAGATGTGTGACTAGCGCTCACAGCATCCGCAAAGAGTACCTTCGGTTTGTCCGCCTCGATCTGAGCTTCCAGCTTGTTGACTTTCCGATCAGCCATGAGTAAAGCTCTTGCCATGATTTTCTCAGGACTGTTGAAGTCCTTTTCTACCTGAATGAAGTACTGTCGGACTTCTTTTCCTTTGTCCGTTCGCTGGATCATGGCAATTTCTTTGGCCATGTCTAACTTGATAACGTGGTCAGTAGCTCTACGACCTCCTGTACTTTGCGACAAAAATGTCGAAAAGTCTTCGTTTTCTGTAAATCCGTATTCCGTCATTCGTGGAAACCATTTATCATAAGGTGTTTTGACTTCCAGAGCCTCATGAAGTTGTCTTCCAGAAACAACAGGCTCATGACTATCATTAAGTGTAACGTTGATAAGTTCGTTCATAATATTCCTTTCTAAATTGGTATAATGTAAATAAAACTCGCCAGAGCTATTTAAGTAAAGTATTTTTAAACGACTGTTTGACAGATACTATATGAGGCGCTTCACGGTTATTTATATAATCAACCTGAATAAGTGTCTCTGGCACTTCATCTTTCTTTGTTTCCCAAATTATCTTGATACCTTGAAGACCAATATCTTCTGCTTGAAAATCAATTCCGTTCAAAATAACTCGTGGAATACTAGAGTCACTGTTTATCTTAATTTCTAAATTTTGAATTGGTAGTAAATTTTTTGATAGGCCACTCATCATCCCTCTCTCCTTTCTTTCTGCTCAGCAATATAGGTCACGGTCCTCAATATATCGTTGAGGATCGTTCTTTATATCTCGATTTGAGATACTTTGTTTTAAAAAAATAATTCACTTTCTGTCTTGTGAAAATAATTGGATATAATCGATATTTCATAATCGTGGAATGGCGCTTTACCACTTTCTTTTTGTTCGTATTGTCTTCGGTCTTTCAAGCCGATTAAATCAGCCATAAAAACTGTTGTGAGTTCGTGCTTTTTTCGCTCTTTTCGCAGCTTAGTTTTAGGCTTTAATTCTTGTTTTCTCAATCTTTGTTTTTTTGTAAGTTTTTGCACGTTCCTACCTCCTTATTTTTCCATTTGTTCCTCGCAATTCTGCTATAATAAAGCTAGAAGGGAGGTGATCTAATGCCACAAATCACCAATGATAATGTCCAAATTTGGACACTCTATATCACAGTAATCATTGCAGTTGTCGGTTTTGTTTTTAATACCATTTCACTCTGGCAAACGAAGAAAGCTACAGAGGATATGGCAAAGCCTTATATTAATGTTTATGTAGATGCCTATGCAGTTAAAAATCAACAACGTACCTATGTTTTTAAAAACTTTGGCCAAACTCCAGCATATATAGATAATATTCAGATAGATGGAGAATTGGATTCATTGAATTCTGTACACCGCTTCGGCTCGCTCATCGGAAATATGATTGCACCAGGACAAAAATTTACATCATCGATACAACCAGATTATAAAGGACGAATCACACTGACAATTACCTACTCAGATAACAAGAAGCGCAAATATACAGATGAGTTTATACTTGATGCTACCCTGGCATCTGCAATGATCTACACAGTAAACGAGAGCAACAATAGCGACTCTCCTGCAACAGCTATCAGACAATCGACCATGGCTCTATTACGCGATCTACGATAGTCTCGTCTCCGAATGATTTTACAGTTCAAACATCACGTAAACATTCAATTTTTATCTCAACAGTTTCATCGTCAAGTGTATTGGCGATGATTTTATTTTTTGCATCGATAACTTCGTTCAGGTCTTTGCAAATTAGTGAATAAAATACTTTAACATTTGCATTCATTATCCCTCTCTCCTTTCTCTTTTTTTCGCTCCATGAGCAACAGCCTGCCAGGGAGTCGAACCCTGGTGCTACCGATCAGGCTACATTCATTTTGTCCTGCATTCCTGCGAATGCTGCATCAAATCGAATGTCATCGATTTCGTCTTGAGTGAAACCAGCATCAAGAAGGTAACGCTCTTGGCGTTCGATCTCTTCTGCCAACTCTGTCCATCCGAAAGCGAACTGACGGCAGTTGTTCCAGAATGATTCAAGCTGACCATAGAGGAAGCCTTCCTCGTATGTGTTTTGAAGTAAGGTTTCTGTAACCACTGCTTTGAAGATGTTGATGGCTTTCTCGTTTAATGTGTTCATGATGTTTCCCTCCGATTTGTTTTTTTGTTATTTCCTTAAGCTTGGTTTAATTGTATCTCATATTGAGATATATGTCAATAACTTTTTATCACTTTTTGAGATTTTTTTATTTATTTTTTTATCACATTGGTATATAATAAAAAAGAAAGGAGTTAATTGATATGAATATACTAGGAAACTCAATTAAAGAGGTGAGAAAATCCAAAAAGTTAACTCAAAAAAAACTTGCCGAACTGACAGGTTTTAAACAAAATACAATTTCTAACCATGAGAACGGGAATAGACAATTAGATGAAAGAGATATAAGAATATATGCTCAGGCTTTGGGTGTATCGCCTCAATATTTGTTTGATTTATCGAAACCTTCATCGGTTGATAGCACTCCCCAAATCCAAACCATCTACGACGAACTAAAACCTCCAAGGCGAGCCAAAGTCTTGAACTACGCAGAGAGGCAACTGAAAGAGCAGAGAAACGAAGAAGAAACGAAGATAAACGAAGTATCGGAGGAAATTATTCAGCTCTACAGTTACGACTACTACGACCACCCAGCTTCTGCAGGTACAGGGCAGTATTTGAACGATGTACGAGTGGAACGGATTGAGTTGCCAGTAGATATCGATGCTGACTTTGTTATTCCGATTAAAGGGGACTCTATGGAGCCAGACTATCACGATGGCGACCTGGTATTCATTCAGACAAGCGTAGATTTGAATAACGGAGTTATCGGAGTATTCAATTATAACGGGGATGCTTATATCAAGCAGCTAGTTATTGATAAAGAACAGGCATACCTACATAGTTTAAACCCTATATACAAGGATATGCCAATCACACCAGAAACAGACTTCCGAATTATCGGCGAAGTCGTGGATTTGTACAGAGAGGGATAATATGAGTAGTGAAAGCAGACCAATGGAAGTGATTAAACACAACCTAGATTGTCAATGTCATAGACGAAGAGAGTGGATTAGAGTCAATGATAAGTGGCATTCTATCGAGTTTTCGGTAGACGATCCAAACGAACCTCCTATGACCGAAGCAGAAAAAGCCAACGTAGCCTTAATTATTCAACAACACTTATCAAAAAAATTCGAATAACAAAAGACTCTATAAAGACGCTCTGAAGAGACTTGACGTTCCTACAGAGTTTGATTACTTAAATACTACAATCTAAAAACCATGACAAGTGAGATCATGGTTCAAGAGGAATACTTAGCATTGTTGGAATGAAAGGAAACTTATATGTCTTACTCATATGTTGCTTTAGATGTTGAAACTGCGAATGATTTTCGGGGGAGTGTTTGTTCTATCGGTTTAGTAAAATTTAAAGATGGAAATATTGTTGATACTTTTTACACTTTAATCAATCCAGAAGAAGAATTTGATGATTTCAATGTTTTCATCCATGGCATTACTCCTGAAGATGTTCTTGATTCACCTACATTCCCAGAAGTAAGGAAGGCCATTGTTGATTTTATTGGTTCTGATATAGTTGTAGCCCACTTTGCACAGTTCGATATGGGAGCTCTTAAGGATGTATACCAAAAATACGAACTGGAGTTTGATAACATAGAATATATTTGTTCATATCGATTAGCCAAGGTTGCTCTCCCTGGACAATTGAATTACAAACTAAAAAGACTGGCTAAAAATTTGAAGATTGAGCTAGACCACCACAACGCTTTATCAGATGCGCGAGCAAGCGGATTGATTTTAGAATATCTACTATCTACTAATTCATTTTCCGACCTCAACGCTTTTTTAAAAGAATTTAGATACAATAAAACTGGCTTACTTGGTCAGTATGGATTTAAAAGGAAAAAAAGTTATCAATACAAGGAAAATCTTATCTATCAGCCAACAGAAGAAGAAAAAGCATTAATGAACCCAGACCATTACTTTTACGGTTTGTACTTTTGCTTTACTGGCAAACTCGAGCGAATGACTAGAAAAGAAGCTAACAAAGCTGCTGCGTTAGTTGGTGGCATTCCTGAAAAAGGAGTGACCAAAAATACTAATATCTTAGTTGTAGGGGAGCAAGATTGGAGAGTTGTCGGCACAGATGGATTAAGCAGTAAAATGAAAAAAGCACAAACCTTGTTAGAAAAAGGTCAAGATATTGAAATCATGACAGAAAATGATTTTATAAGATTGCTTGAGGAATAATTAACAAGAAATAAAAAACCCCCACACTCTCCGACGGCCATCTTTGAGTGTGAGGGTTCAATCTTCCATCTAGCAAGCAATGGAAAAGATGATAAAAAAATACAATTATAGTTTATCATAAGTTCTACACCTTTTCAACTATGCGGGCAAGCAATCGAAAAGAAAGGACATTTTATGATAAAAAAATACATTACAAAAAAAGGAGAGACTAGATACCTCTTTCAAACATACCTGGGCATAGATCCAGCTACTGGAAAAGAAAAACGCACAACAAGACGTGGTTTTAAAACTATAAAAGAGGCCAAGGCTGCCGAACGTGACCTTCTCTTAGATGTTGAAGAGAATGGTTTTTCAAACAATGAAGATTTCCAGAACCCTACTTTTGCTGAAGTCGCTGATTTGTGGCTTGATAGCTATAAAAGCACTGTAAAACCAACAACTTATCAGAACACTAAGAAGAAACTTGATGTTATGATTGATTTGTATTTTACAGATATGAAAATTCAGCAGATTAGTGTAGCTTATTGTCAGAAGGTTGCTATCCAGTTAAGTAATCGCTATATCCTATATTCCAATTACTACTCTGTCATTAGCCGTATTTTCAAGTATGCCACTTCTATTGACATCATTAAGTCAAATCCCTTAGACAAGATTATCAAGCCTAAAAATAAACCCTTAAAAGGCAAAGAAAACTACTATACAAAACAGGAACTAACCGAGTTCCTTAAAGTTTACAAAGCAAATTGTAAGCCAGTAGACTATACCTTTTTTCACTTACTCGCTTTTTCTGGATTGAGAACTGGAGAAGCAATCGGCCTCATGTGGTCAGATGTTGACTTTGAAAATAAACGGTTAAACATTTCTCGCACGGCTGTCGTGATTGGTAAAAAACAAACTGTTCAGGATCCTAAAACCAAAAGGAGTAAGAGGGTTATCACCTTAGATGATGAAACTCTGAATGTTTTGAAACTCTGGAAACGACAGCAAATAAAAGAATATTTCCAGGCTGGTGTGCCTTACAAACATGATTCAAATTATATTTTTACGAATGACATAGGGGGATGGCTTTTAGCCGCAACTATGAAAGTGAAGCTTAGCAGATTCTTTTGTAAACACAAAGATCTTAAAAAAATTTCGCCTCACGGATTTAGGCATACACATGCTTCTCTTCTGTTTGAAGCTGGTGTTACAGCGAAAATCATTTCAGATAGACTCGGTCACAATAATGTTCAAATCACCCTTGATATGTATACCCACATCAATGATAATCAACGTGTTGAAGTCGTTGACCAGCTCATGGATTTCATCCGCTCCAGCTAAAAGTAAAGTCGTATTCAATCTCGTATTCACTTTTGCTTAACACGCTAGAAGTCCACTGGTTTCAAAGGATTAGCAAGCTGTGTACTATTTATGGTATAATGAAAGAATGAAATACCAAAAAATTGATTTAAAAGAAGTTCGTCAGCAAGCTAAACACTTTCAAAGCGAACATCCTCGTCTTTTACTTGTCTTTTTATTACCAAGCATTTTCCTGATTCTATCCAGCTTCATAAGTCCGTTATCCCTACTTGATGAGGGGATTCTTGAGCAATCCTTCTTTACTTTTTTGATGAGCTTGATCCAGTCTTCACTCTTTCCTCTAGCAGTTGGATTCACAAGTACTATTATCCTAGCTGGTGCTCTTTTTACAACCATTAATCTTTACAGAATTTCCGAGATAGAGCTTTCTTTTAAAGATAGTCTGTCCGTACTTGACAATCGCTTCTTCACCCAGACCTTTCTGACTCTCTTGCTCAAGCGTTTCTATCTCTTTTTGTGGAGCATCCCTAATCTTTTTGGAGTTTACTTGCTCTTTTACAGCAGTGCCATGGCTCGTAAATTTGTAGAACTTCATCCCGAATTTCCAGCTGTCGACGTCGGCAATTCAGATATCGAACATTTTCTGCTCACTTTTGCACTCTACTTCTTTGGTAGCGTCTTTCTGATGATTTTGGGAACCATTGCCTATCTGCCGCAATACTACGCTTATTCCCAAGTAGAGCTACTCCTTTGTGATACCCTTGCAATTGGAATTGCCAAGCCAAGTCGCGTACTCAAAACCAGTCGCTTCCTCATGAAGGGCTATAAATTCCAACGCTTCGTACTTGATTTACAACTCCTACCATGGTATCTTCTTATCTGGATCAGCTTCGGAATCGCGAGCATCCCTACTTTCCCCTATATCTATAGTAGTCAATTCTTCTTTTATCAAAGATTACTCGAAATCAAGCGGAGAAAAGTTTAATGTGAATGATTAAAACCAGCACCTTCTATGGAAAGTGCTGGTTGTTTTTATACTCTTCGAAAATCAAATTCAAACTGCGTCAACGTCGCCTTGCCGTACTCAAGTACAGCCTGCGGCTAGTTTCCTAGTTTGCTCTTTGATTTTCATTGAGTATTATTTAAATGGTTACTTGATCTCTGTCTTTAATCATGTAGTGTTTCAACGGAGTTAGGCTTGCTAACCAATATAGGAAGCCACCAAAAATCGCCGTAAAGCCACTACCTGTTGTGATTAAGAAAATCGGACTTTGAATGTGTTTAGTTAGAGGATTATAAACAAAGAGTACTGCAACTAACAAAGATACAAATACACAAGACAAACCAACTAAATTAAATCCCTTAGTAAACTCATAAGCCTGATGTCCATCTAAGAAATAAGCTGATCGTAAATCTAATTTCCGTTTTCTTATCAAGAAATAATCAACAACAATCATTCCAATAATAGGTCCTTGAATATAAGCTGCAAGCGAGATAAAAGAACCAAAATATTCTTCTACGCCACCCCAAATTGTTAACGCACTCACATAAATCATGGCAATCCAAACCATTAGTTTATAACTCACCTTAGGCATACCGCTTTTAACAATCATACAGTTCACATAGGATCCTGTCCCTTGAGTTCCAATATTTGCAAAAGCTACTAGCAATAAACTAAGAAGAGCAAAGGCAGGAGTACTCAAGGTTGAAAGCATCGCAGTTGGATCACTCTCGTAAACTCCTGTTCTTACAAACATAGCTAGAGCCATAACACCACCCGTCGCAGCAAAGAATGGTGCTACCACACCATAAGATAAAGAAGTAGCCCAATACCCACTACGTTCTGATTTTGCTAGACGTGGTAAAATTAATGCTTGCGTCGACCAAGAAAAGGCAGTCGCTACATTCCCCTCTCCTGAAATCATAAATCGCTCTAGCGGGCTCAAATCTCCTTGTACTGCTGGTTGAACGTTCATAATGTCAGTAATCGGAACTGCTACAAAACAAATTCCAACGATAATCAATCCAACAACTAGCAAAGCAATTACCATAAACCGATTAATACCTTTTATAACCTCCGGTCCACCAAGAGCAATCAAGGTCCCTAATAAGACACAAAGTGTCCCAAGAATTGGTGCCCAAATCCCCTTCTCCAGTCCAAGGCCAAAATTATTAGCTAGATGAATCATAGAATTGGCAAAAAGATTTGCAGTAACTGCATACCAACCAAAATTTGCTAAACTGATAGTTGTTGACAAAAATGCCACTCCACGTTTCCCTAAAACCGCTCGGAGCCAAATCCACAAATCAATTCCGTATTTGACTGCAAATAAGACAGGAAGACATTCAATAAAGACCCAAATAATATTAAAGCTAAAAATATTGATTAACATCTGGCTGAAAGTCAAATATTGAGCAACATAAGCTCCTTGTGTGTAACACCAAGTTGCAATCGCAAAACCACTGGTTGATAAGAATAAATCCCAGAAGGAATATTGACGATCCTTATTGGTCATCGGTACAATCCCTGTTATGGTTTCTTGTTGAATAAAGTCGGTCATTTTCGACATTATTGGATTCCTCCTGTCATGGCTAGGATAATCAAAAGCAGGTTAATGATAACTGCAAGGGCTACAAGGATAAAGTCCTTTCTCAAGAATGGTTTTGGGAACTCGTAAACTGGAGACTCCATCTCTTCTAGTCTATGCTTGGTTTCTTCTGCTACTAATTGTTCAATTTCAGATACAGATTTCATCTTATTTTTCTCCCAGATATAACTCTAATGAAAGGTTTCCGTATTGTCTGGTAAATCGATACCAAGTATAAAGAAATTCTCCCACAGGTTTTCCAACACTTTCTTGGAATAAGGCCCATAAGAACCAATAATAAGATGTCACTGCCACATAGGCTAAATAGTGACGTTTTGTTTTTGTATCTGGAACTTCTTGCAGGTAAATCTCAAGTACTTTCTCAGCTTGTTCAACAGTATAATTCGAACAACCAATGAAGGTACCTAAATCCCCTGCAGGGTCCCCCATACCAGAATACTCCCAATCAATCAGACTCATCTCCTCTTGTTCGTTTAGGAGAAAATTAGGGCTATAGGAATCTCCATGACATAAAACTCTCTCAGTGTCATCCTGTTTTAAAAATTCTCTAATAGTTGAAATGTTTTTATCAAGTTCATCAAGTCCATCAAACTCAAAACGATTGCTAGCCTTCAATTTTTCTCTAAAATCATCAATTCCTACAAATGAATCAAAATTATGGGTTGTCTTCTCTCCAGACTGATGTAGTTTTCTCAAGAGCCCCATAGCTTTTTTTACATGATCCCAATTATCATAATCAAGCGGTCTAGCGTTAGGGATAAATTCTGAAATCTTCCACCCTTCGTTTTTATCCATTGCAACAAATGTTCTGTCTATTTGCAGTTTTGCTGCAATTTCCATAGAAGCTGCTTCGCTTGATCTGTTGATATATTTTTCAGTTCCTCTTCCAGGATGACGATAAACATATTTTTTATCAAGACAATCAAAGCTAAAGGATGTATTGGTCAAACCATCTTTGAGTGGTTTAATATGAACAATATCCGAAGCATCACAATTCAAGGTCTTGCAGATGTTATCAATAATCTCAGAATTAGAATTCATCAAGTAGCGGTCATCAAATTGACGCAACTCATCTAAGGAATCAAATTCTTTAACAATATCCGCTGAATAATGACGAGCTTCTAGATGCAATTCATGAACATTGCGGGTATAGTAATCTTCCCAGAGCTGTTCTTTATAGGGCACGTGTTTAAACTCAGTCTCTAAAATTTTTACGAATTTTTCACTAAAGGCACGGTCAAAATACACATGTCCCACCATAGCCCAAGTGTCTTTACCACCAATCTGTATGTCAACAATCATGTTGTTGGAGTCTTCGGTAGCACAATATTCGTCTGTCTCGCCTTCCACAAATATCGTTGAATAGTAACCTCTATAAATATACTTCTCAAATGGATTTTCGGCAAAATAATTGTCCGATGAACAAATATAAGTATTGGATAGTTGATCTCTAACCAACATTAATGAAGAACAGTTATTGTATTTATAGTAATCATTATTGACAACGATTTTTACACCATATTTTTCAGCAAGATAAAACATTTTTTCTTGTAAATAACCTACAATAACTGTAATATCTTCTATACCTGCTTCCTGTAGTTGTTCAATTTCCCTTTCAATCAGGCGTTCCCCTTTGACTTTTAACAATCCTTTTGGTACTTCGTAAGACAATGGTGCAAATCGACTACTCATTCCTGCAGCCATAATCACTGCATTTTGTACTCGATAAGGCTCTAAAGCTTCTTTTCCTAACTCAGATAGGTGACCTTCTTGATCAATCCAATTAGCTTCTTTCATTTCTTTAAGCAGGGAATTAATTGTTCCTAAAGAAACTTCCAATTGTTCCGCTAACTGTCTTTGTGTAAACTCCTCCTGTGGATGCTCTTGTAAAAAAGACAGTAGTTTAAATTGTTTTTCTGAAATCATATTGATAACCTCTTTTTGTTCAATAGTTGTTTAAAAAAGATTATAGTATGAACAGTCGCTTTTGTCAAGTATTATCCCAATAAACTTTAATAGTAAAGAAGTAGTCTTGAATAACATGACCACGCATTTCCATAAGTTTTTAAAGATTTACAAACAGCACTCCCTTAATCACACTGAAGTGAACCAACTTATACTCTTCGAAAATCAAATTCAAACCACGTCAGCTTCACCTTCCCGTACTCAAGTACAGCCTGCGGCTAGCTTCCTAGTTTGCTCTTTGATTTTCATTGAGTATTAAAAACAAAAATTCGTATAAAA
>JAQDPW010000008.1:47160-78493 GCA_027659245.1 Streptococcaceae bacterium AM104-57
AAAAACAAAAATTCGTATAAAAGTCTAATCGTAAATAAAAAAGCGAACCATACTTGTTTCTGATACTCAGAACTCTATCTTGTCCGCTTTTTTATTTAATTTATCAAGCATAAGGATTTATAATAATGGATTCTTAAATCCAATATTTTTTCCACCTCCGCATTTTATTTCAAGAAAAGGATACTCAAGAGGGCTAAAATAGCCGGCCCACCTTGCTTTAGAATGATTTTTTTATCTGCTGTTAAGGCACCATAAGCCGCTGCTCCTATGACAAATAAAACAAAGATTGTTACAATTTCTAAGCTATGTGAAAAATAAATTCCGTAAATAAGAAATAACCCAATCAAGGCATTATAAATTCCCTGATTCTTGAAAAGAGAGGTTACTGATGGCCTTCCTAATTCTTCCTTATCCATGTTAAAGACACGACTGGTTGTATCCGATTGCGTTGCCATACTCTCCAAATAAAAAATATAAAAATGTTCGAGGGCAACAAGTGTTGCTAAAATAGTAGTAATAATTGACATCGTTTTCTCCTTAAAATTCTATTTTTTCTAGACCTGACACTAGCTTGGTCAGTAAAGTCGTCAGCTCTTTCTGCTCAGCAGTCGATAAGATACTCTCCATCTGTTCCTTCACTTTCAAGTGATGTTTAGGCGGATTGACCAAGAGTTGATTCTTGGCTTCTTGGGTTAATTCAACCAAAACTTCTCGCTGATTGACTGGATTTCGCTCACGACTGACATAGCCCTCTGACTCTAAAATCTTGAAATGACGGGTCAAGGCTGCTGGGTCAATCTCTAACTTCTCCTGAACGGCAATTTGGTTACAAGGTGAGTTTTGCAATAAAAACTGCAGGATTTGATAGCGAGTCAAACTAATTCCCAACTGTTTCTCAAAAAGTTGTGTGATGATTTGGTCTGCTATGCGAACTTGATAAAGTAATTCGTGTATTTCTGCCATTTCTATCTCCTTGCAAATATTTGATTTATCAATAATTGACTTATCAAGTATATAACAAATGAATTCATAATGCAAGTCTTTTGCTCAATCCGTTAAATTCATCTGCTAGCCACAATCCCTCAAGGCTATGTTTTTCTATTTTATGCCTGGAGTTTATTTACGCTATCTAAGAGTTTGAAAACAAAAAAAGAAGCAGAAACTAGATTAGTTTCAACTTCTCTCCTATTAGTTCATAGATACGTGAACGTGGTCATAGTGGTTTTCTGTGATGCTACCACGGTCTGGCATTGGATTCCAAGTGTAGGCTGGTCCATATTTGCTATCGTATGGTGCATAGAAACGTTGTTTCCAGATGATGTAGCTAATGCCACGGCTAGCCATATTTTGGATAGCATAATCTGCAATCTGGTCTCCAAGTGCTGAACTTACTGGAACCATGAAGTCAATAGCAAGTCCTTTTCCGTGGTCTCCACTATCCCCAGGACGGTAGCCGCTAAATGATGTGATACCAAACAAGTTAGCAATTTCTTCTTTAAAGGCAGCTGTTTGTGGTTGAAGTCCTGCATTCTCTGATTTTGCTGCAGCAAGTCCTGCATAGTCAGGAGCTGCTGGGGCTGCATAAGTATTTGAAGAGTGCTGACTTGGTTCTGCTTGATAGGTAACGTCTTCTGTATCAGATGAGCCTGTAGCCGTCTCTACAGCTGTTTCCTCCACTACTGGAGTTGAGTTCTCTACTACTGGGCTCGCAACTTCTGCTACAGTTTCAGTAGTAGCCTCTGCTACCGGCTCTTCCGCTGGTGTTACAACTTCTGTAGTAACCTCTGCCACTGCTTCAACTTGAGACTCTGTTTCTTCAACTGGTTGAGTTAAATCTTCAACCTGTACAGTTTGGTCATCTACAGTGACTTGGTTGGTTGTCAAATCTGCTGTTGCAGTTGTACCTTCGCCACCTTGAACTGTGTCAGGGGTTTGGATTTCAACTTCCGTCACTTCTTCCTTATCATTAACAGTTGTAGTAAGCACTGTCTCAGGGAAAATCAGATCAATATTGCTGATTTTGTTCAAGTTAGCAAGAACGTTCACATCCACTCCCAAAGCTTCGGCAATGGTACTTAGAGTATCTCCATACTGAATCGTATAGCTTGTTTTATTCTCATTCTTAGTAACATCGTTTTGAATTTGCTCAACACTGCGCGCTGTCCATACTAGTTCTTCTGCTTGAGTTGCCAATACAGGGGCAAAGGACAAGGCCACTGTTGATGCTAAAATAATTCTTTTCTTCATACTATCAAACTCCTTTTCAAATGTAGTACCTGTCTATCATAACACAAAGAAAATAGAAAAAAAGCCCTTTTGGGGCTATTTAACAGAACTGTACATTCGTTGTAACAAATCACATTACTTGAAATAGTTTGTTAGTTTCTTGTCATCAGGCTGACACATTCTTCTTGAAGAAAATTCTAGAAGGAAAGTGAGCTAATATCCTCCAGATGCTCTATCTGTTGATTACAAGTTGCAGGTGAGGCAAGAAAATTGATACTCTGAATCCCACTATTTTGGGCAAATTCTATATCCAAAGTCCGATCGCCGATATAATAAGTCTGCTGAGGATTTAATCCATACTTATCTAAAAGATAAATCGCAACTTCTGGACTAGGCTTCCGAGCAAAGCCACTTTGATTGGTTAAAATTTCTATGAAATAGTGGGCCAAACCCAAATTCTCCAAAATTGTAAAAGCATTGTCCCCTTTATGGGTATAAACAAACTGCTCAATTCCTTGCTGGTCTGCCCAAGCTAAGATTTCACGCGCCCCTGGCATCAGAACAACCTGAGCATTCTTCTCAGCCAAGCTCTGAGCACGAACCTGATTGAGCATATCAGCATCCAAGCCTCTTTCTTCTCCCACCTTTTCCAACAGATCTTGAACGGAAGTTTGTAGAATAAAGGCACGAACCTCAGCCTTATCATAAGGAATGTCATACTGGGCAAAAGTCTCTTCGATTCCTGCTAAAATAGCCTCATAAGAGTCCAACAAGGTCCCATCTAAATCCCAGATAAATCCAATTTTTTTCATATGTCATCCTTTCAAAGAGATATATTGCTTATAACGATAGCGTAGGAAAATCCAACGGAAACCATTATCCAAAAGCGTTCCTGCCCAGATACCAGGCAAGCCACAACCAAGAACAATTCCCATCAGATACCCTGTTCCGATACGGATACACCACATTCCGATACTTGTCGCATAAAAGGGGAGGCGTGCATTTCCCAAACCCTGCCAGACAGCTGTATAAATGACTGTTCCCGTCGTCATAGGAGTCCCTAGTAGAGAGAACAGCGTCACCATAACACTGGCTTCAATAACCACAGGATCACTAGTGTAGAGGTGACTTAGGGGCGTTCCCAGAGCATAGATACTAAGTGTTAAGGGCAACATAAGAAAGAGGGAAAGCCAAAAAGTCTGCTTACTTAAGTTGTCTACCCTTGCCCAATCATCTTCTCCAACTGCTCGAGCCACCTGCATGACTGTTGCCGTAGCGACACCAAAGGCTGGCATATAGTTAAACTGAGTCAAGACTTCACCGATTGCATTTCCTGCGACTGCCTCAGTTCCGAAAGAAACAACCAAGGCAATAATGACCACATCTCCAGCTCGCATCATGAGACGTTCTCCCGCTGCAGGTAAAGCCAAAGTCAGCAAGTCTTTGTCCAGTCCAAAATTTGGTCTCGTATATGGAAGTTTTAATTGCGACCACAAAATCACAACCCCGACCAAACGAGACAAAATAGTCCCCCAAGCTACACCAGCTATCCCCATATCAAGGATAAAAATGGCGACACTTGAAAAAACAATATTTAAAGCATTGGATAAAAAACTAACATAAAGCGGCAGTCGAGGATTGTGGGTGGCACGAATCAAGGCTCCTAGACTAGTCATCAAGCCCAGGAGAACGATTGTCCCACCAACTAAAGATAGGTATAAGCCACCATTTTCAGCTACAGACGCTTCTGTTCCTAAAAGGCCAATCATCTCTCGTCCTGCAAAGATGGATAAGACACCTAAAACTAAACTCAGTAGTAGGGTAATCTTAAGTGCTTCTGTCACATGATAGGCTAGTCTAGATTGATCTTTCTGTCCCAAACTTTTGGAAATGACACTGGAAATAGCCGCTCCCAAAGCAATAAAAATCGCTTGATAAATGGTTATAATATTGCCCGCTACAGACACACCCGAAATGGCGATTAAGCCCAGATGTGCCACCAGATAGCTATCTACCATCCCCATGAGCATCTGCAAGAAATTTTCACCCATGGCTGGCAGGGCTATGTTGAGAATGTCTTTATTTTTCTTAAACAATCCTTCCTCCTGATGAAAAGAAACTCAGTTGGTTTCCCAACCGAGTTTACTCCCTCTGTCTTAAAGTCCTAGATAAACCTCAACCGCTGCTTGCATATCAGCTGCTGCCACTGTTGTCTTGTGACGAACAGGAACTGTTTCAAGCCCATCAACTGCTGGTGGCACTGCAACGCCTGAGATTTCATGTAATTGAGCCAAGGCTTCAAAGTCAGTTAAGCCAACTTTCCCCGTTACAGCTTCTACTGCAACTACTGGGAACTTGTAGGGACTAGCTGTTGAAGCAATCACCGTCTTAGTCACATCGCCAGTAGCCGCTTGGTATTTTTTATAAACAGCTGAGGCAACTGCTGTATGAGGATCCTCAATATAAGAATCTGACTCATAAACACGCTTGATTTCTGCTGCTGTTTCTGCTTCCGTCGCATACTCTGCTGCAAAAAGGTCAAGAATCTCTGTATCAAAATCAGTCAATTCATACTGACCTTGGTTATTCAAAGCATTCATGAGTTCAGCTGTCTTAACCGCATCATTACCCAAAAGGTGGAAAATCAAGCGCTCCAAGTTTGAAGAGACCAAGATATCCATCGATGGGCTAGTGGTTACCTTAAACTCACGCTTCTTGTCATAAACACGAGTTTTGAAGAAGTCTGTCAAAACATTGTTGTCATTTGAAGCACAGATCAATTTACCAACTGGGAGACCAATTTGCTTCGCATAAAAGGCAGCCAAGATATTTCCGAAGTTTCCTGTCGGTACGGTGAAGTTGACCTTATCGCCAGCCTTAATCTCACCAGTTTTAACAAGCTGAGCGTAGGCATACACATAATAGACAATCTGTGGTACCAAACGGCCAATATTCATAGAGTTAGCTGATGAAAACTGGAGCTTGTTGGCTGCCAATTTCTCACGAAGAGCCACATCATTGAACATATGTTTCACATTAGTCTGAGCATCGTCAAAGTTTCCATCGATGGCGATAACATGAGTATTGTCCCCAGTTTGAGTCGTCATTTGCAACTCTTGCACCTTGCTGACACCATCTTTTGGATAAAAAACGATAATTTCAGTTCCTGGGACATCCGCGAATCCTGCCATAGCAGCTTTCCCAGTATCTCCAGATGTTGCTGTCAAGATGACAATCTTGTTTTCCAAACCGTGTTTCTTAGCAGCTGTTGTCATAAAGTATGGCAAGATAGACAAGGCCATATCCTTGAAGGCAATGGTTGAACCGTGGAAAAGTTCCAAGTTGTATTGGCCATCGAGTTTTACAAGAGGGGCAATAGCTGGTGTATCAAACTTGCTGTCATAGGCGTTGGTGATACAGTAGTCCAACTCTTCTGCTGTAAAGTCATCCAAGAAAGCTGACAAGACAAGCTTAGCCACTTCTTGGTAAGAAGCGTCTTTTAATGTGTCAAAATCCAAGTCCACCTTTGGATAGCTTACTGGAGTGAACAAGCCCCCATCTGTTGCCAAACCTTGCAAAATCGCTTGGCTGGCTGTTACTGTATTGTTCGCATCACGCGTTGATTGATAAACTAATGTCATAAATCTCTATCCTTTATCTATAGTCCTATTCATTATAACATGATTTTTCAGAAAATTCTCCCTTTATAAGAAAATTATAGAGTCAATTTTTCTTTCAAAGGCTCTAAATAGGCCATTTCTTGCTGACCTCTCATCTCAAGTCCTTGCTCTGCTATCGCTAGCAAGTCTTTTGAGAATTGAACAATTCCAGCTGTTTCTTCATCTGTGAGGTATTTCTTAGAAAATTGTCTTCTCAAAGACTTGTAGTCACGACCAAAACTTTCAAAGAAAGGAGCTGTTTCTAGGTAAGCTTCAAGCTTGTCTAGATTCACCAACAAACCTAGATGAAAGGCTGCTGAAGCAAAGGTTCGGTCTAGTGGCTGTGTACAAACACTACGAAATTCGACCGTTCCTCGAGTTGTTAAGTCTTGGAATTGGTAACTTAGCTGTTCAATACGCTAAAAAAGTGTTTAACGCTCACGTTATCGCAGTTGACATTAACAATGATAAACTTGCCCTAGCTAAAGAAGTTGGTGCAGATATCGTGATTAACGGTCTTGAAGTCGAAGATGTCCCAGGCCTTATCAAAGAAAAGACAAACGGTGGTGCTCACTCAGCTGTCGTAACAGCTGTATCAAAAGTTGCCTTTAACCAAGCAGTTGACTCTGTTCGTGCAGGCGGTCGTGTAATAGCTGTCGGTCTCCCATCTGAAATGATGGATCTTAGCATCGTCAAAACAGTTCTTGACGGTATCCAAGTCATCGGTTCTCTCGTTGGAACACGTAAAGATTTGGAAGAAGCCTTCCAATTTGGTGCTGAAGGTTTGGTTGTACCAATCGTTCAAAAACGCCCTGTCGAAGATGCCATTGCTGTCTTTGATGAAATGGCTGCTGGAACCATCCAAGGTCGTATGGTTCTAGACTTTACTCATTAAGATAAATAATAAATGCCAAAACGAGGTAGGGACAGAAGATCCTACCTCGTTTTTTTAGCAATAAAATTTTGATACGACAACTATAGTGGATTGAAATAGGATATGAACAAAGAGATTAGGAAAGTCAAATTAAATTCTAGAAATGTTTTAGAATCCTTGGTGTACTATTCTTATTTCAATCCACTATAGAATCCGTAGCGTACTGTTCTAGGTTCAATAAACTATAGAATCCGTAGTGTACTATTCTAGATTCAATTAACTATAGAATCCGTAGTGTACTATTCTAGATTCAATCAACTATGTATAGTGGATTGAAATAAGATATGAACAAAGAGATTAGGAAAGTCAAACTAATTTCTAAAAATGTTTTAGAATTTATAGCGTCCTATTCTAGATTCAATCGACTATAATTGGACTTGGGGCATTTTTTAGACACCCAAGAGCACTACTGACGTAAACTTTCTAGTCCCTCTGCTTTTTTATATTAAATTTTTTTACCATTTTATAGACGATCTTATAAAAAGTTTATATATCAATATTTGCAAAGATGAAACTTTGAGATTTTTTTCACTCTTTATTATAATTAGTTGCTTTTTTTCTGAAAACGATTTATACTTAAGGAGTCTTAAAGTTTTCTTAAACTACAAGTCAAACATTTTATAAGGAGGAATGATAATAATGAGTATCGGAATCATTATTGCGAGCCACGGTGAATTTGCCGCGGGTATTCATCAGTCAGGATCTATGATCTTTGGTGAACAAGAAAAGGTTCAAGTTGTAACCTTTATGCCAAACGAAGGTCCAGATGATTTATACGCAAAATTCAACAATGCTGTGGCTGCATTTGACGCAGAAGATGAGGTTCTAGTCTTGGCTGACCTTTGGAGTGGTTCTCCATTTAACCAAGCTAGCCGCGTAATGGGAGAAAATCCTGAGCGTAAATTTGCCATCATCACAGGACTTAACTTGCCGATGTTAATCCAAGCCTACACAGAGCGCCTGATGGACGCTAATGCTGGAGTAGCCAAAGTTGCTGCGAACATCATTAAAGAAGCCAAAGATGGCATCAAGGCTCTTCCAGAAGAGCTAAACCCAGCTGAGGAAGTTGCAACTGCTGCAGTTGCTCCTGTAGCCCAAGCTGCTATTCCAGAAGGAACTGTTATCGGAGACGGTAAATTGAAAATCAATCTTGCGCGTCTGGACACACGTCTTCTTCACGGACAAGTCGCTACTGCTTGGACACCAGATTCAAAAGCAGACCGTATCATTGTTGCTTCAGATAACGTAGCGAAGGACGATCTTCGTAAAGAATTGATCAAACAAGCAGCTCCAAACGGAGTGAAGGCTAACGTTGTGCCAATCCAAAAATTGATTGAGGTTGCAAAAGACCCTCGTTTTGGTGATACACACGCCCTTATCTTGTTTGAAACACCTCAAGATGCCCTTCGTGCTATCGAAGGCGGTGTGCCAATCAAGACTCTTAACGTTGGTTCAATGGCTCACTCAACTGGTAAAACAATGGTCAACAATGTATTGTCAATGGACAAAGACGACGTTGCTACATTTGAAAAAATGCGTGATCTTGGTGTTGAATTTGACGTACGTAAAGTTCCAAACGACACTAAAAAAGATTTGTTTGACTTGATTAGCAAAGCTAACATTCAATAATTAACATTAAATAGAAAAGGAATAAAACCATGTCAGATATTTCAATCATTTCTGCTATCTTGGTTGTAGTTGTTGCCTTCTTCGCAGGTCTTGAAGGTATCCTCGACCAATTCCAATTCCACCAACCAATCGTAGCATGTACTCTTATCGGTCTTGTAACAGGTAACCTTGAAGCAGGGATTATGCTTGGTGGATCACTTCAAATGATTGCCCTTGGTTGGGCAAACATCGGTGCTGCCGTTGCTCCTGACGCTGCTCTTGCCTCTGTTGCTGCTGCAATCATCATGATTAAGGGTGGTAACTTTACTACTGAAGGTATAGCAGTCGCAACTGCAACTGCAATCCCTCTTGCCGTAGCTGGACTTTTCTTGACTATGATCGTTCGTACAATCTCAGTTGGTTTGGTTCATACTGCAGATGCTGCTGCTAAAGAAGGAAACATTGCAGCTGTTGAACGCGCTCACTACTTTGCCCTTGCTCTTCAAGGTCTACGTATTGCTATCCCAGCTGCACTCTTGCTTGCAATGCCAACTGAAGCCGTTCAAAGCGTATTGAACCTTATGCCAGAATGGCTTAAAGGTGGTATGGCTGTCGGTGGTGCTATGGTCGTTGCCGTTGGTTACGCTTTGGTTATCAACATGATGGCTACTCGTGAAGTATGGCCATTCTTCGCAATCGGTTTTGCTCTTGCAGCAATCTCTCAATTGACTTTGATTGCCCTTGGTGTCATCGGTGTTGCCCTTGCCTTTATCTACCTCAACCTTTCTAAACAAGGTGGAAACGGTGGCGGAGGAGCTGCAACTTCTAACGATCCAATTGGTGATATCTTAGAAGACTACTAGAAAGGGGAACAATCATGGCTGAAAAAATTCAATTATCAAAATCAGATCGCCAAAAAATTTGGTGGCGATCACAATTCCTTCAAGGTTCATGGAACTACGAACGTATGCAAAACTTGGGTTGGGCATACTCTTTGATCCCAGCTATCAAGAAACTTTACACTAAAAAAGAAGACCAAGCTGCTGCTCTTGAGCGCCACCTTGAGTTCTTCAACACTCACCCATACGTAGCTGCTCCAATCATGGGGGTTACTCTTGCACTTGAAGAAGAACGTGCAAATGGTACTGAAATCGATGACGCTGCTATCCAAGGTGTTAAGATCGGTATGATGGGACCTCTTGCTGGTATCGGTGACCCAGTCTTCTGGTTTACAGTACGTCCTATCCTTGGTGCCCTTGGTGCATCACTTGCTGCAACTGGTAACATCGTTGGTCCACTTCTCTTCTTCTTTGGATGGAATGCAATCCGTATGTCTTTCCTTTGGTATACACAAGAGTTTGGTTACAAGGCTGGATCTGAAATCACTAAAGACATGTCAGGTGGTATCTTGAAAGACATCACTAAAGGTGCTTCTATCCTTGGTATGTTCATCCTTGCTGTTCTTGTACAACGTTGGGTATCCATCAACTTCACTATCAACCTTCCAGGTAAACAATTGTCAGAAGGTGCCTACATCAACTTCCCAGAAGGTCCTGTTACTGGTGGAGAATTGAAGGGAATTCTTGGTCAAGCACTTAGCGGATTGAGTTTGGATAGCGTTCAACCACAAACTCTTCAAGGTCAGTTGAACTCATTGATTCCAGGATTGATGGGGCTTCTCCTTACTTTCCTTTGCATGTGGTTGCTTAAGAAAAAAGTATCTCCAATCACAATCATCCTTGCCCTCTTTGCAGTTGGTATCGCAGCTCGTTTCTTCGGTATCATGTAATCTCGGTGAGAATGTACAAACAAAAAAAGAATCAGGTTTATCATCTGATTCTTTTTTGTATTCTATTATTCTGCCAAGGCACCCATTGGATCCCATGGAGCAAGGACGATTGGTTCTGCTTCATAGGCAGCTCGTTCTTCTGCTGTCAGCAATTCTTTACGTACAACGATTTGGTAAGTGTATTCGTCCATCCAAGCATCTGAAGCAACAAAGTAACCATCTGTACCTACTTTATCTCCCCATGAGTTTTCAACTTTCCACTTAGTTGATTTACCATTTTCATCCAAATCAACACCTGTCAAGACCATAGCGTGGGTCATCAAGCTTTCGCTGTAGTCCAAACGTCCACCCTTGTCTTGAGTGAGTTGGATATCCATGCTTGATTCAAAGTCATAAACATCTGTCGCAAGAATCCCTGCTTTACGGTTGCTGAGTTGGCCGACATCTGAACCAAACCAGACAGTTTCTCCTGTTTGCATTTGGGCAATGGCCAATTCTTTCAAGCGTTCCATCGGTACATTGATGTAGCGAACTGCACGGCTACCAACAACGTTCCCTAGCATCTCAACTGTGTAGGATTTGCCATATGGTTTATCTGCAGTTGGAGCATTGATTACAGAAACGTAGTCTTCTAGTGGAAGGTCAACGTATTTCTTGTAAAATTCTTGTGGCGTGATGCCTTTTTCGCTTTGGTAGTTGTTATCCTTATCGCGATAAGCAAAGTCAAACTGACGTGGTGGGAGACCTAATGACATGGCAAGGAAGTTAAAGATTTCTTGCAAGAGGTCTTCTTTCTTGGCTTGAACAGTCGTTTGATCTGCACCAGATGCTAGCAAATCACGCAAAATTTGAGCATCTTGACGAAGCAATTTGTTAAGAATGGCATTGAGCTCACGACTATTGCTAGATGAAACAGACTCTGGATAAACAGACTTAGGAACGACACCGTATTTCTCAAAGAGAGAAACCACCATATCCCACTGACCACCATCTTGTTGTGGAGTTTGGAGCAGGAAGCTAACCTTACGGCTCGTCAATTCTTGGTCTGCAGTCGCAATGACTTGCTCCAAGAACCAGTTTGATTTTTCATACTTGTCCCAGAAGAAGGTGTGGGCTTGTGACAATTCAAAGTTTTCAAGCTTGTATTGAGAGATGAGTTTGTGACGGAAAGTGTTGAGGGCCGCAAACATCCAGCAACGACCAGAAGCCTTCTGATTAGTGACCTTGTCCTTTGTCAAATCAAGTGAGAAAACAGGTGTGTTGTCTACATGGCTTTGACGACGTTCAAGGGCTGCAAAGATTCCATTGTGACTGGCAGCATTTTCGATAGCTTGGTATTTTACATTTGCTTCATAGTTGGCAAATAATTTATCTGTAAATGATTCTTGAATCGCGTTCATAAAATCCTCCTTTTATTCTACAGTCTATTATAACGCTTTTCACAAAGGAAGCAACCAAAAATCGAAAAAGGCAGGGATATTTCCCCAACCTTTTCCAATTATCCAGTTTATTGAACACTTTCAAGCAAGCCTTTTAGTTCTTCCTTGCTTAAGCGACGCCATTCTCCACGTCTTAAGTCCTCATCCAAGGTCAAAGTTCCCATGGTCAGACGTTGCAAGTCCACCACTTCCTTGCCACAGTAGGCTACCATACGTTTGACCTGGTGGAATTTCCCTTCTGCAATGGTCACTCGGACCAGGCTTTCTTCCTTTTCCCTATCAATAGACACAAGCTCCAGTTTGGCAGGCTGACAGGTAAAGTCCTTGAGCGGAATGCCTTGCGCAAATGTCTCAATGTCTTCATCCGTCATGATTCCATCGACTTGCGCCAGATAAGTCTTATCCACATGGCGTTTTGGTGAAAGAAGAGCATGAGCCAACTGGCCATCATTGGTCAAGAGCAAGAGTCCATGCGTATCGATATCCAAACGTCCTACTGGGAAAACTTCCTTGGCACGTGCATATTCATCCAACAAATCCAAAACAGTCTTATATTTAGGATCTTCAGTTGCTGAAATAACACCCTGGGGCTTGTTCATCATATAGTAAACAAACTCTTCATATTCTAGCTTTTGCCCATCAAAACGAATCTCATCTGTCTCTTCATTGATTTGTAGCTTGGCAGATTTTTCTTTCTTGCCATTGACCGTCACGCGCCCAGCCTTGAGAAGGTTTTTGACCTCAGTCCGACTCCCGACAGCGCAGGCTACTAAAAATTTATCTAATCTCATAAAGCTATTATATCATGAAAAAGCATAGACTTAGAACAAAAAATAAGCCGCCTGATTGGGCGACTTTATTTTATAGGGAGATTATTATGAAAAATTTTTAGGAGTTAAAGTTAAGTTCTTCTTAACTTATGCTTATAGTATAAGCTAGTTTCCTAAAAGTTTTCTTAAAATATTCTCCTAAAACTTAAATTTCTTTAAATAATCACTTTTAAAGTCAATCATTCTCGCCAGAAATCAAAGCTTACGCAAAAGTTAAGGCCATAAAGAGGATAAGCATCACAAACAAGGCTAAGCTAACAAGCAAGGTTAAGACTTTAACAAGCGTATTACTTTGCCAATAACTCGGCTTCCCGATATTGCTGGTTGCATCAATAGAAAAGATTTGAGTTTGCCTTGGTTGTATGGTCACAAGGATGATTAAGGAAATAGCTAAAACAATGGTTAAAATTATCAATAATTCAGTCATTTAACTACCTCAAAAGCCCTATTAAAGTAAACAGTAAACCAATCAAAATGATGAATCCTAACAAGAAAGAGAATGTTTTACTAATTTTTTCACCACGTGTGGCTTTTTCTTTTTTGATGGGTTCTTGTTTCATCTCTTCCATGCGGCCTTCAACATCCTGATAAAATAGATCTTTTTTAGTCATGTCTTTCTCCTAAAATGGTTTCCATCCTCTCCTGATACATAATTGGATCCACATAATTGGCATGGTAACCTTGTTCTCCAAGAGCTCGTCCCATCTCCTGAACGTTAGAAAGAGCTAATTCAATAGTTTGAATCATGCCGTCCACTGCTTCCTTAGCAAAAATATGACTTGGAGCTGTATAGCGACGGTTATGGGCTGTTTCTTCAAAAGCTAGGACCAGTTGGTTGTGTTCAAAGGCCTGACGAACAGCCTGGAGAAGTTCATTCCCATAGTTGATATCCAAGTAGATATCTGATAGTTGATAGAGATCTTGAATCTTTTGGGGACTGGCATTTTGATAGAGCACAACATTCGGGTAGCGGAGCATATCCAGCAACTTGGATGACATCTCTGTCACTGCCGCGATTCGGAAAGTGACCCTTGGTAAACTCTCCACCAATTTTTCGACTTGCTCGAGTTGATCCGAATTGGTCACTATCAGGGCATCAGGTCGAACAAAATTATCACGCTTAAAGTGATAATGATAGCCTAAGTGACTAAACTTATGATGGAATTTTGCATCCGTCAATTGCAGAGCGCGTTCATAAGTCGCATAGTCTGGAATGATAATGGTCTTAGCTCGAAGCTGGTCATTCTCCAAAATCAGTTGCATATTTCCTGGTATATCATCATGTAGTGGTTCTTGCCAAACTAGGATATCCTGACCTGATTTTTCTGGGAAATGGAAGGAAGTCAAAAACGAAGTAGATAAGCTATTAAAGAGAATGTGGTCAAGATTCACATTCAAACCTTGCAAGAAGTCTACGATAAAGGCTACTCGACCAGAAAAATGGCGCAAGCCTTGCCCTTCCAAGGTCAAAAGAATATCACCTGTGACATGGTTTTCCAAAATAACTTCTTTTTGATCTACGTTCCGATAAGAAGTCATGATAGCTTGACCAGAAGCATCAAAGGTAGTCTTAGCAAAGCAAGATCCAAAACGATTGTAGTGATCTACCTGAAAAATCCGACCTGCTGGTATTTTCCATTCGACTTTTTTTACCAAACGAGCCTGTAAACCATCTGCAAAATGTATCACTGCTCGTTCTTGATTGAGGTCATTGATGGTCCCAAATTGATTATTACCAGCAATCTCCCAAAAGTCTGGTACAGGAACTTGGTTAAAGTACAAGGGTTTACCACTGTCATAACCCAAATAATAGGTGAAAGGTGAGACAACTCCATCTGGCAAAAATCCATCGGGTTCAATAACCACAGCCAAATCAGACAGTCCTGCTTCAGTCAGACTATAGTGCAAATCTTGGCTCTCTTGATTATATACATCAAATAACTGAATCATCCACTACCTCCTTGATTGTTTTTTCCCATTTGTTCAAAATCTCTTGAGTCAAGAATTTCTCAGCAATCTGGTAAGACTTTTCTCTCATACCTTCCAAACGATTTTCCAAATACAATTGGCAGATTTTTTCTGCATAAGCTTTCTTGATTTCATCTTCGACATGGTCAGATGAACTTGGAATCAAGTAGCCATTTTCGCCATCTTCGATGAAGGTTTGATTTCCATAAGGAACATCAAAACCAATCAATGGCAAGCCCGAACCAATTGCTTCCATGAGTGTTAACCCAAATCCTTCACTTGTAGAAGCAGTTAGATAAACTTCATACTGTAAATAGATTTGAGAAAGTTCGGCATGGCCCTTAAGTTTAATATACTCTTCTGCCTGACCTGCAGCGATAATCTCATGAAGACGCCCTTCTTCACCACCACTACCATAGATATCAAAGGTTAATTCTGGCAATTCCTTATGGGCCTCAATAACAGCCTTGACAAGCCAATCAATGTGTTTTTCCTTGGCTAGACGCGAAGCTGTAATGAGAGAAAATGGTTTACGACTCTCTTGTGGTTTTGTTAATTGATCTACACTTCCAACTGGAATGGTTACGATCTTAGGTGCATGCGAGGTATAGCGAGCAAACTGTTGCTCTAAAACTTCCTTTTGGCGATCCGTTGAAACGATGAAGAGGTCGACCTTATCTGCATTGGTAAACTGGTAGTCATAATAGTTGTTCCAAAGGATATAATCGTCATTTGTCGCATTTTCACTGTAATGCTCCGCATGAACGACAACAGCAAGGTGAGCAGCACGCGCTTCTTCAAAGACTACCTGCCCAATCCCTGTCTCACGATCTAAAATTACTAGATCTGATTTGCTTAACCTAAGAGTCTGCATGAAGTAACGGAGCAAGGCCGGCTTCCCGTATAAAATGCGATCCTTGAAACGATAAACTTCCTCAGTTCCTTGATTCATGAACATCTCATAAGCTGGAGTCCCATCTTCATTGTAGAAGGTTCTTTGGTAGAGTGTCGCTACATTGTCTTTAGGAGCAAAATATTCTGTGCAATAGCGTGTGTAAGAGAAATAATCTTTGCGGATCAATTTACCAGCATACACATACTCCACATGTTGAACAAAATCTTTTTCCTCATCTACCAAATAACAAGTGATAAACTTGTCTTCATCTGAGAAGAAGATTCGTTCAATTTTCCCATTTCTTTCACGACGGCTTTCGACGCCTTCAAAATAAGCTAACACATCATCTACCGTCACACTGGTCGGTGCAATTTTGATATCTGTAAAGTGATTGTAAAGCCAGATGACTTGATCGTCATCAAAGCCGATATTAGCTGTCAAATGCTGGATATTATCAGCTAAAATCATATCTGTAAAGATAAACTTAGACGGTAGATTCAGACTGCGAAAAATACCCGCACGATAAGCTTGAGCGTATTCAACACCGCTACTAGCCCAGCCAATTCCTAAATTTATATTGTAAATTGTCATATTGTCCCCTTTTTATGGAAAATGGGTTATGATTTCACCTTTAGAAGTGACCTCTACTAGACCCATTAGAAGATTACGTACCATATCAGAACGAATCTGCTCTTTCATGGTTTCAAATCCTGAATAGGCTTCTTGATAGTACTCAACAATAGGGTTTTTCTGAGAAGCTGATTGCCCACCAATCGCAATAGATAACTGTTGTAGATAGTCTACCTGTTCTACCCAGTTATCATCAATAGCTTTAAGTAGAGAAAAGCGTAAGAACTGTTCATACAGACCATATTGCTCAAGTAATGCTTTCTTTTCAGAGAGTTCTTTTTCAATAACTTGCTTCAAAAAAGTACGTACTTCACTAGTATCAGCAATATTCAGATCCTCTGGAACTTTTTTTATATGAAAACTAATATTAGTCACAATAAAGTGAAATAACAACTCCCTACTTCCATAATTTGAAAAGGTCACTTGATCAATATAGCTAGCAATGATTTCTTCAACAACATCTTCTAATTCACGAGAACCATCTATTAGACGATTTCGTTCCTTATAAATCATATCACGTTGAATATTCATACTCTCGGCATATTCCAGAGTCTGACGACGTGCAGAGCGTCCAGAACTATCGCTTGCTTGTTGAGCTTTTTCAACTAATTTACGATACTTACGTCCCCTTAAAACTACTGGATTGGTCATATCTTTAACATGGTAGTCTTTATACTGTTTATGCACCCAAGATGGTCCAAACTTTTTAATAACATCATCCTCCAAGGATACGAAAAACTTGGTCATACCTGGATCCCCTTGACGACCTGAACGTCCACGAATTTGAAGGTCGATCCGTTGGCTTTCCATCCGTTCAGTTCCGATAACGATCAAACCTCCAAGCTCTGCAACTCCTTTACCCAGCTTAATATCTGTACCACGTCCTGCCATAGAAGTAGCAACTGTAACTGCTCCTATTTGACCTGATTCTGAGATAATCTGAGCCTCACGAGCTACATTATTAGCATTTAAAACATTGTGAGCTATTCCTTCACGGAGTAAGAGAGATGAATAGAGTTGAGACATCTCTACCGAACCAACAAAAATTAGTAAAGGATTTCCCTTAGCATGGTATTCTTTAATGTATTTTAAAGAAGCATACACTTTTTCAGGTAAAGTAAGATATAGATTGTCTGGGTAGTCAATCCGTTGTTTGGGACGATTAGTTGGAATGCGCACTACCGACATATTATAAGTTTCAAGAAGTTCTTTCTCCGCTACCTTACCTGTCCCTGTCATACCAGATACCTTATGAAACATCTTAAAGAGACTCTGATAAGTAATGGAGGCCATAGCCCGTGTTTCTGGAGATAATTTAACATGTTCCTTTGCTTCAATCGCTTGATGGAGTCCTCCTTGGAGTTTAGTTTGTTCCATTAAACGTCCTGTCCCCTTGTCCACCAGTACCATTTCATTCCCACGAATAATATAGTCTTTGTCTTTTGTAAAGAGTTTATGGGCTCGAATCGCATAGACTAAATGACGAGCAAAAACTGCATGTTCCTCTTTATACAAATGATCAATGCCCAGAAAACTTTCAGCAATCTTGGCCCCCTTGGTTGTCAACCAGACTTCATCTTTTTCTTCTTTAAAAATATAATCTTCACCCTCGACCAAGGTTGTCACAAGTGTATCGATAATCCCATAGTAGTTAGACTGAACTCTAGGTGCCCCTGCAATAATCAAGGGTGTCTGAGCGCTATCCAATAAGATATCATCAATCTCATCAATAATCACGTAATTAAAGGGTGGTAAAAATTTTCCTTCCTGATTTGATGCAAGATTATCATTTAAATAATCAAACCCTAAATTACTATTAGTTGTATAAATAATATCTGACGCATAAATTCTTTTTTTCTCTTCTGCTGTCATCTTCTCATTAGGATCATCAGTAAAAGGCACCCCAATTGTCAATCCTAAGAAACGATAGACTTGTCCCATTTCCTCGGCATCACGTTTAGCTAGATATTCATTGGGGGTAATCAGCATAGTTCCTTTACCTGTCAGCGCATTGAGATAAGCAGGCATAGTAGCTGTCAAGGTCTTCCCCTCTCCAGTATTCATCTCAGCAACATTCCCCTGATGGATAACGATTCCTCCCATGACTTGGACATCATAAGGGAACATCCCCAATACACGCCTATCTGCTTCACGAACAACCGCAAAAGCTTCAACCAAAATATCGTCCAAAGTCTCCCCCTCAGCAAGACGTTGACGGAACTCCATTGTTTTTGCCGATAATTCTTGATCTGATAGAGATTCTATCTGGCCTTTGAGGGCGTTAATCTTTTTTAAAATCTTTTTGACTTTCCTAAGTTGGAAATCTTGATAAAAAGCTTTAAACACGATTAATCTCCTTTATAGAAAAAGAATAAAAATCTATCGACTCAAATCCAGCACTTAGAAGAGAAATTTGATAAGTATAGGTGTCAGCTGGGTAGGTAAATTCAATAATTTTCATTTTTTCAATCTTCTCTTCAATAATCTCTCCATATCTATCAAAAAAAGAAATCTTGATATATATACCGTTCCCAGGATAGCAATCAAAATCCATGCACAACTGATAATCCTGTTTTCTTTTAAGCAACGGGAGACTAGGCTGAACTCTAGAAGCTTGATAATTCACACTAGAGTACCACGTTTTTAAGATCTCTCCTGATGGAACTAGGGGATTATAAAGACTAATATGTTCATCCTCATGATAGGTTACTTTGCTACCATACATAAATGTTCCTTTCACCTCTCCCCAAGTGATATTTTCTCTTTGATTAATAATCATTTGTATCCTCTTCCAAACTCCGCTTCCAAGACCATATTATAAAAATGTAAAAACCAAGTAACATTTGTATCCGTATCATCATTATGACGCCCCGATGTCCCCTTAGATAGAATTTTAGCGCCAGTATAACAAAGATGTTCTACTAACTGATCATAGGCCTTACTGTCCATATCTTCATCTTTCATATAGGAAAGGCCAAACGTTGTCTGTGTAAAGTTAGCCTTTTTAAACGTATTCCAAAAACGTCGATCTAAAACATCCATATCTTGGTAGCTAACTCCTCCAGTCTGATGTCTCAAAATATCAAAACTTGTATTAAAAACTCCAGGCGCCTCTATACGACCCCGTCTTGCAATAGTTCCAACATTGGCTAATGGCTTACCAACAATAACTGCACGCGGTTCAAAAGCTGCCCCATAGTAGAGCGATGGAAAAGTTCCCATTGATAAACCTGATAAAATCAAGTCTTTAGAAGTAAATCCTAGATAATCTAAATAATGTTGAATAGTTTCCTTAACCTTATTTTCTAACTCGTCACTACCAAGATAAAAGGCTCCTCCCTCCAAACGAGGATCTGAAAAAAGAAGAAAGGGACAGCCCAAATTTTTCATCATGTAATATCCTTCAAAGCCCTCTGCAGGACGATATCCCGCAAAGTATACTGCCAAAGGGGGCTTGAAATCTCCAGGATGAAAGAAATAATTAATCTCATCACGTGTACTATCGTGTAAAATATTACCACCAAGAACAAATTTTCCAAACTGTTTTCTACTCCAACGCTGGTGAAGATTCCCTAATTGAAGTTTCCCTTTACCACGTGCCTCAATAGATACCGTTATATAAAAATTTGTTTCCTTATTATCTACAACAATCGCTTGTTGAAGGTCATCCTCACTGTAAATTTCTTCCTCAAAAAATTCGTCAACAGCCCCAGACCATATTTTACGAATCACTAATCTAAACTCACAATCCCCTTGTTTTTCGTATTCTAACCACAATTCAATAGGAACATCTTCTCCAACCATGGTATTGTAGCTCCAATGGGCAACCTGAGAAAAAGAATCACTAAAATTTCCATCCAAAGTCACATGTTCAAATCCTTGATAAGAAACAGAACCTTTAAAAGAGGGATGTATTTGTATTGTTGATGGAAATAATTTATCTCCGTATCCCCCACCAAAAAGAGAGGTTGATAAATCATTTAGTAATTTCTGGGGATTTGAAAAATCTACAGCCTGAGCACATCGCTTTTTTAATAAATCAAGAATAGCAGAATTTGCTGTCTTAAAATCATGAGCATAAAAAAGAGTATAAGGTTCGATATGATGGATAAAAGGCAGTAAATCAACTAAATACTGACCATCCTCTATCAAGATAATATGAAATTTCTTTATTCCCTCCATTTCCATCATTTTACGAAGGGCTAGAGCTGAGTTTGGACAGAAATAATACCAATCCATATTTTCAGGAATTTCGTAATGATGAGTCCAATTATCAATCCCTATCTGTAGGATTTTATAGTCCTTTGACATCTGTAATCTCCCCAATCCAATGATGTAATTTATCTAAGAAACGTTGACCAGTATGTTCCTTGATTTTATCAATAGAATAAACTAATGCCTGATTCCACTCCTTCAGTTTATCTATATAGTAATGTGCAGCCATTGAAAACTCTGTCATATCTGAAATTAGGTAGCCATTTTTTAAATGTTCCACATAGACAGTTTCAACCAAATTAATCTGAGGAATTCCCGCACTAATACCCGCTATTTGAGTATAGAGGTGGGGTTGTTTATTAAGGTCGACAATCAGACGTACAAACTCTAGCGTCTTAATTAAGTCCGACTCATCATTCATATTGACAAATTGAAAACGTAGTTCCTGCTCTTGATTTTCTTCTAAAGGATTTTCTGCTCCACCATAGTCTATTCCTTTTTCTAAACTATCAACATGAATTTTCTCTTGGATAATTTCTTGAACTAGATTTTCCACATCATCCATTTGTTCCTGACTTGCTGAGAAAGCTCCAAAAATGACTTCTGTATGTTTGGTTTCCGCTATAAATAGCAAAACTTGAGTTAATGCTTCCTTATCAATTTCTTCATTGAAGTCTAATTGATAGTAAATAATAGACTCTTTTCGCGATTGACTTCGCCCTAGTCGTAAACGCGTATCAAAAGGGGACAGATGATGAAATTTATTAGATTGTTCAGGGTATAGTTCTTTTAAGAATTGTAAACTATCTTCTCTATCTACTAATACTAGACTGGAATGATCAACTGATAAGGATAACTCTCTAAAACTATCCTGAGAATTACGATTGATAAAAAGACTTAAAATTTTAGTCTTGTCACTAGGAATATGATCAAAGATAAACTGGTCATGATGAGGATGTGAGGGAATAATGAAAACATCCTCCTTTTTCTGATTTCTTTTCTGATATTTATCAAAATATTCTGCAACCAATTGACTCATATCAGAGTAGTAGAGTTGTTTAAAACGATAGCCAAATATTGGATTTACCTCTATTCTTCCTCCCTCTTGAATATACTCCCTAAATCGCCAAATGCCTTTAGGATCCAAATAGTCTTGATAAGTTGGCTGTCCATTATCAAAATACATGACACTTGATACAAAACCGCGATCATCCATTATATAATGCTGACTTATCTGACTATTGGAATCAAAGTATTGGATGTCACTGATAAATCCTTCTACCCCGTGTTCTACCTTTGCATACTTTTTACCATTTTTTTGCACGACTATTGCAAATGGACTGTAAAGAAATTTACAATCTCTATCCCACTCTATATCTCTAATATTAAGAACTTGAATATGTAAGTCCTGAAAGTCTTGCAAGTCATCAAATACAGAATATACTTCTGTCTCTAATACACCATGTCTATGCAAAAAATAACGCAAGTGTGGCTGATAGGCCAATACTAATAACCTAGATTGTATTCCTTGCCTTTGAAAAAGTCTAATTTGATTGAATGTATCATCAAACTCAAATCTAAAATGAGAATAATACCATGGAATCAGATCAACATGCCATGGACGTGTTGAGCCATACCAAGCTGGAATAAAATAATACATGACAGCCTCCTAAATCAACGGCTTATAAGTTTCGTTTAATCTTAAAGCAGAAATTTCGTCCCGAACTGTAAAAATCATTCCACCAAACATCATGAATAAACCTGGGATCATAGCAATTTTTAATAGTTTTTCATCAGCTAATACAAACAACATAGGAATACCTCCCATTATCACATTAAAGAAAGCGCCTATAATAGAAAAGCGAAAAATTAGTCTATTCAAAAATCGACTGGTTTCTTCACCAGGATAGATTCCATATATATATTCTCCAGACTTTTTCATACGTTCTGCGATTTGTTCCCCACTCATATTTACAAAAGCAAATAGAATACTAAAAAGAAAAAGAAGTCCGATATACATATAAATCCAGAGTGGTTTCCCAATTGCATACTTGACTGAGATTTCAGAGAATACTGAATTTGCAGGGAAGAGTGTCTGTAACAGTAAAAGAATATAGGTTGGTAAGGCTAAAAAGCTCATCAAATACATGTAAGGCATCCCTCCGGCTGGATTAAGCATCACTTCAAAATAAGAATATCTCTTAAAACGACTATTTAAACCAATCTTATTAACCGGTATGCGATAGCGAGCTCTATAAACTAAGGCTAATACATAAGCAAAGAAAACTCCCATAAGACTTAAAGATACTAAAATTAAAGTTGGTATATGAACAACTCTAAATGCTTCAATCAAATCCTGTGGAATATTTAACACCATACTCGTTAACAATATAACCATAGATCCACCAATCCCATTACTAGCATTGATGTCAGTTAACCAAACCGAGAAAAAAGTCCCTGCAACCAATAACGTTGTATTCAAGAGCAAGATAAGTTCAGAAGAGTAAACCTGTTGAACAGGAAGATTTAAGGAAATAGCTAAAGATTGAATGAGAGCTATAAACAATGTTAAATACATCTGACGCCTATCCTGAATCTCCACCGACATTGATGTCAACCCTAAACTCTTTGAAAAGGAAAACATCTGCCACAAAATCATTGAAGACATCCATGGAGAAATACCAACAGAGAGAAAGGAAAGACTACGGAGATTTCCACCTGTAAGAGCAGTCGAAAAAGCAAGATAAGCTGTTGACCCACCTAAAAAATCCCTACTATTTACATCAATAAATGGTAACGTCAAATGACTTCCTAACACATAAATAAAAATCAAAAAGAGAGTCACTAGACCTTTTTTTACTATAGATGAAAAATAGTTTTTCATGAAAATTCCTTTCGTGTTTTCAATTATAAAATAAATATTTATACTATAGTGGATTGAAATAAGATGTGAACAAAGAGATTAGGAAAGTCAAATTGATTTCTAAAGATGTTTTAGAATCTGTAACGTACTATTCTAAATTCAATCCGCTATAATAGCCTCATACAAATATTTGCTGAATCATCTGGCGATCCATGGTTAATCATTAACACTTCAAAATTAATCTAAGTTTACATTGACAAACTATCTAAACAAATACGAAGATGCTTTTCCACATTATAAATAGGAACAACTACGCTGATTAACTCTTCTTTCATCTAATCCAACTCCTTTTTATCTATCAAACTTTCTATTTTAGAAACCATATCTTCAGGATGAGACTGTTGACAAATAAAGGAAGCCTTTTCCATATTATGACAAGTATTATCAAAGGCAAAAATAGGTTTTCCAATGCGGTGGACCTCATCAATAATATTAGCAATTTCTCCCTCATGATTGATGTCTAAATAAAAATCGATTTCTTCTAAAACCTTTATAAAATTCATCTGATTAAACGCTGGATAAATACGAACATTCAAATATTTTTGCAAATCAATTATATTAGGTGCAAAATCAGTGTAAGCTAAAATTGAAAAATGAACTTGTGGCAACCTTTTGATTAAATATTCTATGGATTCAATATTACACGTATTTGTAAAAATAGCTGAATATAATACAGGTGGAGAAGATACTAGTGAATCAAAGCCTATTTTAAAGTTCCCCTTCTTCATCACGATATCTGACCATTCTAAACCGTAATAAAACCACCAATCCTGTCTAAAACGATTTAAATTGATATTGTCCCAAGGTTTTTCACCTGTATAATGAACAATGGCAACATCTTTTTCCAAGTCTATTGACTCACTATACCAACTATCTATTTGATAGTTGCGCGCCACAGTATCCATCCCTACCATAAAATTCCACTTTTGGTGAAGAGGGAGCCATCGCTCTTTGAACAAGCAATTTAAAACCCCTTGATCCCCGTAAACTTCTTGATGAAACTGATTTGTCAAGTCAAGCAGAACATCTGTTACACTTTCTTTTCTCCACAATTCAACATTAATTAACATCATTCCTGAATTAAAAGTGCTAGAATCAAGTGGATCAGGTACAGCAGCTAGTGGGTTATCTCCAAGATTATATGAAAACAATTCATCTATACTAGATCTAACTATTATATCTGAATCTAAATATAAAACCTTATCCTCTGTAACAAATTTTGGAATAAAATAGCGGAAAAAAGCTGCATAAGTTAAACTTGGGTTTGGTAAATGATACTCACCCAAATTATGACTTGTTATTTTCACATTAACAATTTCTGACGATAATGGCTCCAAGCGTTTTCCCATCAACAAAAACCACTCGGTTGGTAAGTCATCATTAAAAATATAAAATTTTAATTGACGATTGTGAGCACATATAGATTTAATAGTTGTTTCTAACTTATCACGATAATTATTATCTGCTCCTAAAACGATTGCTTTCATTTCCATACTTATATTTCTCTCTCTTTTATAAAATTGATACCAGAAGATTGAACTCTCTAATGGATAGTTTTTCTTGAAGTCTGATCTCTAAGAAAATCATTCCATAGCTCTACAATGTGTTCCTCTAGGTAAGAACCCGCCAACTGATAAGACTTTCTATGAAAATTTGCCACATCTTTAGAAGAAAGTTCAACTAATCGCTGGGCTAAATCCTCTACTAACTCCTGTTCATTTCTACCATCAAAAGGAACTAAATAGCCATTTTCCCCATCTTTGATGAACGTTACATTACCATATCGAACATCAAATCCAACAATGGACAATCCTGCTCCAACAGCCTCCATCAATGTCAAGCCAAAAGTCTCAGTTACAGATGTTGTTAGATAAGTGCTATGTTTTATGTATTCGTCATCTAGTTTCGTATATCCCTTCAAATGAATATAGTCCTCTGCCGAATATTCACGAATTAAATCTTCTAATCTATTATATTCAATCCCTTGTCCAAAGATAGAAAAATCAATATGCGCACCCTTTTGATGTGCTAAAACAACTGCTCTGATGGCTAAGTCTACTCGCTTTGAGTAAATTAATCTTGAAGCTGTCATGATTTTTTGTGGTTGTCTAAACTGGTCTGTATATTGTAAAGACTTCAAACCTCCTACTGGAATAGTATAAATTTCAGGTGCTTGCTGACCTTCTTTTTGAAAAGATTCCTTCAAGATTTCTGCCTGTAACTTAGTAGATGTAATCATGAAGTCAAAACGATTAGCATACTTTACAGGATAGTAATATTCATAGCTAAAGGGTTGTTCTCCAAAAGTATGCTCCGAATGAAATACCAAACCTAGTTTTGCACCTGATGATTGTTCCAATAACGGACGAGCGAAATCAGTATTCGAGGCCCTATCCATAATTACAATATCGTCTTCTTTTAAGTTAAGATTATTTACAAAAATTTCTATAAACTCTTCTTGTGTCACTAGTCTACTATCGTTAAATATATAATAACGTTTCTTCTTCAGAGCAATCTCCTCTATAGCAACACTTCCATCTTGATTATGATAAACACGTCTCCCTAGTTCAGCAGAAATTTGATTATTTTGATAGTTCAATACAAAATAATCGGATACTAATTTTTGTGTAGAATACGTTTCTCTTTTTAGTAAATATCCTTCTGAAAAGTAATCCACATACTGAACCTTATCTAAATAATACTTGCTATATCGAAAAACGATGACTTCTCCATTGTCTAGTTTATAAGATTGACCTTCGTCAGAACTATCAATTTGCTGTGACTTTTCCAATCCCAAAAGCATTTCCATCTCACTCGAAGAAAGAATGGGTTCTGTAGCCAAATGATCCGTAAACGAAAGTTGAGCGAAAATAAGCTCATTGTATCGATAGCCTTTTGACAAAAAATAATCTAACTGATCACTATTTGGCCAATGGGTAAATACAAAATAGGTCTCTACACCTAGCTTACGAAACATTTTAAGACGATGAGCTTGGGCAACATCTACTCCATTTGGTTCAAATCCTAGCAATAGATTAAAATTATAAACAGTCACATTTTTTCTCCCATCTATCAAACAAAGTACGATAATCTTCTAATCTAGCTATTTCTAATTGCTCTGATTGTCGTGCTACGAGTCTTCCATAAAGTTGTGGGCAGTTTAAAATTTGACGCAAGTTTTTAACTAGAGTATCTACTGTGTCACAACAAGTTTCAAGTTTTTTATATTTTTCATGGTGAGTTAGATGATGCAAAGTATAAAGCAATATACCTTTTTCCACTGCACAAGATGAAGACTCAAAAATTTCAATATCATGCTGAATATCTAAATAAAATGTACTCTTATCTAGTAATTCTTGAAAAAAGTCATAGCTCATTCCTGGATAAAGATATAAGTTAGAATAAACAGATAGATTTGTAAGTCTGCTACCCATCTCTGTTAATGCTCCTACATGAAAATCAATTTCTGGAAAATGAAGCAGCAGTTCCTCCAATCCTTCTATCCATTCAGAGTTCGTAATAATCATAGCCTGCGGTTTAACTGGAACTGGTCTATCCAAAGCACAACCATATAGATGTTTATAGGGAGAATCTTCAGAAGATCTAGGTGACAAGACTAGAACCTGACTAACTTGATCTGCAACCTTATCAGCCTCTGTTTTATCATTTGCCAAATAATAGTAATTATCTTTTTTGCTTGATGGAAGAAGCGAGAGAATTTCTTCTCCTAAAATTAAAATGTTTTCTCTCTCTACTATATCCTCTAATACTTTAAGGAGAAAAGAATGACGATTCGGATAAATAGTTGGATTCTTCTGCGAATCAAAGTAAGCTATTTTATCTTGTTGTAACCATTCTACCAGAAGGTCTCTCCCATCTGAATTATAAAAGGTTCTCAAGACAGTCTTTTCTTCCTCATCCAAAAAATCACGGCAAATTTTCCAACCATAAGCGCTATAATAATCTATCCAGATGCATTTCCCTACTTCATCGTACCAGTACACTCTCGCAATAGTTCGATCTGAATGTGGCTGTCGAAACTGAATTCTTGCTTTCTTTTTACCTTGGTCATAAACATAACCTTCTAAACCATCTGTCGTTATCTCCCAGTAAGGGGGCAGCGGAAGATTGTTAAAAAAGAGAGGTTGTCCCTCGTTTTTCATTAGGAAGTATGTCAGCGCTGTTGACTCCCCTTGTTCAAGACTATCGAAATTGTCAAAACAATCAATATAGAATACAGTTACTGACTTATCTAACTTTTGAAAAATGTCTTTAATTTTTTGCACTCTATCATCTGTTCTCTTTGCAATTACAAACATATTTTACTTTTCCCACTCTCTTGAAAGGATGTAGATCTTCTATTTTACTCGTCAATAGGTTTCACTGTTCTGCAAACCTGCCACTTCTAATTTTTCAAGCGCACGAGTTACTCGACAATGATATGCGCCACTGTCCTGAATTGTCTTTGTAAATATAGTTAAATCTGAAATCTTGTTCTAGATATTTTTGACAAATGCTAGACGAATCATCTGTTATGCTATCGTCAACTAAAATAACTTCTAGCTGTTGATAAAATTGCTGTTTGATACTGTTTAGATTGAGGTACTACATTATAAACGGGTACAATAACACTGATTAAAGGTTCTGCTTGCATTGACTCTCCTTCTTATTTTTCTAGAGTATCCAAATAGTTTTTGATATGCTGAATCATACCGTCAACATCCTGATTTTCAAAAACATAGTGAGATATTTCATGTGCATGATTTGTCGCTTGGAAAGAATAGAAAGGAATTCCCTTATCTACTATCTTTTGGATAATGTTACAGATTTCATCCTCATAGTTAATATCCAGATAAAAATCTAACTGATTAAAAACTTTTTCATGTGTTAAAGGATCAAAGCACGGATAGAGGGTGACATTTTTATACTTTTCTAACACTATGATTTCTGGAGCAAAATAGCTGTGAGCCAAAATATTAAAATTCACCTGTGGTAGATCTTTAATCAAATTCTCTGCTTCATGCAAATTCACTGTATTCGTATAAATAGCTGTTTGATAAGGAGGGAGTGAAACAAGAGCACTCCATCCTTCTTTGGCAGGATATTTTCTAAGTATAACATCATCCCAAGACAATCCATAGTAAAACCACCATTCTTCTCTGAATCGATTAAAATGATGTTGATGCCACGGCTTCAAGCCTGTAGTATAGTGAATGACAGCTGGTTTTCCTTTAAAAAGATCATACCAATCCATATCACCCAGTGTAAATTGCTGACTATCTGACCCCACTTGAAGATTATAGGTTAGAGGAAGATGATACCAATTATCCTGAAAAGCGAGATTCAAGATTCCTTGATCTCCATAGACCTCATGATGGTGTTGAGCAGTCAAATCAAATAACTGTTTCACAACATCTTCCTCTCTCCACCTTTTATTATCTATCAATAATAACCCTGAATTAAAGCCTTCTGATGTTGTCGGTAAATCCTCAACTGCAGCAACAGGATAACCTTGCATATCCAATTCAAATAAATTTGATAAATCCTGAGTCACAATCATATCGCTATCCAGATACAAGGCTCTATCTTCAACGACATGGTTTGGAATTAAATACCGAAAATAAGCAGCATAGTTTAAATGTTCCGTTGGAAGTTTATAATCTTGAAACATAGCCGAAGAACATCTAACATTTATAATCTCTGAATCTATTTTTTCAAGATAATTCGCTACTAACTGAAACCAATCAGTTGGAATATCTTCATTTAGGATATAAAACTTAATCTGCTTCATATGGCTACATATCGATTTAATTGTTGTTTCTAAATAACTCACATAAGCTTGATTTGCTGCAAGAACAATGGCCTTTTTATTCATATATACCCCTTATAAATTTTATTTTGACTAAAAAATTACAAAAATAAATTAAACTCTGCTAAATATATCTATTTATTGTAAACAATTCCTATCAAATATAGATCGTATAGATTATAGATGTTAATTTGGAAGTTTTACTTACTTCTTTTACAATGAACTATTGTATCGGAGTGTTTACATTGATGATATACAACTTCATCCCGTTTGAAATACCTAAATCATCAGGTTAAGTAAGAAATTTTAGATAAGTAATAAAAACTTAAAAAACGTTTGAAAAACTAGATATTTTACAAGGATTCTATTTCTTTTATTAGCTATAACTAGTTAAGAATTTTGAGAAATACTGCTAAAGTTTACCTGTTTATGTAGTCCGTGTCACCTCAATAAGTTGCTAGATTGTTTATTTAAAACTCGCTAACTAGGACTATCTGGATTCACAGAGAACATGTCAATAGTATGTCCGTAGGAAATAGGTTTCCAATCTAGAAAACCCTTCACATATTGTCACTGAAGCATTTATAGAACCATCGTGTACTAGATATACTTTTTATAACTCTGATTCAAAACAGTTTGAATGCACTCTTCCTAATTTTCCACATTATACACAGGTATAACAACACTAATTAGATGCTCTAATTCTACTCCTTTTTCCTAAATTCTCATTTTATTTATTTTCAATTTGTATAAAAGTGAAAGCTCTTATTATTTAAAATTTACACTATACATTATACCATTTTTTAGATCATTTCACAAAGCACGACAAGCCTAGAATCCCACTTTTAAAGAACATAAAAACCTCCAAAAGATTAAAACTTTTGGAGGTTTTACTAGTTAATTAGTCTATTTTAGGCTATCTAAAACAAGACTTATTCTTCATCATCACGCTTACGACGTTTAGCGATCAAACCTAATCCTGTTAGACCTGCTACAACTCCAAGGAGAGCATTTGTAGCTGAAGCAGTTTCACCAGTATTTGGTAATTGCTTACGTGTCTTAGTGGTTTCAGTTTGAGGAGCTTGACTAGCTGAAGTTGAATGAGCCATTGATTGGCTAGTACTTACTGATACTGATAATGATAGTGATTGTGATACTGATGTGCTAATTGAATCTGATGTTATCACACTATCGATATCTAAGCTATCAAGTGATAAGCTTTCCGGCATTCCGTTACTTGTAACAACCGACGTGCTTGCACTTGTTGAGGCTGACGTACTTGCACTTGTTGAGGCAGATGTACTTGCCGACGTGCTGGCGCTCGTTGATGCTGAGGTACTTGCGCTTGTTGATGCAGAGGTGCTTGCGCTTGTTGAAGCGGATGTACTTGCTGACGTGCTGGCGCTCGTTGAAGCTGACGTGCTTGCCGATGTACTTGCGCTTGTTGAGGCTGACGTACTTGCGCTTGTTGAAGCTGAGGTGCTGGCTGAGGTACTTGCACTTGTTGACGCTGACGTACTTGCTGACGTACTTGCGCTCGTTGAAGCGGACGTGCTGGCCGATGTGCTGGCGCTTGTTGAGGCTGACGTGCTTGCTGACGTACTTGCGCTTGTTGAGGCTGACGTACTTGCTGACGTGCTGGCACTTGTTGAAGCGGACGTGCTTACTGATGTGCTTGCACTTGTTGAAGCAGATGTACTTGCTGACGTACTTGCCGATGTGCTTGCACTTGTCGAAGCAGATGTACTTGCGCTTGTTGAGGCTGACGTGCTAGCAGATGTACTTGCGCTTGTTGAGGCAGATGTACTTGCTGACGTGCTGGCACTTGTTGAAGCAGATGTACTTGCTGACGTACTTGCGCTTGTTGAGGCCGACGTACTTGCTGACGTGCTGGCACTTGTTGAGGCAGATGTACTTGCTGAGGTGCTTGCACTTGTTGAGGCAGATGTACTTGCTGACGTACTTGCGCTTGTTGAGGCAGACGTACTTGCTGACGTACTTGCGCTTGTTGAGGCAGACGTACTTGCTGACGTGCTGGCACTTGTTGAAGCCGACGTGCTTGCTGACGTGCTTGCACTTGTCGAAGCCGATGTACTTGCGCTCGTTGAGGCTGACGTGCTAGCCGATGTACTTGCGCTTGTTGAGGCTGATGTACTTGCTGAAGTGCTTGCACTTGTTGAAGCTGACGTACTTGCCGATGTACTTGCGCTCGTTGAGGCTGACGTGCTAGCCGATGTACTTGCGCTCGTTGAGGCGGATGTACTTGCTGAAGTGCTTGCACTTGTTGAGGCTGATGTACTTGCTGAAGTGCTGGCGCTCGTTGATGCTGATGTACTTGCTGAGGTGCTGGCACTTGTTGAAGCGGACGTGCTTGCCGACGTACTTGCGCTTGTTGATGCGGAGGTACT
>JAQDPW010000080.1 GCA_027659245.1 Streptococcaceae bacterium AM104-57
GGTCACGAAGTGATCGTACCGAAGGGAGCCAAGGGTGATAAAGGTGAAACTGGTGAAGCCGGTCAAACTGGTAAGACCCCACTTGTCGAAGTTACTAAAGGAGAAGATGGCGTAACCACTATTGTCTTCAAGGATCCGATTGACCATACTCCAATCGGTAATCCAATCAAGGTCACAGACGGTAAGAATGGTGCAGACGGTAAGCCAATCACGATTACCAACACCGAAACACTTACAAGTGGGGACACTCGTATCGTCTTCTCAGACGGTCACGAAGTTATCGTACCGAAGGGAGCCAAGGGAGATAAAGGTGAAACTGGTGAAGCCGGAGCCGCAGGCCAAAATGGTAAGACTCCACTTGTCGAAGTGACTAAAGGAGAAGACGGTGTAACCACTATTGTCTTCAAGGATCCGATCGACCATACTCCAATCGGTAATCCAATCAAGGTAACAGACGGTAAGAATGGTGCGGACGGTAAGCCGATCACGATTACCAACACCGAAACACTTTCAAGTGGAGACACTCGTATCGTCTTCTCAGACGGTCACGAAGTTATCGTACCGAAGGGAGCCAAGGG
>JAQDPW010000081.1 GCA_027659245.1 Streptococcaceae bacterium AM104-57
GGTACAAATACAGGCACCGGCACTAACACCGGTTCCGGCACCAACACAGGCACCGGCAGCAACACTGGCACCGGCACCAACAGTGGTACCGGCAGTAACACTGGCACCGGCACTAACACCGGTTCCGGCAGCAACACTGGTTCAGGCACAAATACTGGCACCGGAAAGAACACCGGTTCCGGCACTAACACCGGTTCCGGCACCAACACAGGCAGCGGCACCAACACAGGTAGCGGCACCAACACAGGCAGTGGCACCAACACCGGCTCAGGAACTAACACTGGCACAGGAACCAATACCGGTTCAGGAACGAATACCGGTACAGGAACGAACACAGGTACCGGCACCAACACCGGTTCAGGAACTAATACCGGCACCGGCAGCAACACCGGTAGTGGAACCAACACCGGTAGCGGCAGCAACACAGGTAGTGGCACCAACACCGGTTCAGGAACTTTAATTACGTCTGAACATAGTCATAAGCCAGGCGTTGCTCCTGTAAGCAAC
>JAQDPW010000009.1 GCA_027659245.1 Streptococcaceae bacterium AM104-57
AATACAGAACTAAATCCTTCGGATAAATTAATTGTCTAACTTTTTGGGGTCAGTACATTCAACACCTGATAATATGCGTTTTTCTGATTGTAATATAGTGGATTGAATCTAGAATAGTACGCTACGGATTCTAAAACATTTTTAGAAATTAATTTGACTTTCCTAACCTATTTGTTCATATCTTATTTCAATCCACTATAACTTTTTGCCCAGCCTCTTTTTGTTAACCTTCTTTTTTCAATAGGAGAGAAACAAGGACTGATGTGACAATCATCCATGCTCCTAGTATGATAAAAGTCATTCGACCTTCTGTAGTCACCAAGCCAATCCCTGAAAGAACAAAGGGTGTTAATGACGCACCAAAACTACATCCCAAAACAGTATAAGAAGTTGCTTTGTTGAGGAGCTTTGCTGGGATTCTTTCAGATATCAATTGAAAGACTGTCGTAAGAGCGATGCTATAGGCAAATCCTCCTAAGGCCGAACCTGCAACGACTACCCAGAGAGAAGTGGAAAGAGCAATGATGATTTGCCCGATACCAAAGGTTACACCCGCAACCAATAAAAGTTTTTCCTTAAAGGCAGAGATAAGGAAAGAAAAGCTAATTCCCGCCAGAATTCCAATCAACTGCATGGCACTGAGTACCAGGCTTGACAATTGAGCATCTCCAAAGCCTGCCTCAATCATGAGACTAGGAATACGAAAGGTAATGGCTGTATTGGTACATACAACGACTGCAGCACCGACAGCAAGGAAGAAAATCAATTGTTTCATGGAGCGAGTTAGTTTCGCTACTTCTTCTGTCTTTTGCTTGGACTCATGAACTTCTTCTTTGTTATAAGGGACAAAGAGAAGGAAGAGTACAAGAACCACTAGACCTGCTGCATAAGCTAGGAAGGTTGCGGTCCAACCAAAGGCCAAAAGTTGACCGACTGCCAAGGTCAAGATAGAGGCTCCCACCACCTCAGCTGAGCCACGAAAACCAAGCATCTGGATACGAGTTTTGCCGTGGTATCGTTCACTGATGATAGAGATAGCCTTGGCGTTTAGCATCCCCACACCAATCCCAAATAGCAAGCGTGTCGCAAAGACAAAGTAGTAACCCTGATACCAAAAGGGAGCTGTTCCACTGATTGATAAAATCAAAAGTCCTAAGGTTAATTGGAGACGTTCTGGAAAAATCCGTTCTAAAACTCCATTTAAGAGGAGCATGGCCATAATCCCAAAAGAAGGGAGGCTGACCAAGAGCTCGACCTGACCGGTCGAATAGCCCTGATAATAGTCAAACATGGCTGGCAGGGCACTTGATATTGAAAATGATGTGATTAATACTAACGATAGGGAAAGTATACTCACTTTTTCCAAAAATTGTTTCATTTTATCCTCATTCATTATTTATGTTAAGTCAAAAGAGCTAGATATTACTGTAGAAATATAGTAGATTGAAATAAGATGTGAACAAAGAGATTAGGAAAGTCAATTTTATTTCTAGAAATATTTTAGCAATCACGGCGTACTATTTTAGATTCAATCCACTATAAAAGATTTCTTTCATCTAGTCCCCATCACTCTTTTAGCAAAAAGGTCCTTTCCTATCATACACTGTTTCCCAAGAATTGGCAAGCAACTGATACTCAATGAAAATCAAAGAGCAAACTAGGAAGCGAGCCGCAGGTTGCTCAAAACACTGTTTTGAGGTTGTGGATAGAACTGACGAAGTCAGTAATAAATATACGCCAAGACGAAGCTGACGTGGTTTGAAGAGATTTTTGAAGAGTATGATTTATAAGTTCAACATAAAAAGTAGGACCATCAGACTCGGTCAAGCCTGACGGTATCCTACTTTTATAGATTTTAGTAAACTATCTTACTTAGATTTTCAAGAATCGACGCATTGAGATTCCTGATCCAAGAGAACCGATACAGATTCCGATGAGGAACAAGAGGCCGATCATCAAAGGAATAAAGGTATCTGGGGTAATCAGAGATAGATTTTGTCCAACCAAAGATGGGTTAACTGATTGGTAGACTCGGTTATAGATAAGGTAAACCATGATAGATGGAAGGGTTGCTCCCAATAGTCCAATGAAGGCACCTTCCAGCAAGAATGGGCCACGGATGTAGCCGTTCTTAGCACCAACCAAACGCATGATTTGAATTTCACGACTACGTGAAATGATAGTGATACGAATGGTATTTGAAATCAAGAAGACTGCGATGAAAATCAAGAGTCCTGCAATGACCAATCCCCAAACACGGATGAAGGAAGCCAACTTGAAGAGACGCTCCGTATTGGCACCACCGTCTTGAACCTCAGAAACTCCTTCGATCTTCTTAGCTTCTTCAGCGACTGGTTTCACATCACTTGGTGAATTGGTATCGACAATGTAGGCATCATGAAGTGGATTGGCATCTCCTTCAAAAACCTTCCACTCGTCACCCATGGTTTCAGTCAACTTTTGGTACTGTTCTTCTTTACTTGAGAAGGTTACACTTTTAACAGCTGGCATAGCCTTGAGGGCATCATAAACCTTGTGGTAATCATTGTTTGTAACTGTCTGGCCTTCTTTGACGATGGTTTCACTATTATCTTCAACGTCTTTACGGACATAAACCATGACGCGGACATTGTTTTCGATATCCGTTGCCAATTTTGCAGTATTAAAGATAACTGAGGCAAAAATAGCAACCAAGGTCAAGGTAATCATGACCGAACTGACAGCAGCAATGGTCATCCATCCATTACGCTTTAAACTCTTTAAAGCTTCTAATAGATGGCGGAAAAATCTACTAATCATCGTAGCCGTACTCTCCTTTCGCTTCGTCACGAACCACGCGACCACTCTCGATGGCAATGACGCGGTGGCGCAAGGTATTTACGATTTGACTGTTATGGGTTGCCATCAAAACTGTGGTTCCTTGAAGATTGATACGTTCCAAGAGGTTCATGATTTCCCATGAGTTATCTGGGTCTAAGTTACCTGTTGGCTCGTCGGCAATCAATACCTTAGGATTGTTTACGATAGCGCGAGCAATGGCGATACGTTGTTGCTCACCACCTGACAATTCATTAGGGAATGAACGAACCTTGTGTTTTAAACCAACAAGATCCAAGACTTCCATAACACGTTTTTTGATATTACGACGGCTTTCACCGACAACCTCCATGGCATAAGCAATGTTCTCATAAACGGTTTTCTTTGGCAAAAGTTTGTAATCCTGAAAGACAACTCCAACACTACGACGAAGGAGCGGAATATCTTTCTTTTTAATCTTTACGAGATTAAAACCTGCAACCTGCAAACTTCCTTTTTCAACTTTAACCTCACGATACAAGGCACGGATAAAGGTTGACTTACCTGCACCTGAAGGACCTACGATATAGGCAAACTCTCCTGGTTCAATACTCACAGAGACGCCACGTAGGGCTGTTGTCCCGTTGTCATACTTTTTGACAACATCTCTCATTTCAATGATCGACATGTGACTTCCTTTCTTTTAACTAATACGCCATTTTAAATAGGCATCGATGAAACCATCTAAGTCTCCATCCATGACCTTATCTACCTGCGCAACTTCAAAGCTGGTACGGTGGTCTTTGACCATGGTATAAGGGGTAAATACATAGGAGCGGATTTGGCTTCCCCATGTGATTTCTTTCTTATCCCCCTTAAGGGCATCTACCTCCGCAGCTTTCTTTTCCTGCTCCATCTGATAGAGTTTTGCCTGAAGCATCTTCATCGCACGGTCACGGTTTCCATACTGAGTACGATCGACGGTTGATGCTACGACGATCCCTGTCGGAATGTGAGTCAAGCGGACACCTGTTGAAACCTTGTTGACATTCTGTCCACCTGCTCCACCTGAACGGAAGGTATCCATCTTGATATCATCCTCACGGATGTCAACTTCGATGGTATCATCCAACTCTGGCATAACTTCTACAGAAGTAAACGAGGTGTGACGGCGTTTGGCCGAGTCAAATGGTGAGATACGTACCAAACGGTGGACTCCCATTTCTGACTTGAGAAGTCCATAAGCATTTGGACCTTCAAAAGACAAGGTCACTGACTTAATTCCTGCTTCATCACCAGCTTGATAGTCCAAGACTTCAACCTTAAAGCCTTTAGCGTTACCATAACGAGTGTACATACGAAGGAGCATATCGCCCCAGTCTTGGGCTTCTGTTCCACCAGATCCTGGGTGAATCTCTAAAATAGCATTATTATGATCATAAGGCTCTGATAAGAGCAAGGTCATCTCGTAGCTAGTCATCATCTGATCTAGCTCAGCTAACTTCTCCACCAACTCATTTTTAACAGACTCATCCTCTGCTAAAAAGTCTAGCAAGATTTCAGCTTCATCCTGCAACTCTTCCATGGTATGGAAAGTATTGTAGGTATTTTTTAGTTCGTTTAATTCTTGCGACGTTTTTTGGGCCGCAATATTATCGTTCCAAAAATCAGGTTCTGTCATTTTGTTTTCCAAAATGGCAATTTCTTCTTCTAACCCTTCGAGGTCAAAGAGACCCCCTAAAAGAAGCTAATTTTTCACGATTGGCGTCAATTTTTTGACGGATTTCTGAAATGTCCATATATACTCCTTTTTTGTATCGTTTTATTATACCATAATTTTTCTTATTTATCTAATCAGTCGGTTTTAAAATTTCTTATCAAAATATTTCGATTTGAAGACGAGAGGGCTATTTTCAATCATTTAGTGTGTGAGAAATCGAAAAACATCTCAGAGCAGATCAAGTTTCTTGTCCAAAAAACATTGATTGATTCTCTGAGATGTATATAAATACTATTTTAAAAGAAAAGTATCTGACAGGTCTGAACACAGCACCTAATCAGCTTTCTAGCAAAGCAACTAAGATTATTCTTTATCTGCCTTCAAAGTCGGTTTTGTTTCAGAAGCTTCATTTTTTTCATTGACTTCTGCCAATTTTTCTTCCTTCTCTACTGGCTTATCAGAATCCTTCTTAGGCTCTTCTTGACTTCCCTGAACTTCTTCTTTATCAGGATTTAAGCTCCAAATGCCATCTTTATTGACCTTGTAGCCATCAGGTGTTGTTCCATTTTTCAATAAGGAACCATCTGCTTGGAAATAGTACCAGTTACCATTCAGCTGTTTCCAACCAGTCTCCATAGCTCCACTTGCATTGAGATAATAACGAGTACCATCGACATCTAGAAGACCTGTTGCCATGATACCATCATCAGGTTTGAGATAGTACCAAAGTCCTTTATCTTTGAACCAACCTGTCTTCATGGCTCCACTTTCTGTAAAGTAGTAATACTGGTTACCTAGTAATTTCCAACCAGTCTCCATAGCGCCGCTTGCATTGAGGTAATAACGAGTACCATCGACATCTAGAAGACCTGTTGCCATGACACCATCATCAGGTTTGAGATAGTACCAAAGTCCTTTGTCTTTGAACCAACCTGTCTTCATGGCTCCACTTTCTGTAAAGTAGTAATACTGGTTACCTAGTAATTTCCAACCAGTCTCCATAGCGCCGCTTGCATTGAGGTAATAACGAGTGCCATCAATCTCTTGAAGACCTGTTTGCATGATACCATCTTTATCTAGATAGTACCAAAGGTCCTTATCTTTGAGCCAACCTGTTTTCATAGCTCCACTGCTTGTGAAATAACTATAATGATTGTCAAACCATTTCCAGCCTGTCTGCATGGCTCCACTTGCATTGAGATAATAACGAGTGCCATCAATCTCTTGAAGACCCGTTAGCATGACACCATCTTTGTCTAGATAATACCAAGTATCCTTATCCTTGATCCAACCTGTTTTCATAGCTCCAGAACTAGCAAAATAGTTCCAATGACCTTCAATCATGGCCCAACCAGTTTGCATAGCCCCACTTGCATTGAGGTAATAACGAGTGCCATCAATCTCTTGAAGACCCGTTAGCATGACACCATCTTTGTCTAGATAATACCAAGTGTCACCATCCTTAATCCAGCCTGTTTTCATCGCTCCAGAACTTGCAAAATAGTTCCAATGACCTTCAATCATGGCCCAACCAGTTTGCATGATACCGTTGTTATCAAAATAGTAGGTTAGTCCATTGATTTTCTTCAAGCCCACTGTTCGAAGACCATCTTCATCATAATAATACCAGTTTGAACCTAGCTTTTGCCAGCTTGAAGCTGTCCCTTCTGTTTGCAAAGCACCGCTACTTGCAAAGAGCATCTTCTTACCTTTGAAGACTTGTAAACCAGTAAGCATTTTACCATCTTTATCAAACAGATACTTTTGCCCACCAATTTCAGCTAATTCATTGTATCGTCTTGCACCATTCGACTGAATATAGTACCAAGTATTATCATGATAGAACCAGCCACCAATATGCATTTTACCATCTGTATTAAGATAATACCAGTCGCCATCACTATGTGGATCCCAGCCGTCATTTACATGCACCCATCTGCCAGATTGCATTTGACCTTTTCCATTAAAGAAATATGTTGCTCCAGAAATTTCTTTCCAACCGATAGCCATCTGACCATCTTTCAAACGATATTTCCAATGGCCATCTTCTTGATACCATTTCTCATCAACAGTAGGAATATTTGGAAAATCCCCTGAAACGTTTGTAAATCCTTTATCACTAATATCAAACACAGTCGCATCCTGAGTTTGACTAGATGCGTGGATCACTTGGATATTTTTCTTTTGAAGATAGTCTCTCGTTGAAGCGAGGTTAATATCTCCTCCAGTTGTTTGGATAACCATACTAGGAGAGAGATGGTCTATAAATCCAATTGTATTAGAAATCCTGGCATCGTAGTGATGATTCCATTTCATCATATCCACTTTTCCAATAACAGGTCCTAATTTATCTTCAGCTCCCTCAGCATTATCCAAATCACCACCAAGATAAATTCTTTTTCCTGCTACAGTCACTACTGAAACAATTGAATTGGAATTATCATCAAGAACTCTTTTTAGGTTTCCATCAGCATCATATTCATTTTTATAATTATAAAGTTGAATATCCATATCCCCAAATTTAAAATGGCTATCTTCATCCTTTATGTCTTGAATAAGTTTAACTCCCTTGTTCTGTGCAGCGCGGAGAGCATTATCGTAATTGAAAAGATTATCCCACAATCCCCAAGGACTTGTAATTCGCTTATCCGAATATTTTTTCAAATAAAATTTATCAACCTGATAGCGATTAAGAATTTCATCTGCTCCACCTATATGGTCACTATGAACATGAGTTCCTAGTATAAAATCCAATTTCTTTACACCTAACTGATCAAGGTGGCGAATCAAACGATCTTCCATGACCTGATAATTTCGAATGGATATCCCCCAGCGAATTGGATAGCGTGGATCCGAACCATCCGGGAAATCATAATCTTCTCCCATATCAATCAAGGCATAATGACCATTACTTTCTAGTAGGATAGCATCACTTCCAGATTTAGCTTTTGTATTGATAAAATGGATGCGATTCCCTGCACCTGCCGAGATAGTATCTGCATTGACTGTCGGTGCTTGAATTATGGATGCCGCTAAGAACAAGGCACTAAATAATATTGATTTTTTAATAGATTTCATAATACATCACACTTTCTCTATTTCTTCTAGACTTTTTCGTTAAGCAATCCAATAATTCTTATCTCCTCCTGGAACTTGTTGCTCAATAGGGGGTGGAGTCATATAGTTTTCTCCAAATTCATAAACAAGTATTTCATGATATTTTCTAGGAGCCTTCACTACGATGTTTTCGTATGGCACATCAATCAGATCATAGAGCCATTCTTTTTTGATTCCCTCTGGAAAACTAGGATCAAATATCGTACAAGCAAGATACTTAGCTTGATCTAAACTATATTTCAATGCAAGATTCTCTAATTTTTGATTCCAAGTTTGTGGAGAACTTAGTTGAAAAATAGCTGACCCAATGTAGCGAGGTAGATTTTTAAGTCCCCCATTCTCAGACTTGATCCCCTTAAAATTTAAAGAAGAAAGGCGAATAAGATATTGGTAGAGTTTCATTTTTTTACGGTCACTTTTCTCTGTTGCGACACCATCATACGGAAATACATCAACACAGGTTCCCAACACAACCGTAGAATCTCTAAGATTGGCATCTCTACGCGTTCTTATATCATAGACTCTCATATAACTGTATGGATAGCCCTTTGTTTCTCTAAAGGAAATCATTTTATAGTATGGATGATTTTCATTTTTTAAAACCTTATAAAGTTTTTCAAATTCATCCCGAGCTAAGGAAATATCTGTATCATCATCCCAAGGAATAAAACCTTTGTGACGTACAGCTCCTAGCAAGGTTCCAAAATCGATGAAATACTTAATATCATGTTTTTCACAGATTTTATGTAAATACTCTAGAATATCAAGTTCTACTTGCTTGATTTCTTCTAAGCTTAAAATTCTCTCAGACATCTTTGTAACTCCTAATTTTTGCTCTTTTCTAAGACGAAAAAAATTATCCATTCTCTACAATTTTCCATAGTTTGAAGTCATGATGAGAAACTTGTTGCTCTACTGGGGGCAACTGCATGTAGTTTCCATAATCTGAAGTGAGAATTTCATGGTAGTGTTTTGATATCATGAATTCTTTACCTTCAAAATTGCCAGTTTCAACATCTTCTAACCATTCGCGTTTCCAAACAGGTTTATTCATATCTTTATAAATAAGGTAGTCTACTTGTTCATAATCTTCTACTTTTCTAGATTTTGCTAATTCATCGATTTGAGTAACATACTTATTTGTGTTTGTGAAATAAAAGATAATAACAGAAATATAGCGAATCATTGAATTGACTACACTTTTAGTATTCGTAATTCCTTTGAAAGTATAACAACTTAATTGACGTTTTTTAATAATTTTGGTCATTTTATCCTTAAACGCCTGATCATCTTCATAACCATCTACAGGAAAAATATCAACATAAATCCCCATATCTGAATCAATTCGAACATCCTCCTCCACTAGATAGGTTTGATTATCTTTGATCTTCATGAAAGGATAAACATAATTGATATTATTTTTATAAGACATGAGTTCATATCGTTCATCTGGATGTGCAATCAGATAATCTTGTAATTTTTCATAATCATCTCGAAGCATACAAATATCCATATCGTCGTCCCAAGGAATAAAACCTTTATGACGAACTGCCCCAATTAGACTACCATAAGCTAAGAAATATTTGGCACCAATTTTCTGGCAAACTTCATGAATGTACTCCATAATTCCTAATTCCATTTTTTGAATTTCGGAAATATCTGTTACTTCCTCATAGCGGATATTTTTTTCTTTCAAACAAATCGTTAAACCATAACCAATTACTAACCAGAAAATTATGTTGATAAAATTTGTGGAATAGATGATCTGACTTTCAAATAATTGACCAAATAGAATCCCAAAAAATAGAATTATAATTAATTTTTCATCATTTTTCTTAGTCACAACTAAATAAGTTATAAAACGTAAACTTACATAAGCGATTATGAGTATGAAAGAAATGAGTCCTAATATTCCAGAACTTACAAAAATTGTAATAAATATATTATGGAAATTACCACCAATTAGTGAATTTTGAATTTCATATTTACTAAAATATTGGGTAAAATAATCAGAAACATTTCGAACACCATAACCAAATACTGGTTTCTCCATTCCCATTTTGATTGCATTTTTCCAAATGTAAGTACGACCACTAGGTGTTGTTTCAATCAAATGAAGTTCAGTATTTTTCTTTTCAATGTCCGAGCCTATCTCAGAATAGGATTCACCCTTATTTAAATCAATGATAGTAGTTCTTCCAGATGAAATATAAATAGAGGTCAAGTAACTTAGACCAATATCAGCACTGGTAACCAAGGTAGCAGCAACTGCAAATGTAACAATCTTTTTAACAAGATTACCCCTAGAAACAAATAGGCAATATAATCCAAGCAATAATAGAACTGATAGAAGGGCCCCTCTACTTTGCATAGCCGCAAAATTTAGAAATTGAATTACATTATTTATCTTCAGATAAATCGAGTACTTACTTCCTTTGTGGATGAGGTATAAAGCAAACACAATACTAATATAAGAAAAAATAGCACTTGCATTTGGGTTAACAACTCCCCATAAACGACCATTCATAACACCATAATAATAGGAGTGTTCTCCAATTTTAAATAATATTAAAATTCTAAATATTAAAAGAACAAAGGCAAATATAGCAGAGAAAAAAGAAACAAATTGAACCGTTCCAGCAATCAAGCGAATTAACTTCTTAAGATATTCTGAATTCACCATAGTAAATAGCAAAATGTAGGCTATCATAAAGAAGATTTCAATCATATTCCCAAGCAAGTGACCCGAACGATTAACCACTGTTGCTACTAGATGACTACCTGCTAAGAGTCCAAATAAACCTAGATATTTCTTATCGATTTCTATTCGTCTCCAATTTAAAAATAAGGTTAAACAAATACAAAGAACAACAATTGCTGATAATCCTTTATAAATAGGACTTGTTACTTTATACACTAGGGAACTCATGCTTAAAATCGAAATAAAAACAAATAGATATGAAATCCACAATTTTGATTTTTCAAAGCATTCATTCGTTTTTGAAAAATTCATCTTCAACTCCTTTAAATGACATTATTGATTTAAACCGACGATTTGTCTATAGATCCATGGGGAAACAAGGAGGGACAAAACGGCTATTTTTCGAAAATTAGTAAAATAAGGATCTTTTAATATCTCAGATAAATGTTTAATAATCCACTTTCTCAACTTAATTTTTTCTGTTGGATATTGACTTGAATCTGTAAAGATTATTTTATCGTACACTGTGATATATGACCAACATTCTCTATTCACTAATTCAGTTTTTAGTTTTGGAAATATTTGAAAAACTTCAGAAATAATCATCTTATAGACCTCTATGGTATCAAATACATGATCGTTGACAGAAGTTGTTGCACTTCCCTGACGATGATCATAATAGTAGATTGGTTTATCAACAAATACACTAGTACATCTGGTTTTTAGTAAAACTTCTGTTAAAAACAAAGCATCTTCAGCCAAATGATAGTCTGTATTGAATGTAAAACTTGAAACAATCTCTCTTTTAAATAATTTTGCAACAGGGAAAAAAGAAGTTCTAGTTGTCGTCAATAATTCTCTCATCGTCTGCTCTGTCGACCACTTCTCTTCTTTTCCTGAAAAATCCGGTAATTCTGTAATTTGACCATTTTTTATATGATGGAGACGTGCTATACTAAACCCTATAGACTCGTCACTATCAACTACACTTATTAAAGTTTCCAAGTAATCTGGTGTAATAAAATCATCACTATCAATAAAAGTAATCCATTCTCCTCTTGAATGTTGAATACCTATATTTCTAGCATTCGAGACTCCTGCATTCTTAATATGAAAAACTTTGATATTTTCATTTTTAGATGCCAAATGATCGCACAAGGCACCACTCTGATCTGTCGAACCATCATCAATAAGAAGCAATTCAAAATTGGTATAGGTCTGCTTTAAGATTGACTCAACACATCGTTCCAAATAAGCTTCTACATTATAGACTGGAACAATAACGCTAATTTTTTCTTTCATCATGCTCCATATTCTCCCTTATATTCAGTGTAACTCTTATCCATATCTGCTATAAGGGCATCGTGGTGAGGCACTTGCTTGTCTGCCGGCGGTGGTGTCATGTAGTCACCAAAAGCTGTACTGAGATAGGCATCATAACCAACTGGAATAGGCATTTCTGTTCCTTCGAATGGTAGGAAAATATTATCTTCAAAGGCTTGAATTGGATATTTCTTTTTCATGTAGCCTGGACCTGAGCATAATTCCGTGATACCATCACTTTCTGCTAGACCATACTTGGTCATTTCTTTTTCAGCCTTTTTCCAGATACGATAACGAAGGGATTTAGGAGTCAATCCTAATAAAATCGTGCTGCCCCATTTCATGAGGGCTCCATGTTTTTCTGGAATAGTTTGTGCACAGAAGAGGGAATAAATCAAAGCCCAACGCACCTGTTTCTTACGTTCAGCTGTATTTTTAGGGTAGTAATCCAAGGGAAGAACATCCAAGGCCAAGCCGTGTGGGAGGTCCAAATCTTGTTGGTAAGGCTTGATGCAAGTCGTTTTTTTGTCTCGAATAGTGATAAAGAGATTGCGGTCAACAAAGTCTCTATCACTTTTTGATAGGAAGTAACGCTCGTCCGCATAACGAGGCCATAGCTCTGCTAATTTTTCATAATCCTTGCGAGGCATGAAGAAGTCTAAATCATCATCCCAAGGGATAAAACCTTTATTTCGTAGAGCTCCAATAGCTCCTCCACCACACAAATAACAGAGTAAATCGTGTTCTTTACAAAAGGCGACAAAATATTCAGCCATCTCTAAGCTACGAGCTTGAATTGCCTTTAAATCACTCATCTTATTCTCTTCCTCTCCTGATAGAATACATCATTCTATTATACCATAAAAAAGCCCTAAAAATCCATCAGATACCAAGAAAAATCAAAGCCCGAGACACCTGTTATCATAGGTATTCCAAGCTCTGATTCGTTTTTTCAGTTTACCTAAATCCCATTTGGGCCAGTTTATTCTGGTAAGCTTTTTGGTCCACTCGAAGGGATTGGCCTCCATAGACATCATAGTCATCCACCCAGTCTCCGAGTTCTGGGACTGTCAGTTTTTCAATCCCATTTTGAGCTCCTTCAAGAACAGATAGGCCATTGGTCAATAAGAAGGTATAGGGTAGGTTTGTTGAGGTCATCGCAAAAACTTTCCCTAGAGCTTCTGAACCAGTGAACAATTTTGTCGGGTCTTTGATTTGTTGTAGAACCGCGGTCATAACCTGTTGTTGACGACGAGTTCGTCCATAATCACCTTCATCATCGTCACGGAAACGAGCATAGTTAAGAAGAGTTGAACCGTTCATTTGCTGTTTACCGGCTCGAATAGTTTGAGTAGGTGACTCAGTTGCCGTTGCGTGCAAGTCATCACCCACTGTCGCTTCTGTGACTGGAACTCCATTTAAAGTTGAAAATTGGGCATCGATGGTTACACCATCAGGAAAAAGGGTATCTATTGCAGTTGCAAAGGCTTGGAAATCAACGAGCGCATAATATTTGATATCCAGATCAAAATTATCCTTGAGGACTTTACGAACCATTTCGGCTCCTTGTTTACCTTCTTGTTCCCCTAATTCGTAAGCCAAATTTAATTTGTGATCAGCTTGTTTCTGACCATCGATAACCTGACTATATCCATCAATATAGACCAAGTTATCACGCATAAAGCTAACAAGCTTCAATTTTTTATCTTTACCACTTACATTTAAAACCATGACAGAGTCCGTCCGAGTTTCCGAACTATCTTGTCCGATACGTCCATCCGTACCCAAAATAAGAATATTAACCCCATCACGCGTATCTTGTCCATTGAAGACTTCAACTTGAGCCGCTTTGGCATCCTTAGGATTATTAGAGTTAGCAGACTGGAAGCCCTTTAGGAACATGAAGATCATTCCTACTGCTACACAAAGCAATATCATCCCTAACCAAGCAAATAAGCGTTTAAAACGAAAACCTCTTTTTTTCTTTTGCTTCTTAGCTTTTGGAATCTTCGTTTCCAGTTGATCTCCACTACTACGGCGACTAGAACGACTACGATTAGCATAGGTTGGCAGGTCGATACCAGAGTCTGAAAGAAGTTGTTCTTTGGCTTCTGGATTGAAAACTTCTGCTGAATCTTTTTGACCTTCTATCTTGGCTTGTAAAAAGGCAAATTCTCTCTTTTCTTTCTCATTCAAATAATGAATGTTTTTCAAAAGATAGTCATATCTCAGTTTTTCATGATGTGTCAAAGGATTCTCTCTAGTCATAGGTTCTCCTTCCCTTTATCTTGTATGGTATAGATAGGGTAAGCTCCCAGTACTTTATACTGGATTCCAATTGTTTCTAATTCTTCTTGAGCAAAATGAACCAATTCTTTATCTCTATAGTCAACATCAATGATAAAGAAGTATTCTCCAAGTGCAGTTTTAAGGGGACGGCTCTCAATCTTGGTCAAATCGATTCCTCGCCAAGCAAAGGTCGAGAGTGCCTTGTAAAGGGCACCAGGTAAATTGTCTGGCAAGGTAACTGCTAGGCTCATTTTTTCAGTTGCATCCTGTAAAGGAATCTGTGGCAACTCTGCCCCCAACACCCAAAAACGAGTGAAATTGGCTTCCATTTCTTGGATATCTTCCGCAATCAATTCTAGACCATATTCTTCAGCAGAGCTTCTTGGAGCAATTGCCGCAATAGGCTGATCTGGATGCTCGGAAACATAGCGCGCAGCGTATGCTGTACTGGCAGTGACTTCTAGTTGAGCATTTGGAAAATGTTCATCGATAAATTTCTTTCCTTGAGCCAAGGCCTGCGGATGAGAAAAGATTTTTTCAATTCTTGACTGCCCAACAACTGCCATCAACTGTTGATGAATTGGCTGCACAATCTCCGCCACTGCTTGAATACGAGCTTGATGAAAAAGATAGTCTAAGGTCTCATGAACACTACCTTCAATGGAATTTTCAACTGGCACTACTGAATAGTCTACCAATCCCTGTTCATAGGCTTTGATAACGTCCGTAATATTTGAAAAAGGCTCTAGTTCCTCATGAGGAAAAGCCGTCTGCACCACATGGTGCGAAAAAGATCCTTTAGGACCTAGATAGGCAATTTTCATGTCAATTCCTCTATAATTTCCTCTGGACTTAGCTTGGACACATCAATAACTTTACTAGCTACTTCCTCATACCAAACCTGTCTTTCTTTAAAAATTGCAGCTAAACCTTCCTTGCTATTCTTTAAAAATAGTGGACGTTGATTGTCCTTATCAGCTGAAATTCGCTGGTAAAGAGTCTCAAAATCTGCTTTAAGGTAAATGTTGTCTGGATTTTGCTTGAGCAAGGCACGATTACGTGGAGAAATGACTATTCCTCCTCCTGTGGAAATAACTTTATCTGTCTTCAGCAGTTCAGCTAGGACCTCTTCTTCTAGCTGACGGAAGGCTGCTTCTCCTTTTTCTTCAAAGAAACGAGCAATCGACATACCTAATCGTTCTTCCAGCAAGGCATCCATATCTACGAAGTCAGAATCCAGCTTTCTAGCAATAGTAGTTTTTCCTGAACCCATAAAACCTAGTAAAACCTTAGCCATGAATCAAAGTCTCCAAATCATCAAAGAAGCTTGGGTAGCTAGTATTAATAGCTTCGGCTCGGTCCAATTCTACCTCTCCATCTGCAACTAAGAGAGCTGCAATGGCTGTCATCATGCCGATTCGATGGTCTCCAAAGGTATTGACTCTAGCGCCATGGAGGGCAGATTCCCCTTCGATAATCATGCCGTCTGCTGTAGGAGTAATAGTTGCTCCCATGCTATTTAAAGCATCTGCGACAACTTGAATGCGATCCGTTTCTTTAACCTTAAGCTCTTCTGCATCTTTGATGACTGTTTGGCCTTGAGCTTGGGTAGCAAGGAGCGCGATAATCGGCAATTCATCAATTAAACGTGGGATCAAGGCTCCGCCAATCTCTGTTCCCTTCAAATCTGAAGTTTCAACAGTCAAGGTTGCAGACTTGGCAATTGGATCCATATCAGTAATCTCTAATTTCCCACCCATAGCTCGGATAACATCGATAATACCTGTACGTGTTTCATTAATACCGACATTCTTAAGTACCACTCGAGAATTTTGCACAATCAAACCTGCTACTAACCAAAAGGCTGCACTAGAAATATCTCCTGGTACGACAACCTTTTGTCCACTTAGTTTCTGTGGCCCTTGAACAGTGATTTTCTTACCATCGACACTTAGCTCCCCACCAAATTGACGAAGCATATCTTCTGTGTGATTACGAGTGCACTCCTTTTCGATAATGACTGACTGTCCTTGAGCCTGCAAAGCCACAAAAATCAAGGCTGACTTGACTTGAGCAGAGGCAATCGGCAATTCATAATGAATAGGTTTTAAATTTTTCGTTCCTTTTAAGTGTAACGGTGGCAAGTCTCGCTCTGTTTGACCAGAAATACTAACTCCCATTTTTTTCAAGGGAAGAGTCACACGATCCATGGGGCGTTTAGAAAGACTATCATCTCCAAACATTTCTACTTCAAAGTCTGCGCCAGCAAGGACACCTGAAATCAAACGAATAGAGGTCCCAGAATTGCCCATATCAAGGGCATTCTGAGGGGCTTTTAATCCACCCATGCCAACACCTTGAATGGTAACAACACCGTCTTTGTCCTCAATCTCTACGCCGAGGTCACGAAATACCTGCATGGTTGACAAGACATCTTCACCACGCAAGATATCATAAACCTTCGTTTCACCCTCAGCCAAGCTTCCAAAAATGATAGAGCGATGACTGATGGACTTATCCCCTGGTACTCGAATGCTACCATTCAAATGGTTAACGTTTGTTTTTAACTTCATACTAGACCTCATACTGACAATACTTTTTCTTATTTTATCATAAAAAGTCAGAAATTTCTTAAAAATTCCTGACTTTATGAGGTGAATTCTTATTTTAAAAGTTCTGAAATTGGTTCAAAGACAATTTTTTCAATATCAGAAAGGTAGATAGAAAGTTGTTGCTGTTTGGCAAAGAATTCTGACAAGAGAGAGTTGCCTTGAATCTGCTTGCCAAAACTTTCCATTTTTTCTTGGAAAGAAGCGTCTGGCATTTGACCAGTTTGGGCCATCACTTGGATTTCATGCTGAAAAGCGATGTAATCTGCAAAGATTTTGCTAGCTTCTGCATCCGCTTGGATAGCATCTCTAGCTTCCTTAACCGCCTTGTATTCAGGCAATTCGCGTAGTCCGCGACTTAGTTCGTTTGCACTATCATAAATATTTGACATAATTGTTCTCCTTATTTAATAACGACTGTGTAATTCGTATTTTCTGTAATGACTTGCTCAGCACGTTTTAAATCCTGAGCATTCTTAAAGGAAATTTGCAGAATACCGTGAATATCTTCACGGTTTTCCTCATTGATATGGATATTGACCAAAGAAGTTCCTCTTAGCAATTCCAAGATGCGTAAAATCACATCTTCTTCATCGGGAACATCTACATAGAGGTCAAATGAGCTATCTACTCCACCACGTTTATGGATTTCCATAGCCTGGCGTTGCTCACGCGCTTGGTTGAAAAAGCTCCATATTTGGTTTTCATCCCCCTTACTGATAGCTTGTCCAATCTCGTCCAAACGGCCCTTGAAATCCTCGATGCGTTCAATAATGGTCTCCCGATTGGATAAGAGGATAGAAGTCCACATACCCGGCTCACTTTCGGCGATTCGAGTCATATCTCGAAAACCACCTGCTGCAAATCGTCGTGCCATCTCATGCTCTTCAGCATAGTTGGCAGTTTGTTCCATCAAACCTGATGCCAAGATATGAGGAAAATGACTAATCTGAGAAGTCACTCGGTCATGTTCTTCAGCATCGATTTCAATAAAACGTGCATGAAGTCCCGACAGCAAGTCTTTCATTTCTTCAAGCGTATCTGGAGTCGTTAGGCTCGAAGGCGTAAAGATATAGTAGGCATTTTCAAAAAGATTAACATCTGCAGAGGCAGCTCCTGTCTTGTGACTTCCTGCCATGGGATGGGCCCCCACAAAGCGAACAGACTTATCAGCAAAATACTTCTCAGCTGTAGCCACGATAGCTGACTTGGTCGATCCAGCATCAGAAATAATGACACCATCTTTCAAGTCCAAGTTGGCCAATTCCTTAATAAAGGCAATAGTTTGCTTGATTGGCAGGGTAAGAATGATGAAGTCTGCAAGTGGAGCAAAACTGGCAAAGTCATCCGTCGCTCGGTCAATCATTCCTCTCTCCAAGGCAATATCTCTAGACGCTTGACTACGATTGTATCCTAAAATTTCATAATCAGGATGATCCCGCTTGATTCCTAGTGCCATGGAAGCACCAATCAAACCTAGTCCTGCAATATAGATGGTTTTTGCCATAAGAACTCCTTAATAATTCTTTGTATACTCCCGATGTTTCGCAACGGCTTCTTTTAATTCTTCCAGATTATCAGAGGAGAATTTCTCTAGAATTTCCTGAGCCAAGACTGTTGCTACGACTGCCTCCATAACGACACCTGCTGCTGGAAGAGCAGTAGGATCACTTCTCTCTACTGTTGCTTTATAAGGCTCATGAGTTTCAATATCGACACTCATCAACGGCTTGTAGAGAGTCGGAATTGGCTTCATAACTCCACGAACGATAATCGGTTGGCCGTTAGTCATACCACCTTCGAAACCTCCAAGGTTATTAGTCCGACGAGTATAGCCATCTTCTGATGACCAGAGGATTTCATCCATGACTTGGCTGCCCTTGAGATAACCTGCTTTAAAACCAAGTCCAAACTCCACACCCTTAAAGGCGTTGATTGAAACAACTGCTTGAGCTAGTCTCGCATCTAGTTTGCGATCCCATTGAACATAAGAACCCAGACCAACCGGAACACCACCGACAACTGTTTCGACAACACCACCAATAGTATCCCCATCACGTTTAATTTGGTCAATATAATCCTTGATCTCCTGCTCACGTTCTTGGTTAACGATAGAAACTTCTGATTGAGCAGTCAGTTTTTTAATCTCTGCGACTGTTAAGTTTTCTGGAACATCAATTTCCTTACCACCAAAGACAACAACATGGTTGGCAATTTCGATATCAAGCTCAGTCAATAAACGCTTGGCAACAGCTCCAACTGCCACTCGCATAGTCGTTTCACGGGCAGATGAACGTTCCAGAGAATTTCGCAAATCATCAAAGCGGTATTTGATGCCTCCTACCAAGTCTGCGTGACCTGGACGAGGATGTGTGATTTTTCGTTTACTTTTGAGTTTGTCTTCAATATCCTCGGCAGACATGATATCTAGCCATTTTTGATGGTCTTTATTAATGACATCCATGGTAATAGGTGCCCCTGTCGTCTTACCATGACGAACTCCAGAAGTAAAGACAACCTGGTCAGTCTCAATCTTCATTCGTCCACCACGACCGTAACCGCCTTGGCGACGTTTGAGATCCTCATTGATATCTTCTGCAGTCAAAGGCAGTCCTGCTGGAATTCCTTCAATAATTGCTGTCAGACGAGGACCATGTGATTCTCCTGCTGTTAAATATCTCATACATTCTCCTTATTTTACCAAGTATTCTTTCATTTCTTCAAGAGAAACTGGGTGAATCGTCGCTGAACCAAGCTCAGGTACCAAGACCAATTTCATAGTGTTGCCACGCGCTTTTTTGTCATGGGTTAAAGCCTGATAGAGCTTTTCAACATCCCAGTTTTCATAATAAACAGGAAGACCAAATTTCTGACACATTTCTCGAATAGACTCGGTTATTCCAGCTGGCATAAGGCCTTTTTGTTCTGCTACCTTAGAAACCTGAACCATTCCCATCGCTACTGCCTCACCATGCATGACACGTCCATAACCAGCAGTTGCTTCAATAGCATGACCGATTGTATGACCAAAGTTGAGATACAGACGAATGCCATTGTCCAATTCATCCTCAACTACCATCTTTCGCTTCACCTGGCAAGAATGCTCAATCAAACTTTCTGAATGCTCCAAAATACTCTCTACAGAACCATCCATTTCAGATAATAAGTCCCAGAGTTCTGGATCTTCAATTAAGCCATACTTGATGACTTCACCCATTCCTTCAATCAATTCTCTCTTCCCTAAGGTTTCAAGAACGTTTGGGTCAATCAAAACACCATCTGGCTGGGCAAAAGTTCCCACCATATTCTTGGCAAAAGGAGTATTCACTCCTGTCTTACCCCCGATTGAAGAGTCAACTTGAGCTGTCAAGCTAGTCGGAATTTGAACAAAGTGAATACCTCGCATATAGGTTGAGGCTACAAAGCCAGCTAAGTCTCCGACCACTCCGCCACCAAGTGCAACGATGCCATCACTGCGAGTCAAGTCTTGCTTAACTAGAAATTCATAAGCCTTTTGAACCGTGGTTAGATTTTTTCGCTCTTCACCCTCTAGAAAGTCAAAAACTGCCACTTGAAAACCAGCATCCTCTAAGCTCAATTTTACTTTTTCTGCATAGAGAGAAGCCACATGGTTATCGGTAATGATAACGACTTTTTGCGGTTGCCAAAGTTCCCTCAACCATTTTCCTGCTTGAGACAGGCATCCTTTTTCAATCTGAATATCATAAGGATGGTGGGGAAGGTCTATTTTGATTTTCATAGCAGTTCTCCTTTTTTCATTTTTGATACTTTTGTTTTAGTAATTCCCAGATTTGATCGGTTGGCATTTCCTTTCCGGTCCATAACTGAAAAGCTTCAGCTGCTTGGTAAAGCAACATGCCCAGGCCATTAACAGCATGATTGCCCTGGTTTCTTGCCCAATTTAAAAATGGTGTCTCAAAGGGTTGATAAATCACATCAGCTACCAAAAGCTTCTCTGGTAAAACGACACTTGCTGGGATTGGCAAAGATACTCCATCCATGCCAACACTAGTCGCATTTACCAGTAAATCCGAATCAATTATCCTTGCTTGCAGTTCAGAAACATCTTCTAAAGCAAATAAATCTACTTTAAATCCTGTTTCATTTTGTAGTTTTTCTAAGTAAGGTCTTGTTTTTTCTATTGAAGCCGAACGTACAGAGACAGAAACTTGACTGACTCCATCCAAAATTGCCTGCGCCAAAATTGCCTTGGCTGCACCGCCTGCTCCTAACAATACCATTCTTTTCCCAGATATTTTAAAAGAAGGCAAGCTCTTAAAAAATCCCTTGCCATCTGTGTTATATCCAATTAATGTTCCTTCTCGATTCACAACTGTATTAACTGCACCAATAAGACAAGCTTCTTCGCTCAACTGGTCCAGATAAGGAATCACTTGCTCCTTGTAGGGCATAGAAAGATTGATTCCATACATCTGATAGCGACGAATATTTGCAACTGTTTCTGCCAAGTCAGTCGCTTCTACTTCCCAAGCTAGATAGACACCGTTTGTCTCTGTTGCCTCAAAAGCACTATTATGAATGAAAGGAGAAATGGAATGTTTGATAGGATTGGCGACCACAGCTGCCAGACGTGTGTAGCCATTAATCTTCATTCAAAATCTCCCGAATTTTTACCATATTGGAGAGTGAGATTTGTCCTGGAGCACTTGCTGCATCTAAACTTGCAAATGACCAACTTGAACCCGTTACATCTGAAGTGATACGAGATACCTTACCCACTTTGCCCATAGAAATAGTGACATATTCCTGCTCAGGGTTGAGGGTTTTAAATCCTCGTGTGAAATTCATGAGGTCCAATACATCTTGTTCTGTTTGAGCCATAACCGATACTTTAACCACTTTCGGAGTTAGACTGGTTAGCTCGGATAAGATTTCCATCATATTTTCTGGAGTTTCTTGAAAGTTATGATAACTCAAGACTAGATTTGGAAAATCAAGCATCTCTTCAAAAACATCCTTGTGAGAAAAATACTCAAAATCAATATATTCTGGTTGATAGAGTTGAGCTACATCTTTGATAATTTGGACATACTCTGCAGAATCCAAATCTATCTCTCCTCCCTCAGCACGAGTTCGAAGGGTAAAGAGGAGTTCGCGACCTGCAAATTTTTCAAAAATAGCTGGAGCTACCTGTAAAATAGCTTCCTTAGGTAGGAAGTCGGCACGCCACTCGATGATATCAGCATCGATATACCGCATGGCATCGATTCCTTGCGCCTCTTCCAAACTCTTTGGCATTACTGAAACGACTAATTTCATTTAGTTACCTTCATGCTAATCACCTTGAGGTAATTACTGCTTTCATCTTTTTTGTTATAGACAAAATCTGCTGGAAGTCCATATTTATTTAAAATCTGGTAACTTCTTCCTGCAAAACCTTTGTCGATTTGTTCGGTGAACTTTTGACGGGAAACATTGGCAGCATTGGTGCTAGCAATGATCATACCTCCCGGATTTAAAATCTCTAAACTTTGGGAAATCAACTTGTGATAATCCTTAGCTACAGAGAAGGTTTGTTTTTTATTACGAGCAAAGCTAGGCGGATCAAGAACGATGACATCGTAAGATAGCCCCTTACGTTTTGCATATTTAAAGTATTCAAACACATCCATGACGATGAAACGATGACTGTCAAGACTGAGTCCATTGGCATGAAAATGAGCTTCTGACAGTTCTCTAGATCGCTTGGCTAAATCAACAGAGGTAGATTCACTGGCACCTCCCATGGCAGCAGCTACTGAAAAGGCAGCCGTGTAGGAAAACATATTGAGCAGGGACTTGCCCATGGCTAGACCATCTACCAAACTACCACGGACTTCGTGTTGATCCAAGAAGATGCCTGTCATAAGGCCATCATTCATGAAGACTTGATAAAGAACTCCATTTTCAAGAACCGTAAAATTTTCTGGCGCTTCTTGACCATAGATATGAGCAGACTCAAAGTCTAGACCTTTAAAACGTATCTTTTCATAGGCACCCAAGACTTCAGGAAAGACCTGAACAAAGGCGGCTAGAATCTGTTGACGAAGTTGATAAATATAGGAGTTATACCAAGAGAAAACAACATACTCCCCATAGAGGTCCAGAGTCATTCCACCAAAACCGTCGCCTTCTTGATTAAACAAGCGAAAGGCCGTTGTTAAATCATCTTGGTAGTAGGCATCACGTTTTGATTTAGCTTGAGTAAATAGGTTTTCAAAAAAGACTTGGTCAAAAGAAACTTTCTGATTAGTTACGAACCAACCAATCCCTTTATTTTGACGAGATAGATAAGCCTTACCCAAAAACTGTTTATCTTGACTAAATAGCTCGACTTCCTGGTCAGTTTCAGATAGATCAGGAAAATCAATTTCCTCCAAAACTACCTGACCCTTATTTAGCTTTTTTTCAACACGTCGGCTGACGAATACTTTTTTCATAAATACTATTATAACAAATTTTGTGACAATTCACAAAATAGAAACCATTTACAGCTTTTATCCCATCACTCTGCATGACAAGAGCAGGATGTACATCTTTCTATAATTCTTTTATAATATTTCAATTTTTGCAGGTCTCTGCCCATTCTTCAAAAAATAGACAGAACATTCAAAGAGTTTAATTACAACGCAAACGTTTGCGTATTCTTTGGCTTTGTGCTACAATAATTCTCATCACTGTAAGTAAGAGGATTAACTATGAAAAATCAAACCCTAATGCAATATTTTGAGTGGTATCTCCCCCACGATGGAAATCACTGGACACGCCTAGCTGACGACGCTGAACACCTAGCCAACTTAGGCATTAGTCACATTTGGATGCCCCCTGCCTTCAAGGCAACAAATGAAAAAGATGTTGGCTATGGCGTCTATGACCTATTTGACCTTGGAGAATTTAATCAGAAAGGTACTGTACGTACCAAGTATGGTTTTAAAGAAGACTATCTTCATGTCATCCAAACTTTAAAATCTCATGGGATTCAACCAATGGCTGATATCGTCTTAAATCATAAGGCAGCCGCTGACCATTTAGAATCTTTCCAAGTGATAGAAGTGGATCCAGAAGATCGAACTGTGGAACTAGGAGAACCTTTTACCATCAATGGCTGGACTGGTTTTACTTTCGATGGACGACAAAATACCTACAATGACTTCCACTGGCACTGGTACCACTTTACTGGAACTGACTACGATGCTAAACGCCGTAAATCTGGAATCTATCTGATACAGGGAGACAACAAAGGCTGGGCTCATGAGGAATTAGTCGACAATGAGAATGGCAATTACGACTATCTCATGTATGCCGATCTAGATTTCAAACATCCTGAAGTGATACAAAATATTTACGATTGGGCAGATTGGTTTATGGAAACAACTGGTGTAACTGGTTTCCGTTTGGATGCAGTCAAACACATTGACTCTTTCTTTATGCGCAATTTCATTCGCGATATCAAAGAAAAATATGGCCAAGATTTCTATGTCTTTGGAGAATTCTGGAATCCAGACAAGGAAGCAAATCTGGACTACCTCGATAAAATTGAAGAACGCTTTGATCTTGTCGATGTTCGCCTCCATATGAATCTCTTTGAAGCAAGCCAAGCTGGTGCAGACTATGATTTGCGTACCATCTTTAATGATAGTCTCGTTCAAATCAAGCCAGATAAGGCTGTAACCTTTGTCGAAAACCATGACACCCAACGAGGTCAAGCTCTTGAATCTACTGTTGAAGAATGGTTTAAACCAGCAGCCTATGCTCTCATTCTTTTGCGTGAGCAGGGTCTACCATGTGTCTTTTACGGAGACTACTATGGGATTTCAGGACAGTATGCTCAGGAAGACTTCAAGGATGTCCTTGACCGTCTGCTTGCCATCCGAAAAGATTTGGCTTATGGAGAGCAGACTGACTACTTTGACGACCCTAATTGTATCGGTTGGGTTCGTTCAGGAGCTAAAAATCAATCACCACTTGCCATCATAATTTCTAATGGCCAAGCAAACTCCAAAACTATGTTCGTCGGTCAAGAATGGGCTGGTCAATCCTTTGTTGATTTACTAGGAAATCATCTTGACCAAGTAACTATTAATGCTGAAGGTTATGGAGATTTCCCAGTTACAGAACGCTCTCTTAGTGTATGGGGACTGGCTAACTAATCAATTAATACTCTTCGAAAATCTCTTCAAACCACGTCAGCTTCCATCTGCAACCTCGAAACATTGTTTTGAGCAACCTGCGGCTCGCTTCCTAGTTTGCTCTTTGATTTTCATTGAGTATAAAACACACAAAATGCCCACAAGCTAGATTTTCTTTCTAGTCTGTAGGCATTTTTTCTATTATTATCAATACTTAAAATTAGTCTTTCCAAAGATCCATAGCATTTTGAAAATCTGCAGAAACTTGAACATTTTGAGGATTAGTCGCTTCTCTCTCCTGACGCTTCGCCTCTACCTGAACTACACTCTTAACGCCTTCATGACGCCAGTTTCGTAGGATAGCCTGGATGTACTTCCAATTTGGTTTTCCATTTAAAACGGCTTCACGTAAGGCTTCTTTGATCAGGTCAGCACTGGTTCCGTCTTCTTTTAAACTCTTTTCTAAATCCTCAATTTCAAAAGGACTCAGGAGACGACCTAACTCTTGTTGGAAGGTTTCCACCAAGTCTTTCAAATCATTTTTAGCAGGTACAGCTTGGCTTGGTTCTTGCTTTTCAAAAAGCTGGTCCAAACGTTCTAAAGCAAGGGTCGCATCAAAAATAACTTCTATTTCGCCATTAAGTTCAATGGTTCGGTATTGAAGCAACCCTTTCTCAGTCAATCGTGAAATAGCTTGATTGACTTCATAGACTTTCTTGCCTATTTTCTCAGCGATTTGACTTGGGGACAATTCCCCTAAAACTGTTGTATTTTGTAGGTAAAAGAATTGCCAAACTAAGAAATCATCGCTTGATGAGAAAAGTTGATTGTAGTTTAAGAGCAGAGCACTTGGTAACACCAAGTTCCCTGATTTGAAAGCGTCTAAATATGTCATAATTCCTCTTATAAATATCCAAAATGAGACACATCTTCTTCTGCACTCTTCCACTCAAAAGGCGTTTCTTGGTAAACTGCATAATTTACCCAGTTACTGAAAAATAGAGCTGCTGAGGAACTCCACCTCATACATGGGAGTTCATGGATGTCATCATTTTTGAAATAATTTTCTGGTATATGGGGATCTAAACCAGCATCTAGATCTCTGAAATATTCTTTGGCTAGTGTATCACGATCATACTCCAAATGCCCAAAGCTATAAACTTCTCTTAAATCTCGGCTTGCAAGGATAGAGATTCCCACTTCTTTTCCAGATGCTAAGATCTCTAAATTTGTTTTATTTACAATGTCTTCTTTGAGAATTTCTGTGTGACGAGAATGGGGAGACACATACAAATCATCAAAACCTCTCAGCAAAAGATGACCTTCTTTTAAAACATCCTGAGGATAAATTCCCGAAAGTTTTTGAGCCATCTGGTGTTTATCTACGCCGTAACGATAGTAGAGGCCAGCCTGTGCTCCCCAGCAAATATGCAGGGTTGAAAAGACATGAGTCTTTGACCAATCGATGACCTGAGTAAATTCCTCCCAGTAGTCCACTTCTTCAAAAGGAAGATGTTCGACTGGTGCTCCTGTGATAATCAAGCCATCAAAATACTGGTCTTGAACTTCTGAAAAGGTCTTATAAAAAGTCTCCATATGTTCAGAACGAGTTGTTTTCGATTGGTGACTTTCCATATAGAGAAATTCAATATCCAACTGTAAGGGAGTATTAGCCAAATGCCTCAAGAGCTGGGTTTCCGTTACAATTTTTTGAGGCATCAGATTTAAAATCAGAATTTTTAGCGGGCGGATATCCTGATGAGCCGCTCGTTGGTCATCCATGACGAAAATATTTTCCGTTCGTAAAATCTCAACTGCTGGTAATTTTTTATCAATTCGAATCGGCATGGAAATCTCCTTACTCTATCAATATTGGACTCAGGTAAACATAGTATCGTCAACGGGGAAAAATGCTGACGTTTCTCTTTCCCTTTATTATACTGTAAGAAGATATAGTTTTCAATTATAGTTTTTCTCTAACTAGGTATAGCTTATTTTTATATCAAATGAAGAGAAAACAGCCCTAGGGACTGTTTTTCATTAATAATGCATAAGCACCTTGTAGTCGTAATCTCCGATAGCTTCACGACCTTTAAGCTCATCAAGTTCGATCAAGAAGGCACAACCTGCTACGATTCCACCTAATTTTTCAATCATTTCGATGGTAGCCTTAACAGTACCACCTGTTGCCAAGAGGTCATCTACGATAAGAACACGTTGTCCTGGTTTGATAGCATCTGCGTGCATAGTCAAAGTATCAACACCATATTCTTTTTCATAGTCAGCTGAAACAACTTCACGTGGTAGTTTTCCAGGCTTACGAACAGGCGCAAAACCGATTCCCAATTCAAAAGCGACTGGACATCCAACGATAAATCCACGCGCTTCTGGTCCAACAATCATATCGATTTTTTTGTCAGTAGCGTATTGGACGATTTCACGAACAGCATAGCTATAGGCATTACCATCAGCCATCAAGGGACTGATATCACGGAAGACAATTCCTTCCTTAGGGTAGTTTTCAATGGTTGCAATGTAATCTTTTAAGTTCATAGCATTTCTTTCTTTTAAAATTTTTACTCTCTATTATAACACATTTCTTAGAAAAGAGAAATAGAAAGAAGCCTTGACACTTGGTACAAGACTTCTCATTTTTTCCTTCAATTGTTGCTATCATTGACTGAATGAAGTTTTTACTTCTTTTTGCTTTTAGATTTGTGATTGCCTTGACGATTTTGTTGGATACGCCATTCTCTTTCAAAGTAGGTCATTGTTTCAAATACTCTGCCTGGTAAACCGACATCCAGTAAGTAGATTGTAATTTTTAAAACGTTAGAATGTTTAGCAGCCGTAAATCTACTTCGCAGTCGATTCCATAGAGATTTCGTTTTTACAAGGTCTTTGTCAAAAAAACAAACTTCAATCTGGTAAATATCCCTCGAACTTCCACCACCCTTAATTCTCATAAGAGAAAATGTTTCTACCTGGCCCCAGGAATAAAACTGCCAGTCTTTTTTAGGATGTGGCTTATAGGAAAAACCTTGAGCTGTACATTTTAAATACTCTTTATCTGATAGAAGAATCTGTATTCGTTCATACAAGAGCCATCCAACAATGATGATTAAGAATAAGACAAAGAGTCTTAATGCCACCAATCCCACAAGTGCCCCCTTGGGATAGGTCAGCATAAAAGATAGAATCCAAAGAAGAAAAGCTAACTCAACTAAGCAGAGAAGAATAGTCCAGATGATTTTCTTACTGCTCCATTTGATGATTTTTTCTTCCATTAAGCTAACTCACTTAAATATTCATAGCGTTCATATTTTTCAAGCAAGGCTTCATTCTTTTCATCTAACTCTTTTTGAAGAGTAGCTAGCTTCCCAAAGTCCGAGCCATTGGCCTGCATTTCCTCTTCAATGACAGAGATACGGTTTTCCAAGGCTTCGATGTCACCTTCAATACTTGCCCACTCTTGCTTTTCTTGGTAGGTCATGCGTTTCTTTTCTTCACGGACCTTGACGACTTTTTCCTTCTCAGCCTTTTGAACTTGACTTGTCGCTTCTTCTTCGAAGGCCTTTTCATCCAGATAATCGGTATAGTGGCCAAAGAAGGGACGGATGGTGCCATTCTCAAAGGCAAGGATCTTAGTCGCCACCTTATCAAGAAAATAGCGATCGTGACTAACTGTCAAGACTGGACCTGCAAAGCCCTGTAAGAAATTTTCTAGAACTGTCAAGGTTGCAATGTCTAGGTCATTAGTCGGTTCGTCTAATAAAAGTACATTAGGCTTTTCTAGGAGAAGTTTAAGGAGGTAAAGTCGTTTTTTCTCACCACCAGACAACTTCTCAATCAAGGTGCCGTGAGTTGAGCGCGGAAAAAGGAACTGTTCTAATAACTCCGCGATAGAGGTCGTAGAGCCACCACTGGTCTTAACCTCTTCTGCCACTTCCTGCAGGTAATTGATAACACGCTTGCTTTCATCCAAGCCCTCGATTTGCTGAGAGAAATAGGCGATGCGAACCGTTTCGCCGATGATAACTTGTCCTTCAGTAGCTTCAAGTCTTCCTGCAATAAGGTTAAGAAGGGTTGACTTCCCAACTCCATTGTCCCCGACGATTCCGATACGGTCTTTGGCTTGTACCAAAAGATTAAAATCTTGCAAAATCGGTTTGTCATCATAGGCAAAGGAAACATCCTTAAACTCGATCACCTTCTTACCGATACGGCTGGTTTCAAAATTCATGCTCAAGTCTGTCTCAGCTGTAGTTCCTGAGACTTCTTTTTTCAGATCATGGAAACGATTGATCCGAGCTTGTTGCTTGGTTGCACGAGCCTGTGGTTGTCTGCGCATCCAGGCCAATTCCTGCTTATAAAGTTGCTCTTTTTTGTGGAGAAGAGCAGCATCACGCTCATCCTGTTCCGCCTTGAGGCGAACATAGTCCTGATAATTGCCCTGATATTCTGTCAAACCAGCACGGTCCAACTCGAAAATTCGCGTCGAAAGCGCATCTAGGAAATAACGATCGTGGGTGATAAAGAGAACAGTTTTCTTGGAATTTTTCAAAAAGAGAGTCAACCATTCAATGGTCGCAATGTCCAGATGGTTGGTTGGCTCATCAAGAAGCAAAAGATCATGGTTGCCCAGAAGAACTTGGGCCAACTGGACCCGTCTTCGCAAACCACCTGACAGGGCTCCAACGGGAGTTGATAAATCCTGAATTCCCAACTTACTGAGAACGGTCTTGACCTGACTCTCAATTTCCCAAGCTTGGAGGGAATCCATCTCCGCCATAACCCTTTCCAAACGTGCCTGCTTGTCCTCACTGTAGTTGAGCATGAGCAATTCATACTCACGGATCAACTGGATTTCTTTCAAATCACTCGATAGAACAGTATCCAAGACAGTCTTGCTATCATCAAAATCTGGATCCTGGGTCAGATAACCAATCTTGTAGTCGTTTTTTGCCGAAAAAGGGCTTACGTCACCATCAAAACCAGAAACTCCTGAAAGCACATCTAAAAGGGTTGTTTTTCCAGTTCCGTTGACACCGATAAGACCGATTCTATCCAAGTCATGGATGATAAAGGAAATATCCTTAAAGACAGTCTTATCTCCAACGGATTTACTTAGTTTTTCAACAATAAAATCACTCATTTTTTCTCCCTCAAGTAGGCATGAATAGCTTCCAAGTTATTTTCCAAATCTCCATCCACAATAGCATACTCAATCTCTGCTAAAATTTCTCCCATTTCTGGTCCTGGCTGATAACCGTATTCCTTGATGAGAATCCCACCGTTGATTTGAATTTCTTTCTTATCATGGATAGTTAGGCTGTGGTAAGTCTCTTCGATAGCCTGTGGATTGACTTCTTTTCCTTGAGCCTGACGAAGATTTTCAGCCTGTAAAAGCAAATCTAGATCAAAACGGTAACAATCGCGCTTGCTTAGTTCCCCTTCTTCACGAAGTTCTAAGATCGTAAGTAAATCTTGAACTTGCTTAGCGAATTGACGCGAAGTTTTCCAATGTTTCAAAAAATGTTGAGCATCTTCCACTTCTAAAACCCATAAAAGTGCAGCCCAGGCTTGTTCAGAAGATTCAAAGGTAAAATCAGCCTCTAAATCAAATAAAGACTGGAGTTTCGTCTGACTAGCCACCATATCTGGAAGATAATCATAAGCTTGACTCTCAATCATAGATGATAAACCTACTTGCCAATAGGGAGCCAGTAAAAGCTTATCAAACTCGACAAAGGTGCGCTCCACAGAGATTTTCTCCAAGAGTGGCGTTAAGGCCTTCATCGCTTCAAACGTTTCTTGCTCGAGTTCAAAACCAAGACTAGCTTGGAAACGAAAGCTACGCATGATGCGTAGCGCATCTTCATTGAAACGTTCACTAGCTACACCGACAGCTCGCAGGACCTGGTTTTCTAAATCTTTGAGACCATCAAATAAATCGACGATTTCCCCTGTCTCATCCAAGGCAAAGGCATTGACTGTGAAATCTCGGCGTTTGAGATCTTCTTCTAACGAACGAACAAAAGAAACTGAACTTGGTCTACGGTAGTCTACATAGACATCCTCAGTTCTAAAAGTGGTTACTTCGTACTCTTCATCTCCGTCTAAAACCAAAACTGTTCCGTGCTCAATGCCAATGTCAGCTGTACGTGGAAAAATCTGCTTGGTCTCTTCTGGATAAGATGAAGTCGCAATATCCACATCATGGATGGGACGATTGAGTAGGGCATCCCTAACAGAGCCACCCACAAAATAAGCTTCAAATCCTGCTTCTTTAATTTTTTCTAATACTGGTAAAGCCTTCTGAAATTCAGAAGGCATTTTTGTTAATCTCATAATAAGTGTTCTAATCCATAGACAAGCTCATGACGCTTGACAACTTCTTTGATTCCCAAATTCACCCCTGTCATGAAGGAGCTACGATCATAGGAGTCATGACGCAGAGTCAATCCCTCTCCTTGATTTCCAAAAATGACCTCTTGATGAGCTACCAAACCTGGCAAACGGACTGAGTGGATTCGCATACCTTCAAAGTCTGCACCACGCGCACCAGGTATGAGTTCTTCCTCATCACTGGCACCTTGTTGAATTGATTCTCGTACCTCTGCCATCAACTCGGCTGTTTTGATAGCTGTTCCGCTCGGAGCATCTTTTTTTTTGTCATGGTGAAGCTCGATAATCTCCACATTTGGGAAATATTTTGCTGCTTGTGCCGCGAATTGCATGAGCAAGACAGCACCCAAAGCAAAGTTAGGAGCAATCAAACCACCCAAGTTTTTAGAACGAGAAAATTCTTTTAGTTCTTCAATCTCTTGACTAGTGAAACCTGTTGTTCCAACTACTGGAGCAAAGCCATTTTCAAGAGCAAAGCGTGTATTCTCATAGGCGACAGCTGGTGTAGTAAAGTCAACCCATACATCTGCCTCAAAACCTGCCAAGTCATTCTTATCATTGAATACTGGAATTCCCTGCCAGTCAGATGCAGACTCAAAAGGATCTAAAACCGCTACCAGTTCAAGTTCAGGATCAGAAAAAACCATTTGACAAGCAGCCTGACCCATCTTTCCCTTAAAACCAGCAATAATTACTCGAATACTCATCTCTACTCCTGTCTAAGATTCAAAGGACCTTAGCTGCCCATGAAAAATAGGGAATGGCGCTGACTTTCCACGAAAGGCAAGACAGGCAGCTTTTTTCAAGAGGCAGGTAGTCCGTGTTCAATTTCTAAGATACAAAGCCTGTAAGAACACAAAGTGAAATTATGAGTTCTGGTCAAGGAGTGTATACTTCTTGGAAGAACTATCTTTTTCACACAGGGGTTCAGGCATGTTCAATTGCTAAGATACAAAGGACCTTAGCTGCCCGTAAAAATAGTCTAAATTATAGGTGTATAGCCCAAAGCAATACTTCCTTCTCCCAGGTGAGTCCCAATAACACTACCGAAGGTTGCAATTGAAACATCTGTAGCCACTCCACCATCGATCAAAAGCTGGCGCAAATCTGCTGCTTTTTGAGGAGCATTCCCGTGAATGACAGTAATCTGGTAATTCCCATTAGCTGTTGCTTCTTTAACAATTTCAACTAAGCGTTTTGTAGCCTTTTTCTCTGTACGAACCTTTTCATATACTTCTATCACACCTTGGTCATTGAAGTATAGGATTGGCTTGATACTAAGGAGATTCCCTAAAATGGCCGCACCATTTGAAAGACGTCCCCCCTTAACTAGATGGTCAAGATCATCCACCATGATAAAGGCTGAGGTATTTTCAATCTGTTCAGTTACTTTATCTAAGATAGACTCAAAGCCATCTCCTTGCTCTGCCCATTTAAAGACACTTTCAGCCATATAGCCTAAAGGAGCACTTGTAATTCGAGTATCTGGAAAAGCAATGGTCAAACCTTCAAACTCATCCTTCATATATTGGATATTTTGGTAAAATCCTGAAATTCCAGAAGATAGGAAAAGGCCCAAGGCATGTGTATAGCCTTTGTCTTTTAATGATGATAAAATTTCATCCAACTTAGCAATACTTGGTTGGCTCGTTTTTGGCAATTCGCTTGCTGAAGCCATTTTTTCATAAAATTCTTGAGCGGTTAGATTTACACCTTCAACATACTCCTGTCCATCGATATTCACAGGAATGTCTAGCACAAATAAATCTTCTTTCCGCAAGGTTTCCGCTTGTAGAAAAGCAGACGAGTCTGTTATGACCGCTAATTTCATTTCTTAAAACTCCAAATTAATTCCCGGTAAATCAAGGGCAATTTCTGTTACTTCATAAGTCAAACGATTAAGCATATCCAAACATGGACGAGCTAGTGTCTCAACTTCTTCTTGGCTGAAATCACTTGGTTGATCGACAATACGACCTTCAACATGATTGACTTGAGAAATCGTTCCACTAATGACAAATCTATCAAAGACAATCATAAAGCTCAAAACAACTACCAAAGAAGTAACTTGATTATCTTGATCATGCTGAAGCAACTGGAAGTTTACATCAACCTTAGTTTCAGGTGCTCCATTTTCATTTTCCCATTCAAAGTTACGCGCATCGAAGTGATACTGACTAACAAATTCTTGTTCACGTTTTAAATTCATTTTCATCTCCATTGGTACAATATAGTTGCCATTGTACCATATTTTTTTATTTTCTGCTAGATTTACTAAATACCAATCTCAGTTTTAACAACTTCAGCAATCGTATCCACGTAGTAGTCCACTTCCTCAGTAGTAGGTGCTTCTGCCATGACACGCAAGAGTGGCTCCGTTCCACTTGGGCGAACGAGGATGCGACCGTTGCCTGCCATTTCTTCTTCCATCTTCTCGATAATAGCCTTGATAGCAGGAACTTCCATAGCTTTTTCTTTCATGGCATTTTCCACACGGATATTGACCAATTTTTGTGGGTAAATGGTCACTTCTGAGGCCAATTGAGACAAACTCTTACCTGTTTCTTGCATGATCTTCGTCAATTGAACAGCTGAAAGCTGACCATCACCAGTAGTATTATAGTCCATCAAGATAACGTGACCTGACTGCTCACCTCCAAGGTTATAGCCAGATTTTCTCATTTCTTCAACTACATAGCGGTCTCCAACAGCAGTGACTGCTTTATTGATCCCTTCACGATCCAAGGCCTTATGGAAACCGAGGTTGGACATAACTGTTGTTACGATCGTATTTTGAGCCAATTGACCTTTTTCAGAAAGGTATTTCCCGATGATATACATAATCTTATCACCGTCGACAATTTCACCATTTTCATCAACAGCAATCAAACGGTCGCTATCACCATCAAAGGCCAAACCGATAGCTGACCCGCTTTCTTTTACAAGTTCTTGCAAGGCTTCTGGATGAGTTGAACCAACGTTCAAGTTGATGTTAAGGCCATCTGGTGTTTCACCAATAACTGTTAATTGAGCACCTAGGTCTGCAAAAATTTGACGAGCACTTGTTGCTGCTGCACCGTTGGCAGTATCCAAGGCCACCTTCATTCCTTCAAGAGGAGTTCCAGTTGAAACAAGGTAGGCTTCGTACTTGCGCAAACCTTCTGGATAATCAACAACAGTACCTAAACCTTCAGCGCTTGGACGTGGAAGAGTATCTTCGCTCGCATCAAGCAAGGCTTCGATTTCTGCTTCCTTGTCATCGTCAAGTTTAAAACCGTCACCACCAAAGAATTTAATTCCATTATCAAGGGCTGGGTTGTGACTAGCTGAAATCATGACACCTGCACTTGCTCCCTCAGTTTTAACCAAGTATGCTACTGCTGGTGTTGCAAGTACACCAAGTTTATAAACGTGAATTCCCACTGAAAGAAGTCCAGCAATAAGAGCAGCTTCAAGCATTTGACCTGAAATACGTGTGTCGCGTCCTACAAAAACTTTAGGCGCTTCCGTCGTATGTTGACTGAGGACATAACCTCCGAAACGACCAAGTTTAAAAGCCAATTCTGGCGTTAATTCTACGTTTGCTTCTCCACGAACTCCGTCCGTTCCAAAATATTTACCCATTTTTTTATCCTTTTCTATTGTGTTTTATTAGTCATTTTTTGAAGAGTCTGGCTTGGTTTCAGAACCAGTTGAAGACGAACTGCCCGAAGATGAGCTTGTCGTTGATGAGCTAGAACTACTTGCTGATCGAACTTGTTTCGTCGTTACTTTCATAGTTGTTTCATAAGGTGTAATAACCGTTGGTAGAACTGTTCCGTTTTTATCAACTGCTTGAAGAGGCACCGAACCAGAGTAATTCCCTGAAATTTGCTCACTCGTTGGTAAAACAGCCACAATCTTATCAATCTTAGACAGGGTGTCAGCATCACTGGTAACTGAAACCCGTTGATCTGAAACTGTCACACTATCAATAAGAATCCGTTCATCAATCTGACTGGAATCAATTTGTGGAACAACTGGTAGATTGTCCCGTGTTACCTTTTTCCCAATTTTAACGGTAATTTTCTGTGGCGTTGCAATAGCTGTTAAGCCACTGGGAAGATTTTCAATGCTTAGAGGGACTTCTATCGTTCCTTCGGTGGCTTGCGTCAAATCAGCAGTCACTTTAAATTTACGAGTGCTTTCCTGCATCTCACTAGCCAAGGTCACTCGATTGGATCCAGTCAAAAACACCGTTACTTCTGAACTAAAACCGCTAATAAAATACTTCTCACTATCGTACTGAATATCGATCGGAACATTTAAGACTGTATTGGTATAGGTCTCTGTCCTAGTCGTTCTAGCATTATTCGTATTTTGATAATTGATAGAGGTAGCGTAGATAAACAGAACACAGGCAAAGAGGAGCGAGGAAATGATGTATAAACTATTTTTTTTCATTCTTCCAGCCTCCAAATATTCGTTCTGTTAAGCTTGGCTCTTGTGAATTTTCCGGAATCAGTATGCGACGTAATTCTCCTTCAAACTCTTCAATTGTCAAACCATGCTTAAAGACACCATTATGGGTTATTGAAATACCCCCAGTTTCCTCTGAAACTACAAAAGTAAGCGCATCTGAGACTTCAGACAATCCAATGGCTGCCCGATGTCGCGTTCCAAATTCTTTTGAAATACCTGTATTTTCCGTCAATGGTAGATAGGCAGAAGTTACGGCTAGGCGATCCCCTTTAATAATCACTGCTCCATCATGTAAAGGTGTGTTTGGGATGAAGATGTTGATCAAAAGTTCTGCTGATATCTTAGCATCTAGAGGAATCCCCGTTGCGATATACTCCTGCAAGGTCCTGACACGCTGTACAGCTACTAAGGCTCCAATCTTCCTCGGACTCATGTATTCGACTGCTTTAACGAATGCCTGAATCATCTGTTCTTCTGAACTGATGGGTGTACTCGAAAAGAATTCTGTTGCACGCCCCAAGCGCTCTAAACCTGTCCGAATTTCTGGAGAGAAAATAACTACTGCTGCGATAACCCCGTAAGTAATCAATTGATTGATCAACCAAGAAATAGTCGTTAAGCCTAGGGTATTTGCTGCTATCTGAGCTAAGATAAAAACTAAAACACCTCGAACCAGGATCATAATCTTGGTCCCTGCAATTGATTTTGTAAATTGGTATAAGATATAGGCAACGATAAGAATATCAATCACATTTATCAGAATACTCCAAGGACTGGAAAATAAACTAGACCAGTATTGAAGATTAGATAATTGCTGAAAATTCATTCTAGGCCTCCTCTCCATAAAAAAGCTACTCTTCATTATATCATTTTATATGAAAATTTTCTTCTCCCTACTTCATTTTAAATTGGTAGAAAATATGATAGAATTAAATGATAGAAATGAATTAAGGAGAAACCATGTCTGAACTATATGATATTACCATTGTAGGAGGTGGACCTGTCGGTCTTTTCGCAGCCTTCTATTCTCATCTGCGCCAGGCCAAGGTCCAAATCATCGACTCTCTTCCTCAACTAGGGGGGCAACCTGCCATCCTTTATCCTGAAAAACAAATTCTTGATGTCCCAGGTTTTCCAAATCTTACTGGCGAAGAATTGACTAGTCGCCTTTTGGAACAACTTGAAGGGTTTGAGACACCTGTTCACCTCAATGAAACTGTCCTAGATATAGTAAAAAACGAGGACTATTTTACTATTACTACCAATAAAGGAAGTCACCTGACTAAAACGGTCATTATCGCTATGGGTGGTGGTGCCTTTAAACCTCGTCCACTAGAACTAGAAGGCGTGGAAGGCTATGACAATATCCACTACCACGTTTCGAATATTCAACAATATGCTGGCAAGAAGGTAACCATCCTCGGTGGTGGTGACTCAGCTGTGGACTGGGCACTAGCTTTTGAAAAGATTGCTCCAACTACACTTGTGCACCGTCGCGACAACTTCCGTGCTCTTGAACATAGTGTACAAGCCTTGCAAGAGTCTTCTGTGACTATCAAAACACCATTTGTACCAAGTCAGCTTGTAGGAGATGGAAAAACTTTAGACAAGCTTGAAATCACAAAAGTCAAATCCGATGAAACCGAAACCCTTGAACTGGACCACCTCTTTGTCAACTATGGCTTCAAATCATCAGTTGGTAATCTTAAAAACTGGGGATTAGAACTGAACCGTCATAAGATTATCGTCAATAGCAAGCAAGAGTCAAGCCAAGCTGGAATTTACGCTATCGGTGACTGCTGCTACTACGATGGTAAGATTGACTTGATTGCAACAGGTCTTGGTGAAGCACCAACTGCTGTCAACAATGCCATTAACTACATCGACCCAGAACAAAAAGTTCAACCAAAACACTCTACAAGTTTATAATGTCAAACTTTCAATTTTATTAAAAAATCAAGTAAAATTTCATGATAAAACGCATAATAACAAGTATCTAAAGATCTTGCGATTATGCGTTTTTGTGATTTTAAAGACTTTTCCACTAACCTCATTTATTTGCTTTTTATAGAAAGTTTAATACTTATTGATTAATTTTTTAATATTTCCCTTATTCCGACATATTAAGACTAACAAACTCTGTGCACCGTATGAGTAATACTAGATAATATTCTATCCTAGTGTAATTTGTAGTAAAAGTTCGAAGTTAACATTTACAAATTGACGTTAAATACAGTTATGAACATGTTATAAAGTTTGATGTTAGTGGCTGGTAGATTAATTATTACATAAGTTAAGTGTTAATCTGGCTCATTTATTATTCCGTATCGGTAATCTAAATTTAACTTCAGCACCACAACAAGCCTCTCTATTTTTCAAGATTACTGATCCACCATGTAATTTAATTATTTGTTCAGTGATAAATAGTCCAATACCATAATTGGTTGCAGAATGCCTGCTATAATCTCCACGATAGAACTGTTCTTTTGCGTGAATTAAATCGATATCAGAAAAACCTTTTCCGTTATCTAATACTGATATTTCTAAAAATTTATCTACAGTTTTTATATTCAATTCCAATGTAACTATTCCATTATTATTTTCAATTGAATTCGCTAAGACATTTTGTAAAGCTCTCTCTAAGAGTTTCATGTCTACACTCATTATACCATCTTCAACTACTACATTAGTTTTTAGATTGTTAGAATTAATTGACATTAGTTCTTTAGAAACTGTTACCAATTGTTCTGATACAGTTTTTACTGCCAACGATTGTGGCTGGTATTCAGTAGCATTAGACTTCTTATTCATGATTAGAAGTGTTTTTATATATTCAGATATTCTATTGCTGTTCCTCAGTATATAATCTATATAAATACTCTGGTCCTCTGTCACAGATGTCTTTTTAAGCAACTCAGCATTTCCTTGAACAATAGATACTGGGGTTTTCAAGTCATGTATCAAGGCAGAAATCTGTTTTTGCTTATTTTCTTCCTGTAGCCACTCTTTGATTAATGACTCTTGCAAAGCATTTCTCATTTTCTCCAAGCTAAATAGAACTTCATTAAATTCTTTGACTCTTGAATAATGCAGTTCAAAATCTAAAGTTTGTTCTGATATTTTTTCGGAAGCGGCTAATATAGGTGAAAGCTGTTTTACAAGATATTTAGCCCATACTATTGTAACAATCAATGTATTTAGTAAACTAACTAAAATAAGAATACTGACATACACTGTATTGACATTAGGAAAAAATTTTGCCATGAAGTTATTTGTAAAATAGGGTTTTACTGAATATTGAATAATACAATAACCGTCATTTCGTAGAATTTCTATATAGCTATAAGATGGGGTATTATATACTTTCTCATTATTATAGTATCGAATTGCTCTATCTTCTTCATCTTTACTCATTGAACTAGAAATGATATTCCCGTCCTTTGAAATTAATAGATATGAAGCATTATCTGGTATAAGATTTTTATCAAAGGTCTCTGTATTGGCTATCGCATTCTTCCGCTCATAAATCTGATTTTCTGTGTAATCGGCAGGTAAAATAAATCCTAATGAATACATGGTGGTGAACATCAGAATTACTAAACCAACTGAAAGAAACAGTACAATTCCTACACTTATTAGATATTCTAAAAATATTATTTTTAGCGATTGCCCTTTTAATTTTATTCCCATTTATATCCAATTCCCCATACAGTTACAACTGGAGATACACCTTCCTTCTGTAATTTTGCGCGAATATTCTTAATATGTTCTGAAATAGCTGAAGAATTACCTATTCCATCATATCCAAATATCATCTCATAAATCTGTTCTCTTGAAAATACTTGCCCACGCCTACGTGCCAGAAGTTCACAAATTCGATACTCAGATTTTGTAAAAGGAATTTTCTTATCATTTACATAAATTATATTCGCTGATAAATCAAATCTAATTTCTCCAAGATTTAAACTTAAATGTCTCTCTCGGTTTTCTCGACGTAAATGAGCATCAACTCTCGCAATTAATTCGTTTACCCCAAAAGGTTTTAGAATGTAATCATCAGCTCCTGTTGATAAACCCGAAACAATGTCACTTTCCAAAGATTTTGCAGTTAAAAATAAGATGGGACAGTCTACTCTATCTCTAATAGATTTACAATAAGATATACCATCGATTTTTGGCATCATTATATCTAACAAGATTAAATCATACTCTGTTAATTTAGAAATAGGTACTTCTGTTGGATTCTGAAAAATATCTACATGATATAATTTTTGCGTTAAAATATTTTTGATTAAAACTAAAAGATCCATTTCATCATCTATAGCTAATATTTTCACCATCCTATTACCACCTTCATTTCTATTCCATATTAGTTCTGCCGTTCCATTTACTAAACCAAATCAAACTTACAAATAAAATTACAACTATCATTGGTGTTGCAACTAAAGACCATTTAAAAAATTCATAATAAAATAAGTTTTCACCAGATATTTTATCTACAAAATAAAGACCACAAAGTCTTGAAGACCAAGAACTTGGTATGTAATACCAAATCTTATCCCCCATACTTGTAACAGCAAGCAGAGCTATCAAGGTTTCAAAGAAACCAAGACCAATAGAGGCACCACTCCCAAATCTGAGGCTAATAACCAGATGTATTAAATATAACGGAACAACTCCGATAATCATTAAGACTGATTCCAATATCAAATCATAAAATTCTTGATAATTAAAAAACATCAAAAAACTACTTTGGAGTAAAACAAGTGATAGAGATGCACACAACAATAAGGATAATAACTTACCAATATACATACTAGTTCTTGATTGCGAACCAGTTAACATTATCTGAAAACAACCTGCTTCTGCTTCCATTTCTATTACCTTTGCAGTAATAAAACCAATAATAATCGGGAACAATGCACCTAACGTAATCAAATAATTTAATGTGACATCCTCAATTGAATACCTACTTAGGCTCGTAAATTTAAAACCAGCATATATCATAATCACAAATAGTATTGGGAGAAACAGATATAACCAGGGTAACCAAGTATGTTTTATCTTATATAGTTCAGACTTTAAAATATTTATCACTATCCCACCTCCTGTTTTGCAAACCAAATAGATGATAAGTAAGATAATAGAAGAAATAACAGAATTGAGAAGATACATGGAGGCAAAATGGATGTGTTTAACATTATATTTCCTGCATCTGCTGGTAGTCCATTTGGCATAATTTTCAGCATTGGAACCATAGCTCTTATACTCCAACTATATGGGGAAAACAACCAATAATCTCCAGCAGAAAACATAATTCCAAGTACAACACCTAGTAAACCATTTATCATAAGACTAATAGAAAAACCAAACTTTTTAGCTAATAGTAGGCAAAATGGAATTTGCCATATGCTTGATACCACTAATGCTATACTCGAAACTAATAAAGTACTAAAGCTATAGCTTAAAAATATTTGTTCTCCAAAAATAAATTGCACAATTAAAACTGCTATCAAGTGAACCAAACTTGTCATCAGAATCAAACAGCTTGCTACAATAATTTTTGATATCCAAATCTTTCTTAAATCAATACTTAGAGGATAAACTGCCCTATATTTTATTTTTTTATCTTCGTATCGATTCATTAAAGCAGGAATCAGTGCATAAGTAATTGGCATAATTATAGTATACCACCAATTATATGAATCTACTGTAAAATATGGTGGTGCCAGTATATAAGAAAGAATTATCAAAGATATAGGTATTATATAGATTATTTTTTTTAAAAAAGTTCTTTTATATTTTAAATAATCACCAAGAATATAATTCATCATTTTTTAATCCTCCTTCTTTACTACTTCCAAAAATAAATTTTCTAAACTTTCTTGAGAGTTTTTTATATCTTGGTATTTTAATTCACCTTCACATATTATTCCGATATAATCTGCAACTTGCTCAACTTCGGAAATATTATGGCTGGATAGAATTACTGTAATGCCTTGTTTTGGGAAGCCAAGAATCATCTCCCTTAATTCTTGAATTCCCAATGGATCTAAGCCATTGGTTGGTTCATCTAAAATTAATAATTTAGGATTATTTAACAGTGCTATTGCAATTCCTAATCGTTGTTTCATTCCCAAAGAAAATTTTCCACTTCTTTTTTTACCTGTATTTGATAGACCAACGATTTGTAGAACTTCATCAATTCTTGATTCGGGTAATCCAAGTAACATTGTTCTTACTTTTAAATTTTCTCTTGCACTTAAGTTCTCATACAAGGGAGGTAACTCTATCAAGGCACCAATTTGTTCGAGATCCTTTCTACTCCATATATGATCATTAAATATAATATCTCCGGACGATTTATGGAGCATTCCTGTTATCATCTTTAGTGTAGTTGATTTCCCAGCACCATTTGGACCAAGTAATCCGTAGATACAATTCTCTTTCACTTGTAATGAAATATTATTCACTACAAGTTGATTCCCAAATTTCTTTGACAAATTCCGTGTCTCTAAAATATTTTTTTTCATTTTGATCCTCCTTAAATTTACACTTCAATAATAAAATATAAATTTAAAGATTTTATAAAGAAAATACATAACTATCTATTAATTTTTTAAAAAACTATAACTACGCAATTTAATGAAGATTAAAAATAAAAATTTAAAATTTTTAGAATTCTATCTAGAACCTTAATCTCTTAAAACAACGAATCCTCTGAAAATGAAAATTCTACTGAATGAAACTTCAGTAGAATTTTTTAAATTTGAGGTTATTTTAAAAATTTTTAAACATCAATCTCGATATATCTTTTTTGAATATCAATATCTTATATTTTACAATTCCTCTGCTAGTTTATTTATCTTTCTCAATCTGTGGTTGACACCACTCTTGGTCATGGGATTACTGAGACTATCTGCTAATCGTTGGATAGAGTAATCAGGGTGCTGGATCCTAAGACGAGCGACTTCCTGCAAGTCTGCTGGAAGATTATCCAAACCAATTCTATCTTTGATTTTACTGATATTGTTGATGGTTTTCATGCTTGCTGAAACCGTCCGAGCAATATTAGCCGTCTCTGCATTATTAGCACGATTGAGATCATTACGAGTTTCACGTAAGATTTTGATGCCTTCGAAAGTATCACGCGCCTGCATGGCTCCAATAACTATGAGAAAGTCCATGATATCCTCAGCACGCTGAAGATAGGTCACTGCACCTTTTTTTCGTTCAATCACCTTGGCATCCAACAAGAAATGCTGAAGAAGCGCCGCAATCCCTTGGGCATGGTCCAGATAGACTGAGCTAATCTCAAGCTGGTATTTACTAGAGTCTGGATCCCGAATACTTCCGTTTGCCAAAAATGCTCCACAGAGATAGGCACGACCTGCTTCCTCATCTGCTAGAATTTCAGGCGCAATACCAGTCTCTAGTCCAAAGAAGGAGTCTGCCAAGTGCAAATCACTGAGTAGTTCTTGGACTCGCTCATCCGTAAAAACAGTATAGACTCGATTTTTACGAAGATTACTTCTCTGATGGTGACGAATTTCTGATTTAATCTCATAGAAGTGCAAAAAAGATTCATAGAGATGACGAGCCAACTTAGCATTTTCTGTAATGACGGACAAGGTCAAGCCAGAAGTCGATAAACCAATACTACCAGACATCTTAATAATGGCAGATAGTTCGTGGCGACTCAGATGGTGCTGACCCAAAATTTCTTCTTTTACTGCAACTGTAAAACTCATTTTCTCACCTGTATAATGCGCATGAGCTCATCTACGATTAAATCACCATCGTGAAAGGCTCCGCCATTTTCCAAACGTAGGAAGTTGGATGAAATGACACGTGGGACTTGCTTACGCAAGCCTTCAAAATCATGTTCAACCTGTACTAAATACTCATCAAATCGGTTGGTATCCATATAATCCCTCGGAACCTTCTCGATATTGACGAGTACTGTATCAATAAATGGTCTACCCAAATGACGATGCAGGACTTCTACGTGATCACTATCTGTGAAATGCTCAGTCTCTCCACGCTGGGTCATGATGTTGCAGACATAGGCAATTTCAGCCTTGGTTTCCAGAAGAGCCTGACCAATTTCTTCAATAACAATATTAGGCAAAATCGAAGTAAAGAGTGAACCTGGGCCCAAGACAATCATATCACTCTCAAGAATCGTATTGACGACTCTGCGACTTGCCTGTGGCTTTTCATCATCCAGAGTATTGGTAACATAGACATGGTCAATCATTCCTGGATGGTCTGCGATGTGACTTTCCCCAGCTACTTCTGAACCATCTTTAAAGACAGCATGGAGGGTCAAGGGATGGTCGCTAGATGGATAAATCTTGCCTGTAGTATGGAAGAATTTACTCAGCAATTGCATGGCATTATAGGTCGAACCCTGCATTTCAGATAATCCAGCTATGATAATGTTTCCTAATGGATGACCAGCAAAAGCACCTGCATCCTCTGAAAAACGGTATTGAAAGACCTTTTCATAGAATTTTGGCATATCTGACATGGCTACAAGGACATTACGCAAATCACCTGGTGGTGTTAACTGTTGAATGTTTTTACGAAGTTCACCTGAAGAACCTCCATCATCAGCAACAGTTACAATCGCTGCGATCTCGACATCCTTTTCCCTTAAACTTTTTAAGATAACGGGGATTCCAGTTCCCCCACCAATCACCGTAATTTTTGGTTTTCTCATGAACGGTTTACCGTTTCCTTTCTTCGATCTTTATCACGATGACTTTCATTTACTGGCCAATTTTTAGACAAATCATTTGCTAAACGCTTGGCAAAAGCAACACTTCGGTGTTGACCACCAGTACAACCAACTGCAATGGTTAAGACAGATTTACCCTCTTTTTTATAGCCTGGGAGAATTGGTTCAACCAAGGCTAATAAATGGCGGTAAAAGTCTTCGGATTCCTCATGTTTCATGACATAGTCGTAAACTGCCTGGTCTTCACCTGTTTGATTACGAAGTTCTGGTAGATAGTAGGGATTTGGGAGGAAACGGACATCAAAAACTAAGTCGGCATCAATGGGAATACCGTATTTAAAGCCAAAAGACATGACCTCAATACGGAAAGACTGAGCCTGTTCTTGATCTGAAAATTGCTCTGCAATCGTCTTACGAAGTTCACGGGGAGTTAACTCTGTTGTGTCTACTACGTTTTGACTCATATTTTTCAGTGGAGCCAAGAGTTCGCGTTCCAACTTAATCCCATCTAAAATACGACCATCTGCTGCCAGAGGGTGACTTCTTCTGGTTTCCTTATAGCGTGCCACTAATTCCTTATCCGCAGCATCCAAAAAGAGAATTTTAAAGTCCAAATCATCTTGATTTTCCAATTCATCCAAGACAGCTTGAATCTCTGAAAAGAAAGAACGGCTACGCATATCCACCACTAGAGCTAACTTGTGGTCATCGTCCTTGGTCTCGACCAACTGCAAAAACTTTGGCAAGAGAGCAGGTGGCATATTATCAATGGTAAAATATCCTAAATCCTCAAAGGATTGAATGGCTACAGTTTTCCCTGCACCACTCATCCCTGTTACAATCACCAGGTGAAGTTGTTTCTTTGTCATCTTTGTCTCCTTATATCAAAAGAAGTTTGGAAGAACCAAACTTCAACTCGCTTATCCAATCTCTGCGATGACTTCAATTTCGACTTTAACATCGCGAGGAAGACGAGCTACTTCTACAGCTGAACGAGCTGGAAATTCCTTGTTAAAGGCTGTTTGGTATACCTCATTGAAAGGTACAAAGTCGTTCATATCACTCAAAAAGCAAGTTGTTTTAACAACATGGTCAAAATCCGTTCCTGCCTCTGCTAAAATAGCTCCAATATTTTTCAAGACTTGTTCAGTCTGTTCTTGGATCGTTTCTCCTACGATTTCTCCAGTTTCAGGAGACAATGGAACTTGACCGCTAGCAAACAAAAGGTTGCCAACGATTTTTCCTTGAACGTAAGGTCCGATTGCCTTTGGAGCTTTATCTGTATGAATTGTTTTTGCCATTTGTATTCCTCACAGTTTTTCTAAAATAGCATCCCAAGCCTGATCCATTCCTGCTTTTGTCACAGATGAAAAGAGGATAAAATCATCACTTGGATCAAAGTTTAATTTCTTTTTAATAGCTGATTCGTGCTTGTTCCATTTGCCACGCGGAATCTTGTCTGCCTTAGTCGCCACAATGATGACAGGAATCTCATAATACTTAAGAAATTCGTACATCTGCACATCATCTGCTGTCGGGTCATGACGAAGGTCAACGAGACTAACAACCGCTCGAAGATTTTCTCGAGTAGTCAAGTACTCCTCAATCATACGACCCCATTTTTCACGTTCCTTTTTGGAAACACGGGCATAACCATAACCAGGCACATCCACAAAACGCATCTTATCATCAATATTAAAGAAATTGAGTAGTTGTGTTTTTCCTGGTTTTCCTGAAGTACGAGCTAGATTTTTACGATTGAGCATGGTGTTGATAAAACTTGACTTCCCAACATTTGAGCGACCTGCAAGAGCAATCTCAGGAAGTTCATCCTCTGGATAGTGGGACTTGTTGGCTGCACTCAGCAAAATCTCAGCATTGTGTGTATTGATTTCCATAGTCACCTCTAGGCTGTCTCTAGGATTGGCTTAGCCGTTCCGTCAACCGCTTCTTTTGTGATACGAACAGTTTTCACATTTTCTTGACTTGGAACTTCAAACATAACGTCTAGCATGGTTTCTTCGATAATTGAGCGAAGACCACGCGCACCCGTTTTACGTTCGATAGCTTTATTTGCAATTTCCTGAAGAGCTTCATCGTCAAATTCAAGCTCTACATCATCATAAGAAAGCAAGGTCTGGTATTGTTTAACCAAGGCATTTCTTGGTTCCTTCAAGATGCGAACCAAATCATCTACAGTCAACTGCTCCAAGGCTGCAAAGACAGGCAAGCGTCCAATCAACTCAGGAATAATACCGAATTTTTGAATATCTTCTGCGATGATTTCTTGCATGTAAGAACTATTTTCGTCAATGGCCTTGTTATTTTGTCCGAAACCAATCACTTTTTCACCCAAACGCTGTTTGACAATTTCTTCGATTCCATCGAAGGCACCACCCACGATAAAGAGGATATTTTTCGTATCCACTTGAATCATTTCTTGTTGTGGATGTTTGCGTCCACCTTGAGGTGGTACGCTAGCTACAGTTCCCTCGATAATCTTGAGGAGGGCTTGTTGCACACCTTCACCAGAAACATCACGTGTGATAGACACGTTCTCGCTCTTCTTAGCAATCTTGTCGATTTCGTCTACGTAGATAATTCCACGTTCTGCACGTTCGATATTAAAGTCAGCTGCTTGCAAGAGTTTGAGGAGGATATTTTCAACGTCCTCACCGACATAACCAGCCTCAGTAAGAGCTGTTGCATCTGCAATGGCAAATGGTACATTCAAACTTCTAGCAAGTGTTTGAGCAAGGAAAGTCTTCCCTGAACCTGTTGGGCCAATCATCAAAATGTTTGATTTTTGCAAATCCACATCTTCTGACTCTTCACGAGTGTCATGGAAATTGATGCGTTTGTAGTGGTTATATACAGCAACTGCCAAAGCACGTTTAGCACGATCTTGACCAATCACATAGTGGTTCAAGATGTTTAGGAGTTCGATTGGTTTTGGCACCTCAGACAAGTCTGCCAAGACTTCCTCTGCCAACTCCTCACGAATGATTTCCTGGGCTAACTCCACACACTCATTACAGATAAAAGCGTTGTTCCCAGCGATTATTTTTTTAACTTCTTCTTGGCTTTTGCCACAAAATGAGCAATAAACCATCATATCATTTTTCCTATTTGTAGGCATGATTCCCTTCCGTTCTAATTATTCATTCTCTCTAAAATAAGGTCATATAAAAAGCATGAATGCTATTCACCAAGTTTGTAAAGGCATTAAGCCAAAGTAGAGTAGCAAGTCCAAAGCGCTTTTTACGAAAAGCGTGTGTTCCAGCTACAAAACAGACAGCACACAAAAGAGCTGTAAAAAATCCAAAAATACTGCGCTCCATTAGGCTTCCTTTCTCTTTCTATATTCGATGGTAAAATCAAAAGCATTTTTCTCATCTTTGCTATACGATTTGCTTGCAACAGTCTCAAAAACAGTCAAATCAAAATCCTCTGGAAAATAAGTATCCCCTTCAACTTGAGCATGAATTTGTGTCACAATAATCTCATCTAAGTAAGGTTCAAAAAGCTGAAAAATTTGCTTGCCACCAAGGATATAGAGATTTTTACCCTGATGATGGTACCAGTCTAAAACATCTTCAACATTTTGGAAAACTAGAGCTCCTTCAATTGACTCTTCGGGATTGCGCGTCAAAATTAAAGTCTCACGTCCTGGAAGTAATCGTCGTCCCATTCCATCAAAGGTTACACGCCCCATCAAAATAGCATGATTCAAGGTTGTTTCTTTAAAATGTTTTAACTCTGCTGGCAAATGCCATGGCAAACGATCTTCTTTTCCGATCACACCCTTTTCATCTTGAGCCCAAATGGCTACGATTTTTTTTGTCATGCTTTCATCCTTTTCATTGATAGTTCTATTTTATCAAAAATCTTCAAAAAAGACTGTTTTGGAATGCCCTCCTGAATAGAAAAAATCCGTAGAAAACTTCTACGGATTTTTAGAAAAATAATGTATCTTACAAACCAGGTGCTTGTCCTAATTCTGCTGCAAGCATCCAGACAGTTTTTTCAAGGTCAGCTTTAGCACCAACGAAGATATCATTGGTTACATCATCACTTTCTTCATCTGTTACATCCAATGCTTTTTGGAAAAGAGTGATAAGGTAACGATAAATCTCAAGGACACGTTCCAAGCTTTCTTCTACGTTACGGAACTCTCCAACACCTTCTTCGATTTCACTGTGTTGAAGGAATTCTGTCAAAGTAGAGTATGGTTTGCCACCGAGTGTAATCAAGCGTTCGCTGATTTCATCTAGGTAACCATCAAGGCTATCCATGTATTCATCCATCTTAGGATGCCATACCATAAAGCCACGTCCACGCATGTACCAGTGTACTTGGTGTAGAGCGATATGGGCTACATACAAATCTGCTACTGCTTGATTCAAAACTTCCTTTGTATTTACTAGCGCTTCTGCCGCTGGTTTAGTTAATGTTGCTACATCTTTTACTGCTTCTTTTTTCAATTCTACCATTTTTTTCACCTCATTATTATTTTTTGTAACCATCTTTATTGATTACTACCTCAGTATACCACTCCTAGTATACAAAAGCAAGGAAATTAACCCATATTAAAAAAGTTGTAATTGACTGATAATTTAAGAAAATGTGCAGATGTTTTTTTAGTTATTTTCGCTGTTTTTATTAGAGAATTGACTTTGATAAAGGTCATAATAGAAACCTTTTGCAGCTAAGAGACTTTCATGATTTCCTTGTTCGATAATCTGCCCATCTTTCAGCACTAAAATTTTGTCAGCTTCCTGAATAGTCGAAAGTCGATGGGCGATAACAAAACTTGTTCTCCCCTTCATCAAACGTTTCATGGCCTTTTGAATCAAGAGTTCTAAACGAGTATCGACTGATGAGGTCGCTTCGTCCAAAATTAAGATTTTTGGATCAGCCAAGAGAGCACGCGCGATAGTTAACAACTGCTTCTGACCAAGAGAAATATTACTTGACTCTTGGTTCATTTCCATGTTGTAGCCACCAGGAAGGGTGCGGATAAAGTGGTCAACATTAGCCGCCTTAGCCGCTTCAACGATTTCCTCATCCGTTGCCTCAAGATTTCCAAAGCGAAGATTTTCCTTGATACTGCCTTCATAGAGCCAGGCATCCTGTAGGACCATCCCAAACTGACGACGGTAGTCCTGACGAGACAGGTCACGAATATCTTGCCCATCCACTAAAATGGCACCAGCTGTCACATCGTAAAAACGCATAAGAAGGTTAATCAAGGTTGTTTTACCTGCTCCAGTAGGTCCTACGATAGCCACCATCTCTCCAGGTTTAACATCTAGGTTGAAATTGCGAATCAATGGTTTGTTTTCCACGTATTGGAAATCGACATTCTTGAAGCTAACTTGACCTGTCAATAGTGCTAGTTCTTTCACTTCAGCAGCTTGGACTTCTTCTTGTTCATCCAAAACTTCAAAGACACGGTCAAGCGAAGACTTGGCACTTTGCATTTGTCCTGCTAATTGAGTGATATTTTGGATCGGTTGACTGACTTGCCACACATACTGAACGAAAGCCTGCATATTACCAATGGTTAAGCGGCCTGCGATAACCTGCAATCCACCTAATACTGCAACAATTAAGTAAGTTAAATCAGACACGATATGAAGGGCAGGCATCATCAAACCTGAGATAAAGCTAGCCTTAAAACCAACCTGTTGCAATTCATCTGTAATAGCCGCAAATTCCTGCTGGGAGTTTTCTTCACGGCCAAAAAGTTTTAGAACATTGAAACCTGTCAAGTTTTCCTGTACAAATCCATTCATGCGTCCCAATATAGCTGCCTGCTGTTTAAAGTACGGCTGCGAACGATTCAGAATCGTTTTAGCACCAAAATAAGTAATCGGAATCGACAAGATAACAATGATAGCCAGCTGAAGATTTAGATAGAGGACCATTCCCATAACAAAAATAATGGTAAAGACTGCATTAACAATCTGTAAGAAGGATTGTTGGAGTGCATTAGATACGGTCTCTACATCACTAGTAAAACGTCCCAGTAAATCTCCAAATTGGTGCTTGTCAAAGTAAGACACAGGGATGCGGTTGATTTTTTCGCTCATTTCATTTCGCAAATCCTGTATCATAGACTGGACAGCATTGGTCATGAAATAGTTTGAGTAGTAAGAACCCAACTCATAAAAAAGGCCACGCAAGAGATAGATCGCCAGAATCACTGCGATATAGCTGGTATTAATCCCTGCTCCTGCAACACCATTTGCCATGGCAAGGAGGTTGCTGGTTAACTCAGTGATAGCAAGTCCCAATACGAAAGGCTCGATAACACTCATAATGACGCTAACTATTTTCAAGAAGACTGCAAAGAAAACAGAGAAACGGTAGGCTTTTAAATAGCTCCATAGACGAGCTAGACTAGATTGTTGTTTCATCCTTTACCCCCTATTCTTCTGTCAGAGACGCATTTTTCAACTGCGACTCAGCAATTTCTCGATAGATGTCATTAGTTTCCATCAATTCTTCATGACGCCCACGACCAACGATTTCGCCTTTATCAAGCACAATAATCTGGTCAGCATCCATGATAGTTCCAACACGTTGCGCAACAATCAATACTGTAGCATCTTGCGTCACTTCCTTGAGACGACGGCGCAAGATAGCATCTGTACGGTAGTCCAAGGCTGAGAAAGAATCATCAAAAATGTAGATATCTGGACCCTTGATGACTGCTCGGGCAATCGACAAGCGTTGTTTCTGACCACCTGATAGGTTGCTTCCCCCTTCAGCCAGATGAGTCGCAAAACCTTCTTCTCGACTTTCGATAAAGTCTTTGGCTTGGGCTACATCAGCTGCTTGGTGCAAGTCCTCATGACTGGCATCTTCTTTCCCGTAACGGAGATTGTCTGCGATAGTCCCAGTAAAGAGCAAGGCTTTTTGTGGAATAAATCCAATTTTCTGGCGGAGTGATTTGAGACGGTAATCCCGGACATCGACACCATCGACCTTAATTTTCCCCAGTGTAACATCATAAAAACGAGGAATTAACTGAACCAGAGTAGACTTACCTGACCCAGTCGAACCGATAAAAGCAATGGTTTCTCCCGGTTTAGCAGTAAAGGAAATATTATGCAAAACAGGGCTTTCCGTTTCACCAGGATAAGCAAAGGTCACATTATCAAATTCTAGATAACCATGGGTTTCTGTTTCTTGAATTCCGTCCTCATTTGGATCAATGGAAATCGGCATATCCATGATTTCCTTCAAGCGTTCACTGGATACGGCCGTTCTAGGATACATGGTAAAGAGGTTTGACAAGAAAAGGAAGGACAAGAGAGCGTGGAAACTATACTCGATAAAGGCCACCAAATCCCCAATCTGCAAACTTCCCTGTTTGAGAGGATCCAAAGCAAACCAAACGATAGCTACAATCATGGCAATAATGATTTGCACAAAAAGCGGCTCTGTCAAACCAGTCAATTTGAACAAACGATTTGAATTATCCGCATAGATCGCATTTTTCTCTTCGAAACGGTTTTCTTGGAAGTCTTCACGAGCAAAGGCACGAATCACTCGTAGCCCCATCAAATTTTCACGGACATACTGGTTAATCTTATCCAAAGTTTTCTGTTGTTTTTCAGATAAGGGACGCGTTTTCACCGCCACATAAAGGACTACTACAGCTAGAAAAGGAACGGAAAAAGCTACAATCCAAGCTAGTGAAGGACTGGTCAAGAAAATCATGAGAATACTCGACAGCATCATCATGGGAGTGATAACACCCAACTTAAGCGTTTGTTCCGCAAACTGCATGAGGACAAAGGCATCACTGGTAATACGAGTGACTAGTGAAGACACACCAATTTGCTCGTACTCATGATGAGAATACTCTTGCAGCTTAGCATAGACATCATCCCGCATGTCCTTAACCATATTGGTGGTCAATTTACTAGCCGCATAAGATAGCACGACCCGTCCAAATGTTCCCAAGACGATAATAACCAACATTACGATAGCCCAAAAATAGAGTTTATCCTTATCGCCTTGGTTGATTCCTTGGTCAATCATGCGAGCCAGAACAGTTGGTAGACCTAGATTGACAATGACAAAGAAAATAGCTCCGAGGAAGTCTAATAGTAGCCACTTGGGATAACGTTTAAGATAAGACCAAATATAAAGCATAATTCTCCTTTCTTTTTCATTCAAAATGCAGAAAAGAGCGTGCTTACGCACGCCTTTTTACTAAAAAGAAGACAGGCAGTCTTAACCTCGAGAGAGGGAACTGTCTGTCTCAGATATTTGAGGCTTATTTTACAAAGTTAAGCAATGCCAAGAAGCTTTCTGGATCAAGTGATGCACCACCTACAAGAGCTCCGTCAACGTCTGGACAAGCCATGTATTCAGCAACGTTTTCAGGTTTAACTGAACCACCGTATTGAACACGTACTTTATCAGCAACTTCTTGACCGAAGTCAGCAGCTACAACGTCACGAACAACTTTACACATTTTTTGTGCGTCATCTTGTGAAGCTGATTTACCAGTACCGATAGCCCAGATTGGCTCATAAGCGATAACTGTTGAAGCGACTTGTTCTGCAGTCAATCCAGCAAGAGCAGCTGAAACTTGAGCACCTACGAATTCTGCTGCTTTACCAGCTTCGTAAGTTTCAAGTGACTCACCACAACAGATGATTGGAAGCATACCGTTAGCAAAGATTGCTTTTGCTTTCTTGTTGATGTCTTCGTCTGTTTCGTGGAAGTAGTCACGACGTTCTGAGTGACCGATAACAACGTAGTCAGTACCGATTTCTTTCAAAACTTGTGGGCTAGTTTCACCAGTGAAAGCACCAGCATTTTCAAAGTAGCAGTTTTGAGCAGCAACTTTAAGGTTTGAACCTTTAGCAGCAGCAAGAACAGTTGTCAAGTCAAGAGCAGGAGCTGCGATACCTGCTTCAACAAGGTCTGATGAAGGAAGTTTTGATGCTACAGCTTCAACGAATGCTTTTGCTTCTTCTGGGTTTTTGTTCATTTTCCAGTTACCAGCGATAAATGGTTTACGTGACATTTCACATACCTCTTTTTTCATTTTATTTTCTACTTATTTTATCATAAATATAGGGAGCTTGCAAATCTTACTCTGTAATCGGAAAACTGATTTTCAAAAATTTTCGTGCTCTTATTTCTATTTAGAAGATGATTCGCGCTTGGTCAATTTGACCACTGCTTCCGTCCTAGCCGTATGCGGAAACATATCAACCGACTGGATATAGTGGAGGTCATAGACCTCTACCAAACGGACTAAATCACGCGCTAGGGTAGATACATTGCAAGAAACATAGACCATCTTTTCAGGAGTGTATTTGATTATGGTATCCAAGAGCTTGTCGTCTAAACCAGTACGTGGCGGGTCCACAATCAAGGCATCAGCACGATAGCCTTCCTTGTACCAACGAGGGATGATTTCTTCTGCTGTACCTGCCTCATAGTGGGTATTACTATACCCCATACGCTGGGCATTTGCCTTAGCATCCTCAATAGCTTCAGGAATAATATCCATCCCTCTCAGGCTTTTAACTTTTTTGGCAAAGGCAAAACCAATGGTACCAACACCACAATAGGCATCTATCAGATGGTCATTCTTATTTACGTCCAAGGCCTTAACCGCTTCACTGTAGAGGATTTCCGTCTGTTCAGGATTAAGCTGATAAAAAGCTCGAGGTGAAAGAGAGAACTCATAGTCTAAAACACCCTCACGTATACTATCTTGACCCCAAATAATCTCTGTCTTGTCCCCATAAATCTCAGAAGTTTTGGCAGTATTGGTATTGACTGCGACAGTCACTACTTCAGGATAATCCTTGACTAGGTCTTTCACAAATTGAGTCAAATTCAATTGGCGATTGGTCACAATGATAATCTGGACTTGCCCAGTTTTCCGTGCTCGACGAACCATGATGGTCCGAACCCCAAGGATTTTCCGTTCATCTGTAATCGGAATTTGATGGTAAGTCAAGAGTTCAGCAATGCGATTAGCAATAGATTGCGTCTCCTTGTCTTGAACAAGACAGTCCTTTAACTCGACCAAATAATGGGAATTTTGAGCATACAAGCCAGCCTTGACTTGCCCCTTGAATTTTCGTGTTTGAAATTGCAGTTTAGCCCGATAATATTTTGGTTTCTGCATGCCAATGGTTGGTCTTATTTCAAAGTTTTCATAGCCAGAAGGGGCAAATTTTTTCAGAGCTTGATGGAGGAGATCCGTCTTGAACTCCAACTGCTTGTCATAATGTAGGTGCATAATCTGACAGCCACCACACTCATTATAGATAGTACAGTCTGGTACCACTCGAAACTTAGATTTTTTATTGACCTCAAGGAGTTTAGCCTCAACGTAGTTACGCTTAACGGAAGTCACCTGACAATAGATATCTTCACCCTTGAGGGCGCCTGGAACAAAAACAAGGGTTTTCTGGTAAAATCCGATTCCTTCCCCGTTAATCCCCATACGCTTAATTTTTAATGGAATTTTTTGTTTGACTTTAAGACTCATAAGTCTATTATACCACGTAGTTTCTCAATGTTTAAGAATATGTTACAATAAAACCATGAATACAAAGATATCTCATTTTTCCCCATTGGATTTTCCTGAGCAATTACGAACTTATATAGAGGGAGCAACTCTTTCTGACAGCTCTTCTCATTCAGGCGCAAGGGTTCTCTATCTCGATTCAGGTTACTATTTGAAAATTGATCAAAAGGGAAGATTAGAGCGAGAAGCTCGCATTGCAAGTTGGTTTGAACAAGAGGGAATAGGAACACCAGTCATCCACTATCTATCTACGGATAAAGACTACCTCCTGACTAAAGAGGCTATTGGTCATGATGCTCTCGCTTTTTTAGACCAGCCAGAGACAATCTGTCAAACCATGGCAGAGGCTCTCAAAAAGCTTCACAGCTTATATCCGAAAAATTTTCCATCAGAAAATCATTTACAAACCTATAAAGACAGAACCTTGAAAAACTATGAAAAAGGCGAGTTCTATGCCAAGGCGCTCCTACCCCAATTCCAGATTAACAGTCGCGAAGAGGCCTTCCAACTCATCCAAGAACAAGGGCATCTTTTAAAAACTGATGCCTTTATTCATGGGGATGCCTGCCTTCCAAACTTTATTCTTAAAGATGCCAGCCATTTCTCTTGTTTTATTGACCTTAGTTTGGCTGATTTCAGTGACCGACATATCGATCTCTTTTGGGCAGTTTGGTCCCTCAATTACAACTTAAAAGATCACAAATATGCTGAACTATTTCTCGACCATTACGGGAGAAAACAGGTCGATAGCAATAAACTTCGACTCGTTGCTGCCTTCGAAGCATTTGGATAAGAGGTAAACCATGAAAATCACAAAACTTGAAAAGAAAAAAATACACTATCTGCTCGAACTTGATAGGGACCAAACCTGCTACATTACAGAGGATACCATTGTTCGCTTTATGTTGACTAAAGGGAAAGAGATCTCAGCTGAAGAACTAACTGAGATTAAATCCTTTGCGCAATTTTCCTACAGTAAAAATCTAGCTCTTTACCACTTATCCTTCAAGGCCCGCACTGAAAAAGAAGTTCGAGATTATCTAACCAAGCATGAAATTGATGGGAAAATCATCCCCAAAGTTATCCAGTCTTTAAAAGATGATAATTGGATCAATGACCGGCAATATGCTTATGCCATCATCAATTCCAATCAGCTTTCAGGAGATAAGGGAAGCTATATGCTGATGCAGAAGATTTCTCAAAAAGGCGTTTCTAAATCCATTATCCAAGAAGTCTTACAAGAATTTGATATGACGGAAGTCGCAGAGCGCACAGCTGAAAAACTACTGAAAAAATACCAGGGGAAATTACCTGCTCGTGCTCTACAGGATAAGATTATCCAAAGCCTAACCAATAAAGGATTTTCCTACACAGAAGCCAAAACAGCCTTTGACCAATTGGACAGCCAGGTCGAAGAAGAAACCGTTCAGGAACTTATTTTTAAAGAGTTAGACAAGCAGTATCGGAAATATTCACGAAAGTATGAAGGATACGAACTGAAACAACGTTTGACCCAAGTTTTAGCTAGAAAAGGTTATGATTTTTCGGATATAGCCAGCGCTCTCAGAGAATATCTTTAATTTTTTCATGAAAAAACTAAGAACTTTAAACAAAAATGTGATACAATAGTAAACGATAAACTTATAAATTGTAGAAAGTTGGTTAGTTATGAAACTTCCAAAAGAAGGCGACTTTATTACAATTCAAAGTTATAAGCATGATGGGAGTCTCCACCGTACTTGGCGAGACACCATGGTACTAAAAACAACAGAGAACGCTATTATCGGCGTCAACGACCACACACTTGTTACCGAAAGTGACGGTCGTCGTTGGGTGACTCGAGAACCGGCTATTGTTTACTTTCACAAGAAATATTGGTTTAATATTATCGCTATGATTCGTGAAAATGGTATCTCCTACTACTGCAATATGGCAAGTCCTTACTATCTGGATGAAGAAGCTTTAAAATACATTGACTATGATTTGGATGTTAAAGTGTTTACAGATGGTGAAAAACGCCTCTTGGACGTTGAGGAGTATGAACGACATAAGCGAAAAATGAAGTATTCTTCTGATCTAGACTATATTCTGAAAGAGCATGTAAAGATTCTTGTTGATTGGATTAACAATGAGCGAGGTCCTTTCTCAGAAGCCTATGTCAACATTTGGTACAAACGCTACGTAGAACTAAAGAATCGGTAAAGTTGTCAGAGGTCAGGATTAAAATCCTGACCTCGTTTTTTGGGTAGTGTAAAATAAGTTGTGTAAACACAAAAAAGAATAAATCCATTATGATAGAATTCGCAAGATATACAAAATAAATAGATATACTAATACTTTTTTAATGTCTTTGTTCCTTGTAAGTTAAGAACAATCTTCTATCGTTTAATACAAAAAATACGAAGATAATCGGTATAAAAAATACAAATCACCTTCGTATCAAAAAATTTAGTTATTGTATTTCCGCATAGCATCAATCCTATAGTACAATCTTTGGAAAAAATGACTTAACAGAGAAAATGCTATTTAATCTACCAGCTCATTTAATCGTTTTTGAAAATATAAAGCAATATTTTTAGACTCAATAAACTCAAAATATTTAATGACATTTTGCATTTGCTTAATTCCAGATTCTTTAGATTCTGTCAGGTATATTTTATATCCTTCTACAAATTTGAATGTAGATTTTTCAAAAACTTTTGTGTCATCTTTTAATAATTTTTTTAATTTCATTTCAAAGTAGTCTGCATATATTAGATGTGAATTTTCAAGGCAACAGAACCAAAAATTTAAACAAGCTGACACAACTAAATTTCTATTCTTGCCAATTTTTTCGTAATAATGTGTACGCTCTAGTATTTCTTTTCCGACCCTGTAAATATAATCTATCTCAAAAAGATGATATAAATTACCAATCAGCGTTATCTCATAGGACTCCCATCGTTCCTTCTGGAATAAATAGTCATATACTAAATTTAGATTTTCTCTACTAACTACATAATTACAATCTATTTGATTTAATAATCCCTGAACCATAATTGTATTTATTTTATGAGTTTTTTCCCCACTCTTCTCAAAAAGTTTTTGTTGCTCATTTTTTATTTCCTTCAATCCTTTAGTATTCAAACTATAAAAATTTGGAGATAAATTAACCAAAAAATCATCAAGCTCCGATCTTTTATAATGTTCTAAGTAATTACAAAAATTCTCTATCGAAACATTGATATTTGATAATAATTCAAAAAACGTTGAGAGAGAAATTTCATTTTCTCCCCTTTCAAATCTAGAGAGTTGAGATTTTGATATAGAATCAGCTGCAGCATACTCTAAAGAATATCCGTTTAATTTTCTAAAATATCGAAAAGCTTCTCCGTAATTTTTCATACTTTCGTTCCCTTAACTTTCTTTTCGAGCGATAAACATACCATATTCTTTAGGAATGATCAACATACCATTATTAAACTCACTTTCCAATCTTTTACGTATTATTTCCTTTTCTAGTGAACCTATTTCTGAAATTCCTTTAAACGATTGGATGTATTTAACTAGGTCATCTATTCTAGTTACCTGTAACTCATCATCATAGAGTAATGTATCGACAGAGTTAAAATACCTACTCAGGTACCTTTTACCATTTTGTAAAGTAAACGTTTTATTTTCTAAATCTTGATTAACTTCATCTCTAAATAAACTTGCCAAATAATCTACAACCCCATTTTCACCAAATGTAGCACAGTAAAAAATGCCTCCTGTTTTTAAGACCCTATTCACCTCAGAAAGAGCTTTAGGAATATCTTTCACATGATGTAGAAGCATATTAGCAATAACAATATCAAAGGTTTCATTCTCAAAAGAAATCTTTTGAATATCCATTATTTCATAGTTGACATTGTCTCTATTTCCAATTACTGACTTCGTTGTTTTTACCATATCTTGAGAAAAATCTGTAACAACCAACTGCTTCATTTTATCTACAGAATCACTATTACTTTTCCACAGTTCTCCTGTACCACATCCTAATTCTAGCACCTTTACTTCATCAGTGATTTGATAGTTAGAAAATATCCAATTATTAAATCCCAGTTTATTTTTTGAATACTTCTTATGCAATTCTACTCGAATATCAAGATTATCATGATTTTTATATTGATCAATTACTTTATCAATCATTTTAAATGACCTCCACTCTATAATTTGACATTATATCACAAGAATAAACACAGCGTTAAATAAGTTGTATAAATGCAAAAAAGGAATAATTTTACCACAGTATTGAACTATTTTGGAGTCTTCTAAATTCCCAAAAGCTCCTTTGAGCAAAACTTCATTTTTATCCACAAATCTTAAGTCTCAACTGATTTATTGAAATCTCTCGAGTCATGGACTAGGAATTCATAGATCAGTCCATCGACTTCTCTCCATCACCTTTTCCTAGCAAAAAACCTGCCACATTGGGCAGGTTTTCGTCTAAATATCTAATTTCGTAACAGTAAATTTGATATGCGAATAGTCTTTTTCGATATCCTTATCTACCATAAAGGCGGTTGCATCCTTCTTGACCTGTACCAAGTCAATATTCTGTGCTTGAGCGGCATAGACACAGCCACAGTAGCATTGACGATAAATATCGTACTCTTCACACATTTCTACAGAGCGTTTATAGCCTTGATTTTTCTTAAAGTCGCTCGGAAGATAATGAGTTGTGTAGATTTTCTGAACATCAATCCCGATACTATTGATGGTTTGCGAATTTTTGTGAGGACTGATAGTCAGGGCAGAACCGAAGTAATCAAATCCTAAGTCCATGGCCACCTGTGCTGTCTTATCCAGACGATAGTCAAAACAAACCTTGCAACGATCGCCACCTTCAGGTTCTTCTTCCAAACCTCTGACTAGCTGACGGTATTCGTTGGGTTCATAGGGTGCTTCTAGATATTGGACATGATTGCCAGTTCGTTCATTGAAATCACTGACAAACTTTTTGGTCACATAGGCACGCTTGTGATACTCAGCTTTGGGATGGATATTTGAATTTGCAAAATAAATAGTTACATCTGCATATTTGGTCAAATACTCTAAAGTATAGGTGCTACAAGGAGCACAACAGACGTGCATGAGAATGGTTGGTCTTTCTTCGTTTTTTTCCCAAACTTGAACCATCTTTTGCATGACACGGTCATAGTTGATCTTTTGATTGGGATTCATCTTACTTAGAATTTCTTCTACATCGATCATACTCTTCTCCTTTTCCTCTTGCTATTGTACCACAGGATGATCCTTTGGGCAATTAGGTTTTCGTGCTTTACTCAGTTTTTAAGTCCTTGTCCAATAGCTTACCCATCCTTGTCAGACTGATTATTAATATAGGATAAATTAAAAGTAAGATAAGGCCTAGAACTAAAAAGACAGCTACAAGACCCCAACGATCAATCATCCAGCCTGTCAGTGGAAATATGACAATCATGGAAAGACTAAAGAGCATGGAATTGATACTAAGCATAGTTGCTCTTACACTGGAAGGTAAATAACCTTGTAAGTCATTGAAATAGATCGGCTGATAAACTGCATAAAGTGTATCAGTTAAAAGATATACAAGAAGAAAAGCAAAGGGGGTTCCTGAAAACACCAACAACAAGACCAAGCCCGTCAGTGCAACAAGAGTCGGAAAAACTCGATTACTATTCCATTTTTTACCGATTTGACTAGCTACATAAACCGCTATAAGATTTAACCCACTACCAATAAGCATAACCAGTGAAACCTGCCATCCTGCTAAGTCACTTATTTTCTGCTGATAATAAAAGTAAAACATACACATGAGTGTCCCTACTAGCTGATAAGTCAGCATCCAGTAAAAGAGTACTGGTTTTTCCTGCCATTCTTTACGAACTTGCTGGACAATCATTTTAAAGGTTAAGACTTCATTTTTCTCTCTCTTAGCCATTGGTTCTTTCATAAAATAAATCAAAATGATAGAAAGAAATGAAAATCCTATAGCAATCAGATAGGTCCAAGCCAATGCTCCATGAATAAAGAAGCCTGCCACAACTGTACCTAGGGTTCGGGTGACTTCTGCCACACCAGATAAAAAGCTCGAAATCTGAAGATATCGGTCCTTTTGACCTGCTTCAACTGCTGAATCATATAAGAAAGCGGTACTGGTCCCCGAATCAAAATTGTAGGACCAAGCATTAACCATCATGGCAATCGCATAAATCCAAAAATTTCCCTGACCAAACAAAATCAAGATAGAGGACACAATACTGGCCAAGCGAGCCAAATAGAGATTGGTCTTGTAACTAAATCGATCAGCTAACATACCAGATGGGATTTCACACAAGAGACTTGTCCCATGAAAGATACTCTCTAAGAGACCGATTTGAAGTAAGGATAGACCATTTTGGATGAAAAATAAAATCCAAAAACTGGTAATCCCAAAATAAGAAGTGAATTCCAGACCTGCTAGGAGTGGAATATTGCGTTTGTAAGTTCTTTTAAACATCGTTTTCTCTCTTTCAATATGTAATATGAGTTTTTCTAAAAGACTTACTTAGAGTTGCCTACATTTTCTCCACCTCTTTCATTTAAAGTGAGAGTGGGACAGAAATCGGTAATTCGTTAGAATTCGATTTCGTCGTCCCACCTCCGCACAGTTGAGTAGGGCTGTAAAAGCTGATGAAATCAGCGTAGTAGAGCCCACTCAACCACTGCGTCTTGCTCGATAATCCAAAGACAATTGAGAGGCTAGGACTTTTGTCCCAGCCTCATGGTTATTAGGGTTTGATACGGTGCAACATACGTGGGAATGGAATAGCTTCACGGATGTGTTTAGTTCCAGCTGCGAAGGTTACCATACGCTCGATACCGATACCAAATCCACCGTGTGGTACTGTACCATATTTACGAAGGTCAAGGTAGAATTCGTACTCTGTACGATCCATTCCAAGTGATTCCATCTTAGCGACAAGGGCATCGTAGTCTTCCTCACGCATTGAACCACCGATGATTTCTCCGTAACCTTCCGGTGCAAGCAAGTCTGCACAAAGCACGCGCTCTGGGTTCCCAGGAACTGGTTTCATGTAGAAGGCCTTGATGTCTGATGGATAGTTGATCACAAAGGTTGGTACACCAAAGTGGTTTGAAATCCACGTTTCATGTGGTGAACCGAAATCATCTCCATGCTCGAGATGCTCATAGTCCGCGTCCTCATCATTTTCATGCTCTTGCAAGAGATCAATAGCTTGATCATAAGTGATGCGTTTGAACGGCTCTGCAATATAGCGTTTCAAAAGCTCAGTGTCACGTTCCAATGTTTCCAAGGCTTGAGGAGCACGATCAAGAACACCTTGAAGCAATGCTTTTACATAAGCTTCTTGCAAGTCAAGTGACTCATCGTGTGTCAAGTATGAGTACTCCGCATCCATCATCCAGAATTCAGTCAAGTGACGACGAGTTTTAGATTTTTCAGCACGGAATACTGGACCAAAGTCAAAGACACGACCAAGAGCCATAGCCCCAGCTTCAAGATAAAGCTGACCAGATTGGCTCAAGTAGGCTGGTGTTCCAAAGTAGTCTGTTTCGAAAAGTTCTGTAGAATCTTCTGCTGCATTTCCTGAAAGAATTGGGCTATCAAACTTTATAAAGCCATTCTTGTCGAAGAACTCATAAGTTGCATAGATAATAGCATTACGGATTTGCATGACAGCAACTTGCTTACGAGAACGAAGCCACAAGTGACGGTTGTCCATCAAGAAGTCTGTTCCGTGTTCTTTTGGAGTAATTGGGTAGTCTTGAGATTCACCGATGACTTCGATGTCTGTAATATCCAACTCATAACCAAATTTTGAGCGCTCGTCTTCTTTAACAATCCCTGTTACAAAGACAGAAGTTTCTTGGCTTAGACGTTTGATGGTGTCAAATTTTTCAAGTCCTACTTCTTCACCGAATTTTTCGATAAAGTTTGGTTTGAAAGCCACGCCTTGGAAGAAGGCAGTTCCGTCACGCAATTGCAAGAAGGCAATTTTTCCTTTTCCTGACTTGTTAGCAACCCAAGCACCAATAGTGACTTCTTGACCAACGTAGTCTTTTACTTCGATAATTGTTACACGTTTTGTCATGTTTTATCTTCCTTTTTTTGTTTAACTTGTCTAAAGACATTATTACCCACTATTGTACCACAAATAATGCCTGATAGCTAGATTCTATCAGAGAAAAATCTCAGGTTTTATCCAAAAAAATCTCCGTCAAGACGACGAAGATCTTATTTTTATTTTTCCATAAATTGGTGCAAGCGACGAATAGCTTCTTTGAGTGTATCTAGGTCTGTCGCATAGCTGAGACGGACATTCTCTGGTGCTCCAAACCCTGCTCCTGTAATCAAGGCCAGACCAACTTCCTCAAGAATAGCCGTTGTAAATGCTGTTACATCTGTATAGCCTTTCATCTCCATAGCTTTTTTGACATTTGGGAAGAGGTAGAAAGCTCCTTGCGGTTTGACTACTTCAAAGCCAGGGACTTGGCTCAAGAGAGGATAAATGGTATTGAGACGTTCCTCGAAATCCTGACGCATGGTTTCTACGGAGTCTTGTGGACCAGTTAAGGCCTCGATTGTTGCGTATTGTGAAACAGCAGTTAGGTTTGAAGTTGTTTGACCAGTCAATTTGCTCATAGCAGCAATAATTTCTGGATCACCTACTGCATAACCAACACGCCATCCTGTCATAGCGTAGGCCTTAGACACTCCATTGATGACAATAGTTTGTTTGCGAATAGCTTCTGACAGACTAGAGATTGGAACGAACTCATTCCCGTTATAGACCAAACGTCCATAAATATCATCTGCTAAGATAAGAATATCATGCTCAACTGCCCAGTTTCCAATTGCTAATAATTCCTCACGAGAGTAGATCATCCCAGTCGGATTAGATGGTGAGTTCAGAACCAAGACTTTAGTCTTATCTGTTCGAGCTGCTTCTAATTGCTCCATAGTTACTTTAAAGTGATTGTCTTCCTTGGCTTGGACAAATACTGGAAGGCCTTCTGCCATCTTAACCTGATCCCCATAGCTAACCCAGTAAGGTGTTGGAATGATAACCTCATCTCCAGGATTAATCACAGCCATAAAGAAAGTATAGAGGGAAAACTTGGCACCTGTAGCAAATGTGACCTCATTAGGCTTTACAGAATAACCATAATAGCGTTCAAAATAGGTATTAACTGCAGCTTTCAATTCAGGCAAACCTGAAGCTACCGTATAGAAAGAAGCACGTCCATCTCGAATAGCCTCAACAGCAGCATCTTGAATATTTTCAGGAGTATGAAAATCGGGCTGACCTAAAGTTAAGAAAAGTACATCTTTTCCTTCAGCCTTTAACTTCTTTGCTCTTGCATCACTAGCCAGAGTGACACTTTCTTCCATTTCTAAGACACGTTTAGATAATTTCATAGCTTCTCCTTTTCGATTAGGGCACCAGTTTCAAAATCTACTAGATAATAGTCTCCACCAGACTTGATTTCCCAAACAGGCTTTTCAGCATAGCGTCCAAAGGTAACCGTATCAATTTCAGTAGCTCCTTTTTCTCTAACAACTGCTTCTGCTTTTTCTTGTGAAGTACCATTTTCTAGTTGATATACGTAAATATTGTTATTACTTTTCTCTATTAAAACAGCAACTTGTTTCTGATTCTTATCTTGACCAAGAACGCTATAATAGCTTTCTAAGCCATTAAAGAAATCAACCTGGCTGACCGTTTCTAGATTCGCATACTGCTTGGCAAGTTTTTCCCCTTCTACCTTTGCTGTCTGATAAGGCTTCATGCTAAGCCACACCAAATAGAGAAAGGAAGAAGTCACAACTAGAGCCAGCAGGGTCAAGCCAATGCTGTACTGAAATAATAAGGAATTTTTTTCTTTTTTCTGTCTCATTTTCACTCGTCTATTTTACCATCTATCCAAGTGAATTACAAGTGAATAAAAGAGGAGGATTTAGCACGGAACTTCTCTTATGACAGGAGTATATGAAGCTTGAATCATTGATTTCACAGACTTTTCATAATCTCTACTCCTAAAAATAATCTTGACTATCATCGATTTTTATTTTCTAAGCAGATTTCTTGCAAATGATTTCCTTTTGTTGTAACATCATGTGTAACAACAGAGGAAACTCTGATTAAAATCTAAAGGAGACTCCCTATGTCTAAAAAAGTATTATTTATCGTTGGTTCACTTCGTGAAGGTTCTTTCAACCACCAAATGGCATTAGAAGCTGAAAAAGTACTTGCTGAAACTGTTGAAGTCAGCTACCTTGACTACTCTACAATTCCTTTATTTAGTCAAGACCTTGAAGTTCCTACACTTCCAGCTGTTGCTGCTGCACGTGAGGCAGTTCTGGCTGCTGATGCTATCTGGATCTTCTCTCCAGTCTACAACTTCTCCATTCCTGGTACAGTGAAAAACTTGCTTGACTGGCTTTCACGCGCCATTGACTTGTCTGATACACGCGGAGCATCTGCCCTTCAAGATAAAATCGTTACTGTGTCTTCAGTAGCAAATGCAGGTCATGAACAACTCTTTGCAATCTACAAAGACCTCTTGCCATTTATCCGTACACAAGTTGTCGGTGATTTTACTGCAGCTCGTGTCAATGATTCTGCTTGGGCAGATGGTCAATTAGTTCTCGAAGACAGTGTTGCAGCATCGCTAAAAATTCAAGCCGAAGACCTGCTTAAAGCCATTCAATAATTGAATTGAAAAAAAGAAGAGGTTGGGACAAAAGATCCCGACCTCACTTTTTATTAGCAATCAAACTTTGACGCGGTAGCTGATTGAACTTTTTGTTCGTCTTTTAGACTCCAAAAAGCTCCTAATCATCCTCGCGGGGCTGGGACTACGAAATCGAGACTTTGTCTATCGATTTCTGTCCCACCGCCTTTTTCTTAATCAACTAATTCATCAATCATACTATGTTTCAGTGGTAAACTACACATCACTAAAAGGAAAATAAAGGAAGATTGAATCCAAAAGAGAGCCAAATCAAAAATTCCGTGCACAGCTACTACTGTCAAGAAAGAGAGGTAAAGTCCAAGGATAGGACGCTTACTAGGTACTTGACTCATATCAATCAACATTCGTACCGGAGTGGAAGAAGCAATCCCCAAGAGAACGGTACCGACAACTCCATAACTCAAAATCGTATCTATATAGATACTGTGGGCATGTTCATGATAAGGTGCTCCAATACGAGGGAAAGAGTGCATGTAGGTTAGCGGTCCTTCACCCCAGAATGGATTTTGTTTAAACAAGGCCATCCCAGCATTCCAAATAGAAACACGCTCTTCCATAGATGAATCTAAGGTTCCCATTCGAACACCCAAATCACTCGAAAATAGAAAAGCTAAACCAACCCCAAAAACTCCAACACTAAGCCAGAAAGCACGCCAGTTCTTAATAGTTGTGAAGAGATAAATAATCGCTCCAAAGATAATGGCTGGAAAAGCTGTACGATTCTGCGTAAAGTTTAAACCGAATAAATTAGCAAATATGGCAATCATAGAAAAAATTCGTAACCACCTTAACTTAGTTGTGCTAATCAGATAAAAACCAATCATGATACAGAAACAACAGATAATTCCATAGTAATTGGGATTAAAGAAGGCAACCTCCGCTCGATTTTGATGCCAAACCTGCATCCGTGGTGAGAGGAAGGTATAATCAAATTTCTTTACAATTTGGAAATGTTCCAAAGCTGCAAAGGCTGCTGCAAAGACACTTAAGGCTAATATTCCTTCAATCGTCAACCTGAAAAATTTAGGAGTCAACTGGGATTGATAGTAGTAAAAGAAGATGGCAAACAGAAACATGGCCACCGAAGAAACTACTCCCATCACATTTTGTGCCAGAAGAGAAATTGCAGTGCTATAAGCAATAAAAAAGAGCAAGACAGGGTGTTGAGACAAACGTTTCAAGATCCCCTTCATCTCCCCAGTATATACTAACCAAAGTAAGTAAGAGATAAAAATAATAACAAAAAGATAAAAAGGAAGAAAAATACTCAGAATAACTCCTAAAAGAAGTCCTTCTTGTTTCGATAAACTTTTTAACTTTTCAATGACACCTATTGATTTCACAACAGATCCTTTCCTTCTGAATATCACATTCAGATAAATAAGTTATTAAAACATTTTACCACTTTTCAAAGGATTTGAAAACCACTTTGCCTCTATCATCCTAACTAAAACTGGGTAAAATTTTATAGTTAGCTAAGATTACTTGAAAATTGCTATCCCTTTTTTAAAAATATGGTACAATAAATCTAATTATTCCAGAAAGGGGCTAGCATGAAATCCTACCAAGAAGTCTATAAAATACTAGTTACTGAGACCGATTATCTAAGTGGAGAAAAAATCGCTGAAAGATTGAACTTATCCCGAACTTCCGTATGGAAGGCGATCCAACGTCTCCAACAAGAGGGACTGGAGATTGACAGTATCAAAAATCGTGGGTATAAACTTCTGGACGGAGACCTTATCTTGCCTCAGGAAATCGAAGCGAATAGTCCCATTACTGTCCAGTTTAAACCCTCAACAAAATCTACCCAAACCGATGCTAAAGAGGCTATGGAAGCTGGGGCAAAAGGAGATAGGCTCTACCTTTCCACTAGTCAAACCATGGGGCGTGGCCGTTTTCAACGTCCTTATTATTCTCCAGATAAGGGGGGGATTTACATGTCCCTCCACCTACAGCCCAATCTCCCTTACCAGAAGCTTCCCGCCTATACACTTCTAACAGCTGGGGCTATCTACAAGGCTATCAAGAATCTTAGTTTGATTGATGTGGATATTAAGTGGGTCAATGACATTTATCTGAACCAGAAAAAAATTGCTGGTATTCTAACAGAAGCCATTACCTCTGTCGAAACTGGACTCGTTACAGATGTTATCATTGGGGTTGGGATCAACTTTTCTATCGCTGAATTTCCTAAGAATCTACAAACTAAAGCTGGAAGCTTATTTTATCAACATACTCCCATTACTCGCAATGAATTGATTGCTGAAATCTGGAAATGTTTCTACGAAACAGAAGCCGATGAACTCCTCTATCTCTATAAAAAGCGCTCAATCGTTTTAGGAAAAGAGATTTCCTTCAAGAAGGATCAAGAAATAATCACAGGAAAAGCCTGTGACATCTCTGACCAAGGACAACTGCAGATAGAATTAGCCAAGGGTAAAAAGATTTGGCTCAATAGTGGCGAAGTTTCGCTGACTAAATGGTATAGTGGATTGAAATAAGATATGAACAAAGAGATTAGGAAAGTCAATTTTATTTCTAGAAATATTTTAGCAATCGCGGCGTACTATTTTAAATTCAATCTACTATAGTTCTACCAGATCAAAAAAATCGATCTCTCTTTCGAGAAGGTCGATTTTTTAATCTGTTATTTTTTCAAACGTTCAACGTCACGCGCGATAACGAGTTCTTCATCTGTTGGAATTACCAGTACACGTACACTTGCTGCATCTGTCGAAATATCTCCGGTTGCACCAAAGACATTTTTCTCTGGATCTACATCGCAACCAAACCAAGAAATCCCTGAAATAACATCTTCACGTACATTAGTAGAATTTTCACCGATACCTGCTGTGAAAATAATAGCATCTGCTCCATTTAGGACTGCAAGGTATTGACCAATATGTTTTTGGATACGGTCAACATACATTTCATAAGCCAAAGTGGCATCGTGATCTCCTGCCTCCATAGCAGCAATCACGTCACGCATATCACTAGATTTACCAGAAACACCCATCAATCCTGACTCACGATTGAGGATACGACTGATGTCCTCAGGCTTGTTAAAGTCCTCTGTATATTGCATTAAATAAGGAATGATGGCTGGGTCAATATCCCCTGTACGAGTTCCCATCATTACACCACCAAGTGGAGTGAATCCCATTGAGGTATCAACCGATTGACCACCCTTAACAGCTGTAATAGAAGCACCATTACCGATGTGACAGGTGATTAACTTCAACTCTTCAAGTGGACGCCCCAAAACCTTGGCTGCTTCTTGAGCAACGTACTGGTGGCTTGTACCGTGAGCTCCATATTTACGAACCTTGTTTTCTGTGTAATATTTTGTTGGTAGAGGATAGCGATAAGCTTTCTCTGGCATACTTGTATGGAAGGAAGTATCAAAAACAACGACACTCGTGATATCTGGCAACAATTCTTTGAAGGCACGAATACCCGCAGCGTTTGCAGGGTTGTGCAATGGAGCAAGAAGACCTAACTCTTCAACTTTTTCAATTACATCACCTTCCACGACTGTTGACTCTTTGAAGTACTCTCCACCTGCAACGACACGGTGTCCAACACCAGTAATTTCATCATAAGCTTTGATAATATCAAAACGGATCAAGTCATCAAGCAAGATTTTTACAGCCAAAGTGTGGTTTTCAATGTCAAGAACTTGCTGTTCTGAACGACCATCAAACTTAACTGTAGAAATAGAATCTTTCAATCCAATGCGTTCAATCAAACCTTTTGCAAGTACTTTTTCTTCTGGCATTTGGTAAAGTTGCCATTTCAAACTTGAGCTTCCAGCGTTAATTGCAATGGTTTTTGTCATAATGTTTCCCCTTTTTTAAGCGTTTTCAACTATTATATCAAAATTTATACTAGATTTCATGTTCTTGACACCAATTTTGAAAATTTTCCTTAAATTCCAACAAAATTTCAGGATCACGAAGACTAGCAAGTGGATAAACGAAGGGCTCAAAGCCTTCTATCACTTTCTTTTGTACAACAAAAATGGTCTTAGACTGGGCTCCTTGAGCGAAGAGATCCTCTGGTAAAGCTACGATAGCTACTAGTTGAGCCTGATCAGTCAGCCAGGATTTCAAGAGGTCACTCTGGGAACTCGTTAAAAGATCTGTTGGAGCAAGGAAAATAGCATAGCCTCCCGTCTTAAGATACTTGAGAGATTGCTCCATTAATAGATGATGAGCGTAAGTATGTTCATCCTTTGCTGCCACTTGGTAACGTGAGGCAATCTTATCGTCTGGGTAGTAGCCAATCGGGAGGTCGCTCACAATAATATCACTTTCTTTTAATACCTGTGGACGTACTGCATCTCCTTGGACAAAGCCCATTTGAAGATCCATAACTTCTGCCATGCTTGCAGCCAGATCGATCAAGAGGTCATCTAGTTCAATCCCAAGGTAATCTACCTTTTTGTTTATGGACGTTAAGAAGCTAGCACCTAGAATTCCCATCCCAGAACCCAACTCTAATAAACTTAGATTCTCAGCAGGCCACAGTTGCTCCATCAGAAAAATTATCAAATGACCAATGGCATCTGGTGTAAACTGGTGATTTGCTTGGAGAGGTTCTGTTTGCGCTGCCTTCATTAATAAGAATTGGTAGGTTCGCAACCACTCTTCTTTTCGAAGTGCCAATCGTTTTAATGCTTGATTGTTTTTCTTGACATCTTCCAGATTTGTCTGACCATCCAGATAGATTCCATTTTGCTCAATCAAGGCATCGTAAAAATTTGTCGTCAAATCATTTTGAATGATTTGGACATTTTCTAGTAAATAGGTATATGCTTGTTCAATTTTTTCAAAATCCATACCCTTATCTTACCAAATTCAGAACTGATTTTCCATACTTTCATGATCCCGAAAATAAAAAATAAACCTCTGAGATGACTCTCAAAGGTTTAATCATGACTATTTACTATTTTCGACAGCTGCTGTTACAAAAGCAGTGTAGAGTTCTTCTGGGCGGTTTGGACGGCTTGATAGCTCTGGATGGTACTGACAAGCCACAAAGAATTTATTTTCTGGAATTTCCACAATTTCTACCAAACGATTGTCTGGTGAAACTCCTGAAAAGACAAATCCTGCCCCTTCAAACTGTTCACGAAAAGCATTGTTAAACTCATAACGGTGACGGTGTCGGCGTTGCACCACCTCTTTGTTATGATAAGCTGTCGCTGCCTTAGAACCACGTTTTAACTTAGAAGGATAAAGTCCCAAACGAAGGGTACCACCCATGTCCTCAACATCAATCTGATCACGCATGATATCGATGATAGGGTATTTGGTATCAGGATTTAGCTCTGCTGAATTAGCTCCTTCAAGACCTAAGACATTACGGGCAAACTCGATACAGGTCAACTGCATACCCAAGCAGACTCCCAGCATTGGTACATCATTTTCACGCGCATAGCGAATCGCTTCAATCTTACCTTCTGTTCCACGTTGACCAAAACCACCTGGAACGATGATTCCGTCAGCGTCAGATAGAAGTTCTGCCACATTGTCAGCTGTCACATCGTTAGCATTGACCCAATCAATCTTCACTTCTGCATCATTGGCATAACCAGAGTGTTTCAAGGCCTCTACGACAGAAATGTAGGCATCTTGCAACTCAACATACTTACCAACAAGGGCAATCTTGACTTGTTTTTTGAGATTCATGACCTTGTCAACCATAGCTGACCACTCTGTCATATCTGCTGCAGGTGCATCTATTTTCAAATGGTCACAGACGATTTGATCCATGCCTTGTGCTTGTAGATTAAGTGGAATTTGGTAAAGATGATCCACATCCAAGGACTCAACAACTGCTTCTGGTGCCACATCACAGAACTGGGCTAGTTTATTTTTAATCCCTTGTCCTGCTGGTTTTTCTGTACGAATGACTAACATATTAGGCTGGATTCCCAGACCACGCAATTCTTTGACAGAGTGTTGAGTTGGTTTGGTTTTCATTTCACCAGCTGCCTTGAGGTAAGGAAGCAAGGTTGTATGGATATACATGACATTGTCTGCACCCACATCTGCCTTCATCTGACGAAGAGCTTCTAAGAATGGAAGGGACTCGATATCGCCGACTGTTCCACCAACCTCTGTAATAATAACGTCAGAGTCAGTCGTTAGGGCGGCACGCTTGATTTTTTCTTTCAAAGCATCTGTGATATGAGGAATGACTTGGACAGTTGCACCGAGGTACTCTCCACGACGTTCCTTACGAAGAACTTCACTGTAGATTTTACCAGTTGTCACATTTGAGTATTTGTTGAGGTTGATATCGATGAAACGCTCATAGTGACCCAAGTCCAAATCTGTCTCAGCCCCATCATCAGTTACAAAGACTTCCCCGTGCTGGTAAGGGCTCATGGTTCCTGGGTCGATATTGATATAAGGGTCAAATTTTTGAATGGTCACCTTCAAACCACGGTTTTTTAAAAGACGTCCAAGACTCGCTGCAACGATTCCTTTTCCAATAGACGACACCACACCACCAGTGACAAAAATATATTTCGTAGACATAGATTCCTCTTTCTAAAATGCTCAAGGTCTTGTTCACTAACAGGGGATTGAGAAAACAAGACCTTCATCAATAACTACACCCCAAGAAGAAAAGCTTCATGGAAAAAACAAAAATAGCTCCCTAATAACTAGAGAGCTCCGACCTCTAAAAGAGGTGCCCGAACAATATATTACCTTAAAATGAAGCATTTGTCAAATAGAACAAATCGTTGAAGAGTAGATTGAAACAAGATATGAACAAATCGGCTAGGAAATTCAAATTAATTTCTAAAAACGTTTTAGAATCCTTAGCGTACTATAGTGGATTGAAATAAGATATGAACAGAGAGATTAGGGAAGTCAAACTAATTTCTAGATAATTTCTAGAAATATTTTTAGCAGTTGTACTGTACTGTTCTAGATTCAATCTACTATACTCTAAATTCAATCCACTATATAAGTAAACAAAACGAGGAATCCATCTCACACTTGGATAGATTCCTCGTTTTTTATTTTAGTTAATTAGTTAAGCTGTAGAGCTTACTTTTTTAGTGGGTTTAAGACTTAGTTCTCTCTTTTATCTGGCTATTCGTAGCCAAATATGCTGAGTACAGAAGTTTGTTCCTAGAGTCAACACCGAGCTC